>NZ_CP145608.1:1923027-2564037 GCF_036884295.1 Brochothrix thermosphacta DSM 20171 = FSL F6-1036
GTTGATTGTAGCATTGAAATGTCATTTTCATTGTCTCCACAAGTTAAAGTTGTTTCTAATTCGAGATAACCGTGTTCAGCCAACCATTCTACTGCCGCGCCTTTAGTACTGTTTCCAACCATAACATCCAATAAGTTTGGTCCTGAAATAACTGTTTCAACATCTAATTTAAGGAATTCAGCACGCACTTTATTTAATAGCTCATTATCTTCAATGATAACAAGCATTTTTAGCATTGCTTCATCCTCGTGTAATGCCCCAAGGATATCAGGAGTAATTGTATAAGGTGTTTTTTCATCCTCTGTTTTTGCTTGTTCATTCATTTTTACATAACGTGTCATTGTTCCGTATAATTCAGGGCTTAATAAACGTTCTGTCGTATAAATGTGATAAGGTACGTCATGTGCTTTGGCAATTGAAACCGTTTGTTCCATGATTGACATTGGTACGGCATTTTTATACAATACTTTCCCTGTTTCCCAGTCACGAATAAGTGCACCATTACATGAAATCACTGGTAATTTGATATTCAGCTGTGACGCATATAAACGTGCACCTAAATCTAACCGTCCAGTTGCCATAATTAAATTGCCGCCCTGTGCTTGCCATTCAGCAAACGCTTCTAGTGTAATAGGATGTAATTCTTTCGTTGATGTTAATGCTGTGCCATCCATATCAGTTACAATTGTTTTAATATGTTTTAAAGTCATGTTTGTAGCCTCCTGATAAATATTTCAGTCCTTAAGACTGTGCCCTTCTATTTTACCATAAAAGTAGCAACGTTCTACCCTTCCAAAAATAAAGAACTCGCTTTTAAAGCTTCCCTATAAAATGCAGGTTATCATTGTGTTTCAAAAAAAAACCACCCACTAATTAAAGTGGATGGTTAAATGTTATTATTTAGCTAATTCAACTTTAGCTGCATCACATAATTGTGTGAATGCTGCAAAGTCATTAACTGCTAATTCAGCTAACATTTTACGGTTCATATCAATACCTGCTAATTTTAAGCCATGTACTAATTTAGAATAAGATAATTCGTTCATACGTGCTGCAGCGTTGATACGTGCAATCCATAAACGACGGAAGTTACGTTTTGTTTGACGACGATCACGGTAAGCATACATGTTTGCTTTCATTACAGCTTGGTTAGCTACGCTGAAAATAATATGTTTTGCTCCATAATAACCTTTTGCTAATTTGATGACCTTTTTGCGACGTGCGCGTGTTACAGTACCGCCTTTAACTCGTGGCATAAGAATTCCCTCCTGATTTTAAAAACAATGATTTTTTGTCGTTTCTTAGACGACTTCGATTATTTGATGTTATCTAATTGTTGACGGATACGTTTCATATCGCCAGCTGATACTAATGCTGATTTACGTAAATGACGTTTAGCTTTAGTTGACTTGTTTGCAAACAAGTGACTTGTTTTAGCGCGTCCACGTTTTAATTTACCTGAAGCAGTTTTTTTGAAACGTTTAGCTGTACCTCGGTGTGTTTTCATTTTTGGCATGATTTTTTCCTCCTTGTATTAACACAGCATGTTTTTTGCTGCTCCGATTAGCTTTCTTTCGGTGCTAAAACTAAGAACATACTGCGTCCGTCCATTTTAGCTTTTGATTCGACTGTTGCAATTTCTGCACATTCGGATGCAAAACGGTTTAGAACTTCTAATCCAATTTCTTTATGTGTAATCGCACGTCCTTTGAAACGGATAGAAGCTTTCACTTTATCGCCTTTTTCTAAGAATTTAATAGCGTTACGCAATTTTGTATTGAAATCATGTTCATCAATTGTTGGACTTAGTCGTACTTCTTTTTGCGTAATAGTCTTTTGATTTTTACGCGCTTCTTTATCTTTCTTTTGTTGTTCGAATCGGAACTTACCGTAATCCATAATACGGGCTACTGGTGGTTTTGCATTCGGAGCAACTAGAACAAGATCAAGATTTGCACGTTCAGCAAGTTCGAGCGCTGCAATTTTTGTTTGCACACCTAACTGCTCACCAGTTTGAGTAATTACACGAAGTTCACGAGCACGAATGTTTTCATTGATCAAAGTAGTGTCTTTGCTAATGATAATCCACCTCCAAATTAAATTGAACCTAGCATGATGTTCAAAAACATGAAAAAACGGATATTTCATCTCAGAAATACCCGCAAACAGACTTAATTAAATAGTTTGTTAGCCTGAAAACACTAATGTCAACAAGGCGAGAAGCGGAAACTTCTTCTTTCATGTATTATTTAAACTCACAAGATTTATCTTACCATACGATTTAAATTACGTCAACACCTTTTACAATCCATTTTCAATTAAATGCTGATAACTTTCTTGTGATAATCCTGGTACAACTCGAACGCGTTTCAACTTGAAATAACCGTCAGCCTTTGATGCCAGTCCAGGTTCTGTTGTAACTGCCATTTTATAACCAACTTCTTTTGTAGCTGCTAACGTATCTTCATTGTAACGTCCCACAGGATAACTTACTAAAATTGAATCATGCTTAAGTCGTTGTTTAATAAATAATTTCGAATCGCTTAATTCTTTCAATTGCAACTCTTTTTTGAGGCTATTTAATTCTTGATGAGTCACTGTATGGCTTTCAATTGTAATGTTATCTTTTATCATATCTTGCATTTGTGCTAGCGTTAAATGATTTTTCTTTCCAGTTGTATCAGTAATCATGAAGATTGTCCCTTGTTGCTTGTTAGCAGCTAGAATTGGCAACGCTTCGGTATAATTATCGGTATAACCATCATCAAACGTTAGTAACACTACTTTTTTAGACGGCAATGAATTTGTCTCAAATGCCTTGTACATCTCTGCTGGCGTCAAAGTATAATAACCCGATTCTTTTAAAAAAGCCATTTGTTGTTTAAATTCAGCAGGTGGCACTCGTAACGAATTTCCAGTTGAAATACTATGGTACATTAAAATCGGTATTTTTACCGGTTCTGTTTGTTTTATCCATTTTACTGTTTCTGCCTTTTTAACTTCTTTTTTAGGTTTTGTCGCCACTTTTTTTATTACTGTGTTTGCTTCTGGTGATGTTGTTTTTTCTTTTATAAAATTGTTATAACATAACGTTCCAATTATAAAAAGTACAACAATACTAATGATCACGATTATTAGTCTCTTTATTGAAATGTTACTCTCCCCCTAATAATAAAATTCATCTTAACCTGAGATAACTTTTTCTTTTGGATAACGGAAACCATACTCATTATCTGTTCATGCCGCTGTGAATAAAAGAATATACATCATCGAAACACGCCCAACAAACATCAACATGATAATGACTAATTTCCCTATCACTGATAGATCACCTGTCGCCCCTAATGATAAACCAGAGGTCCCAAACGCAGATGCAGTTTCAAAGAGTAACGATAGCAACGGAATATTTGTTTCAGTGAAGGATAAAATTAATACTGAACCAAAACACAATAGGCCGGAGAACATCGTGACGGATAATGCTTTTCTTAAATCTTCTTCTAAAAATTCACGTCCAAAGATATGAACGTGCTTGTGCCCACGAGCCGTTGCAACTATGAAAAGTAAAGTCATAGCGAACGTTGTTGTCCTAATACCTCCACCGGTTGAACTTGGTGAGGAACCAATAAACATGAACACGATTAAAATTAAAATTGTAGTCGTTGAAAACTGATTCAAGTCTAACAAAGTGAAGCCCCCACTTCGTGCTGTGGCGGATGTAAACAAGCTATAAAAAAGGCCTTGATGCCAGGATATACCGGCAAATAATTTACGATATTCTAATAAAATAATAAAAAGTGCACCTGAAAAATAAAGACCAAAATAAGTAAATGTTGTTAATTTTGTGAAAAGAGAAAAACGAAACGGACGTTTCCCTTTCTTACGACCTATTAAGAAACGTTTGATTTCTAATAATACAGGGAAACCAATCCCCCCCATAATCATTAATAACATAACGATAACTTGAATAAAATAATCCCCTGCAAAAGGTTCCATTGAAAGGCCATCCATATCCATTCCTGCACTGGTTGCTGCCGCAACACTCAAGAAAAAGCCATGGAAGAATGCTGATCCAACATCCTTATAATGCGGAATTGTATATAAGCCAATGAGGATTCCACCAATGATTTCAGCAGTCGTAATCATAATGAACACATCACGAATCAAATTCACCATACCGCTCATTGAATACGAGTTCACATCTGTTTGAATTAAACGGCGTTGCTTTAGACCAATACGACGTCTTAACATCAAATAGAATAAAGTACTCATCATCATAATACCCAGCCCACCTATTTGGAAGAAAATCATCATACATATCAATCCAAATGTGCTGTATGTTTCACCTGGGCTTACTGGTGATAGCCCTGTTACACTAACTGAACTAGCTGCAACAAATAATGTATCGATAAAAGAGACATCTTGTCCTGGTTTTTTAGCAATAGGCATCAGCAACACTAAAGTGGCAACTGTCATTGCTACAAAATAAAACGATACGATAGCTTGCACTGGTGTTAAATTTCGTAACCGCAAGCGTAATTGATACAACATGTTTCCTTTCACCCTTTCTTAGGTGTTTGTTTAACCTTTATTAAAGCGCCGATAATTATCACAATCATAACACCCCAGAATGTCACTTGCCAACCCACACTTTCAGGAAAGTTTAAGGGTAACAAAGCGATGTCTTTATGAGCCAGAGTTAATACGGCTAATTTAATACCTACCCAACCCACTAATATAAAAGCTGCTTTTTCTAGTACCGGATAAATCCCAAGCCAACGGACAATCCTAGTCGCTGCAAATCTAATACACAATAGACCCACAAAGCCACCTAAGAACATCACAATGAACTTCCACCCATCCATACCACCTATATTAAAGGTATGCGTATTTGGAAGCGTGATAACCAAAGCTGCCGCTGCAAGAATTGAATCAATTGCAAAAGCAATATCAGATAATTCTACTTTAATAACGGTCCCCCAAAACGAAGGTTCTTTTTCATTGGTGTGAGATACTTTTTTTTGTTTTCTGCTAGGAATAAAATGTTTAATTGCAAGGTATATTAGGTAAACAGCACCTAATGCTTGGACATACCACATATCTACTAGCAATGAAATAACAAATAGCGCACTGAATCGTAGAATCATTGCTCCTAAAAGACCATAAAACAGTGCCTTTTTTTGTTTTTCTGGTTTAAGTCCTTTCACCATAACTGCCATAACAACCGCATTATCCGCTGACAAAACAACTTCTAATCCAATTAACACAACTAAAACCCAACCATATTGCAGCAATAAACTTGTATCCATAACAATACCCTCTTCCTTTTTATTTCATCGCTAGAAACGAATAAAACCCAATCAGAACAGGAATTAGCTGTTTCTGATTGAGCAAAATAACAAATACATTTTTACTATTGAGTTTAATGACTGTCTGTCGGTACCTTTGATTTACGTGAACTTAGCACACTTGCAAGGATGATAACAACCATCACACCATAGAAGATGCTTTGCCATAATGTACCATGTGGAAAGTCATGCGCTAAAATCGCAACTTTTTCATGTGCTAATGTCATAACAACTAATTTAACTCCGACCCAACCGACAAGTACAAAGGCACCTGTTTCAAGCGCTGGATATTTTTTCAAGAGATTAACAACTGCTGTTGCAACAAAACGAATAATAACTAATCCAATAACGCCCCCAAGGAACATTACAATGAATTGTGCTGTGTCTATTTCAGCAATTTCACCCCAACCTGATTTAGGTAGAGTAATTGCTAAAGCAACTGCTGCTAACATTGAATCCACTGCAAAAGCGATATCAGCTAGTTCAACCTTGATAACAGTTGCCCAAAAACCGCCTTCTTTTTTCTTTTTAGTTTTTTGTTTGCCGATTTTATGGGAATATTTTTTATAAATATTTGAAATTGCTATGTAGAGTAAGTAAGCTGCACCTGCTGCTTGTAGTTCCCAATATTTTGCAAGTGTTGCAATTAAGAACAATGCTATGAAACGGAAAACTAATGCCCCTACTAATCCATAAAAAAGTGCTTTCTTTTGTTGCTCTGGTTCTAAATGTTTTACCATTACAGCCATTACAACTGCATTATCCGCTGCTAAAATTCCTTCTAACCCAATTAAAACAATCAATACCCAACCATACTGTAATAACATTGCTGCATCCATACGATCGCCTCCTCATAATTTGCTTAAATTCACATTGACTACTAAGAGAACAAAAAACATCGCTTTTACTTTTAACAAAAAAAAACGAGTCCTTTGCCCACCTTAAATAAATAAGTGGACAAAGGTCTCGCTAGACATAAAAAATATGTTGATAAAACCGATGAATTAAATTCATGTATTGACGACTTTATCTCGTTATCTCTAAAAGATAACGACGCTACTCCCCTTTGACACATAATGTCAAACTGTTATTTAATTGAGTTCATCATACCATAGATTATTTTATCTCGTCAATTATATTTTCGTTTATAGTTGCACATTTTTTGTTAAACAGTGTAGAATAGGTGTACATACAATTGAGCTGTGTCGAATTAAAATATGAATAGAGGTATTTATCAATGGACTATTATTTATTACCAATTATAGCAATTGTTTTAGGTTTCTTATTTTTAATATTAGCCTTCTACTTAGCATTATCCAATGCACGTCGTATAACAAAACTCGGGTTTATTAACTTGATTTTAATTGCTGTTGTTGCAATAGCTTGTGGATTGTTATTAATGTTTGTCTTTACTGGAGACCTTGCTAATTTTGTGTAACTCGCAGATATTGCGGGTTTTTTTTGTTCTCAAATTAACTATTTTATTTTTTCAGTTTGGTGCTCTATTAATTCAGCAGTATTAAATTCAATATAACGCTTTGTTTCCCCCATAATACGTCCGTTATCATATTCTTTAAAAGTCCCCATAATCCTTACTACCTTTTCACTTTCGAAAATTTCAGAAGACGTATAAGCTGAAATTGTGTAGGTATTCTCCCCTTTGACTTCATTAGTTTTTTGATAATTAACCAACGGTCGCTCTTTCACGGATTTCAACATTACTTCCGCCTCTGCCTCACTTTTAGCATTCCCTTTAAAATAAATAAACCAATTATTTTTTCTTAGATATTCATCTGTTTCCTTAAAATGATTACTCACCTTAGCTTTGAAAAATAAATTTGTATAGGTTTGTATTTGTTCCGGTTGATAAACAATACCATCAGACATTAATTGTAATGTGTTAACCTGCACCTGCTGATTAAAAAAAGTATGACTAATATCTTGTTTCTTATTCATGTAGTCAGTTTCTTTCACAATCTGTCCGGCAACAGTCCTTGTTTCTGAATCAATTTTTCCAGCTTGAACAGGTACCACTAACAAACTAAAAAACATCACCATCATAAATAGACATAACTGTCTTTTCACCAATTACTCCCCCAATCGCATTATAAAATCGTCATGCACTCTCTTATTTATTATAGCTTATTTACTGACATAGAAACGAATTTATTTGATTAGAAGAATCCTATAGTGCCACCTGTTATTTACAATTAAACCAATTCCGTTAAAATCACTATCCATTTAATTGATCCATTGTTCTATTCACATCGTTTAATGTTAATTTTCGCAATAAAAAAACACTATCCTGACAAAAAACGTCAAAATAGTGTTTTATCCAATTTATTTGGAGCTAAACGTTTGTTGTTGCTTTCATTCTCTAGCAACAGACAAACAACTCCTACAAAATTTCAAAAACACTATCCTGACAAAGAACGTCAAAATAGTGTTTTATCCAATTTATTTGGAGCTAAACGTTTGTTGTTGCTTTCAATTATTCCAATATCTTCCGTTTTGAACCGAGTGTGAAGATACTTTTATTAAATTAATTCAAATAATTCTACATCAGGGTTTTTATCTGTGAACCAGCGTAACGCAAATTCATTTTCAAACAAGAAGACTGGATTATCATAACGATCACGTACAAGCATGTTACGATTAGATGCCAATTTCTCGTCTGCATCTTCTGGTTTAATCCAACGTGCCATTTTCTTGCCCATTGGTTCCATGATGATTTCAGAATTATACTCATTGTTCATACGGTGCTCAAATACTTCAAATTGTAATTGACCAACTGCACCGAGCATATAATCGCCTGCATGCCAAGATTTATACAATTGAATTGCACCTTCTTGGACTAATTGTTCAACGCCTTTATGGAAATGTTTTTGTTTCATAACGTTTTTCGCTGATACGCGCATAAATAATTCTGGCGTAAATTGTGGCATACTTTCAAAATGTAAGTTTTTATCTCCCATTGTAATCGTATCCCCAATTTGGTAATTACCCGTATCATATAACCCAATGATATCACCTGAAACAGCGTGACTAACTATTTCTTGGCTATCAGCCATAAATTGTGTCGAGTTATTCAATTTGATTGATTTACCGGTTCTTGTTAAATAAACGTTCATTCCTTTTTCAAAAGATCCTGAACAAATACGAACAAATGCAATACGATCACGATGTGCTTTATTCATGTTAGCCTGGATTTTAAAGATAAAGCCTGAAAATTTCTCATCAGTTGGATTTACTAAATTACCTTCTTCAGTTTTACGCGGTTGTGGAGATGGTGCAAAATCAACAAACGTTGATAAGAAGTTTTCAACACCAAAGTTAGCTAAAGCACTACCAAAGAATACAGGCGTTAATTCACCTTTAGCAATGGCTTCTTGATCGAATTCATTACCTGCTTCATCAAGCAAGTTAATTTCTTCCATTGCTTGATCAAAATAGGTTGATTCTTTCACAGCATGATCACCGAGTAATTCATTTTTATCAGTTAAGGGAATAAAACGATCCGCTTCATCCTCATAACGATACTGTTCAATACGATGATTATAACGATCAACGTTACCAACAAGCTCTTTCCCCATACCAATTGGCCAGTTCATCGGATAAGCACCAATTTCAAGTACTTCCTCCAACTCTGAAATTAAATCCATTGGATCGCGTCCTGGGCGGTCCAATTTATTAATAAATGTGAAAATAGGAATACCACGCATACGACAAACTTTAAATAGTTTCATCGTTTGAGGCTCAATCCCTTTAGCCGAGTCAATAACCATTACTGCGCTATCTACCGCCATCAATGTACGATAAGTATCCTCACTAAAATCCTGGTGACCAGGTGTATCTAAAATATTAATACGGTAATGATCAAAATCAAATTGCATCACTGAACTTGTAACAGAAATACCACGTTGTTTCTCTATTTCCATCCAATCCGATGTTGCGAACTTACCTGATTTTTTACCTTTTACAGTTCCTGCTGAACGAATTGCACCACCAAATAAAAGCAGTTGCTCCGTAATTGTTGTTTTCCCCGCATCGGGGTGTGAAATAATCGCAAACGTTTTGCGCGATTCAATTTCTTTTTGAATTGAGTCTACCATTGTTACCCTCCGTTTTTTACTAGAATCTGATGTGATAGTTTAACGCTACATCGGAATTCCTCCGTATCCTATAAATTGACATAAAAATAGTATAGCATATTTCAACACATATCTTTAGTCTTCTTTTATAAAAAGCGAACGTTTTCAGCTCACTTTTTCTCAGTTTTTGGCTAAAGGAGAGAATAAGTATGCACAAACTAGTTCCTCAGTTGCAACAACTGCCTCTTTATGAGTACGTTCATATGCGTGTGACGCTTCAATTCCGGCTCCAATAAGCGCATGCTTTACATCAGCGCCTGCTTTCATGGCAGCACTAGCATCTGAACCATAAAATGGATATATATCAACACAATAAGCAATCTCACTCGCTTGCGCTAACCCTACAAGATGTTGACGTAAGCCATAATGATAAGGGCCACTACTATCTTTAGCACAAATAGACACGTGGTACTCATCGCTTGTTTGTCCATCACCTATTGCTCCCATATCGACAGCAATATACTCGACAACTTCTTCAGGGATACTTGAATTTCCCCCATAACCAATCTCTTCATTATTAGAGATTAAAAAATGTGTCGTATAAGGCAATGTTATTTTCTCTTTAGCTAACAGCATCAAAGCTTCTAACAACACAGCGACACTGACCTTATCGTCAAGATGACGCGATTTGATAAAATCACCCGCTCGCACACTACGTGGATCAAAGCTAATAAAATCACCGACTTCAATACCTAATGAGCGAGTCTCATCTGCTGATACAACTTTTTCATCTAACCGAACTTCCATATTTACAGCATTACGTTCAGCTGATCCTGAATCTTGATAAACATGTACAGTTGTTTGGTGCATCAGAATTGTGCCTGTATATTTACGTCCATCTGCTGTTTCAATCGTGCAATATTCCCCTTCAATCGCATTAAATCTAAAACCGCCAACTAGAGTTAAAGCTAAACGACCATTACTTTTAACTTCTTTAACCATCGCACCTAATGTATCAACATGTGCTGTTAATAAACGGTGTTGTGTATTATCCTCACCTGCGATAGTTACAATACGATTACCTTTATTAGTGTTACGAACCTCTAATCCAACCGCTTCCAATCGATGCGTAATATGTTCCATAATCTTCTCTGTATGACCCGTAGGGCTCGCAATATTTGTTAATTCTAAAATTGTGTTCATTGTAGATTCTGTTGTAATTTTCATTATATGTCACCTGTCCTTTACTCTATTTTAATTAAGAACGATTAACACTTCAACTATATCTGTTCACATTTAGTCACCTTTTTTACCTATCTGAGACATATGTCCTATACTATTTCTTGGAAAAAGGGAATAATATAAATCAGGTAACATTTATATGAAAAATATAAAAAGTATTCTCTCTTATTTATGTTACTATAAGTAGTGGCGCTTTTATACATTAGCACTCACTTTATTTTTTTATGAAAAGGAGAATGATTTTGAAAACAACACACGTTAAATGGGTAACCGTTGCGATATTTGTTTCTACCTTCATGACTGCCATTGAAGGAACGATTGTTTCGACAGCCGTCCCTCGTATCGTCAGCGAATTGAATGGTATTTCAATTATGAACTGGGTATTCTCAATCTACTTACTAACTTCCGCTGTCTGTGTTCCTATTTTCGGGAAACTGGCAGATATCTTTGGCAGAAAACCAATTTTTATTATTGGTACAATCGTCTTTATGATTGGTTCTGCTCTTTGTGGCTTGGCCCAAGATATGACACAATTGATTATCTTCCGTGCAATCCAAGGGATTGGTGCTGGATCAATTATGCCGCTTAGCTTTATTATTATTGCTGATATTTACTCTGTTGAAAAACGCGCAAAAGTTATGGGACTTAATGGAGCAGCCTGGGGTATTGCAGGTATTTTCGGACCTTTATTAGGAGGATTTCTTGTTGATTTCCTTACTTGGCACTGGATTTTCTTTATCAATGTTCCAATCGGTATTATTTTAATAATATTAATGCAAATTTTCTTCCACGAAAAAGTTGAAAAATCAGAACAAACAATTGATTATATTGGAACGTTCTTACTTACTATTGGTTTAGTTGCACTTTTACTTGGATTCCAATTCGCAGGCGATACATTAAGTTGGGTTTCGCCAAATGTATTATTAGCATTTGGTATCGCAGTTCTCTTTTTAGGACTCTTTATTTGGCAAGAAAATCGAACAAAATACCCAATTTTACCATTGCCAATGTTCAAAAACCTTTCATTTACGTTCGCTAATGTAGTTGCCATTTTAGCAAGTGCATTCTTAATTGGTGTCAATGTTTATATGCCAATGTGGGTGCAAGGTATCCTTGGCTTAAGTGCAACAATTGCCGGCTTCACACTAGCACCAATGTCTATCACTTGGATTATTGGTTCATTTATTGGTGGAAAAATGATTGAAAGTTCTAGTATCCGTCGTGTTATTGGTTTAGGAACATTCTTTATTGGCCTTGCAGGTCTTTGGTTAATGGTTCTTACAAAAGATGCAACCATTTGGATGTTCCTCGGTGCCTCTGCTGTAATGGGACTAGGTTTTGGTATCACGATTACTATGACAACAATCACAGCTCAAAATGTGGTAGCCCCACGAGATATGGGAGCAGCTACTTCTGTTAATACATTGTTCCGTACATTAGGACAAGTTATGGGTATGGCTATCTTTGGTACAATTTTCAACTCGACGACAACACGTCTTCTTGCTGAAAATAAAAGCCCAGGTGTTACACATGATAATTTAACACAACTATTAAACCCTAATCACGCACCAATCGCTGCTGAAGCAGTTGCTCAATTAAAAGATGTACTTTACAGTGGGTTACACACGGTATTTATTTCGATGCTTGTCATTACAATTATTACTTTCTTATTCCATCTTCCAATCAAAACAATGAAGTATAAATAAGACTTAATAGCTGGAGGAACATATACAATGAATGTAAAAACGAATCAACAGGATCACTTACAAAGCCATTTTCTAAATGAGACGATGCCGTTCATTATACATTATCCCCCGAATTATGAACCAACGCGTAAATACCGTTATTTAATTGCACAAGATGCGCAAGATTTTATGCAGTTTGGAAGACTATTTAAAACAATAGATCGAAACATAAATGACAATAAACTCCAAGAGTTTATTATCATTCTTCTTCCCTACGAATCAGTGAAAATCAGAGCACAACGTTGTCATCCTAATGGTTCAGAATTTTTACTATATCAACGTTTTATTGCTGAAGAATTGGTACCTTATCTTGATTTAAAACTCCCCTCCTTCCAGGATGCGAAAAGTCGCTTTTTAGCCGGTGTATCCTTAGGTGCAACATTAAGTATTGCACTATGCTTGCGTTACCCATCTACTTTTGGTAAAGTATGTTTATTCTCGCCGTTTTTAGACGAAGATATGCTGGAAAAATGTCGTACCCAGACACCTGTAACCTTAGTAGTATCGCACGTTTATGGTACACAGGAGCATCATGTTGATACTACCTTTGGTAATCCGGATTGTGATTTTACCACGCCTAATCAACACTTAGAACAAATTTGGTGTGAGAACCTATATTATTCAAGTTGGACGTTTGAGGGCGGACATACTTGGAAGAACTGGCAGCAGGAACTCTCTGCTAGTTTACAAGTTTTTAATGAAAAGGAGTTTTAAAGACCATGACAGTTATTAAAATCAACCATACGAATGCTGAGGAATTAGCTATCGTAAAAAACATCCGCGCGAAAGTATTTGTTGAGGAACAAAATTTCTCACCTGATGAAGATAATGATGGGAAAGAATCAGAATGTGAACATTTTTTAGCTTATGATGATGAAACAGGTCATCCAGTAGCAACTGGACGTTTATACATTCACGATAACCTTGGCAAAGTGCAACGCATTTGTGTATTAAAAGAAGGCCGTGGTAAAGGCTTTGGCCGTGAAATTATTCTTGCGATTGAAAAATCAGCTAAAGAAGATCAACTAGACGGTTTATACCTATCAGCTCAAGAACACGCTGTACTATTTTATGAAAAACTAGGATTTGTAGCTACATCCGGTGAACGCTATTTGGACATGGGCGGTATCTGGCACGTTGATATGGAATATAAAATCCCAGTCTATTCATAAAAGCACCTTCACACTTGATCAAAACTGAAGAAATTGGAATAATTGAAAGCAACAACAAACGTTTAGCTCCAAATAAATTGGATAAAACACTATTTTGACGTTCTTTGTCAGGATAGTGTTTTATCCATTTTGTAGGAGTTGTTTGTCTTTCAGTGAAGGGTAGATGAACATAATTCGATGCTTTTTTTGAAGTAGCGAAAAAATATCCATTACACTCACTCTACAAAACACAGTAAGCATCTGCACTATTATATTTCCAACTGATACTCGTCTTCACCAAGTTGTCTTACTTGACTGTCACTTGGTGGTAAGTGTTAAACTAGTCATATCAATCTAAGGGAGGCTTTTTTTATGAAATTCAAAGATACTGCTACATTTACAAATGGTGTTGAAATCCCCCGTTTGGGCTTTGGTGTATGGCAAGCGAAAGATGGTCAAGAAGCTTATGAAGCTGTCACACATGCACTTAAATCGGGTTATACTAGTATTGATACAGCTGCTGCTTATAAGAATGAAGAAAGTGTCGGACGTGCTATTAAAGATTCAAATCTCCCTCGTGAAGAGCTATTTATAACAACAAAAGTATGGAATGCTGATCAAGGTTACGAATCAACACTTAAAGCCTTTGATGAAAGTTTAAAAAAATTACAATTGGAGTATATTGACCTTTATTTGATTCATTGGCCAGTAGCTGATAAATATAGTGACACATGGCGTGCGCTTGAAAATTTATATGAAACAGGTAAAGTACGCGCTATTGGTGTTTGTAATTTCCATGAACATCACTTAACAGAATTGTTCAAAACTGCAAAAATAAAACCAATGATTAATCAAATTGAATTACATCCAAAACTTTCGCAAGAACCGCTTCGAGCATTTTGTGAAAAACATCAAATTATTGTTGAAGCATGGTCTCCACTTGGTAATGGTAAAATTCTTACAGATTCAACGATTGCTGAAATTGCTAAAGCGCATGAAAAATCACCCGCACAAATCATTTTACGCTGGGATTTACAACATGGCATTGTGACCATACCGAAATCAGTCAATGTTGGTCGTATTGCTGAAAACACACAACTATTTGATTTTGAATTGTCCGCTGCTGAAATGGCTAAGATTGATGCTCTCAATGAAGATCATCGTACCGGTCCTGATCCTGACAACTTTAATTTTTAAAAAGCATTTCTATTCAAACTTCTCATATCGTAGTCAAAGGCACTTAAATCATATTCAAAAAAAGAAGTATTTCAAGACTTTGTCTACCATCTGGAGCAGATTATTCTGCTCTTTTTTTATACAAAAAAACCTTTTGTGATAAGTCACCACAAAAGGTTATTCTCTATTCTAAAGAGACACTTAAATTTCAGTAACCATCGCTGATCCAGTAGCATCGGCAATAATAGTTACTTCTGTTATATCATTAAATAAACCATGTTCTACTACACCCGTCATCATTTTAAGTTCTGTTGCCAAAGATATCGGGTCAGTGATTGGTTCAAATTGTAAATCCAATAGATAGTTACCACTATCTGTTGTATAAGGGGTGTCATCTTCATTCAAGCGTTGCTTCGGTGCATATCCTTTAGCTGTTAATTGCTGGAAAACTTGCATATAACCAAATTGAACAACTTCCACAGGTAAACCGAACGCTCCTAAATGCGATACCACCTTCGCATCATCAGCAATCCAAATACGCATTTTTGCGGTTTCAGCCACTAGTTTTTCAAATAGTAACGCACCGCCTCCACCTTTGATTCCGTATATATGTCCTGATTCAGTATAGATTTCATCAGCACCATCCACACACACATCAATCACTTTAACATCGTTTAAATCCATTAAAGGGATGTTTAATTCTTCTGCTAATTTAGCCGTTTGAATTGATGTAACGACGCCTGTGACTTGTAAACCTTCTGCTACTTTTTTTGACAATGCTTGTAAAAAATAAAAAACAGTCGAACCTGTTCCTAGTCCTACAACCATACCATCTTCAATATAGTCTAATGCACGTTCTCCTGCAGCTTGTTTGCCATTCATTTAGCTTCTTCCTCTCTAGTTATATTATCGCTGTTGAATTGCTTCTACAATTTCTTCGATTGTTAAATTATCTGTTACTATTGTTGTGGGTGCTTGGGAATATAATTGCTGTCTCGCTTCGAATAATGTATGAATTTCATCTTCACTATTTTTTTGAAGTAATGGACGCGTTGGACGCAAATCATCAGCTCTTTTTTTCCACTCTTCCCAGCTAATTTTCAGGAAAATAGCATCCCCTTTTTCAATACAGACTTCACGGATACGATCATTGATAAAAGCACCGCCTCCAAGTGCTAAAACTTGTGGTTGATCCTCAGACAAACAGCTTAATATCATGGCTTCTTCTAAACCTCTGAAATATATTTCGCCATGAACATCAAATATTTCTTTGACTGTTAAACCAACTTTTTCTTCTACCAATTTATCACTATCATTGAATGTTAAATCTAACGCTTTAGCAACTTTTTTTCCGATAGTTGTTTTACCAACACCCATAAAACCAACCAGTACAATTGTCTTATTTTGAGTTTTCATTGCGTAAATTCCCTTCGATTAGTTTCATACTTCATTATACGTGATAGCTGAAGTGAATGTAAAACAACATCTAAAAAAACAAAGCAAAGATGCTTGATAGCTACATACTTTGCTTTGCTGTTTACTATTTAGTAGCCAATAATATGGTAGCCACTATCGACATGAATATTTTCACCTGTAATGCCACTAGCCATATCACTTAAGAGGAATACAGCCGTCGTTCCAACTTCTTCAACTGTAGTAACTCGACGTAATGGTGCGCGTTCTTCAACCATTTTTTGTGACTCACTAAAGTTTCCAACGCCACGTGCTGATAATGTACGAATAGGTCCTGCGGAAATCGCATTCACACGAACGCCTGTTGGTCCGTATTCACTTGCTAAGTATCGAACAGATGATTCTAATGCAGCTTTTGCTACACCCATTAAGTTGTAATTTTGGATAACGCGTTCTCCACCTAGATATGTTAACGTTAGTAAGCTTGCATTTTCAGCAAGTAAGTCTGCTAACTTCGCAGCGCGAATGATTGCTGTAAACGAGTAAGCACTGATATCCAACGCTTGAGCAAAGCTCGCACGATCAACTGCAGAATAATCATCACCTAAAAAGTCTTTATTAGCAAACGCGACTGAATGAACGATACCGTTTAAAGTACCCACTTTTTCTTTTAACTCAGTCACTGCTGTTGTGATATCTTCGTCGCTTGTAACATCACATTTCACCATCGGTGCTTCTTTATTTAAATCCGATAAGTCTGCGGCTAATTTTACCAATCCTTTTGCTGAACGTTCTTTTGAATATGAAAAAATTAATTTAGCTCCTGCTTTATCAAGTTCTTGGGCAATCCCCCATGCGATGCTGCGTTTATTAGCAACACCCATAATTAAATATGTTTTATTTTCAAAGTTTAAATGCATAATAGCCTCCTAATGAAATAAGTTCTCTTATTATTTTACATGATAGTTCTCTAAATATCATGCGTTTCTTTATTTTTTTATAATCTATCGAGCATCGCTTGCATATCAGCTGGCACTTCACAATGAAAAGACATTTCTTCATCAGTAAACGGATGGATTAAAGTTAATTTTTCACTATGCAGTGCTTGGCGTTGAATTTCACTCATATCACCAAGATACATATCATCACCCATTAAGGTATGCCCAATATGTTGAAAATGCACACGTATTTGATGTGTACGCCCCGTTTTTAATTCTACAGCTACATCCGTCCACTCTTTGTTTCGTTCTAACACTTCAAAGTGTGTCTCGGCATACTTCCCATCTGAACGCACTTCACGCACCATGATGCTACCATCTTGGCGTCCAATTGGTTCTATAATCGGGCTTTTCGTCTCAATTCTTCCTTTTGCAAAAGCACGGTAACTACGTTTAACCAATCCTTGCTGATGTAATTCACTAAGTCTTGCATGACTGTATCGATCCTTAGCAATAAGCATAATACCTGATGTATCTTTATCTAAACGAGAGACGATATGAATAGCTTGATTTTCACCTTTAGAGTAGTAATGGCCTTTTATAAAATTCGCCATTGTTTTGGTTGGATGATACTGCGCAGTAATTGATGCAACGCCTGCTGGTTTATCAACTATCAATAAAAAATCATCTTCATAAATCACTTTTAAAGGCCCAATTTCAGGTATTAATGACTCGTTTTCTTGCTCTATTGGTGTTTGAACAGTGACAATATCACCTGTTACGATTTTATATCTTACATTTTCCACATGGTTATTCACACGAATTTCACCACCGCTAAATTTAATAGCTGCAAGTAATCGTTTAGATACATGATGATGACTCAAAAAAGTTCTGAGAAGTAATCCATTTTCTTCGGCAAGAGCCGTCCATCTTAATTTCATTTTCTTCGTTCCTTCTATCTATTAGTTAATAAATGAGTTGTGCACACGATTCCAGAAAGTTGATGCCTTTAAGCGCGCAAATTGCACTTTTTTTCCTGATAATTCATAATCTAAACGCGTGACATCTTCATGTAATTCAGTATGGTGATCAATTGTTAAAATACATTTTTTTGCACCCGTAGGTATCAACTTAATTGTTTGATCCTTCGGTAAAATTAAAGGTGAACCAATTGTTCTAAAAACGCGATTGTTAATTGATGCCATCTCTGTTAGTTGCATCACTTCTATTGTTGGATGAATAATTGCACCACCAAGTGAACGGTTATAAGCCGTAGAACCTGTTGGCGTAGAAACACATAAACCATCGCCTCTAAAACATTCAAATAATTCATTTTGTAAGTACACATCCACAGCTAATGTTCCTGATGCTAAGCGAAACGTCGCCTCATTAAGCACTAAATATTTTTGAGGTTCAGCATTTAGTTTACTCATTCTAACTTCAATTAACGGATAGGTCTCAATGCTATATTTCCCATGTGCAATGCCTTCAGCTAAAGCATTAATTTCATGAGGTAACCAGTCTGCATAAAAGCCCAGATGACCTGTATGAATGCCTACAAAAGCTGTCATATCTAAGCGATCAACATAATGATGAAAAGCATCTAACAAGGTACCATCGCCTCCGATTGTTACAACGATATCCGGTTCAGTGTTATCTTCACTCAGCCCCAGTGTATCAAAACGTTCTTTTAAATGATTGCGAATTTCTTGGGACATAAGATCATGTCGTGTTCGAATGGCATATTTCACCTGTATCACCTCTTTTTAGTATGGATAGTTGTTTTATGCTGACTTTGTTGTTTTTGTATATAAGTTTGTGCTTCATGGATTTCATCACGAATATGAGACATCTCTTCATCTAATTGAAAAGCCGCTTCTGATGCTCGTTGCAAACGCGCTTTAATATCTTCTGGAAACTCATCGCGATATTTATAACTGAGTGAATGTTCAATTGTTGCCCAAAAATTCATAGCCAACGTTCTGATTTGAATTTCGGCAATCACTTTCTTTTCACCATTGATTGTTTGCACAGGGTACTCTATCACTAAATGATATGAGCGATAACCACTTGGTTTTTTATTTGAAATGTAGTCACGCTCTTCTAATATTCTAAAGTCATTACGTTTTCGTAAATGCTCAACAACAATAACGATATCCTCTACAAATTGACACATAACACGACAACCAGCAATATCCGTGACCTCTTCGGCAAATCGTGTGATTGAAATGTGTTTTTTCAAGGCTTTATCTACGATGCTTTCAATTGGTTTGACACGTCCTGTAACAAATTCAATTGGAGAATGTTTCCCCTCTAATTTAAATTGCGTACGAATACCTTTTAATTTCATTTTCAATTCTGCCACAGTTTGTTGATATGGCGCTAAAAATCCATCCCAATCTTCCATTGTACTCACCTCTATTTAATGTTACGCTACCTTTATAGTTTACCATAGGGTGATTAAATAAGCACAAATAAACACCGAAAAAACAGTGTTATATAGGTGTTTCTATTGCTTAGAAATTTCAATGCGTTTCAATAGATTAAAACCATATGGGTATCAAAAATATATGACAGGCGTTTTGAAGGCAGCTCGCTTTTTTATGCTAAAATTATCAATAACACACATTTTGAGTGACTAATTATCCTCTCAAAATTTTAACATTCATATTACTTGTCACATTTAAATCATCATCGATAATTAAATAGTTTCTATATCCTTTATTTAATTTTAATAATAATTTATCATGTTACGTCTTGTTTTAAGATTTATAATTATTTTAATGACTTTGATTTTCAACAAATAATTATCCCTAGGAGGATGAAATTTTGAAAAACACGTTATATTTACTGATTTTCACTTCGATACTTCCAATTCTACACATTTTCATTGGCATTGAAAATATTATCCCAGGTTGGCTCGGTCGTTTAAGTTTAGCGATTATGCAAATCAGTTTCATGTTATTATTACTCGGTTATATCGCTGAGAGAAACTCGAAAAAATAATATTACTTCACAAAATAAGAATATCTATAAGTATCAACTGACTAAAAATAACATTTTTGACTGTTTCACATCTAAATGTCAACAATATAGATTTATTCATTCTGAGTGCTTTACAATTAACTTCTTTATTACCGTAAATAACATTTGTCAGTTCTGGGATTAGTAAAAATTTTATCTAAATCAATTTCAACTAGTTTCGGTTTTTTCATTCCTTCTAATTCTAATCTGATAAAAGTGCATAACTTATTAACTAAGATAATTATATATCTAAGTATCCACAGTTCCCCTAATCTACTAATTAGAACCCCTTTAAACATGGGTGTCGTTGTCACGATCATGAAATTGATTGCACATTTTCAATTTGACTAAAAAAATGATTTAAACAACTCACTTACTAACGTTGTTGTTTCTAAATAGATATTATAGCCTTTACATAAAGAACTCTAAATTTAAATTCATCACTTACAGAGTAGGCATATAATACCTGTTTCCAAAAAAAATATATGCAAAGCTACTATTGACATGTATATATATATAGTATCATTCACATATTGAAAAGGCAGAATATTTTGTAATTTCCGAAAAATCGGTGGAAGAATGTAATATGTTTATTAAAACTGCATCGGTTTTTTTAGTTTATTAATTGTTTTATCGCTAGTTTCAGTTACTACTACTGTTTTGGCAGATAGTATGGATCCAAATGAATTAAATATTGAAAAAAAACGAATCGGACTCGAGCGTAAGTTATGAGGAAAATATCATCGAAGAAAATATTCCTTACCTCTACGAACCTCTTATTTTAAATAACGGAGAGTTTGCTAAAGTACCAGAATTTAGCGCCCGAGTTAATTTACCTGTAGGGGTTCCTATGAACTGGAAATATGTTTCAACTTACACTGGTAATAATGTCACTCCTGAATATATAAAATCTAAGGCTAGCGTTTTCGTGGCAGGTATTATGGCCGTACTATCTTCAAAAGCCAAAAGCAAGTTTTTCGCTGGAGCTGCAACGGCTGAGGCATTAAGAAAATCTAATTATGCGATGAAAAAAAAATACTGGACCACAAGAAAGTATGTTTCTAAAGATGCTCGTAATGTTTATGTTAAATTTGAAGTGAAAATATATAATGACTCCGCAAGAAAAAAATTAGTACAGTCTTATACAGAAAATCATGTTAGGTAATTATAGAAGCAATAAAAAAAGCGCTCATTATAATTGAGTGCTTTTCTTTTATTAGTAGGAGGTATTCATGAAAAAACGTATATTGGCATTCGCCATTTTACCAATTCAGGTATTAGTAATTAATAGTGCAGTGAAAATTTTAGAACCAGAGTATCCTCACTCTATTGTTTTACATCTCCCTTCTTTTTTCACTGTAACTCTATTGTTTTTTGTTAGTATCAATTTACATAAGACTGTTTTAAAGCATGACTGGCAATTTTTCAAAAGAAAAAAAATGAAGCTATTTCTTTTTTCTTTTCTAGGTGCCTTTCTATTTCAACATATCATGAATGCCGCTAATGACTTCATGATTTACTTAAATATGTTTAACTATCCAGTTAGTCTGGAAGCGAATGTTACTTTACAAAATTTACATCCTATACAAGTGGTGTTCCTCCCTATTATTAAGGTTTATTATCTCCTAACAACTATCAACGAAGAGTTATATTTTAGATATAATTTTCTGTATAGTAATCACAAAAGAAAATTAACTTCTCTATTTTTATTAATATTGTCATCAATTTTATTTGGAATGGCACATTATTTTTTCACAAATAGTCTCATTGGAACGTTTCCTTATATAATTGGCGGTTTATTCTTGGGGTTAATTTATCTTAAAACCAAAAATATATATTATGTAATTGGTATTCATTTTTTAAATAATTTAATATATGGCCTATTACAGTGAAGTCAAAACCGCTATTTACTTGTTTTTGTTTGTTCCTTTTTTTATATTTTTATTTGTCAAATTAAGCTAGACAAAATATCATTATTAACATAACTCAAAAATACTTCCAATGGTGTTTTATAGTTCAATGACTTTCTAGGAATGTTATTTCTTTTAGAAGCAACAGACTGAATGAACGCTTCATCAACTTCATTGAAATTCATTCTCTTAGGTAGTCCGTCCTTGCGTAATAATCCGTTGGAGTTCTCATTTAACCCTCTTTGTGAGGGAGTACCTGGATCAGCAAAGTAGATATTAATATCATTGGAGTTACTGACAGATTTCCAATTAGAAAATTCTTTACCACAATCAAACGTAATAGACTTAAATAAATGAGTGGGAATTGTTTTAAACCAGTTGTTTAAACTGTTTTCAATATCTATTGCTTGTCTGCCGGTAGGTTTCAACGTAATAATTACTTTTGATAGTCTTTCAACTAAGGTAATAACAGCACTTTTATGATTTCTGCCAACGATAGTGTCACCTTCAAGGTGACCAAACTCACTTTTGAAGTGACGATTTTCCTTATCACGCTGATGAATCGTTCTTTTAAAAGCTTGTTTACCTCTCTTTTCTTTGTGACCATTCGGCTTTCTTTTCCCTTTCATTGGTAAGGCGGCTAAGTTAAAATAGCCACGCTTAAATAGTCTATAAAGAGTACGAACAGAACAAGAAATAGGAAACTCGTTACGACCAATAATCACGTCTGGTGTCCACCCTTGAGCCACTTTCTTTTGAATATAGTCAGTTTCATTATCAGGTAAAAGGATAGGAAGTCTCCCACAATTTTTTTTATTATTTTTGTATCGTTGGTAGTAATCTAGCATAGATAAACCATCATCTAAAGCGTTGTAAACATTATAAATAGTTTGTCTCGAACGTTTTAAAGTCTCTGCAACAAATTTAACTTTCTTAGTTTGATGATAATATGATTCTATTAAAACGAGTTCATCTGTAGTAAGATGTGTATAGGTCATTTGTGATCACTCTCCTTGTTTTCTTTCGTCGGAAATACAATTTGAGTGTATCACAAATGATTTTTTTAATTGTCTAGCTTAATTTTACAATCGGCGTATATAAAATAATGATTAATGAAAGACAAAGAGGAATATAGTTTATAAACTTAAATTTATAAGCCGGAGCGACTATACAAGCCCATGAAATAAATCCCATCAAAAACAGAAAATAAGATGAGTTGAGTATTCTATTTATCTTATTAATTGACACCACCACCTTGTCTCTTTTTATTTATTATTATATCTAATCACCAATTATATTAATAGTTACTAGGCTACGTCAGAAATTTCAAGAATTGAAGAAAGTCGTCAATTCTAAAATCAAGAATAAGCACCACGTATAACTCACAATTTCAAGGTAAAATATAACATTTTTAAATTATAATAACTATTTAAACGGACAAAGCGGTTATAATTAGTTTACAACAGTTAATATTATTTCATAAATCAATTTTAGGAGGAGTGTCATGGGCTTTATAAAAAAAGTGACATTAAGTGATGTTGAATCATTACAACGTATTAGCATTAAAACTTTCTCTGATACATTTGAAAAGGACAACTCGCCTGAAGATATGCAGAACTACTTATCAACAGCATATTCGCTAAGTAAACTCTCGAACGAATTAGAGAACCCTAATTCGCAATTTTATTTTATCTATTGTGAAGAAACTATTGCTGGATATTTAAAATTAAATATCGCAGATGCTCAAACTGAAAATATTGATACAGAAGGTTTAGAAATTGAACGGATATATATTGATACACTATATAAGAGAAAAGGACTAGGCAATAAATTATTAGAAAAATCGATAAGTATTGCCTCATCCTTAAATAAAAAATCAATATGGTTGGGTGTTTTGGAGCTCAATGCGCCTGCCATTACTTTTTATAATACAATGGGGTTCAGAAAAGTGGGGGAACATTCCTTCTTCATGGGTGAAGATGAACAATTTGACTTTATTATGAAGAAAGAATTAAACCAATAAATTGCTGACTCGTTTTCTCTAAGATTATTTTATTAACTATAAAGGTGGTTTTAATTATGAAAGAACAAGAAATTGAATTCAAAAATCTATTATCAAAAGACGAGTACGCTAAACTTCTACAACACTTTAAATCCGTCCCTAAAAAACAAATAACACAAACAAACATCTATCTTGATACACCTGATTTTAAACTAAAGGAAAAAAAATGTGGGCTACGCATTAGAACATTTGCTTCTGGAAATCACGAACTAACTTTAAAAACGCCCTTACCCGTTGGTTTATTGGAAACAACAGATAGTTTAGCACCATCTGAAACCAAGGACATATTGGCTGGTGCTTCTCTGCCAAATAAAGAAGTAACAGCAACTTTAAAAAGCTTAAATATTCAACCTCAGGAGATTGTTGCTTTTGGTGAACTACATACTAATCGTGTAGAATTCCCCTATGCCTCTGGCTTACTTGTTCTTGATCATAGTCATTATTTAAATAAGGAAGATTATGAAATTGAGTTTGAAGTAACCGATGCTATTCAGGGTGAACTCGAATTTCAACAACTTTTAACGCAATTAGACATTCAAAAACGTCCAACACTGAATAAAGTTGTACGATTTTACAATACTGTGAAAAATCAGTCCTAGCAATAGAAAATACGCTTACATTGCCATTTGTTTCACAGAGAATTTTAATTTTCAAAGCTAAATAATTGTCCTGTGGACGTTTCGTTGCTAAAATGAAGGTACATTAAATATTAGGGCAAGGTGATTAAGTTATGTTGAACAACCTCCAACACAATATATTTCCGGCAAAGCGAAATGAAAAACCTCTAGAATTATATTTGTTTTTTAATCCTTTAAATGAAAAAAGTTGGGACCTCGAGCAACTCGTACGGAAGTTAAAATTAACATATGGCAATTATTTCAAATTGCGCTATGTGTTAAATGTTGGTTCTTGTATCAGTTGTGAACAAAAAGAAAATGATAACACCATCTTTTATGCTATTAAAGCTGCTGAATTACAAGGCCACCGATTAGGTACTGAATTCATTCAAAGATTATTTGATTCTTATTATATTGGTCAAAAAAATATTTATGACAAAAATATCCTAAGTGACATTGCAAATGAGTCAGGATTAGACGTTTCAGAATTCCAATTGGATTTAACTTCTAGTATTACTGAAAAAGCCTTTTTGTGTGATCAATCAATTGCGACAGAAATGGATGTTCGACAATCTCCTTGTCTGGTATTCTTTAACCGTTATCATGATGAAGAAGGTTTGAAAATTGATGGATTACATGCACTAGATATTTATCAACATATCTTTTGCGAGTTACTCAAGAGCGAACCAAAATTAAAAGAAGATCTAACAATTGAAGAATGTATGGAATTTTTAAGATTCTCTACATGCACAGATATAGCAAACATTCTAAATTTGACGGAGAAAAAAGTAACCTGTGAATTAAAAAAACTGTCTCTTCAAAGCAAAGTGAAACAGACCTTAACACAACAAGGTGTTCTCTGGAAAAAAAATTAAAAGAAGATTCTATGCGATTTAACTGCATAAAATCTTCTTTTTTTATTGTTCAGTTAAGATACTTAATAAAACACCTTCTTTAAGGCCCTTCTCGCTAAATATTAGCTTTGGGCTATCAATTAGTTGTATAATTTCTTTTATCGGGGCTAGTCCAGCAACAATATTTTCTGCACGCTTTTCCCCCAAAGCAATAATTTTTTTTCTTTCTTCAATTGTTTGTGCCGTAATAGTATCGATGAGTGAAATAACTTCTCTTTTAGTCATTTCACAGCCTTGTACGCTATTTTCATTACCTTGTGAAACTCTCATAAGACTTCTGTTTGAACCGCCGACAGCGACGCAAGGAATGCCTTTTAAACCATTAAGAAATGTAACTTTAGCAATTTCATCGTGTACATATAAGGCAAGTTGTTCTTTCATATTTGTTGTCCAATGATAATCAGTTGCTTTAAACTTATCTGATAAAGTGACTGCACCAATTTGAAGACTTGTACTATCATGTAATTTGCCATCTTTTATATAAACGATTTCACAGCTGCCACCACCCGTATCAACCATGACCGCATCTTTTAAATTCGGCAATCCTGAAATCACACCTAAATAATCATAATAAGCTTCGTCCAGTCCAGAAATAACCGTAATGTCGATACCTGTACTTTCAGCAACATTTTTAATAAAGTATGCTTGATTACTTGCAGCTCTAACAGCCGCGGTTGCGATTGCTTTATACCGTGTCACATTATGTTCTTTCATAATTTGTTTGAATTCAGCTAGAATAGCGAGAGCCTCAGCCATTTTATCAGGGGCCAAACGACCTGTTTTGTTCATACCTGAACTCAAACGTGTAAAATGTGTTGCCTTATGTATAATTGTGAGTTTTTGCGGGTCGTGACCATCGTAAATTGTTAAACGAATTGAATTCGAACCAATATCTATAATAGCAACTAATAACATACAAATCACCCTCTCTTATAAAAAAAACAGAAAAATTTAAAAAGCGATGCCGATTAATATCCTCTAATAAAGTATATTAGTCCATACAACTGAACCTATTAATTCATTGCAGTTTGCTAATTATTTTTATACGCTTTTTAATAGCTTATCACTAATCGCTGCTAACAAAAACTTTTTTTAGAATCTATCAACTATCTATTGCTAAAAAAACGATTTTGTAATACAATCGTAATGAAACTGTAACATAACGTTTGCGCAATTGCATAGTAGAAATGAGGACCTTATCGTGAACAAACTGAAACAAACCTATTTACCTGGCCTTGATGGCATTAGAGCTTTTGCTATATTTAGTGTTTTTGCTTATCATTTAAATTATCAATGGGCCAAAGGTGGCTTTATTGGTGTTGATGTATTTTTTGTTTTGTCAGGCTATTTAATTACCAGTTCGTTGTTAGCTCAATGGCAGAAAAAACAAACAATCGATTACAAACGCTTTTTATATGGACGATTTAAACGTTTAATTCCTGCTGCTTATTTTATGATTATCGTTGTCGTTGCTTTTTCTTTTATTTTTAAGCAAGAGCTACTTCCAACTCTTCGTGGGGATGCCATCGCATCACTTTTTTATTCAAGTAATTGGTGGTTTATTTTTCATAATGTGAGTTATTTTGATAGTTTTGGTGCGGGTTCACCCTTAAAAAATCTTTGGTCATTAGCTATTGAGGAACAATTTTATTTACTTTGGCCACTCGTTTTTATTGTACTTTTAAAATTATGCAAATCAAAAAAACAGTTAGTTTATATGATTCTATCACTTGCTATGGTTTCTGTTATTTTAATGGCAGTCCTTTATGTTCCTGGGAGCGATCCAAGTCGCGTTTATTATGGTACTGATACGCGTTATTTTGCACTTTTATTCGGTGCTGTATTAGCAATTGTATGGCCGATGGCAAAAATGCGTCCTGACGTTCCGCAACATGAAACACGTACTTTAAATATAATTGGAGCAGTTGCCTTCTCACTCTTGGTTGTTTGGAGTATGGTACTGTCTGAATTCAGCGCCTTTTTATACTACGGTGGTTTTTTATTAATTACGCTCATATCTTTGATTCTGATTGCCGTTACTGCACATCCTTCAAGTATATGGAGTAAAATTTTAGGAATTAAACCACTGCGCTATATCGGATCACGGTCATATGGTATCTACCTCTGGCATTACCCAATTATCATTTTAACGACACCTATTACAGCGATAGGTACAACTTCCTTGCTACGCACTGTTTTACAAGTTGGTGCAACTCTAATTATTGCCGAATTTTCTTATCGTTTAATTGAAAATCCAATACGTAAAAATGGTTTTAAAGAAGTTTTCCAATGGTTATCATTCAAAAATTTCAAACAAAAATCACCCATTAAAAAAACAAAAAAAATTATATTTGTTGCTGTAATTATGGTTTTTTCACTGGCATTAGGTAATGTAAATGCACTTTTTGAGCAAAAACAACCTGAGCACATTGAACAAGTTAAAATCAAACCTAAAAAAGCTGTGACTCCTGCACATAAAAATTTTGTTGGTGAAGAAAAGAAACCTAATGCTAATAAAATTCATTATAAACGTTATTTAGCAATTGGTGATTCATTAATGATTGACGTGAGTAAAAAAATGGAAGAAAACTTTCAACCTTCAGCTATTGATGGTGCGATTGGTCGACAAATGAAAGATGTTCCAATTGTTGCTAATAGTTATCTTGAATACAATACACCAGACTCAGCAGTCATTCTTGCTTTGGGAACAAACGGTAATTTTAAAGAGGAAGATTTACAGGCTTTTCTGACTCTCTTTTCTAAAGCTCATATCTATCTTGTAAATACACGTGTACCAAGAGCATGGGAACAAGTAGTAAACGATACATTAAAAAAAGCTGCAACTGAAAATAAAAATATTACATTAGTAGATTGGCATGCCACTGCAGTGAATCATCCTGAATACTTCTCAGAAGATGGCGTTCATCTTAACACTGCTGGAGTAAATGCTTATATTAAGCTATTAAGCGGATACTTAACACCCTCAGAAACAACCTAGACATATCGTTTTTCAAGTCTAGATTCAGTCTTTTAGACAACTTATTACATTAACAAACTTTTTATTTTATCTAATATAAAAAACATGCCAACAATGTTGGCATGTTTTTTCTTTACTTCAAATTATCATAATAAAAACCAAGTATTGGTTTAGTCACATCAACAATTTTTTTACCTTTTAAATTCACATTTGATTTTTCAACCATTGTGATTGATATGTATGAGGCATCTGTTGTATCCATTGCTAATACAAAACTATTCTCATCACCTTTGGTATCCTGTTTCTCTTTAATTTCGGCTGTACCTGTCTTGGCAGCAATATGCTTCCCAGCAGTCTGTAATCCGTGTGCAGTTCCTTCCGGACGGTTAACCGTTTCATAAAGGGCATTTTTCACTTTTTCAGCCGTTTCTTTAGTGAATATTTCTGTTTCTTTAGGCGCATTTTTAGTTACTTCTAAGTGGGGGTAAACTAGCTTACCGTCACGAGCAAATGTTGAATACATCACTAACTGTTGAATCGGTGTAATAAGTAACTCTCCTTGCCCGTAAGAGGTGTCTGCTAACAATATATCACTATTGATACCTTTATTTGATAATTGGGCATCAGCCATATCTAATGGGAGTTTAAAATCAGTTCCAAATGGGAGTTTTTTCAAACCATTTTCCATTGTATCTTGTCCCATTGCTAATGCTTCTTGAGCAAAATAAATATTATCTGAATAAACCAATGCATCTGTCATGTCCACTTGGGGCACATCGGAAACACGGGTAACAAAATAGTCACCCCACGATTTATCTTTTTGCCATTTCAAACCCGTAATGGCTCTTTTCTTAAGTGGATCTATTTTTTTTGCATCTAAACCAATCCCTGCAGTAATCGTTTTAAATGTAGAGCCTGGTGCATAACGTGCGGTATATCTTGCTAAGAATGGTAAATTTTTATCTGATTCGTATTTTGCGTAATCTTTGTCAGTAATACCCGCAGTCATCTTATTAGGGTCATAAGCAGGTACACTCACTAAGGCTGTTAAACCCCCTGTTTTAGGATCCATCGCTGTGTATGAACCAACAGTATCTTTTAATTCTTCATAAGCTTTGGCTTGAATGTCTGCATTAATTGTTAAATGAATATTTTCACCATTAACAGCCTTCTTCATCTGAACATTATCAGCTTTATCAGTAACATCATTCACAACAGTAATACTTCCACCATTTTCACCTTTTAAGCGCTTGTTAAACGTATACTCTAAGCCTGATTTACCAATTAAATCACCTGGTTTAAATGTGGGTTCTTTTTTGATATCCTCTGCAGATACTTCACCAACATAACCAATTAAATGCGATGCAGCTTCTGAATAAGGATAATAACGCGCACGTACTTCTTTCATCGTAACACCGTTTATAGCATCAGGAACTTTAAAACTCAGTGGTACTATTTTAATCGGAACAAAACTATCACCTTGTACCCATTCTTGTTTTAATTGAGCTGTAAGTATTTTTTCATCAACATCAAATAAAGCAGCAATACTTTTAAGATTTTCTTTTTGACCTTTTCCTAATTTCAATTGATCTGGATATAAACCTGCTTGTTTTTGTTGCTTATTAAAAGCTAATTTTTCACCATTCACATCAACAATTTCACCACGTTTTGCTGCAGTATTATCAACAGCTATTTTATCACCTGGAGACATAAACGGTATAATGAGGATTGGTTGCCAAGCAATTTTAACCTCCTCATTATCTTCTACAAAAGAACCTTTATATTTAAATTCCTCAGTCCAGCCTAAAAACGTTTTGTATTTTGCCTTATAACTAAAGTGATATTTTTTATCATCTTCATCCTTTTTCACATCTACATTAGTTATTTTTGTTTCAGTAACTTCCAAACTATCAAATACATTTTTGTATCTCTTAACAATATCTTCTGAATTTTTTTCATCGTTAGCTTTATCAGATACAACTAAGGGCGCTATCGCGTCATATTTTTGTTTTTGTAAAGCTTCAGTAAAATTATTAACAACTTTTTTTTCAGCACTACCATTATTTTTCGCTAATACAGTAAAAACGATAACTGCTATTATAACTACAATTACTAATATCGCTCCACTGATGGCCAATCGTTTATTTTTCAAATTATTGCCACACCCTTTCACACTCTATTATAGCCGATTGTAACAGTAAAAAGACAGCCAGAATAGTTCTGGCTGTCTTTTACTAAAGAAAAACAATGACCTATCGATCATTTAGGATACGTACCCTATATACGCACACCCTCATTCACTCAGTTTCTTATTCTATAACCTGAGCTAGAATAGTTCTGTCTCAGACTGAATTATTTTTTTATAAAACTTTATTGAGGAAATCAATTGTACGTGGATGCTCAGGCTTAGTGAAGACTACTTCAGGATCGCCTTCCTCAACAATATAACCACCATCCATAAAGATAACACGATCACCTACTTCACGAGCAAAACCCATCTCATGAGTAACAACAACCATTGTCATACCTTCTTTGGCTAAATCTTTCATTACTTGTAGAACTTCACCAACCATTTCAGGATCTAACGCTGAAGTTGGTTCATCAAATAACATGATATCAGGATTCATAGCTAAAGCACGGGCAATTGCAACACGTTGCTTTTGTCCCCCTGATAATGTTTGTGGGTAAACATTGGCTTTATCTGATAAGCCAACACGCTCAAGTAATTTCAACCCGTTTTCTTTTGCTTCACTTTTTGTCATTTTCTTTAACTCTATCGGAGCCAATGTAATATTATCCAAAACTGTTAAGTTAGGGAACAGATTAAAATGTTGAAAAACCATTCCAATACTTTCACGAACTTTATTAAGATTGACTTTCGTATCAGTTAAATCTTTTCCGTCGATGATAACATTACCGGCTGTAATCTCTTCAAGTTTATTTAAACAGCGTAAAAAGGTACTTTTTCCAGAACCAGAAGGACCGATAACACAAACCACTTCGCCTTCTTGAATTTCTACATCAACACCTTTTAATACCTCAAGTTGTCCATACGATTTTTTTAGTTGTTTAACGTTTAACTTTGCCATTTGTCATTCTCCTTTCAAGGAAGTCGGACACTTTAGTTAAGCACATGATTACAATAAAGTACATGATACCGACAATCAACCAAATTTTCAATGATTCCAAATCACGAGCAATAATAATTTTACCGCTTTGAGTCAGTTCGTAAATACCGATAATCGATAGAATTGATGTATCTTTTAAGGTCATTACAAATTGATTCACAAACGATGGTATCATTACACGAATTGCTTGTGGAATAACAACGCGTCGCATTGCTGTTTTATATGGTAATCCTAAACTACGTGCTGCTTCCATTTGACCAGAATCAACTGATTGGATACCACCTCTAACAATTTCAGCCATATAGGCACCTGCATTAAGACTCAGGGTGATAATACCTGCTGCAAAGGCAGAAAGGCGGAAATCAAAGGCAGTTGGTACACCAAAGTAGATAAAGAATGCTTGCACAATTAGTGGTGTCCCACGGAAAATATCGATATATATAATACTAATCCAGCGTACAATCGGATTGGTTGATACTCGCATAAATCCAAACATCACACCAACAACTGAGGCAATTGCCAACGAAATCGCTGTTAATAAAATTGTCATTCCTAATCCTTTTAATAGATCAGGATAATTTGCTTTGATTAAACCAAAAAAAGTTTTATCTTTAGCAGCAGTTTGTGGTGTATCAGTTTTCAAATAAAGATCTTGAATTTTCTGATACTCGCCACTTGCTTTAATGTTCTTAAGTCCTGTATTAAACGCATTGAGCAATTCGCCATTACGCTCTTTACCTACAGCAAAACCATATGAATTACCTTTTTCTTTATCAGTCACTAACTTCAAACCATTACCGTTTTTAACGCCATAAGCTAACACTGGGTAGTCATCAAAGACAGCGACTGAATTCCCCGCTTTTACATCGTTGTACATGCTATCCGAGTCATCAAAAGCAACGGTTGTAAAACCATATTTTTCTTTAACAGAATTCGCGAAAGTTGCTCCTTCTGTTCCCGTCTTAACTGCAACTTTTTTGTCTTTTAAATCGTCATAACTTTTTACTTTATCATCGTCTTTAGCGACAGCCATCACGACACCTGAATCAAAATAAGGATCCGAGAAATCAAATTTCGCTTGGCGTTCAGGCGTGATGCTCATACCTGCAATAACAGCATCCACTTGATTCGACTCTAACGCTTGTACAGCTGAATTAAACCCAACTGATTTTATTTCATACTTAAAGTTTTGATCTTTTGCAATGGCCTTAACAATATCCATATCAATACCTACAAAATCACCATTTTTATCAACAAACTCAAACGGTGCAAATGTTGTATCTGTTGCAATTGCATATTTTTTATCACGATCTAATTTTACTTGTTTTGATTTTTCATTGGATTCACCAAGATATTTACTAATGATTTTATCGTACTCACCAGACTCTTTTAAGTTTGCTAAACCTTTGTTAAAACGTTTTAACAGTTCTTCATTGCCTGACTGATTAACAGCAAAACCATATGAATTACCTTTTTCTTTAGGTGTAACAATCTTTAACCCATTACCTTCTTTGACACCATAGGCAAGTACTGGATAATCATCAAATGCAGCAACAGAATTTCCTGTCTTCACATCATCATACATATTTGCTGAATCATCAAAAGTAACTGTTTTAAAACCGTACTTAGACTTAATCGATTCTGCAAAGCTTGCGCCTTCAGTACCTGTTTTTATAGCGACACGTTTGCCTTTTAAATCAGAATAATCTTTAACTGAATCATCCTTATCAGCGACCGCCATTACTACGCCTGAATCAAAATATGGTTTTGAGAAACTAAACTTAGCTTCTCTCTCAGGTGTAATGCTCATTCCAGCAATAACGCCATCTACTTGTTTAGATTCTAAAGCTTGAACAGCTGCATTAAAACCGAGCGGCTTAATTTCCACTTTAAAATCTTGATCTTTTGCAATTGCTCTTAAAAGATCCATATCAATTCCAACATATTCACCTTTATCTTTATATTCGAATGGAGCGAATGTTACGTCTGTTGCAATTGTATATGTCTCTTGTTTCGTATTTTTATCATTTGAACAACCCATTACAAGAGCTGTAATTAATAATAGCAGCAATGATAGCATTGTTATTTTTGTTAACTTTTTCATTTTATCCTCCCTTTCAAATCAAATAACCCATACTTGATATTAACATAAGATTTATCGATTGAATATATTCTTTAAAATGATAAATGCTGTTGTAACATGCTCTCAGCTTCTTTTTTTCTGCTTTTCCCTTGTTTTATAAGGTCTTTCCTATTATGGATTTATTAGTCGTCTCTGATAAAATGTTAGATATTCTAACATCAAATACAAAAAAACACCTTCAAAAAATGAAGGTGTTACGTTTTAAATCGCACTTTTATTTTTCTATAATAATTGCTTCGAATTCAGCTAGACGTGCTTCGAAAACTTTCAAAGCATCCTCAATTGGTTTTGCAGTAGTCATGTCAACGCCAGCAGCTTTCAACACATCGATTGGATAATCCGAGTTACCTGCTTTTAAGAACGTCATGTAACGTTCTACTGCTGGAGCTCCTTCGTCCAAAATATGTTGTGCCAAAGCTGAAGCTGCAGAAAAACCAGTTGCATATTGATACACGTAATAATTGTAGTAGAAATGAGGAATACGCGCCCATTCGTTACCAATTTCTTCATCGTGTACCAGTGCATCACCATAATATTTCTTATTAATACCATAGTAGAGATCAGTTAGATATTCAGCTGTTAAAGCGTTACCTTCTTGATCAGCAACATGAATAAGGTGCTCAAATTCTGCAAATTGTGTTTGACGGAAAACAGTACCTTTAAAACCATCAAGGAAATGGTTAATAATATAGGCTTGGATTTTTTTATCATCATATTTTTTCAGAAGATAATCTGTCAATAAATTTTCATTGGTAGTTGAAGCAATCTCTGCTAAAAAGATTGTATAATCGCCATAAACTGCCGGTTGATTTTTTCGAGTGAGATAACTATGCACACTGTGCCCAAACTCATGAACTAATGTATACAAATTATCTAATGTATCATGCCAGTTTAATAGAATAAATGGATTGGTACCGTATGAACCGCCAGAGTATGCGCCACTACGTTTCCCTTTATTTTCAACCACATCTACCCAACGCTTATCAAAACCTTCTTTAAGGATAGAAACATATTCTTCACCCAAAGGTGCTAAGGCATTAATTGTTACTTGTTTAGCTTCTTCATACGTAAATGAAAGCTCATCTACATCCGCTACAAGCGGTGTGTAAAGATCGTAAACATGCAATTCGTCAAGACCTAATACCTGCTTGCGTAAACTCACATAACGATGTAATAAATCAACATTATTCCCTACCGTTTCAAGCAATGTTTTATGAACTGACTCAGGAATATTATTGCTGAAAACAGCCGACTCTCTGGCAGTACTAAACTTACGAACAGATGCATTGAAGTTATCTTGCTTAATTTGACCAGTCAACGTTGAGGCAAATGTATTAAGCAATGACTTATACGTTTTATACACATTTTGGAAAGCGTCACGACGCACACGACGATCGCTATTTTCCAATAATGGACCGTATAGACCGTGTGTAATCTCTACATCTTCACCATTTTCATCTTTGATTGTTGGAAAACGTAAATCTGCATTATTTAGAATACCAAAAGTATTTTGTGATGAGCCTAATACTTCGCTCGCTTTAGCTAATAACGCTTCCTCAGGAGCAGACAATGTATGAGGACGTTTCTTATTGATTTGTTCTAACTCATGCGCGTATACACCTAATTCGTCAGATTCAGAAATAAAGGCGGCAAGTACCGCTTCGTCAATATCTAATAATTCCGGTTCAAAGAAAGATAGTGCAGCTGAGGCTTTGGCAGCCAATGATTCTGCACGACTATTTAACGCTTGATACTCTGTATTGCTAGTATCTTGATCATGTTTCATACTTGCATAAACATAAACTTGTGATAAACGAACAACAAGCTCATCACTATATTTTAAAGCTGCAAGAAGCTGGTCTGCACTATCACCTAATGTTTTTTGGAATTTAGTTGCTTCTTCTGCTAATACTTGGACAGCTTTAAATTCTGTTTCCCATGCTTTATCTGTTTCAAAAATACTTGTTAAGTCCCAAGTGTCTTTTACAGGCACTTCAGAGCGTGTAATTGCTTTTCCAGCCATTGTTAATCAGTCCTTTTTTTTAGTATGATTCTATTATCCAACAAGCCGCACCTTTGTGCAACCGTAAGCACTTACATTAATTTAGTTGGATTTGAAGCTGATTCATCGCCTGTTTCAAACGTGGCCATTCGCGTTTCTTTTCGATAGCATTAAAAACAATACCTTCTATTATATATCCATTGTTTTCGATTAACGCATAACCGAGTTTTACAAGCAGCTTAAGATAACTATGCCACAAATGATGCGAATATTGCTGATGGATATAAACAAAATATTTCTTCGCAATTATTGTATCCCACCACTTGGAAATTTCTTCTATCGTTTTAAATCCCGTTGTTTGGATATATTTTATTAAGCGGTATTGCCAAATAAAGGCATCGGTATCAAGCAACCACTGTTGCGGTAAAACGACACCCACGTAATAAGGAAAATATAATAAATGTTCAGATGCACTATACAATTCGCGTTGAAACATACGCTGTTCTTTTGATTTAAACTTAAAAATAGCTGTTTGCCTTTTATGTTCTGTCATTTCATTGGTGCTGTTCACTATCAAATCTCTATGCGTAATTATCCATCTTGAAAGCTCTGAATAGGTTAAATCGGCTAATCCAATTTTAGCTACTTTAGCAAAAAAGCGTTTAGTGGATACCCCTCTTAAATCATAATATAAGTGTACTCTTTTTGTGATAGAGCAATAACTTAACAAATAAAAACCACATTTAGGGTGATAATTTATAAAAAAAATTTGCAGCTGACTCAAGTAAAGCGTTCCACCTTTGTATTTTGGCACACTCGTTAACCAAGTCACTGTTTTGCCTAATGACCGATAGCCTACCATCCGCTCTTTTAAAACCTTAGTTTGTAGATGCGACTCTTGATACTCAATAATGTGATTCATTTTTGGTACATATATATCTGCTCGTTGCTTTAATTCAGGGAAATAAAATTCACTGCTTGCGCGATCTGTTTTACTAATCCAATCATAAAGCTCTTTTTTTACTAGGCGATGTGTTGCTCCTTCGCCTGACTGGCAGCTGGTATTTTGTTTATGTGCAAAATGATGACGTTTTTTATCACCCTGTTTAATGATACATATAGCACCGCATGATGGACAATAATAAGGATGTTGCACGTTAGCTTCATTGATTTGTATGAGTTCGTCTTTTTGATTAATTGCTCGTTGCATACAATCCCTCCTTAGTATTTAACCATTCGTCTTAATTGTCTAAACTACCTTTTAAATTTATATAAAAAAAAGAGCTTCATCCTGACCGAAAAAGGTCGAATGAAACTCTTAATATATGATTTAACGTTCAAAATTTAATTTGATTGTTTCTAAAGCATTTTCTAATGCAATAACTTTCCCATATTCACGCATAACATGTGGTGATTTTTCTGATTCGTCTCCGTATTCAAGAAGAACACTTAACATGTCATCAATCGCATCAATGGCATTTTCTCGAGAATCAAATTCAACCTCCAAGTAATAACGTTCTTTATAGTAATAGATATTAGAGTGTAATCCTGAAATTTTATCTTGGTGAGAAAGAGCAATGACATCTTCTAGCTCTTTAATCTCTAATACAAAATTGAGATTATCTGTATCTGCTTTTTTAGTATTCATTGCATCCACTTGTTCCTCTAATATTGCTTCGATTTGTTTTTCAACATCATCTTCAATTTCTTTAGGTGATTTATTATCGCTGTCATTTTCTGCTGTAAACTCAAGATTGATTCCATCTTTAGCGAGATTTGCTTTAGTGACAACAACCTCTAATCCTTTTTTCATTGCTTGTACTTGTATCCATAATGGACCATCTGGATTAAACTGATCTTCATAGTTTAACTCTTCCATCATATTCCAGAAAAGTTCTTCACTTTTATCACGGTTATACCAAATATCCTCATGATTGAAGCCTCTTTCTTCTAAATCACCATATGAAATATAAAACTTAATTGTATTTTCATTTATTCTTTCTATTTCCATTTTCCACACTCTCCCTTCTCTTATGAGAAGCACTCTATCAGATGTAAGTATATGTACTCAATATCTTCTAATAGTTCTAATCTCTTATTATATATCCCATTCTAACCTATTCTCTCAAATAAAGAAAAGTATTTGTTTCATAATTAAGTTTTAATTGCACTAACCCTTTACATGTTGTTCATTTTTACAATTTTTCTTCAAAAGAAACAAAAAAACTGATGCAATTTCATGCAATCAGCCTTGTTGTTATCAGTTAATCTATGCTTGTAGTGCATTAGCCAAACGTTGTGCTTCGCGTAATTTAAATGTACGCACACCACGAGGTAAGAAACGACGAATTTCGTCTTCATTATAACCCACTTGGATACGTTTTTCGTCAATGATAATCGGGCGACGTAACAAACCTGGGTGTTGTTGAATTAACAAACAAAGTTCTTTAAGCGATAAGCTTTCCAAATCAAGATCTAACTTATGGAATGTTTTTGATCTTGTTGAGATAATCTCATCTGTGCCATTTTCTGTTAAACTTAAAATTCGTTTAATTTCATCCAATGACATATTATCGTTAAAATAATTACGTTCTTTATATTCAATGTTATGATCTTCTAACCAGTGTTTTGCTTTTCGACATGAAGTACAGCTTGGGGATGTGTATAATGTAACCATTTTCCATCCACTCCTTTTTTAAAATCATTATTAACTTCTATAACCATAGTATATCGCTTCTAAAAAAAGAACAGATGAAAAAAAAGCCCTCTTAACTAAGAATTTAATGAGAATTAGAAAAAAAGTTTCACTTTTATTATCATTTTACGTCATTTCAAAATGGTTGACAGAATAATTGTATCGTTATATCATTAATATATATTAAATGAACCGATGTTATGACGAAGATTAGTAAACATAAAAATTACTTACAAGAGAGCCTGTGGTTGCTGGAAAATAGGCAAATAATTATGTTGAATGGACTTCCGAGCACTTTATATGAACCTTAAGTAGTATAAAGCGTCTAATCCACGTTAAACGATGCCTTTTTAGGAAGGCACGAGTGGCCAATTTATTGGCACTTAGGGTGGTACCGCGGATTCAACACATTTTCGTCCCTTTTTAAGGAGATAGATGTGTTTTTTATTTTGTCTTTTTTTATTAAAAATTGGAGGTCATTATAATGACAGTTATTTTTTCAGGTGTACAACCCAGTGGCGATTCGCCAACGCTTGGTAACTACTTAGGCGCTTTTAAACAGTTTACAAAATTTCAAGAAGACAACGACTGTATTTTTTGTGTCGTTGATCAACATGCCATCACGGTGAAACAAGATCCAAAACAACTTAAAGAACGTGTACGTCGCTTAGCTGCACTTTATCTTGCTGTAGGTATTGATCCAGACAAATCAACGCTGTTCATTCAATCAGAGGTTCCTGCGCATGCACAAGCTGCTTGGATGCTACAATGTGTTGTGAGTGTTGGTGAACTCGAACGTATGACTCAATTTAAAGATAAATCAGATGGCAAAGCGCGTGTTAACGCGGCCCTACTCACTTACCCACCTTTAATGGTTGCAGATATTTTACTCTATCATACAAATATCGTACCCGTTGGTGATGATCAGAAACAACACATTGAATTAACGCGTGATTTAGCTGAGCGCTTTAATAAACAATACAAAAAAGTTTTTACTATCCCTGATATTTCTATTCCAAAACAAGGGGCGCGCATCATGTCATTACAAGAACCTACTCGTAAAATGAGTAAATCAGACGACAATAAAAAAGCGACTATCTTCTTAACCGATACGCCTGCTCAAATCACTAAGAAAATTAAAAGCGCGATGACCGATTCTTCGGGTATCATATCTTATGATAAAGAAGAAAAACCAGGTGTTTCAAACTTACTGACCATTTATTCAGCTATTACGGGACAAGAAATTGCCGAGATCGTAGCCATGTATGATGGCAAAGGATACGGTGATTTCAAAACTGATTTAGCTAAAATTGTCGTTGATGAATTAGCTCCTGTTCAAGAACGACTTGAAGAATTACTTGTTTCAACAGAACTTGATGATATTTTAGATCAAGGTGCTGAGAAAGCAAATGCAATAGCTTCAAAAACACTTCTAGCGATGGAAAAAGCAATGGGCTTGGGGCGTCGTTAATCTTCACACTAATAAAAAACACCCTGATTTTTAAAAATCAGGGTGTTTTTCTATAGAGTTAATTAATCTAATAATGTCACGATATCTTTTTCGAATGATTCAGGTTCTACCTTACCTTCAAAACGATTCGTAATGACACCCTCACGATTAATTAAAAATTTAGTGAAGTTCCATGGAATTTTTTTCCCATCTGTTTCAGCTACTAAGTATTGATATAAAGGGTCCGCATTGCGACCATTAACTTTAATTTTTTCATGCATTTTAAATGTCACACCATAGTTGATTTGACAGAATTCATTTATCGCTTCGTTACTTTTAGGGTCTTGTGCCAAAAATTGATTACAAGGAAAGCCCAATACAACAAACCCTTGATCCTCATACTTTTTGTAAAGCTCCTCTAAACCAGTTAACTGTTTAGTAAAGCCACATTTACTTGCTGTATTAACAATTAAAATAACTTGATCTTTATACTTACTCAAAGATACTTTTTCCCCACTCATTTCAGTAACTTCAAAATCATAAATTGACATATTATCCCACCCTTTCTTGCTGTTATTATAACAGAGCATCATCAAATCACCGCCTATTTTGACTGACTATTTTATACATTGAATTTTTGTTAAATGTATATATTTTTAATGAAGTTTGATGGTAATCAAAACATTATCATCTTGGTAACACTGATGTACTATGATATCATTAAGATATATGTTTTTTTATGCGTATATCAGGAGGGATGTCCTTTGTTCATTATTTTCAGCTTAGCCGGTCGTATAATTGGTATAACAATTTCTTTAGTTTTAATCACATTAATCATTATATATATTAGAAAAGTATGTATTAACATCGATAAGCAACACAAAAACCCAACTTTTTTATTCTTTCTGAAGATAGCAATTGCTGTTACTATCATCGTGATTCTTTTACTCTTAATGTTCTTATTGTCTTCATTCGGTGTTAATAGCTAGCTAGCTAACTATCGATAAAAAAGACCTCCTAATTTTAGGAGGTCTTTTATTTTTCTTATTTTAATTAAATTTCATTTCACAACAGTGGTTTTTTCTTGTTCTCACCATCTTTAATATAGGTTGTAAGGATATAACGAAAAATCACAAAACTAACGCTGGTAATAAAAATAAGAGTCAGTAGCATTACGATGTTCAATTCACCTGAGCCAATTAAAAAAATAATAATTCCAAGCACACTACCAATACAAACAAACAGCAAAGATATAAGTAATTGATTCATTGTTTTATCCATAAAACTTCCTCCTATTCAATGGGTATGATTATATTATAATATACCCACATTATAGAAAAAAACTACATCATCTCTTTAATGCTCTCACCAATTACAGTTGGTTTATCCTCAATGATTTTCCCATCCTTCAAGCGAACAACCCTGGTGCAGCAAGAAGCAATAAAAGCTTCATCATGAGTCACAATGAAAATACACTTTTCTTTAAACAAAGGTGTTCGAAGGTAATCAGCCATTTGCTCCATATGATACCCATCTAATCCACTCGTTGGTTCATCTAATATCAAACAATCTCGCTCACGAATCAAACCAACAGATATAGATAGACGCTGTTTTTCTCCACCTGATAATTGCATCGGATGCGCCATTTTTAAATGTGTCAGTCCCATTTTATCTAAAAGCAACGCTGCTTTTTCAGTAATATTGGGTTGTTTTTCATTTCCCAAAATCAACTCTTTGGCTACGCTCTCAGAAAAAAGTTGATAATCAGCATCTTGAGCAACAAACCAACTGTGTTGCATCCGTTTACGCTGATTCATTTTAATGCCATTCATTTTAACAACACCTAATTTTGGTTTTATAAAGCCCGCTAATGCCCGAGCTAAGGTTGTTTTTCCAGCACCATTTCCTCCAACAATTGCAATAACTTCACCCGGGAAACCATTGAGTTCAGCTATGTTCAATTTAAAGGTACTATCTTTAGGTTGATAGACCAGCTTCTCAACTGAAACAAGTGGTGCTAACTTTGTGGTATCTATTGCTTCGTAAGCTGCTACTTTTGGTGCTAATTGACGTAAACCTTGATTCTTTCCTTCATTTTCAAGATACTCTTCTACTTCAATTTGCGGAATATCTGCTACAATTTCTCCTTGCTTTAATACAACTAAACGATCCATTACACCCATTAAATAATGCAGTCGGTGCTCACTGATAATCAGCGTTGCCCCTTGTTTTTTTAATTTTTCAATAAAACTTGTTAAAAAAACAGCCATTTCAGCATCAAGATTCGATGAGGGTTCATCAAACAAGTAAACATTTGGGCTCATCATCTGTACGGATGAAAGTGCCACGCGCTGTTTTTCTCCACTTGAAAGTTGATACAATGAATGGTTCAATAAGTGGTTAATTTTTAAAGCTTCACTCACTTCTGACAACCTCGTTTGGATATCCGCTTGAGGCACTGCATGATTTTCCGCACCAAATACAACCTCATCCTTCACATGTAAACCGAAGAATTGGCTGCGAGGGTCTTGTAAGACAGAACCTACAGTAAAAGGAAGTTTCCATAACGGTTGAGTTGCTGTGTCAATACCATTCACAGTCACTTTTCCTTGGAGCTGCCCCTCATAATAATGAGGTACGAGACTATTCATTAATCGTGTCAACGTTGTTTTACCTGAACCACTTTTACCAGTGATCACAACGACCTGACCTTGTGGTATTTTCAAGTTAAGCCCTTTAATACTTGGTTCTTCACGGCCCTGATATTTATATGTGACATCTTTTAGCTCTATCATTTATAACCCTACTTCCAAAGCGATTCCAAGAATAACTGCCAGTATGCTTACCGTTTTATCAAACCACTTAAAATGTAACTGCTCAGCATTTGTACGCGTATTGTTCAACTCAATCCCACGTAATGTTGCCGATACAGATAATTCCTCACTAATTTTAATGCTACGAAATAAAAACGGAATCATCAAATATTCCCATTTTTCCCAGAACGGTCTTCCCATTAAACGTTGTTTGACGTATTGGCGAATTGTTTTATATTCATTTAACAGCGTAGGCGTATAACGCATACAAACGACCACCGGCAAACTAATTCGACGTGAAAAATGCATTTTCTCAAAAAACTGGAGCATTTCAGAAGGCGAGATTTTTCTCAATAAAGGAACAGCTGCCATGTAGATTGGCATTAAGCGTAGACCGAAATACGGAAAGATTAAAAACATTGAAATACTTTGGGGTAAGTCCATGCTTTCGCCAACCGCATAAAGGGCATAAAAAATAACAAATGTGAGAATCATGTAAAATGTAGTCTTATAAAAACCTTGTACAACTAAATACAAGGCTAAAAAGGCGCTGAACCACATTATTGGGATTAAACTATTCGCAACAAAAGCCATAATCATTGCCATTATTAAAACAATAATGGTGCTTAATGGGTGAAATCTAACTGACATGTTCTTGGCTCCTTAGTGTCGACTAACAGATGTGAAGTGTTTGTTGACCATTTTTATACTAATATATGCAGCAACTAATGAAAATACGACTGTGATGGCACCCACAAATAGTTGACCTTGAACGCTTAAATACAAATCAATCATTTCGTTAGCATATGGCTTACTTGAGCGTAATGCTGAAATATATTTTTCTCTAAAGAATGTGAATGGAATAATCATTGAAATATTGACAACGACATAATGTAGAATATGTGAAAAGACAATCAGTTTATTACTCTTATAACCGTTATTTACTTTAAGCAACCACTCACTAATTAAAGCAGCTACTAAGATAAATGGCACTGTATACCACATTCCCATAAACATTAATAAAATACCTAAAACTACGTTAAAAATCAAAATTACACCTGGTTTAGCAATTCGGCGGCACATTACCAAATAAGGTAACATTGTTAAAAGCGACATTGTTGCAGTTTCTATATAAACACGAATAGGTGTCACAATTGTAAGTCCAAAACCTACAACACCCATTAAAATATAAATTATACCTGTGAAAATACCAATTGTTACCAAATCGCGAATGGTTAATTTTTCCATGAAGTTCATTCCTCTTTTCTTTCTGATGACATACTCATTCTATTTTAATTGATAGTCATTCTCAATGTCAATGTTTTAGCTATATAAAAAGTACATTCACTAGGAATGTACTTTCTTTAGTAGTAACTTATTCAAACGAAGTACTTAGTCGTTAAACTGTTTGAAAATCAAACACGCGTTATGTCCACCGAACCCAAATGAGTTAGATAAAACAGTATTTACTTCTACTTCACGCTTCACGTTAGGTACATAATCTAAATCACATACTTCATCCGCTTCATTTAAGTGAATTGTAGGAGCAATTGCATTGTCACGAATTGTTTGAACAGCGAATACCGCTTCAATTCCACCAGATGCACCGAGCGTATGCCCTGTCATCGATTTAGTTGAAGAAATAGGCGTTGAGTAAGCAGCTTCACCAAAAACTGATTTGATTGCTGCTGTTTCGTACTCATCGTTGTAAGGTGTGCTTGTTCCATGAGCATTGATATAATCAATTGCCTCTGGTTCAAGCGTAGCATCTGCTAAAGCTTTTTTCATCGCACGAGCAGCACCTTCGCCATTTGGAGCAGGTGCAGTCATATGATAAGCATCTCCAGTAGAACCATAACCAACAAGCTCTGCATAAATTTTAGCACCACGCGCTTGCGCATGTTCCAACTCTTCAATAACTAAAATACCAGCGCCTTCTCCGATAACGAAACCATCACGGTTTTTATCAAATGGACGTGAAGCTGTGTCAACATCAGGATTAAGCGATAACGCTTTGCTTGATGTGAAACCTGCCATCGACATTTTAGTAATCGGTGCTTCAGCTCCACCAGTAATCATCGCTACTGCATCGCCACGTTGAACTACTCTAAAAGCATCACCAATAGAATTTGTTCCTGTTGCACATGCTGTAACAGTTGCAGAGTTAACTCCCTTAGCTCCTAATTGAATTGAAACTTGACCTGTTGCCATATCAGGAATCATCATTGGAACGAAGAAAGGACTCACACGACTAGGACCACGTTTAATTAACTTCTCAAATTCTTTTTCGTATGTTTCCATACCACCGATACCAGATCCAATCCAAACACCAATATCTTCAGCATTTGTTTCATCAATTGTTAACTGAGCATCTTCAACTGCCATAAAAGCAGATGCAACTGCGAATTGTGTAAAACGGTCCATATGACGGCCGGCTTTACGATCAATGTACGTTGCAATATCAAAATCTTTTACTTCCGCACCAACTTTAACTGCGTATTCAGTAGTGTCTAATCGAGTAAGCTCTCCAACCCCATTTTTACCTGCTAAAGCATTTTCCCATGACTCTTCAGCTGTGTTTCCTAATGGTGTTATTGAACCAACACCCGTGATAACTACACGTTTGGTCATCGTATCTTTCGCTCCTTTTAAAGTAATATAAACTACCTTTGTAAATTTAGTCTTTTAGAAAAAGTATAATAATGTCGTTAAATAAAAAGACCATCCTCTTCTATTATATATTAATTTCAGTATTTGTGAATTCATTTGTATCTTTTATCTTTTATTTACCCCAACGAAGTAACACTGCACCCCATGTTAAACCGCCACCAAAGCCTACAAGTACAATATTGTCACCGTCTTTAACTTTACCTGAACGAACGGCATCACAAAGAGCTACAGGTATTGAAGCTGATGATGTATTACCATATTTGTGAACAGTTTTAATCATTTTTTCTTCTGGTAAATTAAGTCGTTCACGAGCAGCATTCATAATACGAATATTAGCTTGATGAGGAATTAATAAATCGAGCTCTTCTTTTTCAATGCCTGCTTTTTCAAGAACCGACAAGGCTGAATAACCCATTTGACGTACTGCGAATTTAAAGACTTCGCTTCCGTTCATATTAATATTATGATTTTCATCTTCATAAAGGAATTCAGCGCCAGCTCCATCCGAACCTAACTCAAAGCTCAAAATACCATTGTCATCGCTTACTGCTCCTAAAACGGCTGCTCCTGCTCCATCGCCAAAAAGAACAGCAGTTGAGCGGTCTTCCCAGTTTGTCGCTTTAGAAAGCTTATCAGCACCAATAACAAGCACATTTTTATACGTACCCGCTTCAATAAAATGTTTAGCAGTTACAACACCAAACATAAAACCTGAACAAGCTGCTTCAAGATCCATGCCAGGGATTTTTTTAGAACCAATCGCATGTTGCACATAATTTGAAATAGAAGGATGGCGTTGTGTCTGCGTTACAGTAGCAGTGATAATAAAATCAATATCTTCGGGCTGTAACCCTGCATCTTTGATAGCATCTTTTGCAGCTCCAATTGCCATATCAACAGTATCAATATCATCTGGTGCAATACGTCGTTCTTCAATTCCTGTTCGTGTGCGAATCCACTCATCATTTGTATCGATAATTTTTTCTAAATCTTTATTTGTAACGATATTATCTGGAATATAACTTCCGACCCCTAAAATTCCTGCGTTCATTTTCAAAAACACTCCTTCGATTCTTATTATGACCTGGTACTAATTTTAAAACATTTATTTGTTTTTTGCAACTTTGTTTGTTCATTTATCACGCACTCTTTATTTATAATGACACATTTACCGATTATTTTATAGATTAACGTTCATAACTTCTGTAAATATGCTAAAATGAAAGCAGCAATGGTTATAATTTGGAGGTGTCAACGATGCGTTATTTTATCTCTGCGCTTTGGGTTTTCATTTTAAGTGCAATGTCTAACTATGTTGTAAGTTCGATGTCTGATGTGCCTTTCCACATAGGTCAAACAGTCATCCTAGGGACTCTCGTTACCTTAGCGATCTGGTTCTTACCAGCTATCCTTAAAAGTCACGATGAGCTTTCTGAATAATACGTATGAAACTCTATGCCCAACGCATAGGGTTTTTATTTACAAAAAAAGGTGCTGAATATTTTTATTCAGCACCTTTCTTTTTAGCTTAGTCTAATTACCACTTTATTTTAAATAATGTTTACTCACGACTGTTAAATCATCTGCTAATTCGTATACAAGTGGTGTTCCTGTTGGAATTTCCACTTCCATAATATCAGCATCAGAAATATTATCGAGATATTTTATTAACGCTCTTAAACTGTTACCATGTGCTGCAACAACAACGTTCTCACCACGTAAAAGTGCTGGTGAAATCGCATCAGACCAATAAGGTAGCACACGTTCTAATGTTACTTTAAGGTTTTCACCACCAGGTAACACACGTTGATCAACGTTTGCGTAGCGGCGATCATGCGTTGGGTGATGTTCATCACTCACTTCCATCAAAGGTGGCAAAACATCATAACTACGACGCCATTGGTGCACTTTTTCATCACCATACTTCGCAGCAGTTTCAGCTTTGTTTAATCCTTGTAAAGCTCCGTAATGACGTTCATTTAGACGCCAATGTTTTGTTACAGGCAACCAATCTTGATCGCTTTCCTGCAATACAAAATTCAACGTATGAACTGCCCGTTTTAAAACCGATGTAAAGGCGTGATCAAATGAAATGTTTTCGTTTTTGATTAGCTGACCTGCATGCTTCGCTTCCTCAATACCTTGTTCCGAAAGTTCAACATCTTCCCAGCCAGTAAAAAGATTCTTTTTGTTCCATTCACTTTGTCCATGACGAATTAACACTAATTTCATATGATCTCCTCCTTCTGATTACGCTTCTTTCGTAATCAGTAATTGCCCTTCTTGAACAGTCACAACTGCTGTATCACCTTCACCTATATCCCCGGCAATAATTTCACGCGCAAGCGGTGTTTCAATATGACGAATCATATAGCGATTGAGCGGACGAGCGCCATATGCTGGATCATAAGCTTCCTCACCAATGAATTTAGCTGCTTCATCAGTGATTTTCAAAGTGATTTGTTGTTCGTTAAGACGTTCTTCGAGGCTCTTAGCTAATTTTAATACAATCCCTGAAATATTATCAAGCGATAACGGTTTAAATAACACTATGTCATCCACACGATTTAAAAATTCAGGTTTGAAATGTCCTCTTAACGTTGCCATAACTTGCTCCTCAGCTTCTGGGCTAATTTGTTGATTTTTTGTTCCTTCAAGTAAATATTGTGAACCGATATTCGATGTCATAATAATGACTGTGTTTTTAAAATCAACGAGTCGACCTTGTGAGTCAGTGATTCGTCCATCATCTAACACTTGTAATAAAATGTTAAATACATCTGGATGGGCTTTCTCAATCTCATCAAGCAATATAATTGAGTAAGGGTTTCGACGCACTGCCTCAGTGAGTTGTCCACCTTCTTCATAACCTACATAGCCTGGTGGTGCTCCAACTAAACGAGACACTGAGTATTTTTCCATGTATTCGCTCATATCGATGCGAACCATATGATCTTCACTGTCAAACAATTGGTTAGCCAAAGCTTTGGCTAACTCTGTTTTACCAACACCTGTAGGACCTAAGAAGATGAACGAACCAATAGGACGTCGTGGATTTTTTATACCTGCACGTGCTCTAATAACGGCATCACTCACTAATTCAACAGCTTCATTTTGACCAATAACACGTTCATGCAATGCATCGTCAAGATGTAGTAATTTGTTACGTTCTCCTTCGACAAGCCGTTTAACTGGTACGCCTGTCCAACGAGATACTACATCAGCTATTTCTTCTTGTGTCACAGATTCTTGCACTAAACGATTATCATCTGATGCATTTTCAGCCGTTGCTTCTAGTTCAGCCAAACGTTGTTCCTCTTCAGGAATTTTACCATGACGCAACTCTGCTGCTTTGCTTAGGTCATAGTTGTTTTCAGCATCTTCCAACTGATGACGTAATTCATCAATATAGCTACGCACTTCACGTACATTAGCAATTTCATCTTTTTCTGCTTTCCATTTTGCTTCCATTTGTTGTTTCTCTTCTTTAAGTTCACTTAACTCTTCTCGTAATACATCTAAACGAGTTGCACTCACATCATCTTTTTCTTGTTCAAGTGCTGCTTCCTCAATCTCTAGTTGCATCACACGACGCGTTATTTCATCTAACTCATTTGGCATTGAGTCAATTTCAACACGAATGGTTGCACAAGCTTCATCAACAAGGTCAATGGCTTTATCTGGTAAGAATCGATCGGTAATGTAACGATCAGCCAATGTTGCTGCTGATACTAGCGCATTATCGTGGATATTAACACCATGATGGATTTCAAAACGTTCTTTCAATCCACGTAAAATTGATACTGTATCCTCAACTGATGGTTCAGGTACTAATACTTTTTGGAAACGACGCTCTAGCGCTGCGTCTTTTTCAATATATTGACGGTACTCATCTAATGTTGTAGCACCAATACAATGCAATTCACCACGTGCTAACATCGGTTTCAACATATTCCCCGCATCCATTGCTCCGTCAGTTTTACCTGCACCAACAATCGTGTGAATCTCATCAATAAAGAGTATGATATTCCCTTCACTATTTTGAACTTCTTCCAACACTGCTTTGAGTCGTTCTTCAAATTCACCACGGTATTTAGCACCGGCGATTAAAGAACCAATATCTAAAGAGAATATTGTTTTATCTTTAAGGTTTTCCGGTACATCTTTTCGAACAATACGTGCTGCTAAGCCTTCAACAATAGCTGTTTTACCAACACCTGGTTCTCCAATCAATACAGGATTATTTTTTGTTTTACGACTAAGTATTCGGATTACATTTCTAATTTCAGTATCACGTCCGATAACTGGCTCAATTTTACCAGCACGAACAGCCTCTACTAAATCAATACCATATTTACTTAGTGCTTCATATGTTTGTTCTGCGTTTTGATTCATAACATGTTTCCCCCCTCTGACTTTATCAACTACTGCCTGTAGTTCTTTTGTTTTTAGATTCAATTTCTTTTTCAATTCATTTTTAGTCATGCTTTGTAAACCTAATAGAAAATGTTCTGTCGATAAAAAAGCATCTTCTAAGGTTTCTCTGTGTTTGTTGGCTTCAGCTAGCACTTCATACAAATCGCCTGAAAGTTGCTGTCCGTAAGTTACACTATTACCAGTCACAATTGGTTGTTTATCTAATTGTTCATTAAGATATTTCTCAATTTGTTTTAAATCAATATTTAATTCTGTGTAGATACGTTTTGCAAGTTCATTAGATGTGATAAAGACTAACCATAAATGCCAAATATCAATCGTTTGATGTTGTCGCGTTACTGCTATTTGTTGGGCTTCTGCGATATCAGATTGAACTTGACTTGTCATTTTATTCGGTTCCAAGATCATCACCTCTTCTTTAATTTATAAATCAATTATAAGTCAAAATAGGTCAGCAATCAATAAAAAACACTTATTTTTCCAACAAATTATTTTTAAATTTTGGTGGTGGCGTTGAAAAATACAGCTTTTAAAAATCTTTATGATACTTTTTAAATTACCGCTATGAGTTATTTCAAGTCAAAAAAATTCGGCGTTACCTTTGCTTTATTTCCTGGGAAAAACACTTGATCATTGTTTGCAACCACCATTAACAGTTGCGCAACTAATGAGTGCGTTACTCCTTTAATTGCTTATATTATACTTTTAACAAAGAACGGAATTATATTATAAGGAGACTGTATTTTAAATGGATAACAAAATAAAAGTTAGTGTTCTAATTATGTTAATGGTGCTTTCTTATCTCTATTTTTTCAAATTTCATGAGTATGAAGCAATGAAAGAAATAAATCGTACTATAGTCAAACAAGGATTACATAGAAATGATATTCTACGGCAAACAAAACTTAAAAAAGATAGAAATAGGGATGTTTACTATTCTGAGATAATTTTTAAAGACGATGTTAACACAGTCTATACCTATTTTTATTCACATTCACGTAAAGCTGTGCCTTTTCAAATTTCAATCACATCCTTTAACTCTAAAAATAAGTCGCCAAAACATTCAAGTATTTATGACATAAAAAAAATCATTATTAAATAATGATATACTATATTAAAAGGAGTGAAACAGCATGCTTTTATCAACTTTAAAAAACACTTTTATTTTTGCATTTAAATTTGCATTACTTTTATTTGTTATTTTATCTTCAGTGGTTTTATTTCAATTAATCATTGCATTCTTTGTTTTACATTAATCTTTGTTATAACTTAGCATATTTATTCAACACTAATTTTCACGAAATGGAGCGATATGATTTGAAAAAAATACTTTTTCGTATGGTTATCCTTGGAATTGTTAGCGTGCTTTATTTAATGCTATTTACAGATTTTCCGCTTGTTACTACTGTCCTTTTAACTGTTACTGCCTGTATACTATTTTTCATCCACGATTACTTTAAAATAAATCAACATTTAACGTTTTTTAAAATAGTATTAAATACGCTATGCCTGGGCCTATTAATCGCCGTTTTTTCTATATTCTATTTTGGAGTCGACATCAGCAATACTGCTTTGATAATTGTGATATATTGTCCTATTTATTTTATAGTGCTCGCAATTTCACGTGATATTCGATCTCAGGTCTAACGAGAAGTAATTAGTTTAATCTTACCGTTTAAACAACTAAGACATTTTTGTTGTTGTTTTTTTGTTTGATCAATTAAAAGGCTTTAATGACAAGTTTAAGCTACGAAAAAACGCCTATTTCATTGCATCCTTTATTTATCTTAATTTGTTGTATTAGTCCCCAGTTATTGTATGCAATTGTTATCTCAACTATACTTAATTGATAAACGTTTATCTCATAGGAGGGATTTAATGAAAAAAATATTAGCTTTATTCTTATACTTAAGCATCATTTCATTAGTTATTGGTTGTGGTAATTCAACAACTGGAGCAAAGAACGATAATTCATCGACTGATAAAAATATCGACGTTACAATTATTTTGAAAGAAAAACACAAGGAGTTTGAACGCAAAGAAATTAAAGTAAAAAACAAGACAGATTTGCAAACAGCAATGAATGACAATTTTAAGCTTGAATTGGATAATGGCCTAATCATTAGTATTGCTGGTAAAGAGCAAGATAATGCTAAAGAAAATACTAAAGATTGTTACTGGATTTATGATGTCAACGGAACACCTGCAATGGTCGGTGCTAACGAAACTAAACTTAAAGATGGCGATAAAATCGTTTGGGATTTAAGTGCATCGTAACATTTCTTATACTGAATAAACATATTTATGATATTCTGAGTCTTACAATAAATTATTGTAAGACTTTTTTACTGTCTTCTATAACAAATGATTACAATAATACCTTATAGAATACCTATACCCTGATTCATAAAAAAAAATTACTACAGAGACTTTCTCCATAGTAATTTCAGATGTTATTAATATCGCTTATTTACAAGCTTTTATTTTTCTATTGCTTTACTTAAATCAATTCGTTTATTCAAGAAGTACATCACTAACATACCAATTGACATGACAGCCATTTCACCGAGTGCCATATAGAACCAAGCTAATCCAAATGCCATATTAGCATCGCCTAGCACACCTATAATTTTTAACATAAAGGCAACAAAAGACATTGTTATTCCAAATATCACAGTGTTTATTGCCATTAACAGCACTTTATTCTTGATGAATTTTGCTATGAAAATAATCAATCCTAAAGAAACGACAGATTGTGCTACACCAAATACAAGATCAATTAAACCATTTGATGAAAAGAAATTAGCAACAATAACACCAATAATAATAGCCGGAAAATATTTTTTATTATAAACTACTAAATGGTTCATCATTTCAGAAACCCTAAATTGTGCCCAGCCATAAGCAAATGGTCCACTCAAAAGAGTTAAAACGACGTATATAGCCGCTAAAACGCCGCTTATCGCCAATGTTTTTGTTTTCATTATTCATATTCCTCCTAGTTTTTGTATCGCAGGATGGTATCAATAAACTGCGTGCAGAGCATTCTGCATAATAACTAAATCAATAGCCTTTCCCATTGTAACGGTTTCGTTCGCTAAACTCAAGTACTCATTTTATTCTTATAAAATACGGAAAAGACTTAACAAACCTTTATTTTATTCCATAAAAAAAGACCCTCACTCCTCTTATCGCAATAAGCAATATCGGAGTAACAGTCTTGCGTACTTATTTATATTTGTTTTCTAATTGAGATGCATAGTCTTTCAAATCTTGTACTTCTTTTTGTGCTTTTTCTAATTTTATTTTCGTCTCATCATTATCAGCTTTTAAACTTTCTAAAGATGTTTGCAAGTTACGTTTATCAGTTGTATACTGAGCAATTGTTTGCGTAGCTGCAACTAATTTTTCGTTTGCTGTATTTAATTCTGCTTGTTTTGCATCAAACTCTTTTTGTTTTGCTGCTACTTTTTGGTTACCTTCTTCAATCTTTTGTTGAATTTCAGCTATTTTTTGTTGAATTTCACCATTTTTTTGTTGAATTTCGCCATTTTTTTGTTGTACCTCGGCATCTTTACGTGACACAGTAGCAGTTAATTCTGAAACTTGTGATTTTAATGAGTCATTTGTTTGTTTCAGTTGATCTAATTCTGTTTTACTTGTTTTAGATGCTGCTTCAGCTGCTACTAAAGCATCCTTAGCTGTTTTTAATTCTGTTTGTTTGATACCTAATTTACCATCTAACGTACTCAATGCTGCATAAATTGAAGTGATTTCCCCTTCTTTTCCCCAATTTATTGTTTTGTCTGCCCCACTAATAGCTGCTCCCCCTACGAACAAACCAATACTGATGACAACCGCAATCCCTGTTTTAATAACTTTCCCCTTCATAACCATACCCCTAACTTGACGCTATTTATTTTTACTAAATATAAAAATACCACATAAGTTAACCATAAAGATACACTTTACATGTAAAATGAGGATATATACTCAAGGAAAAAACTAACAAAAAGTAAGTTATGATGTTTAATAACTATTTTGGTATATTATCAATTTGAGATTAAGGGGAGTAATTCCCTATTTCGATCCCCTCCTTTTTAACAGTTCAATAACCTAAAAAAACAGCTGTTTTTTCTCCGAAACTTAATTTCATAAGAACACACCGTCAAATGGTTATTTTGTGAAACAAAATTACAACATTTCTTTCATTTATAAAGCTCGTTTCTTTTTTAAAGACATCTTAATTCGCAAAAAAATAAATAAAAAAGCTAGCAAAACACTAGCTTTTAAATCACACTTCATATAATTTTGATTATATCTAACGTTTCTTTTTAAACAAGCTAAATGAGCTCATCATATGGGTATAACTTATTTTTTCATAAAAAAGCGGTTCATTTTTACGTAATTTACTCATTAGTAAATGAATTGCAAACACTAGCGTAAAGAAGAATGAAATTATTATTAAATAATTTAATAAATTTAAATGATTCGAAGTTCCTGTTAAGTCTAGCATCGTTACTGTTAAATTAATATTTGTGAAAATTAAACCATACAAAATCCCGTACCTTACCATGTAAAGATTGGGTGAAGGGGGTTGATCTAAATCATTAACAATTTTAAGATGAACGATTGCTTTACCAAGTGTACGCCCATTAGTCAAGTAAGGTATGATAACGAAAAAAACGATGATTGTCATAAGATATCGCAATATGTTAAGAATACTAAATTCATATATTACATTAGACACAAAGATAGCTTCTCCACCAATAGTTACAAAAACCGCGATGATGGCCATAATTGTCCAATCAATCATAAATGCAATGAAGCGTCGCAAATAACTCACACGATGACTACGTGAATAGGCGGTATTAATTAAACGTTCTTCATCGGGTATAAAAAAGGTTATCGCCGGAGCAATGGCAAAACCTAATAAAGCACCTGCAGTATTCAACATCAAATCATCCACATCAAATAAACGATATGAACGTGAATAGATACCATATAAACCTGAGAGCTGTGTTAATTCAAAAAAGAGCGCTGTAAAAAAGCCGGCTAATATCACAAATTTAAATGAACGCTTGAAGTAAAAACGAAGATAAACACCTAAAGGTAATAATAGTAATAAATTGAACAGCGGTTGTATCAACACGCCTTGTTTAAGAGCCTCTGCATAGGTTCTTGGATGTGAAAAAGAAAAAACGGTCTCCCGTACAAAATCAATTACAAACTGAAAGGGGATAAATTGTACCCTTCGGGTTGTTAATTCGTTTACTTCTGCCTGTGAAGGCAAAGGTAATATCACTAAAAAATAAGCACACATCAAATAGAAAATAAAGCTAAAAATAATAAAAGCTCGCCAAAAAGTAAAGCCTCCATATTTATGATATTGATGTATTAAAAATGGCAATGATAGCAAAAACGCGATGAATGGAAAGGTTAACAATGCAATCTTTATTGGTGTAATATAGGCTTCCATGAAGTATTCCTCCAAATTTTTTTGTTACTGTTATCATACCATAATATACGGGTATAAAAAAAAGCCTTATCAACGTTTTACCGTTGATAAGGCTGAGTCATTCATTATTTTTCTGCCAATAAAGCTTCAATTGTTTCAACTAACTCTTCTGGTGAAACTTGAGAATCAAATACTTTATCGCCTATAAAAATAGTAGGCACCGTTTTAACATTATTACCGTTTGCTTCAGCAATTATTAAATTGGTTGCCTCTTGATGATTTTCTAGCTCTTTCAAACCAAAGTTTTCTTCAAAATAAGTAGTAAGTTCTTCTTTCGAAAGGTTCCCCCACTCATCTTGCGAACTAAATAACAAGTTAACAATTTTTTCAGATTCAGGATCATTGTAATCAATAAAATGATGCGCATGGTTTCCAATTTCTAATGTTTCTTTCGGTTTATCATAAAATTTTATTATTTCTTCTACTTGTCCAGCTTTAACATATTTATCTAATACATTATTAGCTTTAAAATGCCAACTTGCACAGAATGGGCATCGAAAGTTTACAAAACTGGTAACCTTAACTGGTGCATCGGCTTGACCGACATGTAAACCTACATCTGAAAATTTTGTAATTGTCATTAAATCATTCCCCCATTAAAATTCTATTTAACTTCATTATAAGGGGTTACGTCTTTTAGTTCTATCAAACTGCCTATCAAATACTATATAAAACTTCTTCACCTGAAATTTTACTTTTCACGACATCAACTATTTTCTGATTTAAACTACCCCGATAGGCTAAATTAGGTTTGAATAACTCTTGAATAAATTGCCCATCAACTAGGATATCGCAATAACTTAAAAGTTCTTGTTTATCCTCACTCTCGTTGCACAGTTCATCGTAAGTATAACCACTCCATATCCAAATATCACGTGTTAAACCATACCGTTCTCTTAATTTTTTCACTAAACTTAAACACACTTGTGTATTCATAAATGGCTCACCACCTAATAGAGATAACCCTTGCACACCTTCGTGCCCAATATCAGTCAAAATCTTCTCTTCTAGTGCTTCAGTATAGAGCTCACCATACTTAAATGATTGAGCCACCTTATTATAACAACCTTTGCAATTAAACAAACAACCAGAAACATAGACACTACAACGAATACCTTCTCCATCAACTGCATTAAAGGGTTGATAACTTGCAATACGTTGACAGCTAAAATCTTCCGCTAAAAATTGTTTGTTTTTACTCAATAAAATCCCCTCCTGAGTGTTTGACTCGATGAATTATTTCATCATGACGTCCATGAACCATCGGTCTTTTGGCAGGATTTCCGAGATAACCACAGGTTCTTTTTACAACATCGCAAGTCAATGGATTTGTATTATGACATTCTGGGCATTCAAAGCCTTCTTTTGTAGGCTTAAACTCTCCTTCGAATCCACATTCAAAACATTTATCGATTGGTGTATTTGTTCCTAAGTAGGCAACTCTATCGTAGGCATAATCCCAAACAGTTTCTAATGCTTTTAAGTTATGGACTAAAACCGGATACTCACAATAATGTATAAACCCACCTGATGTTAATGGTGCAAAGTCTTTCTCATAATCAATTTTATCAAATGCTGATACACTTTCCCTCACATCATAATGAAACGAATTTTGATAATAATCTTTATCTGTTATAAAAGGCACAACACCATATTTTTCTCTATCCATACGGTTAAAACGATCGGTTAAACTTTCAGATGGTGTTGAGTAGATACTAAACCAATAACCTGATTCAGCTTTCCAATCATCTGCATATTCATTCAGTTTTTCGAGAATAGTAAGAATAAAATGTTTTGCTTTTTTATTTTTTTCAGGGTTTGCACCATAAAAATGAGCGGCAACCTCATAAAGTCCAATATAACCAATTGAAACAGTTGCACGTCCATCTTTAAAGAGCTCATCAACATTTTCTGATTTCTTTAGACGTTCGCCAAAGGCACCATGTTGATACAATATCGGAGCATTTTCAGGTCGCGCTTCCTTTGTACGTTCAATGCGATAAAACAATGCTGTTTTCATAGTAATCATCTGCTCTTCAAAATACTTCCAAAACAATTTTTTATCTCCATCAGAACGAATCGCCAAACGCGGTAAATTTAGCGTGACAACACCTAAATTCATACGGCCCGCATTAACCAGTTGTCCTTCTTTATTTTTCCAAGCTGGTAAAAATGAGCGGCAGCCCATAGGCACTTTAAAGTCACCAGCAATTTCCACTAACTTATCATAGTTTAATACGTCCGGATACATGCGTTTCGCTGAACATTCTAATGCCAATTGTTTGATATCATAATTTTCATCCGTTTCATTGAGATTAACACCACGCTTAAGGCTAAACACTAATTTTGGAAAAATAGCAGTTTGTTTTTGTTTACCTAAACCACCCATACGCACATTCAAAATAGCACGCTGAATTTCTCTTTCTATCCAAGAAGTTCCTAAACCAAATCCCAATGTAACGAATGGTGTTTGACCGTTGCTTGAATACAATGTATTAATCTCATATTCTAGACTTTGCATCGCATCATATATATCTTTTTTTGTAAAACTAAGTGCATATTCATCACGACGACTTGGGTCAACCCATTCACTCGCCTTAACCAAATGTTTTTCATAATTACATTCAGCATAATGTGCCAAAATTTCATCGATACGATCCACAGAGCATCCACCGTATTGAGAACTGGATACATTTGCAATAATTTGTGCTATTTGTGCTGCTGCTGTTTGAATGGAATGTGGCGGTTCAACACTCGCATTACCGATTTGAAAGCCATGTTCTAACATCCCTGCAATATCAATCAAACAACAATTTGTTAAGGGTTGATAGGGTTGATAATCTAAATCATGGAAATGAATATCACCTGCCTCATGTGCCGATGCGACTTCTTTTGGCAGTTGGTATCGCATTGCGTAATATTTGGCAACTATCCCTGCTGTTAAATCTCGTTGTGTATTAAAAACTGTACTGTCCTTGTTAGCATTTTCATTTACAATTGCTTTTTCTTGGCGCCACAATTTTTTTATATCTTGTTCTAAAGGCCTAAATCGCTTTCTGTTTCCCATACTATCCCTCCGTCACTTTAACTGGTTCATTCTTTAATCTAGTTTTAGACTATCATATTGTTGTTATCTTCATTTCGATTTAAATGGTTAGTCATAAAACTGTCGGTATTTTATTACTATTTGGTTAACAAAAAGAGGGGAAACTTGCAGTATGTTTTTTACTTTGAACAATATTATGTCAAACAAGTGAACCAAATCAGCTCTTTATTTGGGAGATACAACTTTTCCAAATAAAAGAGGCCTACAGAATTAGTCTGTAAACCGGCTTGTTTTACTATTTTGATGCTCTATTAGATTCATATTAAATGACAATTTTTAAAAAACAACATCCTCTTTGTCTGTATGTAAATTTATACAAACTCTATAATAATAACGGTTGTTCATCCTACCATGAAAATTATTCATGTTTTCTTCTGTTACACCAATAACTCCAAAAAACCATTCATTCACAATTGTGAAGACTCAAAAAAAACCACACAAAAGTGTGGCCAGCTCAATAACTATTTAAAACAATCGATTAGTTCATAGTGTTATTAGCGAATACCTAATGCAATTTTTGCATAACGCGACATTCTATCTTTTGTCCAAGGTGGATCCCAAATGACGTTAACCACTGTATCATTAACTTCAGGTAAATCCTCCAGAGCGCTTTCAATCTGTTCAACAATAATACCTGCTAATGGGCAACCCATTGATGTTAAGGTCATTGTAACCGTACATATATCTTCATCATCGATATCTACACCATAAATTAATCCCAGGTTAACGATATCAATCCCTAATTCAGGGTCGATTACTTGTTCTAAACAAGCCAGTATACTATCTTGTAATTCCTCTGTCATTTCTGCCATCATAAATCACCTCTTTATCTGAAACTATTATAACAAATTCACCGAATGAACGCATGTTTTATCTTTGATTACTTGCTGATTCAGCATTAATATGGCAATATAATAGATAGCAACTTGTTAATCTTATAACAATCGCTAATAAATTCTGATGCACAATCTGAAGGGATACGATTATGACAAAAAAATTAATTGCTATCGATTTAGATGGCACAACATTACGAAATGATGCAACAATTTCATTAGAAACTAAACAAACACTGGCAATTGCTCGTGAGCAAGGTCATACAGTAATGATTGCGACGGGGCGACCTTATCGAATGAGCAAACATTTTTACGATGAATTACAACTTGATACGCCAATCGTTAACTTTAATGGTGCTTATTTACATAATCCTAAACAACCAAACTATAAAGGCTATCGCCAAAATATTGATCTTAAAACAGCTCATGAGCTATTCGATTTTTCACAAAGTTTGGAGCTGAATAATGTCATTGCTGAAGTTAATGATTCTGCGTTTATTTTGCGTGATGATGAATCAGTACCTCAAAACATGCGCGATTCGGATCCTCGCTTTATTCACTTCGGTCAGCTTACACAATTAATTACTAATGATCCAACAGCAATCATGTTTTCAGCTGGAAATGAACAACTTAAACTTATCAAAAAACAACTAGATGATGCTTTTTCTGGTATTATTGAACAACGTAGTTGGGGGAAACCCTATGAATATCTTGAATTAACTAAGTCTGGTTTAAATAAAGCAGTTGCATTACGTCACGCAGCAAAAGATTTAGGCTTCACGATGAACGATGTCATTGCTTTTGGTGATGCCGACAACGATTGGGAAATGCTTGATGAAGCCGGTCTTGGTGTTGCGATGGGTAATGCTGATGCTGAAACAAAACGCATTGCAAATACTGTAACACTTTCTAATGAAGAACACGGTATTGCACAATTCTTAACGGAGTACTTAAATCTCAAAAAGAAAGCTTTTTTTGGATAAAATACGTGTCTCATCAACAAATAGTTAGTTTCTATAAATAATAGCGCTTGAATGAATCATATGATTACTCATTCAAACGCTTTTTTTATTGTTGTTTTGCTTGCATCATTTTTCGCCAATAAAGAGCACTCATTTCTTTTAAGCGAACACGACCTTTAAAACGTTCCCAGTCCTGTTCAAATTCAACATACGGTTGCAATAAAGTTAAGGGGTATTTCGCCATTGTAATATAGTCGATTGCTGTTAATGGCTCAGTTTCATCCATCTCTAAAAAATCTTCAAGTATATTTTCATACCATAACAACGCTTCATTAAATGCGTACTGAATTGCTGAAGAACGATCAAAAAAATGATTTAAAAATGAGCCTCCATAGACATCTGTCAATAACACATAGTAGCCTTCTTCATCAGTATGTGCTTGATAGATCATAATTGACGTATTCTCTAAGTCAAAAATTGCACGCATACTCACCACCCCCTTTTTATCTCAATCGATTACTTAACGATTCAATAGTTTTTTCTCTCGTTTAAAGTCTTTTATCACTTTCAAAGCACGTTTGCGTGTTTTAATATTTGGACTTTTCAATTCACGATACGCAGTAGCCAAATCTTTTTTCATTGTCATCTTCCTCTCTTTTTAAATCGTAATGATTACGTTTTAAATACTAACATGCGTATTATTCGCTGTCAACATAACCTATATAACGGCATATTTTAATATAAAAAAAGGAAAACACACTTCGTGTTTTCCTTTTTCTTATAATTCTGCAATATGGCCACCATCAAAGAAATATAAATATTTCGCTACGACTGGTCGTGCGCTTGCTGCTTCAATCGCTTCTGCATATAGGTTAATCTGCACTTCATACTTCTTACGGTACGATTCTGAGACTTTTTCCCATTCACCAATAATGCGATCTGTTTTGTAGTCAATGATGATTAAACCATCTTCAGTTTCGACTAAACAATCCACAATCCCTTGGACAATTGTTTGTTCAGCTGTTTCCGTTTCATAAATTTCTTTTGCATTTATTAGATACATAAACGGTACTTCACGTCGTGTTTTATTCGTCAGTGTAAGTTCACCTAAAAACGTTTCAAAGAAGTGTACAACACGTGGAACATTAATGACATCGGCCTCTTCTTGCTTCATGGTTTTTTTCAAAACCAAATCAGTCAATAACGCTTGAACGCTTAACGAAGTTGGTTTTTCAGTTAAGGGTACTTGCTGCATCACACTGTGCATCGCTGTCCCTATTTCATTCGCCTTCATTTTCTTGGTTTGTAAGAACCGAGGACGCTCTAATGAAATCGGTGCTATTTGCTCACTATACGTAGTAATACCTGCCATTTCACGCTCAGCCATTAATCGCTTAACTTCGGTCACACTTGTTTTTGATGGTATTCTGGTCGCTGCCTGAGCTTCGTATTGATACGTTAACAACTCAGATACCGCTGGGCTAATTGTGACATCTTTTAACGGTGACATTGAATGCGTGGCTTCTAACCATTCATTCCCAGCTGATTCTTTGATTTCCCGCTCTTTCATTAAGGTCGTATAAGTTGTCCATTTAATAGTAGGAGCATGTTCGAAGCTACATTGATGTCCTCCTGAATAATCTGGAAACTGTTCAGTAAAACTAGTATCGCGGCTGAAAGCAAACCCTATCCAGTCTAAATAGCTGGTTGCTGAAGCACGCATAAATTCTGGCAAAACAACTTCAGAATATTGTCGAGCCGTTGCCCATTTTTCTATCGTTTTAGCTAATTTCTTAGCCGAACCAATTAATATTAATTTTTCTTTTGCTCGGGTTAATGCAACATATAAAATACGCATTTCTTCTGCTTGCAAAGCACGCATTTGTTTACTGCGAAAAGCATATTGTGCAATTGTAGGCTGTTTCGTTCGTGTATCTAAACGCACCAGATTTGAAGCGAAACCAAACTCTTTATCCACCAATTCAGAACTATTGATGTCTTGACGATTAAAGCCTTTTCCTAAACCAACAACAAATACAATTGGAAATTCAAGTCCTTTACTTTTATGAATTGTCATAATTCGAACGACATTATCATGTTCCCCAACAGCTTTAGCCGTTCCTAAATCTTTTCCTTTGATTTGTAATCTATCTATAAAGCGAATAAAGCGGAAGAGTCCTCTGAAAGATGTTTGTTCATATTGGTGCGCACGATCATACAAGGCTCGTAAATTAGCCTGTCTTTGTCGGCCACCAATCAAACCGCCAACATAATCATAATAATGTGATTCTTCATAAATTTGCCAAATTAAATCTGCTGTCGTTATTTGGTGTGCTTGTTGACGCCAATTTTCTAAACGTTCAATAAATAATTTCACTTTAGCTTGATACACACTTTCTTCACTAGCATCTACTAACAACGCATCATAATAATTCCCTTTTGTATCCGCTAATCGAATTTTAGCTAGCTCTTCTTCTGTCAAACCAACAATCGGTGAGCGTAAGACTGCTGCCAATGGAATATCTTGATAAGGATTGTCTATTACTTTCAAAACAGCCATCATCGTCATTACTTCGATTGATTCAAAATAGCCACTATTGGTAGTTGCATAAATTGGCAGTTCATATTTTTGGAATGTACGTTCATATATATCCGCTTGAGTCATTGATCGTGCTAGGATGACAATATCATCATACCTAATTGAACGGTACGTCTGCTTTTTCAAATCAAATATCTCATGTTCATTAGCAATCATCTCTTTAATCCTTTGAGCAACGATATCCGCTTCTTTTTCATGATTGGTACCCAAATACATTGATTCTTCTAATTCTGTTGCTTCATAATCACCTTCAATCAAAACAATTTCAGTTGCGATATCGTCATCAGCACGCGGTTTATAATTTGCACCACGTTTTAATTCAGCTGCTTCGTCATAAGCAATTTCACCAAATGTTTCATCCATTATTTGTGAGAATAAAGCATTCGTGGAATCTATTATGTTTTCGCGGCTACGGAAATTTTGTGATAAATCAATACGATAACCACTTGTGTCCGGATCTACGGGATAACGATTATATTTTTCTATAAATAGCTCAGGCTCTGCTAAACGAAAGCGATAAATCGATTGTTTAACATCCCCCACGATAAAGCGATTACCACCTTCACTTGTGCCCTCTGGCTTTGCAACCAAATAAAGTAACGTTTCTTGTACCTTGTTTGTATCTTGATATTCATCTGTATAAATCTCAGCATATTTTTGACGGTAGTTTTCAGCGATTTCTGTTGGTTCAAATTCACCTTGATCATTCACTGAACCCAAAAGTTCTAGTGCATAGTGTTCCAAATCACTAAAATCCAACACTGATCGAGCCTTTTTCTCAGTCTGGTAAGCTGACATAAATGTCTGCACAACTTCAGCTAATTTTTCAACTTGCGGGTGTAAAATTTCAAAATCAGCAATAAAACTAGCTGCTGAACGTTGACACCATTTTTCAAGCAATCCTTTGTGTTGTTTTTTAGTTGCATCACGCAAACTAATAATTTTTTTAATCGCATCATGGTCCACTTCATCTGTTTTTTTCGTCGCTGGCGCTCTACCAAATTTAACATCTGATAAAAGTGTTTGAAGTTCCGCAAAATTCTTCGTTTGGACATGTTCAATTAAGCTGTTTAAAACTAGCTGCTCAGTCTCTAAAAAAGCATACCATTTCTCTCCTACAACATGAGCCGCTGCAATTGTGAGTGCTTGTTGTAAATAAGCACGTGCTGCTTCCAAACTCGTAATAATATCACGTTTAATATAATTATAGTAAGGCAGACTATCAATTGTAGGGTAGCGTTCAGCATTATAGGTATCAGTCAGTTGATTAAGCCATCGTTGTGGTTCTGGCTGAGCCAAAGCAATATTACTTAACTTTAGAATTAAATGGTACAGCTTTGTATCACTACGATCGCTCGTATAACTATCAATTAATTGATAAAAAGCCGCGTTCTCTTCACGTGCATATTCTTCTTCTAGCAACTGTTCAATTATTTCTTCCTTTAAAAGTGCACCTTCAATCTCATCGAGCAGCCTGAATGTTGGATCCAAATCTAAAAGGTAGTAATAATCACGAATTAAACGACTACAAAAACTGTGCATTGTAGATATAGAAGCGTGTTGTAATAGTTTTATTTGACGCTTTAAATCTTTACGTTCTGGTGATGCTTCAATCTCTTCTTCTAATGCTGCACCAATTCGTTGTTTCATCTCAGCTGCTGCTGCTTCAGTAAAAGTTACAATAAGCATCTCATCTATATCAATAGGTGTTGTTGGATGTTTAACGCGTTCAATTACACGATTAACTAAAACCGCTGTTTTTCCAGACCCTGCAGCAGCGGCAACTAGTGTTGATTGCCCTGTCGTGTGGATTGCACGCCATTGTGCTTCAGTCCATTGGGCTTCTGGAGGTTTGGGTGGTATATTATTTGTCATTTTGTTCAAGCTCCTCTCCCATTTTCTTAAGCACATCTGCTTGTTTGTCACTCTCAATTACACGGTAACTATTTTTATCATTCGCGACATCAAATTGACAAATAGAACGATAATCACAAAACTGACAAGGTGTTTTTGAATCCAATTGGTAAGGATTTATTGCCACATCACCTTGCAAAATAAGATTACCACCTTGTTGATATTGTTTTCGTACAAATCCTCGTAAAACATTAAATTCTTGCTCTGATAAAACCTTAGAACGGCTGCCAAAATCACCTGATTTCACATAATTGACTGGAATTGTAGTCGAAGTTTTACCCGGTTCAAGCGTTGTATCCATCATTTCTACAATGGCTTTATTATCAAGTACCCAGCCATCCATTTTAAACTCTTTTAGCATATCTTTTTCAATGTCTTCTTGTTTCAATTCTTGCTTATATTCAATAAAAGGATTATGCATATGGAAATACATCATCCCTGCAGCTTCAGCAGGTGCATTCACTAGTTTTGCAGCATTAGTTACAGCAATATCTAAATAAGTGAGCATTTGTAAAGCTATCCCATGATATACCTCAGTAAAATCAACTGCACGGTCACTTGATTTATAATCAATAATCCGCAAATAATTTTGCCCCTGATAATCAGCAACATCAATACGATCAATACGCCCTTGTAAAGAAATAGTTCCCTCTTTTAGCGGTAGTGTTAATGCAGGTATTACTTCTTCTTTTCCAAAACCGACTTCAAAATTAGAGGGACTAAATTTACTATTACGTGCTTGTTCATTTAAGGCTTGTGCTGCTTTTTCAATAATTGCTTGTAATTTATGTGAAATGTAGCCCATTTTGTTTGAGCTCAATAAAATTTCGTAATGATAGACTGGGCGTAAAACTGCAATTGCATCTTTTGCTAATTGACTAATATCATCGGCAGTCAAACTTCCCCATTCAATGCCATTCTCCTTTAGTCTTTGACTAATATCTTCCATTGCGCTATGGAAAATCTGTCCGATATCTACACTTTCCAAACGATATACTTCTCTTTCTCGTAACTTCAACCCGTGCGAGGCAAAGTGAGAAAAATGACAACCAAAAAATTTCTCCATGCGGCTAACACTTGCTGTAATATCATTATTAAATAAATCTTTCGCTGTTTTTGCTGCCAACGGTTGTGCGACATTTTCATAACTTAAACTAGTTAAAGCTTGTTTAGCAATGCTATAATATTCATTTTCTTTTATAGTAAACCAATTATAGACCTCTTGCCAAATAGGCGCGATGTGTCCACCTATTTTCAATTGTTGCATCTGTGCAATTAAATAATTCAGCGTTGCCTTTGGATGCCCAATGTAAGGAAATTGCTCAAATTCAGGCAACTCTGTCATATCAGAAAGATATGTTTGTTGATGTATTGGTGTTGTAAACATCTGCTGTAATCTTCTCAAGTAAGGAGATGCTAACAGACTGCGCCCCTCTTCATCAGCAATCGGGAAACTAATATAAAGCTGCTCTGTTGCAGAGGTTAATGCTCTATAGGCGTAAAAATCTTCTTGAGCTAATTGTTGACGCGCACTTAATTGAATCGGAAGTCCTGAATCTACTAATTTTTGACGATCGTCTTCTTTAAAGACACCTTTATCGCTTCCTCTTGTTGGGTAAACGCCATCATTAAAACCCAATACAAATGCAGCTTTAACATTAAGTACGCGAGACGTTTGAATATTAGCGACTGTAATTTGATCGATTGTCGGTGGTAAACCAGTAAATTCCATTTCTTCAAAACCAGAATCCAATACATCACGCAATTGAGTAATGCTCAGTTTTTCATCACCCATAACTTCTACAATCTCATCTAACAATTGTATGCTCGCCTTATACGCTTGTTCATGCATTTGCATTTGTTCAACAGTCCCTTTTGTTTGGGCTTCTGTTCGCCAACGATTTAGATGCTCGCTGACTTGTAATTCTTCCATATAATAAAACAACGCCGCAGCTTGTTCGCGGACATTTGTTGCTTGTTTCAATTGTTTATTTAAAGTTTGTAATGGCACCGTTAGCCATTTTCGAGTGGTATTTATTTGTTCTTGTTTTTCAAGTTCTAAGGTTGTTTGAATTGCTTCTTCCCCAGAAAATTGTGAGCGTCGATAAATCCATTCGTCTTGATCAAACCACTTTTTCCCATAATAGTTGCGTGCAAGGACATAATTCTCTAATTCATCTATCCGTTGACGCCCAACTTTTGGCATTACTTTTGGTGGCACAAATAGCTCCGTTCTAGCAATTTGGAACATCGTATCATAATTAAAGTTTTTTGTGATGGCTTCTAAGCTACCTCTCAATAATTCAATCAAGGGATGATTTGCCATCTTTTTAGCTTCATCGATAAAAAAAGGCAGTTCATGCATTTTAAATACCGCAGGTAAAAAGGTTGTGTAAGATGCCTCATTTCTAATAAAAACAGCAATATCCTTGTAACGGTAGTTATGATGCACAATTAATCGCCTAATCTCACGTGCAATTCCTTCAACCTCAGCACGACGATTATTGGCTGTTGTAACGTGTAATTGCTCATCATCAACGTGATGCTTTTCCGACTGTATTTCAAAATTTGCTTCGATAACTTTCAATTGTTCTTTTTGAAAGTTGTTTTCAAGATAAATATCAGCGTCTCTTTCAATCGAATGAACACGTGCTATTTCATTCATTTTTCGATATGTTTCTTTAGGTAATTGGAACAAATCTAAATCACTGACACTGTTTGTTGTATCATCTGGATTCATTGTAAAACTCATTGTCATTTTTTTACCAGCAATTAATAGTTGTTCTAATACACTGTATTCTTGGGGAGAAAACTCAAAAAAACCATCAATAAAGAAGCTGGCATTATCGAATTCTTTAAATTGTGGGATTGCCTCTACAAGCAACGATAAATAATCTTCTGTTTCAAGGTATTTATCTGCAGTTGCAGCTAGATAGTGTTGATATATCTTATCGATATCTGTAATTTTATCTTTTAAATCAATACTTAGTGGTAATTGATTTTCTTTGACAGCTTGAATGACTTCTGGGGTCACTTCATATTGCTTAAACTCTCTAAAAGTATCATGTAATTGCGAAATAAAACCTTTTTTTAAGGCTGATTTACTAAAGACAGATAAATCTGAAGCACGCGTCATTAAAAGTTTTCTTATCAGCATATTTAAACCATTACTCGATAGGTATGTTTGTGCTAATCCTCCTGTTTCACGACAGACACGCCATGCTAAACGGTTCATACTATAAACCTGCACATTTAGTAAGCCTTTTACTTTAGGATGCACTAACAACGCATGTTCTATTTGGTAAGTCATTTGATCTGGCGCAATAATAAAGATATTTTCATCTGGATGAGCATTCGTTCTCGCGATAATTTGTTCAATCATCCACGTTGTTTTACCACTACCGCTTCTTCCAATTATGCATTCTAAACTCACACTGAGTCACCTCTTTTTATCTAATAGGTTAATTTTATCATATCCTATCACTATCACGAACATAAAATGGTTATCTACTTTTAAAGACACAAAAATAGTGTAAGTTCTGCTTAAAAACATCAGAACTTACACTATCTTTTTTGTTCGTTCACCTTTTAATTCCCCCTTTAACTAATTGTTAATTCTGCAGCTTCAAGGCTTGCAAGCTCTTTGGATAACGCTTGAAATAAAGTGCTTTCGTGCTGATCAAGAGCAGCATCAATTTTTTCTTTAAGATTTGAGATACGATAATCTAAGAGGCACGACTCGAACAGTGCTTCTACTGAACGATTGAATGGAAAGTTACCATTCATCGTATTCTCTCGTTGTTGTGCTAAGAAAGACGCGTTGAATTTGTTTTCCATGTTAATCACTCCTAACATTTTATTTTATTATAAGCGACTTCTTTTCAAATTACAAGTATATTGTCAGAAAATTGAATAAACTCTCTTTTTAAACAGTTATACCTGTTACTCTATTGCTTATTTAACCTATGATACTCTTATAGAGTTACATTTTGTGTAAAAATAAGAAAGTAGGGATAATATGACGCTCATTTTGAATGATTATGAAATAAATGCCAGTACGATGTTAATCAAACCATTAATAATATCAAAGTATGATTGTCATTCCATTGTACTCGACTCTGAAGGATCACAAGAAATCGCACTAAATCCCGTGAAACTTATTTCTGATGGTTGTAAATTTTTCGGATCAAGTTTGGAAGGTCGGAAAACCGCAACAAAACACCTTATCGGTTTTACACACAAAGCACCTATTATGATAGACAGCCTCTCTTATATCTTTACTTTTCCCACAACTAGTCCAAAAAGAAAAAACGATTGTATTTGGGTGTTTACTCAACATTTATCACGCTATCATAAGGCACCTCATTCACGTACTCATCTTATATTTCATAATGGCTTTGAAATTACCCTAGATATTTCCTTTGATAGTTTTTCAAACCAATTAGCAAGAACCTCGTTACTCCATATGAAATTATTGGGTAACTTCGATAAAGCTAAACGAAAAAATCTTTATTTAACTGGCAATACACCGCCAAGTTTACGAGCCGCTGAATCCACACCGCATTATAACTATGATCAAAATAATAATATCCCGATGAATCATTCATTATTAAATAGAACAAGAGATGATACTTTCACAGACGACACTCCTAAACTCTAGCTGAAAAAAATATTACTTTAAAAATACCCTCCTACTTTATAGATACCCTACTTTTAGAAAAATAAAAAAATTAGCTATATCAAACATTTTAAAAATGCTATAGTAGAGCTAGTTACAACTTAAGGGGGTTTTTCACATGACAAAAATTGATTTAGAACAACTGATTAAAACACGCCGTACAATCTCTGATTTTGATGCAACACCTATCGCTGCTGAGACTGTACAAGCCTTATTAGAAACAGCTATTTGGGTACCTAATCATCGCTTGACTCAACCTTGGCGATTTGAATATTATACCGGCCCAGCAATTGCAAAAGTTGCTACCGCTGCTTTTCCTGAACAATCTGGGAAAAAGTATGACAAACTAAACGCTTTACCTGGTACTTTACTTGTTATCAATAGCATTCATGAAGATGCTGGTGTTGATGGTGAAAACACGGAAGCAACAGCGGCATTGATTCAAACATTTTCATTGTTAGCTTGGGCTCAAAACATTGGTACTGCATGGAAAACACCAGGATATATTAACAAACCTGAGTTCAAAGCTGCACTCAATGTAGCAGAAAATGAGCGCGTGATTGCAATGGTTCATCTTGGCACACCATCAGGTGAAATTAAAGCTGGTCGTGAACGAGAAGCTGCTGCCAATCGTTTCACTGTTATCTCAGAATAAGCTATTTTTTAAACTGATGAGTTTTCTCATCAGTTTTTTCATATAAAAAAAGCCCTACAAAGGGCTTTTTAATATCATCTTACTATTTTTTTTAATAGATTAATTCTAGGAATTCTTCCAATGTTATTTGACCAAAATAATGTTTAATTGGTAAACTTTCAATTGCAGATTTAATAGCTTCACGTTCGTACTTCACATTAATTAAACGTTCTTCAATATCCTTCACATCACCCACACCAAAAAAATCACCGAAGATTTTAGCGTCAACAATATGCCCTTTCATGACATTCAATCGAATATCAATTGAACCAATTGGGAAACGTTTTGTCAGTTCGATATCGAATTTAGGCGATTTGCCATAATTCCAATCCCAGTTAGCATAACGTCGTTTTGAAATAGCTTTGATTTCTGCCCAATCTTCTTCTGTCAAAACATACTCGTTAACATCTTCAATTTTTTCAACATCAAAAATAGATAATAATAATTTTTGTTTAAACTCTTCAGTAGTCATTTTCTCACTCATAAATTCTGAGATGTTTGCTACACGACTACGAATTGATTTGATACCTTTTGATTCAATTTTTTCTTTACGCACTTTTAAAGAATTTACAACTTCATCAATATCACTATCAAACATTAAAGTACCATGTGAATACATTTTACCATGAGTAGCAAATTGTGCATTACCACTTACTTTTCGCTCGCCGACTACCATGTCATTACGACCTTTAAGCTCCGCGTTAACACCCATTTTTTTCAATGCCACAATGACAGGATCAAGGAATTTTTGATAGTTTGAAAAACTGTTACCATCATCTTTTGTTAGAAAACTAAAATTCAAGTTTCCAAAATCATGATAAACTGCACCACCACCTGATAAACGACGGACAATTTGAATACCATTCGCTTCTACATAATCAGTATTAATTTCTTCAATCGTATTTTGGTTACGCCCAATAATAATTGAAGGACGATTGATATAAAATAGTAAAAATGGTTCATCTACCTGTAAATTATTCAACACAAATTCTTCAATAGCAATATTAATTGATGGATCTGTGATACCTTTATTATCAATAAATAACATTTTTAATTGCTCCCTTCAAACTCCTAGTCAATTAACAGTATGACAAAGAACATCCTATTATTCAAGCATTAAACTAGAAAATATTTTCTTTTTTAATTGCGTATTTATGATAATTTTATGCTAAGATATAAACAAGCAAATGACCTCATGCTCTTTTAATGAAGTCACAGTTAGAGGAGGAAAAACAATGACATCTTACTATGTTACTCATGGAACAGCCGATTTTTTATCTAAATATTATATTCAACACCGCAGAGATGGACTATTTTACTTACATGGTCAGCACGAAACAATGTTGCTAGACAATACTGGTAGCAAGAAATCACCTTTTGTAGGCGGTACAACCTACGATATTATTTCAACATATGGGCAACTAAATATTCATGATTCTGTTGATTCATATATTTTTTCATTATCGTCAGAAGATGAACTATTTTTACAAGAGCTTGTACGTCGTATCGTTTCAAACACACCAGAAGGACTGACTTATCTTGCTTTTGGAAAACGACACCATCAAACACCATTCTCACTCATTCTTGGTTGGGAAAATTCTCAAGCACGTGTGGCCTTTAAAAAAGCAGACTACTATCACAAACTAGAAAAATTACTTTATGATACACCTGCTGGTCAACTTGATTATGGAATAATCACAAATTATAATGTTTCAAATCCAGAAATTCCTCACGAAAAAATATAATAAAAAGGCTCATTCCAACTTTTAGGAATGAGCCTTTTTTATTTAAATTAATTATCTCTAACTAAACTATTAATAGTTAAAATTCAAATCAAATTTGCTTTAAAAGCCTAAAACTAATTTCTTAATTTTACTCGGCACATAAACAAAGGTGAAAAATAAATAGAAAGCTACCAAAATAGCTATCATCCACGCTGCTGTATTTAGCGGGAAAACAATTGTTATAATCACTGCAAAAATGATGGCTTGAACTGCCATAATACCTCGCAACAAAGTAACAAAAGAAGAACGATATAACTTCATTGGTACTGGGTAAAGTTCTCTCATTGGATGATTTTCGTAAAGACGAATCATCGGTAACATTTGAAATCCTGTTAAATAACTAAATAACAAGACTAATAGAATTGCCATTGTTGCATTACTCATGAAATAAATAATAACCAAACCTATGAGAGTCAATCTTACAAACAAACCGCTGAACTCATCCGTACGAATAAAAGCACGTCGCCATAAGTAGCTATACGTATTTTTTTGAACAAGTGCGATACCTGAATAGCACCAGTTGAGCCATGCTCTTTTCTTAGTTGTATTTTTTAAATGTGGCACATCTGTAAACATATTTGCAAACCGGTAAAAGCGATTTAAACGTGCTTCTTCCTTAACAATTAATGTTTCCCATTTGATGTAATAGGGTTTACTCATTTTCATGGTCATCCACAAGATTAATAGTGTTAAAACGACACCAATCAGTAACGACCACCACTGCGGTATAACAAAAACAATACTTACAGCTACAATATTTCCCAACCATTGCATAAGAATACCTATTGTACGAATTGGTTGTTTATATACGTGCCACCACATTAAAACATTCCAGGCTTTTAATAAAATGAAATAAACTAATAGCATTAAAATATAACTTCCCGCAAATGGTTTCACCTGTTGATACATTGGCAATAAAACGATAAAAGCTACAATTACTAATGGTAATTGGAAAAAGAATGAAAATATAATTGATTTTTTAAAGTAGCTCGCCATTCTTGTTTCCATCACAGTTAAATAAACCGCATCTGCTGATTTAAGCAGCGTATTTACTTGAGTGAGCGATAGCACGAGTACTAAAACAACAATCATCACCCAATTAACAGGGAACGATGCATCCAATGTTTTAAGCCACTGGGAGTAATAAAAACCTAATGCGCCCACAACAAATACCATTACTAAAACTAAGTGATCGTTAAAAATATAACGAAGATATTTTGCTAAATCTTTAAAATAGTCCGCTAGGCGTGATTTCCATAGATTATTTGCCATAGTTCGCTTCTTCTTTCGTCAATTGAATATAAATATCATCTAATGAAGCTTCTGGCATATTAAAAACTTGTTGTAATTCGGCAAGTGTACCCGTAGCTCTTATTTCACCTTCATGGATAATAATAAATTTATCACAATATTTTTCAGCCGTTGCTAAGATGTGTGTCGACATTAAAATGCCGCAACCTTCATCTCTTTTATCTTGTAAAATTTGCAAGAGGTTTGTAATTGCTAACGGATCTAGACCTACAAATGGCTCATCTACAATATAAAGCTTAGGTTCTACTAAGAAAGCACATACTAACATTACTTTTTGTTTCATGCCTTTAGAAAAATGATTAGGAAACCAATTTAAGCGTTTCGTTAAACGGAACATTTCCAATAATGGTGTCATGCGCTCTTTAATTTCTGTTTCTGTTAAGTTGTATGCCATCCCAGTTAATTCAATATGTTCTTTTAATGTAAGTTCATCATAAAGAACAGGTGTTTCTGGAATAACTGCAAATTGTTGACGATATTCGTCTGCGCCGTCAATTAAGCGACGATTATTAATTTTAATTTCACCTTGCTGTTGTTGCATTAAGCCAATTATATGTTTGAGAGTTGTGCTTTTACCAGCACCATTCAATCCAATCAAACCAACGAGTTCACCAGCTTTCAATTCGAATGAAATATTTTTCAACACAGGGTATTTTGTATATCCACCCACTAAATTTTCAACTTCTAATAATGACATTTTCAACCCTTCCTTCATCTTTATTCTCTCTTATGATAACAAAAAAAATTATATAAAGACACAAACAACCTTTCGGTATAAAAACTGTTAGCTCCGCCTGTTTTGTGGTAATCTATAAATAAGATAACATTTAGAAAGGCGTGAGCAATTTGACACAAGAAGATACTATTTTCTCAAAAATCATCCGTAAAGAAATTCCATCCTATAAAGTATATGAAGATGAGCTTGTTTATGCTTTTCTTGATATCTCACAAGTAACTAAAGGGCATACACTCGTTGTTCCAAAGCAAGCGACAACAAATATTCTAACTGCCGATAGCGAAACTGCTAGTGCTGTATTTGCTAGAGTGCCAAAAATTGCTCGTGCAATTCAAGAGGCTTTTCCTGACGTCAAAGGAATGAACGTTCTAAGTAACGCAGAAGAAATCGCTTCTCAATCAGTGTTTCACTGGCATGTTCACCTCATTCCGCGTTATCATAAGAACAATGATGGTTTTGGTTTGAAATGGGAAGAACATGGTTCCGACTATTCTGCTAGTCAATTAGCAGACATTGCTCAAACTATTAACCAAACAATCAAATAAAATTTCATCAAAGGAGTGCTTTCATTATGAAAACAAAATCACTAATTTTAGGTTTAATTGTTGGGGCTGGTGCCTCAGCTGTTGCAACACTTTTACTTGCCCCAAAGTCAGGTAGAGAACTACGAGAAGATATTGCAGATAAATCAGTCAATGTCGGTGGTATGCTTAAAGAAGTTGCTTATAATGCAAATACACTTACCGAACAACTTAAAACATTTTCTACTGATAGCCTTGCTGCAGTTAAAGATGTTGTTGAAGATATCGAAGAAGTTGTTGGCAATTGGAATCAATCAATTGAACCCGACAAACAACGTTTAAAAGATGAACTAAAAGACCTTCAAAAAACTGTTAGTGAGTTAGAAAAAACAATCAAGCGTTAATAAAATTAATCACTCACTCATTCACTCAATACTATAATGGTAACTACAACTTTGACCTCGCATATAATTGTTGCGGGGTCTTTTATCCTCTTGCATTCGCCTCATTTTAAAGATAGAATATGTCAAGGAGATAGAAAGGGGATTTATCATGCACTGCGTTCATTCCATTCAACATGAACAGGAAGAAAATTTTTACCGTTTGTTTATTCTTTCATTTATTGTCTTTATTGCTACATTAAGCGTCGCTATCATCTGGCATCACTTAAGTCTCGGTAACAATTATACTTATCAATACCCATTAGTAGGCTTTTCGTATCTACTCCTACTTTATCCATTTCATAAAATGTGTCATTTCATAGTGTTACCTCATAAGAAAGATAGTTTCATTAGAATCAAACGTTATTTTGTTATCGTACCCTTTTTTGAAGTCAAATGTGATACACCTGTCAAAAAAAATTATTATCTACTATCTCTAATAACACCATTTATAGTTATTACACTCATCTGGTTGTTCGTTTATTTTCAATATGACTTGAAATCTGTCTATTGGTATTTATTATTAGCTATACATATGGCTATATGCACAACCGATATCTATTACTTTTTTAGTTACCTTAAATTCCCTAAAAATAGTTTTATAGAGGATTCAGAACGAGGTATAAAAGTATTGGTAGAGGATAATTTTGAAAAGATCCATTCATAAAAATTTCATACTTCTTTAATAGTATTTTAGTTTGTTTTTTATTACCTATATGATATGATATTTCATGTAGACTAAATTCATATTACCTAAGGAGAGTGCGGAACTCAATGAAAAAAAAAATCAATTTAATGATCGGAAGTATTATTGTACTTGTCATCGCAGTAGTAATTCTATCAGTTATGTTATTTACTAACAACGGTGGTACTGTTGTTAAAACGAAAAGCGGTAACGTATCACAAACAGAACTTTACGATTATCTGAAAGATACTGGTGGTGCAGCTGCAGTTGAATCACTTACTTTCAAAAAAATCCTCGAAGATAAATTCGGCGATAAAGTAAAACAAGCTGATCTTGATGCAAAAGTTAAAGAGTTAGAGAAACAATATGGTGGTAAAGATGCATTGTTATCAGCATTAACACAAAATGGTATCACTTCAATTGACGCTTACAAAGACACTTTACGTACGCAAGCACTTGTTAACGAAGCTGCACGTGAATATGTAAAACCTTCAACAAAAGAACTTAAAGAGTTTTATGATAAAACGTGGAACCCAGACTTTACAATTTCTAAAATTGCTGTAGCTGATAAAGCATCTGCTGAAAAAATCGCTAAAAAATTAAAAGATGGTGGCGATTTTGCTAAACTTGCTAAATCTGATTCACAAGATACAGCAACTGCACCTAACGGTGGTAAAGCTGAACCATTAAGCGTAACAGCTGCTGAAGCTGCATACGGCGACATGTTTAAAGATGTTTATAAATTAAAAGAAGGTGCTGTATCTGCACCAATCAAAACAAGTTCAGGTACGTATGAAATCATTAAGATGGATAAAAAACCAGCCAAAACTACTTTCGATAAAGACAAAAAAGCTGTAACAGAAGCATATTACGCAGCTAAAGTAACTTCTGATACTCAAGCAGCAGCATTGAAAAAATTATACAAATCATCTGATGTAACTGTAAAAGATAGTGCATTCAAAGATGTGTTTGCAGCTTACAAAGAAGACACTAAAAAAAGTAAATAACAACTAAAAAGCAGTAGCTTCGGCTACTGCTTTTTTTTACAAAAAAACCAATTTCCATCAATATTTTTTGATGAAAATTGGTTTTTACTATTTTTCAATTTGATTGAATTTAGGTTTATAGAATGAGCGGTTATCTAACCCGAAAATTCTTTCGCTATAAGAACCAGCATCTGTATGCTCTAATGCCTTCGATAACATGTTTAACGAAGCATCCATTTGATCAATCATATGGATTAATTCAGCTTCCATCACTAATGGTGGCTTAGGGCTTCCCCACTCGCCTTTTCCATGATGTGAGAGAATAATATGTTGTAATACCATTGTTTCTTCACTGTCAATTTGGAGCTCATCTACTGCCTTAGCAATTTCGTTAGATACAATTGAAATGTGTCCTAATAAATTACCTGTCACCGTATATGATGTTGATATAGGCCCACTTAATTCAATTACTTTACCTAAATCATGTAAAATAATACCTGAATATAATAAATCTGCATCTAAATCAGGATATTGTCCCTGGAGATGATCTGCAATATGAAGCATAGACAATACATGGTAAGACAATCCCGATACAAATTCATGGTGATGACGCATTGCCGCAGGATAGCTAAAATATTCTTTTTCATATTTTTTGACTAAAAAACGTGTCACACGTTGTAAATTCGGGTTCGTAATTGCAAAGATATATTGCATTATTTCCTGCTGAATATCGTCGCGTTTAATCGGCGCTGTTTTTAAAAATTCATCAGCAGACACATTGTCTAACGCTGTAGTTAATCTAAGACCTTTGATTTTCAATTGTTTTTGACCACGATAGTTTTGAATTTCACCAATCACACTCACAATACTTTCAGGTAGATACTTTTTCAAATCTTCATCTGAAACGTCCCAAAGTTTTCCCTCAATGGCACCTGATTTATCTTGAAATACAATTGATAAAAAAGGTTTTCCGTTTGTTGCAATCCCTTTTTGTGCACTTTTTATGAATGCATATGTTTCAACTGCTTCACTAATATCATATTCTAGCAATTTTTTTTGCATTTGTATCTCCTCTTTCATCACGATAATCTATACGTTCTATTATACCATAATGCTTTCTACTATTTAAAATCGAACAAAACGTTCTGAAGGGTGACTCAGTATTTTACAGGCACACTTTAAGTAATACTTTAACTTTTAAATTGTGTTAAATCTAAACAATTTTCAGGTGGTAGATACTCTTTCATATAAGCATGGCAAGTAAAATAAATGATTTGTTGTTTTAATTTTATCTTATCAAGTAAAGACATAATTAAATCTGTTCGGTTTTTATCAAAATTAACAAAACTATCATCAATAATAATTGGTAGTTTTACTGCAGCTCCTAAAACCTCAATAAAAGCGAAGCGAATCGACAAATAAAGTTGTTCTTTTGTGCCTTGGCTAAGTTCTTCACCTGTAAATTGAAATTTATCCTTACGGTGAACGAGTAATTCCTCATCATAAAAATCAATTTTCACATACCGTCCTTCCGTTAAGTAGCTGAGGTATTCACTAGCCTGTTGCAATACTCTTGGTAATCGTTCTGCTTGAAGTCGCTCAACCATCTCATTAACAAGTTGTTGTGCCGTTTTATAACGCATCCATTCTTCACTCAACTCTTCTACTTCCGACTTCATTAAGAAATAAGCATGCGCAGTATCAGCATAAACCTCCCCCTGTGTTAAAAGTTGAATTTGATGGTTGATTTCTAATTGCTCTTTTTGTAGATCACTGCGTCTCTCTGATAATTCTTTACGCTGTTGTTTTATCTGTTCAAGTTGAGCTAGGAGCATAACTTTATCATTAAATTGACTTAAAGTATGACGTTCTTTCTCACTTATTTGCATCTGTAACACTTGTAAACGTTCTTCAATTGCCATTGCTTGTTGTTTCATTTCTGCTTTTGAGTAAAAACTTTTATCATCTTCAACATCTGCTTCTTGTAATAAGCTGCTAAGCTGCTGCTCTATTCGTTCAATTGTAGCGAACAAACGCTCTTTGTGATTGCTTAAATCTTCCTTTTCTTTTCGTATCGTCACGACCTCTTCTGTTTGTAGATGATAACGACGTTGCTCTGCCAACAGACTATTAATACTCTCATCCAAGTTTAACCAATCTAACTGCTCGTCATTTATCTCAGCTGTTAACGCTTGAATACCTGTTAACCAATCATTTTGCTTAATTATCAATTGTTTGACTTGTTCTTGCTCTGCTATGTTTGACTTCTCCATTGTTACTTGTTCTACCAATTGTTCATACTTATTTAAAAACATTGTATGGCTGCTTATTGATAGCTCTAATTTTTCCGCTATCTTCTTCAACCATGATTCTGATACAACCATATCCTCTGTGATTTCAGAGTGTCGCTTTTGAATTTTAGTTTTTTCGAACTGTAATTCATCTAATTCTGCACATTGTTGTTGCCATAATTTTTCCCATTCTGCGACAATAGAACTGTTTGTACGTTGTGGCGCTTGTTGTTTTTTGTTAACTTTTTTGTATGACAAAATTGCTAATAGACCCAACAAAATGCCGCCTATATAGAATATTGGCATCACAAGCCAACCCAATAACAGAACGGCTAATGCAGCTAAACTTAATATAATCGCTAGATGTGTTGTTTTTGCTGTTGTTTGTATAAAATCCGGTGATTGTTCAGCTTGTTGTATTCTTTTTTCTGTTTCGTCACATTGCTCTTTTTGGCGTTCTATTTTAATTGCTAGAACACTCTCTTCGCTCAGCCGTTGTTCCCGCTCCCAATCAAGTCGCTCAATTTTCCGAATAACTTCCTGTGCCTGCTTAAATTCCTCATGTTTTACCTGCTCTAAAATATGCGCTGGAATTAGAGCCGTATTGTTAGCAGATCCTCTTAGCATCTGTAACTGCCGCTCTCGTTCTTGGTACAATGACCAATCCGACAAATATTTTCCAAGTTGATCCCAATCTAATTTTTCGAATGGATTCGTATCAACCATTTTACGCAAAATTTGATTGAGTTTCATTTCAACTTGATAGGCTTCATTTTCATTATTCGATAACTCATCTTTTAATGCTTTAAAACGGTTAAAGCCATTTTGTGGAAAAGAACTTACTTGTAAGTTTTTTAATGTTTCTTGACCTTTAATCAACTCTTCATAGATGGACCATTTTGAAAGATAATCTGTAAACAATTCTTGTTCAATCAACAGGTTTTTTTCTTTATTTTGCCATTCTAGGAGTTGTGTTTCAGAACGCAATTGTTTTTCTTTAAGCTGAGTAAAAGCCGTATTATTTAGCTGTGCTGTTTTATATTTTGATTCCAATTCTTTCAATTGATTCAATTTTTTATTCAATATCGGTATACGACCATTTGGTTTAAATAGTTCATCACGCTTGCGTTGCAATTGGTTATCTACACGTATTAAAACATCAGAACCAACTGTTCCTGCTGCTAATAAGTAACGATTAAAGTCTGTTTCTTTGAGATTTTGGACATTTTGAAGACCGTGAATATCAAAACTGTAAATAGCGCGGTACATTTGTTTTGTCATTCCTTTGAGCAGTCTAACTAAGGATTCTTCATCGCCTCGTGTACCATCGGCAAAATATAAGACCACATCGCCTGTGGCTTTTCCTTTCTTGCGTTCAATAATTACAATTTCCAAATCATCAGTTTCAACCGTTATCCTACCACCAAAACCATCATAATCTTTCGGTTCTAAACGCCGTTCATTGCTTTTATTCGTTGGAAATCCAAATAAAATCGCTTCAATAAAAGCCATCAAAGTTGATTTTCCCGCTTCGTTAGGCCCATATATTATTTGTGTTTTTTGAAATTCCGGAAAATCTATTTGCCGCCACTTACCATAACCATACACATGCAATTGCTTGATAATCATTTTTCTTCACCTTCCTCAGCAATCAACTGCCCAATCAATAAAACAGCATCTTCGATAATTTGCTCTCGTAACGCCGTATCTGGCACATCAACATAACGTCTTGCCAAGCGTTGCATCGTCATTTCCTGAATCACATCATTAAATTGTTGTTCTTGTGATAACTGCTGAATAGCACCTTCCCAATGTGATTGATAAGCTGTTTCTTCTTGCCACCAATCAACTGTAATATTTTTATTTAAGTATGTTTTCAATTGGTATACCCAAACAAAATCGTCACGTTCTTGTTCTAAATCCTGTAACCGCTCAATCACTTCTCCATTTATAATTTTTTGACTCACGGTTTTATTTAGTTTCTCATCTATCAATAAAGTTACAGCTAAGAAAACCTTCGCACCACTCTCTTCACGAGCTTTATCCATTTCAGCTGTTAATTTTTGGAGGAGATGATCAATGCTAATATCAGGTTTAATTGTGAGACTACGTTCTTCCCAAACAATCGCAGCAGCTGGATAAAAAGTTGCTTTTGTTTCCTTTTCAGAGAGTGAGATTATCATTCCTCCCTTAGGACCTGTTTCTTTGCGATGGCGCCCTTGAATATTCCCTGGATATAAAATCAGTGGTTCTTCGTTAAGACAGACTTGCTTATGGATGTGTCCTAACGCCCAATAATCAAAATTTTTCTGTAACATCTCTGAGCGAGAAAATGGCGCATAGTTTCCTCCAGTTGTGGTTTCCTCGCCATGATAAAGTGCAATGTTAAAATCAACATTGCTCGCCTTTTCAAATGTTTCAACTCGTCTTTCAATCAGATGTTTTTTATCATAACTAAAACCATGTATAGCAGCAGTTGTACCATTAGTATGTTTGTAATACACTGTCTCTGTTTCTGCTGAAAAAAGGTGTACATTTTGAGGCAAATCAAGCGATATCAACGTGCCATCATTATAATCATGATTTCCTAATATTGCATAAACTGGAATATTTTCTGTCTGTAAACGCTCCATTTCATCTATAAAACGTGCTTGAGCACGGATACTTTGTGTTTTTTCATCATAAATATCACCTGCAATTAAAAGGAAATCAATTTTCTCTGTAATTGCTACTGTAACCAACTTTGTAAGTGATTTGAATGTGCTATCTTTCATTTGCTGAAAAATAAAGGGTGGTAAGTGTTTTAAGCCCACAAAAGGGCTGTCAAGATGTAAGTCCGCAATATGCATAAAACGTAGCTCTTTCATGTGTACCTCCTTGATACGAATATATGTTCTATTATACCATGAAACCCTCTAAAACAGCTTATGAAAACACACTCGTGCACAAAAAAACGTCCCTAAAAGGGACGTTTGCAAATTACTATTCTGAATTATGCTTTTGGTGCTTCATCTTGATATAAATCACGTAAAGGACCTGTAATAATTTCATTAAGGTCATTGATTACAACTGACATACGTTGTTCAGACTCAATCAATGCGGAAATGTGCTCATTACCTTGAACTTCTTGTGCTAATTTTTGCGCTGCTTCAACTTCTGTTTCTGTAATTTCTTGACCTTGCATTTGTTTTTGTTGCAATTCAAGTTGAATCATGCGGAATTTATCAAATAATTCTTGAGATGCAGGTGTATCTTTAACTACCTGATAAGCATTTTTCAATTCGTTGTATTGTTCCGATTGTCGTAAGTTACTCTCTAAATTGTTTGCAATATCATATAAGTTTTCAGCCATTTTATCATTCCTCCTAATTAATTTCATACTTACTATAACATGTTTTCTAGTTACACAAAACCAAAAGCATTTATCAATTGCCAAACAAGCTGTTTACCCAATCCTTGGTTTTCTTAGCGCCTTCTTTCACACCTGAAGAAATTGATCCCGCAGTTTCTTTCACGCTATCTATAATACTTCCTGTATCCTTAGATTCTTGCTCTTCTTTTTCTTGTTGTTCACGCTTTTCTTCCTCATCAACTGTTGCCGCACTCTTAATATCAAATGATTCTTTTTTCAAGTTAGGCAATGATTTTGATAAGATGTTCCCAGCTGTAGTAGAAACATTTCTATAACTATCTGCCTGCATATAATGTTCCTCGTCCGTATTGTCAAATCCCATCCACATTGATAATACGACGTTAGGTGTATAACCTACAAACCATTGATCTTTTGTTCCTTCTGTTGTCCAATCAACTTGAGTGGATCCTGTTTTCGCTGCAATATCATAACCAGGTACCGCCGCATTTTTACCAGTTCCTTTTGCGACTACATCTAATAACATTGATGTCATATCTTTTGAAACATCTTCTGAAACAATTTGTTTTGTTGAATTTTTTTCATTATCGACAAGCACTCGTCCACTTGCATCAACAATTTTTCGAATTAAATGGCCTTTTTCTGGTTGCGCTCCTTGATTGGCAAACGTAGCGTATGCTCTCGCCATTGTTACCGGTGAGTAACCTGTTTTTGTTCCTCCAAGCGCAAGTGATAAGTTTTCATCTGCCTCTGTTAAAGGTAAACCAAAACGTTCCACTGATTTCACACCTGTATTAAGACCAATTTTTTTCAATAACCATACCGCAGGTACATTGATTGAATTTTGAACAGCTTCATACATTGGTATGTTTTTCTGATATATACCCCCAATATTAGTTGGCTTATAACCATTAAAGTCAGTGTACTCATCTTTCAATAAATCAGTTGGTTTATAACCTTCCTCTAAAGCAGGCACATAAACAGCTAGTGGTTTCATCGTTGACCCTACCTGTGCACGTAATTGCGTTGCACGGTTGAACCCTCTAAAGACATGCTCGCCGCGTCCTCCAACAAGCGCATAAATACCACCTGTTTTAGGATCCATCATTACACCACCACTTTGAACCATTTCACCATTCATATCTACTGGGAAGTTTAAATCATTATCATAAACACTTTCCATAGCTATTTGAAGATTTTGATCCATCGTTGTATATAACTTATAACCTTTCGTTAATAAATCATCCTGTGATAGCCCATAATTATTGATTGCTTCATTTAAAACAGCATCGGTATAATATGGAAAACTACTTTTTGTTACGGTTTCCTCTTGTGTATTCAATACAATATCTTGCTTAACTGCACTATTATATTGCTCTTTAGAAATTTTATTATTATCTAATTCGGCTTGTAACACTTGATTACGACGCTTCGTCGCTTTATCAATGTATTTTGTTGGATCATATGAAGATGGTAATTGTACTAAACCTGCAAGCAACGCCCCTTCTTCGATTGTGACATCTGATGCGGGTTTATTGAAATATTTTTGAGAGGCATTTTCAATTCCCCATTCCCCATTCCCAAAATAAACAGTGTTGAGGTACATTTCTAAAATTTCATCTTTACTGTATTTATTTTCAATCTCTGCTGCTAAGAACAATTCTTCTAACTTACGTTTAACTGTCTTTTTACTTGTTAACAATGCGTTTTTTGCTAACTGTTGGGTAAGTGTTGATCCTCCACCTGTAATATGGCCTGTGGTGACTAAACCAACAACTCCTCGTGCCATACCGCGAATATCAAAACCATTATGTTCATAAAAACGGCGATCCTCAATCGATACTAACGCATTTTTAATATTGGGCGATATTTTATCGATTTTTACAAATTTGGCATTTCTCGAAGATACTTCAGTAGCCTTATCGCCATCTTTATCATAAATAACAGTCGTTGTTTCCAATGCTGCTTTTAATCCATTGACGTTTGCTTGTTTAGCTAAAAAAGTAAAGTACAAAATAGCAAGAAACATTACTAATAATAATGCAATGAGTAATACCTTGGTAATGTAGTATTTCTGCCATATCAATACTACACGATGATTTATTGGCTTGAGGTAATTATTATAAATCTGAGCAATATTATTTTTCATAATCATACATCCATTCCTATTTATTCAAAGTAACAAGTTTTGTAATTCGTTTATTCATCTTATCATAAATTATGTTTATTTTCGAAAACAAAGGGTATTAATACTGTTATTGTACGACTTTTTCACGCTGCTACATAATAATTGTATAGGGGAATTTAAATTATGACACAAGACATTTATTTTATTTCATCCGATGCTGAAACGACTGAAATCGCAAAAAATTGGGCACTTAAACTAAATTTAGAAGGCTATCGTTTTTTTACTCTTTCATATGAAACGGATCATCTACCTTCTGAACCATTACCACGTTTAGAAAATGCCAAACACATCATTTTTTTAAACACTGAAAAACACATTCGTTTGCCTCATGAAATCTATAACTTTCCAAACTTCCAAGTATGGGACTTAATGACAATTGATTATCTATCTACTGATACGTCAAACATAATCTCTCAGAAACTGTCAGATATTATTGCTTTAAAAATATCATATTTTGCAGAATCATTAGAATTAATTACTTACTAAGTATAAAACTTATAGATATGAATTTTCACAGCAATAGTCTAAATAAAAATAGTCATTTACTATATTTGCTAAGGCATAGTAATTACTATATAATTATCTTATAGTTTTACACTAAATTTCAAAATTGTGAAGGGGGGGATTATTCCGATGGGACAGAAAAACTAATTCAAGTACTTAAACTGAAAAACATATGCACGTCGTTTCCAACTGATGTTTTTGATTGTGTGGCTCTGAACTGCTCGGAAGTATCTTCCGTCTTTTAAGTAAGCATTAATTCGAAAACATCTCTTTATGACCTTAAAAGGTTGATATACAAAACTACTAGGAGGTGTTTGGGTCCTATTCAAAGGTGAATAGCGATCCTCTTATTTGATATTTAATTTACTAGCTATTGTGATTTTGATTTTTGCTTCTGCTTTTTTCGTGGCAACTGAGTTTGCTGTTGTAAAAATGCGCGGAAGTCGTTTGGAACAACTTGTCGAAGAGGGCAAGCCGAATGCTAAAATGGCAAAACATATACACGTTAACCTTGATGCTTACCTTTCTGCTTGTCAGTTAGGGATTACACTTTCGTCTTTAGGATTAGGTTGGTTAGGTGAACCCGCAGTGGCGCGTTTAATCACACCTATTTTCAACTACTTTGAGTTGCCATCAACTGCAGCACATCTTATCTCGTTTATTTTAGCATTCTCAATCATTACTTATTTACACGTTGTGATTGGTGAACTTGTTCCTAAAACATTAGCAATCCAAAAAACAGAGCAAGTGACACTCGCGGTTGCACAACCGTTAAATGTTTTTTATCGTATTATGTATCCTTTCATTTGGTTCTTAAACCATTCTGCTCGTGGGATCAGTCGTTTGTTTGGCTTAGACATGAGTGGTGAACATGATGTCGCTCATACAGAAGAAGAATTACGATTTATCGCTAACGAAAGTTTTAAGAGTGGCGAAATCAATCAATCTGAATATGGTTACCTCAATAAAATTTTCGAATTTGATGATAGACTTGCAAAAGAAGTAATGGTGCCACGTACTGAAATTGTTACTGTTTCAATTGATTCTACAATTGATGAGGCCTCTAACATGACTTTATCTGAGCGTTATACACGCTATCCAGTAATTGATGGTGATAAAGATAATGTTGTTGGTGTTTTAAATTTGAAAGACTTGTTAAGTATTTATGTAACTGGAAACCTAAAACCAAGTGACACAATTGAATCTTTGGTTAAACCGATTATTCGTGTCATCGAAACAATTCCAATCAATGATTTACTTTTAAAAATGCAAAAAGAACGTAATCATATGGCAATTTTGTTAGATGAATATGGTGGCACAGAAGGCCTTGTGACAGCTGAAGACATCTTGGAAGAAATTGTTGGCGATATTCGCGATGAATTTGATGTTGATGAAATATCAGAAATCACTAAAATTGCTGACGACCATTATGTAGTCGAAGGTAAGGTTTTGATTGATGAAATCAATAACTTATTACACACCTCTTTAGATGAGGATGATGTCGATACAATCGGTGGTTGGTTCTTAACACAAAAATATGATTCTAAGCAAGGCGATCAAATAATCTTTGACGGCTATATCTTTACTATCAAAGAAATTGAAGATCACCATGTCTCTTTCATTGAAATCACAAAGTCTACGCAACCAGTAGCTGAAATTGATGAAGAGGCTTAATTAGAACACTTAGTTAAATGACTTAAAAAAAGCCTCCGCTTTGGAGGCTTTATTCTTTGGAGGTATTTTATGTTTGCGTCACTAACGATTACAGTTCCTACAACTTTATCGGGACTTACTATCAATGAACTATTACAAAATAAATGGTTGCTAAGCTCAAGTGTGATTGAACAATTACAACGAGAAAAACGTATTGTTGTAGATGGACATAAGCACTTTGATTGGAAAACATATACTGTAACAGATAATAGTCAAATTGAGATTAGCTTACCTATTCCATTTGATTTTCCAGTTGTACCAACCGAATTCCCCTTAACTATTTTATATGAAGATGAGCATGTTATTATTGTGAATAAAACTGAAGGTCGTCTAGCTTTGGCAGTCGATGAGACTTCAAAAAACACATTACAAAATGGTGTTGAGGCCTATCTACGTTCACAAGAGCATCCGCTATTTCACGCCTATGCAATCCATGACCTAGAACAAGATATTAGTGGCGCCGTTATTTTCGCCAAACATCCCTTAATACTCAACTTACTTCTTCATCAACTTCAGCAAAAACAACTTTATGGTGTTTATTGGACAAAAGTTGATAGTGTTATGGAAGGAACCTATGGTAAGATTCAAGCGAGTATTTCTGAAGAACATGACGAGATTAACGCTAAAGGTACAAAAGCAATCACTCACTATGAAATCATCAAACGTGACCGTGCCGCGAACACTTCTATTTTAGAAATAACAATTGATACTGCGATTAAGCACCAAATAAGATTGCACTTAGATTCAATTGGCTATCCTATTAAAGAAATAACAATTGCAGGAATGAAACGTCCTTTATTACATCTTAAAGAATTGCATTTCCATCATCCCTTTATGGATCAATTTGTTAAAGCAAGTACTCCTATTCCGTTTGAATTTGAATAGTAAAACTCTTCTACAATAACAGTTAAACTTAATTTTTTAAAAAAACTATCCCCCTGACATTTTTGGTCAGGGGGATTTGTTTATAAAACTCTGTTGATTAACGACCTCGATCAATTTGCGAGAAATGTTGAGATAGTAGGCTCGGCAAACGAATGACGGTGCGCGTACCTATGGGTACGTAATCCCGAATGACTGAGGAGTAACGACCTCGATCAATTTGCGAGAAATGTTGAGATAGTAGGCTCGACAAACGAATGACGGTGCGCGTACCTATGGGTACGTAATCCCGAGTGACTGAGGAGTAACGACCTCGATCAATTTGCGAGAAACGTTGAGATAGTAGGCTCGACAAACGAATGACGGTGCACGTACCTATGGGTACGTAATCCCGAATGACTGAGGAGTAACGACCTCGATCAATTTGCGAGAAATGTTGAGATAGTAGGCTCGACAAACGAATGACGGTGCACATACCTATGGGTACGTAATCCCGAGTGACTGAGGAGTAACGACCTCGATCAATTTGCGAGAAATGTTGAGATAGTAGGCTCGACAAACGAATGACGGTGCGCGTACCTATGGGTACGTAATCCCGAGTGACTGAGGAGTAACGACCTCGATCAATTTGCGAGAAACGTTGAGATAGTAGGCTCGACAAACGAATGACGGTGCACGTACCTATGGGTACGTAATCCCGAATGACAGAGGAGTAACGACCTCGATCAATTTGCGAGAAATGTTGAGATAGTAGGCTCGACAAACGAATGACGGTGCGCGTACCTATGGGTACGTAATCCCGAATGACTGAGGAGTAACGACATAGATTGACGTTTCTCTCTCTTTAAGGTTAATTTTCGAAGCGTTGCATGGGATCGTGGCTTACCCTCTCATTACGATTAAGTTGTTCTATCATCGCCATTTCATTTTCATCTAAACGAAAATCAGCGATGCTGATATTCTCTATAATACGGCTTGTTGTTTGTGATTTTGGAATAACCACAGAGCCTCTTTGTAGATGCCAGCGAATAACCACTTGTGCTGCTGTCTTTTCATAACGTTCTGCAATCGCGTGTAAGAGTGGATCGGTAAGTAAACCACTCTTATTTTGACCTAATGGCCCCCATGATTGATGTTGTATGTTGTTGTTTTTAAGATACTTAATTAAGTCTACTTGTGAAAAATAGGGGTGCGTCTCCACTTGGTCTATTGCTGGGATAATGTTGTGTTCCGCTAATAACCGTTCCAACAATGGCTGTTCATAATTGCAGACACCGATTGCACGTACACGTTTTTCCTCTAACAATCGCTCCATTGCACGCCAAGTTTCATTAAAGTGCTCTTTTATTGGCCAATGAATCATATACAAATCTAAATAATCGAGCTTCATTTCATTCAATGTCGTTTCATAAGCGCGTAATGTTTCATCATATGCTTGATCTGTATCCCAGACTTTGGAAGTAATAAATAACTCATTACGAGGAATTCCCGCACTAGCAATTGCATGACCTACCATCGCTTCGTTTTCATAACGCTTTGCTGTATCAATTGCTCGATACCCAGCCTCTAAGGCATCGACAATAGGTTGCTCTTCTTCCATTTTGAAAACACCAAAACCTATTTGTGGCATTTCAACTCCATTATTCAGAGTGATTTTATCGGAAAAAACATTATTCATCAGTATCTCCCCTTTACTTATTATTTCTAGATTTTCAAACATAAAAATTAAAAATTAATAAATTCTACACACTTTGTATTTTACAGCAGTTTCTCTTTGAAATCTAATATTTAGGTCGATACTAACTATGAACAAAAGCCGTTATATCAAGCGTCCACAATACCGAAAACGCTTTCAATTAATAAGTGCTAAAAAGCCTCTATTCACTAGTGATTAGACCTTAGTGTAAATAGACAAATTCAATTGTAAAGATTTTGTTAAGAAATCACTAAATTTTTGTTTTTTGTGTTAGAATGAGAATGTACTTTGCTTGTTTAAGAGTTACAAAAAAACTAATCAAAAGATTACTAAACTACTTATTCATATAATGGAGGAATTCAAGAATGGTTTTCAAAAATAAAAAAGATCGTTTTGCACATTTATTACATGAGATTTCATTAAACATCAACGAAGCTGGTAAGTATTTCAGTGAATTTAATGCAGAAACACAAGATGATTTGCGTAAATTAGCTGAAGTGATGAAAGAGTATGAACTTAAAGGTGACACTCTTGTACACAAAATCATTTTAGAACTCAACAACGCTTTTATCACACCCATTGAACGTGAAGATATGTTGGAATTAACAAACCGATTAGATGACATTTTAGATGGATTCGAACAAGCATCATTCATCTTAGAAATGTACAATATTTCTACAAAAGATGAATACATAACTAAATTCTTAGAAAACCTTTCAAAAGCAACTGCAGATATTTCAATTGCTACAGGTTATATCTTTGATAAAAAACTTAAAAACGTACGTGAACTTGCTATTCAAATTAAAGATTACGAATCAATTTGCGATGATATTTACCGTGATTCGATTCGCCACTTAAACGATAACATCACTGATCCTATTACGTTCTTCAAATATCGTGAAGCCTACGAAGATTTAGAAGATATTGCTGATGGTTGTCAATCAGTTGCTAACACTCTTGAAACTATCGTTATGAAGAACGCTTAATAAGGAGACCTTAAAATTCTATGGATAATATATTAATTATTACAATAGCTATTGTTGCTGCTGCCCTTGTGTTTGACTTTATCAATGGTTTCCATGATACTGCCAATGCAATTGCTACGAGTGTTTCAACAAAAGCGATTAAACCAAAACAAGCCATTATTATGGCTGCAATTATGAACTTTTTAGGTGCCATTTCATTTACAGGAGTTGCAAAATCATTAACAAAAGATATTGTTGACCCCTTTGCACTTCCAAATGGGGATGTCGTAATTTTATCTGCATTAATTGCTGCAATTATTTGGAACCTTGTTACATGGTACTTCGGTATCCCAAGTAGTTCATCACATGCGTTGATTGGTTCTATTGCCGGTGCTGCAATTACAGCAGCTTTCCTTGCAGGTAAATCATCACCGCTGAACTATGCTGGTTTCACTAAAATTATTCAAGCATTAATTTTAGCGCCGTTCCTGGCATTTGCCGCTGGTTTTATTATCTATACTATTTTCAAATATACCTTGAAAAATTTCAACTTGGATCAGACGAACCGTCGTTTCCGTTATTTACAAGTTGTTACAGCCGCCTTTCAATCTTATGCTCACGGTACCAACGATGCTCAAAAATCAATGGGTATCATTACACTTGCTTTGATTGCGAACGGTTACCAATCTGAGGCTGATGGCGTTCATTTTTGGGTGCAGTTTGCCTGTGCATTAGCAATGGCTCTTGGTACTTCAATTGGTGGTTGGAAAATCATCAAAACAGTTGGTAGTAAAATTATGAAAATCAAACCGGTTAATGGTGTTGCTGCTGACCTTGGTTCGATGTCTGTTATTTTCTCTGCAACTGCAATGGGGCTCCCTGTAAGTACAACTCACGTTATTAGCTCATCTATACTAGGTGTAGGTTCATCTCACCGTATACGAGGAGTGAAGTGGGATACAGCTCAGCGTATGATTATCACATGGGTAATCACATTACCTATTTCAGCAATTGTTGCTGGTGGTATCTACTGGATTTTTACCCTATTTATGTAAATTTTTCAAAACGCTGTTGACATGTTGTCAGCAGTGTTTTTTTATGCAAACTAAAAACCACACTGTTTGTCGTGTGGTTTTTAGCTACTTCTTATTTATCTTCAAATACAACTCGATCATAATCCGGTGCAGCAACATCCATATTTTGGAAGTCTTGTTGGCGCAATGCTTCGTATGTGAGGATTGCAGCAGTATTACTTAAATTTAATGAGCGAATGTTCTCAGACATTGGAATACGCAAACAAGTCTCACGATGATCGCGTAAAACCGAATCAGGAAGCCCCGTTGTTTCTTTTCCAAAGACAAAGAAGATATCTTCGTCAGTATTACTGTAATCAAAGTCACTATATGTATGTTCGCCAAATTTAGTGATAAAATAAAATTTACCTTTTGGATATTTTTCAAATAACTCATCGAGTGAATCATGCATTGATAAGTTAACGCTCTCCCAATAATCAAGTCCGGCGCGCTTTAAATATTTATCTTCTAATGAAAATCCTAGTGGGCGTACAAGATGTAATGCTGTGTTTGTTCCGGCACAAGTACGCGAAATGTTACCTGTGTTTGCTGGAATTTCAGGTTGGAATAATACAATATGATTCATGATTAATATGAGCCTTCTTTCTCTGATAATTGTAGTAGTGCTTTGCTAATTTCCTGATACGCTTCGGCATCAGTTTCTTCCTTTTCAGCCGCTATCAAAGCATCGTATGCGATGCCACCACCTATTTTTGAAAGTGAATAAGCTGCGGTTCCTCGAATAACTGGCCGGGGGTCTTCTAATAAACAGTTGACTAAATCTGGTACGGCTGTTTGATCTTTGTAACGTCCTAATATTAGGATAGCATTACGTTGTAAAGGTTTTTTACCACGCCACGAACCAGCCATTGGACCAAATGTTTCTTTAAATTCACGATTAGAAATCGTTAGTAAAGGCTTTAATAGTGGCTTTATTTTTGCTTCTTCTGGCTCCATTTCAGGATGTAAGTGGAAATCTTTGCCGCGGTTATAGGGACAAACAACTTGGCATGTATCGCAGCCATATAAACGATTATGTAACTTTTCACGAAATCGTTCTGGCATCATCCCCTTAGTTTGAGTTTGATAACTGAGACATTCCTTACCATCCATTCTTCCTTCACCAAGTAAAGCACCTGTTGGACACGCCTTGATACATTGCGTACATTCACCACAACCATCAGCCATTGGTTCATCTGCTTCGAACTCAAGGTTTGTTATCATCTCTCCAAGGTATACAAAGCTGCCAAACTCAGGCGTAATCAGCAATGTGTTCTTACCACGCCATCCGATACCCGCTCGCTCTGCAACAGCTACATCCGATAATTCACCCGTATCTACCATTGACTTAAAACGGGCAGTTGGTACCTTCTCCTTAATGAATGCTTCAATCAATGCTAGCTTTTCACGTAAAATTGTATGATAATCAACGCCCCATGAAGCTCGAGCGAAAACACCACGCCATTCACCACGTTTGCTGCGAAGATTATTATCCGTTTGATTAGGATAGGCTAGTGCGATTGCTATAATTGAACGGGGTTCCTCAAAAATAACAGATGGATCAACTCGTTCTTTTATCACCGGGTGTTCAAAACCTGTTAATAAGTCATGCTCTGCTGCAAACGTTAAACGTTTTTCTAAAGTTTGAAAGTAATCAGCATGAGTAAAACCAATTTTTTGTACACCGATAGATTGTGCATATGCTTTAATCTCTGCTTTTAATTGTGCATTGACCACGCGATTACTCCTCCTTTTTTTAGTTTAACTTATTACCGAAAAAAAAACACTGCACGGTTAGTAAAACCCGGCAGTGTTCGACATTTGTTAATTAAGCGGGTGATCGGGATCGAACCGACGACAACAGCTTGGAAGGCTGTAGTTTTACCACTAAACTACACCCGCTAAGTGATAGGTAACCTTTATTACTTCTTTATTATAGCAAATCCTTTGAAAAAATCAAGTATTTCTGTTTAAAAAAAGCAATAAACGATGGTTATTAAAATTTAACGGTATCTCTTAACAAGAAAAACAAACTCTATTCCCACCCTATCTAAAATTTAAATTGATTGAGCAAGCCACTTTAATCAATTAACCTTCAACTTGAAGCGTTAATTACTTTTTTCTCACTACAATACGCCCTATTTTAAATACTTCAAAAAAAAGAAGCAGGCTCAGATAACCTACTTCTTTTTTATTCAATAATTTCAACAACTACTACATTATTTTTTCTAATTACTTAGAGCAGATTAAAGGTGATTAGCCTTTTTGCTTGTCATCTTACTATTTTATTGAAAAGTGCTATATATGAGGTACACATTTAATATCGTTAATACGATTGCGATGAACCAAGCAACATATTTAACCCACTTAGGATTCGCAAATTCACCCATCATTTTTTTACTACTTGTAAAAATAGTTAGTGGAATAATTGCAAATGGCAATGCAACGCTGAGGAATACTTGCGTATAAATTAACAATTCCTCTACTTTCGCATCTTGTCCATTGTATACAACTACCATGATAATTACTGGGATAATCGCTAATAGTCTTGTTACTACACGACGTAACCACATTGGAATCTTCATTTTAATAAAACCTTCCATCACTATTTGACCAGAAAGTGTTCCTGTGATGGTAGAATTTTGACCTGAAGCCAATAGGGCGACTGCAAACAATGTACTGAGTATCGGACTTGCAACAGCACCGACAATTTTATTGTCACTTAATGCATTATATAATTCAACAAAACGACCTAAATCACTTTCAACACCATAAAACATAGCTGCCCCTAATATCAATAAGAGACAATTGACAACCATAGCAATGGTTAGTTGAATATTTGAATCAATCGTAGAAAATTTAATCGCTTCACGTTTACCTGCAGCTGTACATTTGTATTGTCGTGCCTGGATAATCGAACTATGTAAATAAAGATTATGAGGCATTACTGTTGCGCCCACAATACCTAATGCTAATAATAACATACCTGGTTGTAGTGCAATTTGTGGATCTGGAATAAAACCTTTTAACATTGGCCCCCATTCTGGGCTTGCTAAGATTACTTCATATAGAAAAACAATGAAAATAGTCGCTATCAAAGTTGCCACGATGGCTTCAATTTTTCTAAAACCGACTTTTGATAATAATAATAACAACATAACATCTAGTGCTGTAATTAAAACACCCACTATTAGTGGCATTCCAAATAATAAATGTAAGGCAATCGCACCACCAATGACCTCTGCAATATCTGTTGCCATAATCGCTAATTCAGTAATAATCCATAATATAAAGCCAACTGGCTTACTTGTTGCTTTACGTGTGGCTTGTGCTAAGTCCATTCCTGTAACAATTCCTAGCTTGGCTGACATACTTTGAAGTAACATAGCCACAATACTTGAAATTAATATGACAGACAACAATGCATACGCATACTGCGCACCACCTGCAATAGAAGTAATCCAATTACCAGGGTCCATATACCCCACAGCCACTAATACACCTGGTCCACTATACGCGGCTAACTTTCGCCAAAAACCACCTTTAGACGGCATAACTACCGTGTTATTTATCTCTTCTAAACTTGCTCCATTCGCATGTTGAACAACAGATTGATGTTCTTTTTTATTTTTCTCATGTGTCATTCACAACGCCTCCTTGATCACTTGAATATATAAATACGACTTCTACAAGTTTTATTTTGCACCATGGAAACATTTTTGTCAATGTCTAAGTTTTTCAGGTAATATAATGGAAACGCTTAACCTTGAGCGCTTCTAAGGCAGGTACTTTTTTATTTTTTTTCTGTGATATCCCAACCTTCAATTTTAAGTGAAAGCTCTTGCAATAACTGTAATTGTTCTCGCGTATGTCGGTAGGGTAACTCTAGATACCACGCCTCTAATTCAGGGTTATCAAGCAACGGAAATGTTGAGTTAACCGTTTCATCACGCAACCCATTTATATCATCCACAAAGTAGTTGACTGGTGTGCCTACTTCGTTAGCAATCTTAACCAGTACGTTTAACGGTGGACGGTTTCGATTCATTTCATATTTACTAATAACAGATGCATTGACACCAATTCGTTCAGCTAATTCTTTTTGTGTGTACCCTCTTTTTTGACGCTCGTCTTTAATTTTATCCCCAATATTCACAGCCTTCACTCCTTTGATAACTTTCTTCTTTATCTTATTTTACCATTGTTCCACAACAAAAAAAGCCTGTTCCCTCATTAATTATATTAAGAGGGACCAGACCTTGTATTTTAGATATCACGAACACTATCAAACAAATCAATATTTTCTTGAATTTTTTCATTATTTCCAAACACACAGATTTTTGCATCTTCTAATGCGTCTGCAAACATTTGCGCCATTTCACGGATGTCTTCTGCTGTTGTAGAAAGTATCTCATCGCGTGTTTTTTGGATATCTTTTACAGTGAGGCCTTTTTGGTGGCGAGCAACTGCACGAGCTCCCTCTTGTCGAGGTGATAGCGGCATATCCATCCCACCCATCGTTCCAATAATATATTTCGTCATTTCATAATCACTTGCATCAAACGTGCGTAAATAATCAACAACTTTATCATATACCGCCAATGTTTCAGGAAGATTAGGATCTCGGTACGACCAGAACAACCATTTTCCGTTTTCTTGCATTACAAAACCTGCACCATAAGCGCCACCAAGTACACGGACTTGATTCCATAAATAATCATATGAAAGAATTTTTTTCAATACAGTAATATGTCCATTATAGGGATATTTTTTATTATCCAATTTCCCACCTTTGACAACATATTGTACTTTACTAGACGTTTGAAGTCCTTCATTACTATTTTCATTTAATTCATAAGAACGATTCGCATTATTGCTACGCTCACTATGGTTTAAATCCAAAGCTTCAATCGCTTGTGTCACTTCTTGATAAATACTGTGATCACCTGTTACTGAAATACTCAAAGCCTCTACACTAATAATATCTGCTAACAAGTTAGTGAAACGTTCTTGAACTGATTCAAAGTCTGTTTCCAATTGTGTTGTTAAATCACAAATAAAATCATAAAAACCAAGTCCACGAATGTCTTCTGAGTAATTACTCAACGGCTCAATATATGAACCCAAACGAGCCGCAGCAATATTATGTCCTGCTTGATTCATGCTCATCTCAATACGTGATTTTATAATCTGAACAATCTCAGTAATACGTTTTTTATCAGTGAAAAGTGTTTCTTTTAAAATTTTAGTAACAAATGCTAAGCCATTTTTCACTTCATCCTGTAAAATTTTTGTTTTTACAGTGAAGTATGTTTGGAACTCTTCAGAAGGTGCTTTTTCACTTAAAATACTGTTGTAGAAACTTGTTCCACCTGTCACAATATTAAGTTCATTCGAAAGCTCAGAATAGTTGTATGATGATGTATCTAACTGGCCGACTAAGTCTTCTAAAAGTCCCAGGTATGGAACATCGGCTTTTGCAACATGAGAAGTGTTAAACATCAAGGCTATATATGCGATTTTATTCGTATCCGCCTCATAAAACATGACTGGTATATCATTAGATTTAGTCAATGATAATGGATAATCAGTCGCTTCAGCTTTTAAATCGGCACGTGTTAACATCGGCAATTTTTTCAACGCTTCTTCATCATCTACTAACTCTTGTTGCGCTTTTAAGTCAGCTGTTGCTACAACTAAATCAGCAACTTCTTGTTCAGATAAACTCGTTTTAAATGCATTAAGCTCAGCTGTTACATTCGCATTTGTTTCATCTGCTAAAGTATGTGAAGGTTCGACAATAACCAAACTTTGATGCAAGCTGTTCAAGAAATAGCGATCAATTAATTTTTCAAAATAAGGTGAATGTAACCCTTGTTTTACAGCCGTTAATGTTTTTTCATAAGCTAAGTGAGTGGCTGGTTTTCCTTCATATAACCAACTGTCCATTGCTCGCATCGAATAAATAAGACCTTTTGGCATCGAACCAAAATCTGCTTCACGTAATTGGAACTCTTTCAACATAATAGCAGATTCGATTAAATCTTTATCAATACCTTCTGACACAAGTTTTTGTAATGTTTCACGTACAACCTCTTGGAAACGCTCTTTATCTGACGCATTGGCATTTTTAATAACAATACTAAATAATGGCTGTAATATGCCGTTATCGTACATTCCAAAAACATCATTTCCTAATTTCGCATCTAATAAAGCTTGTTTCAAGGGCGCTGCTGAGCTTTCTAATAAGATATATTCAAGCACATCTAAGGCAAAATAATTTTCTGCATCAAATATGTCTGAGATTACATAGTTTAAACTTAAGAATGATTTATTATCTAATGATTCTGTTGGTAATACCGCATATTCTTTCACTTCCTCATGTAAATCGCCCAAGGCTAATTGATAAGGAATTGCTGTTGTATTTTCCACTTTTTCAAATTCTGATAAATACTCAGCATCTAAAAAGGCTAATTTTTCTAAGATATCTAAATCCCCAGCTAGCGTAATAAAACTATTTGAGGCATTATAAAAACGTTGGTAATCCTTGACGAACTGGTCGTAAGTTAACTCAGGAATCGCAATGGGATCACCGCCAGATTCATAGCGATAAGGCGTATCTGGAAACAATGATTTTTGAATACTGCGCATTAAAATTTGTTCCGGCGAAGAAAAAACACCTTTCATTTCATTATAAACGACACCTTTATACTCGATAGGCTCTTCCACACTATTTAATTCATAATGCCAACCCTCTTGTTTTAAGATACCTTGTTTTTCAGTTAATAATGGATGAAAAACTGCATCAAGATACACATCCATTAAATTATGAAAATCTTTGTCATTTTGACTTGCGACTGGATACATTGTTTTATCACTAAATGTCATTGCATTTAAAAAAGTGTTTAGTGATCCTTTTACTAATTCCACAAATGGTTCTTTTAATGGATACTTGCGCGAACCGCAAAGAACTGAGTGCTCGAGAATATGGAATACACCTGTATCATCTTCTGGTGGTGTTCTGAACGAAATTGAGAACACTTTATTTGTATCATCATTTTCAAAATAGAGTAATTTAGCCCCTGTTTTTTCGTGTTCGAAAACGTGTGTAATTGATTTTATTTCTTCAACTTCTTCACGTTCTTGGTAAATAAAGCCATGATACCTTGCTTCTAATTGTAAGTCTATCATCTGTTTCCTCCTATTTATACTGTCTATTTGTTCAATGACTCTATTATAGCAAATTACTGCTGTTATTTGACCAATTCAGCTTATTCCTTCATTAAAATAGCTTAATGCACAGTGCTAGTGACATTTAATAGGATTAAAATTTCTTCTAATTTTCTAATTTCAAGCGTTGGTTGATCCTCTTGACCAGCAATTGTTCCTCCTGGGTTATACCAACAAGTCGTAATACCGGCTAAATTACCACCTTTTATATCAGAAGTTAAGGAATCACCAATAATAATCGTTTCATTTTTTTCAAAATTAGGAATACGTTCAAAAACATAAGAGAAGTATTCTGGCATTGGTTTTTGATAACCTGTGTCTTCGGAAACAAATACATTTTTAAAATAAGGACGTAAACCTGAATCTTCAAGGCGACGATATTGTGTTGTAGAGACACCATTTGTTACGATATATAAATCGAATTTTTCATGTAATTCTTGGATTAAATTGAGAGCACCTTCAATTAAATGATGACCTTCTGCTAAAAACTCACGATATCTTTGGTCTACTTTAGCACCATCAATTTCTTTACCATACGCTTTAAAAACCTCTGTAAAACGGTTAGAGATAACTTCCTTTTGTGTGACCTCTCCACGTTCAAATGCACGCCACATCGCTTGATTAATCGTATGATAATGCAGCTCAATTTCAGCTGTTAACTCTAGTTTTTGTTCTTTAAAAAGTTTTTTCAAAGCAGCTTGTTCTGTTGCTTTAAAATCTAATAATGTATCATCGATATCGAATAATAGCGTTTTGTAATTTTTCATCTATATAAACCCCTTTTAATTATAAATATCTTTTGCTATGGCAATGAGTTTCTCTCGGTTTTTTATTATAATATCTGTTTCCGTACGCTCAATCATCCCATCTTCAATAAATGCCTTTATGATACGATTAAGATGTCTTGAACTGGTACCTATTAAATCAGCAGTGTCTTTAAGTTCAGACCGATTAAGGGCACAATTTTGTTCATCGCACACAATTGATGTTAAATAACTCGCAAAACGCACTTCGACTGGGTACAACAAATTAATGCTTAACGCCTCAGATTTTAACCAAAATTTTTCAGAAACGACATTCAACAATAATTGTAAAAACCTTGCATCTTGAAAACCATTCTGATGAATGACCTTTTTAGATATCGCCAACATTTTAACTGTTGATATTGCTTCAATGGTATTCATACATGATACATCTTGAATACATTCGACATCACCTAATATTTCAAATGGCTCTTTAATTGCAACAATTAAATTTTTCTCTTCTGAAGAAGTAGTGAAGATTTTCACTCGACCCTCTACTTGAAAAAGGACGTGCTCTATTTCCTCACCTTGTGTACAAATAAGTTCACCACTTTGATAGGTTTAAATGGTCATAAAAGAACGTAATTCTTCATTGATATGCTGATCTAAACCATATTTTTGAATATAGTAATCAACTTGTTCTCGATTCATAACTCGTTCCAAATCGACGCCTCCTCTTAGTTGATAACATTTTATCATAAAGTTAGCCCTATTATCGAGACTTATGTCCTGACAGTATTATCATCCCATAAAAAAAGCCCCTAATAAAATATTAGGGACGACAAATTCTATAACACTTTTTCTAAAAATATTTTTGCTCGTTCTGATTTTGGTGAATCAAAAAACACTTTCGGCTCTGTTTCTTCAATAATCGTACCTTCATCCATAAAAACAATTTTACTAGACACACGTTCAGCAAAAGCCATTTCATGCGTTACGATTACCATTGTAATACCTGTATCTGCTAATGATTGAATAACTTCTAACACTTCTTTAACCATTTCAGGATCCAGTGCAGACGTTGGTTCATCAAATAAAAGATACTTCGGTTTCATCGCTAAAGCTCGGGCAATTGCTACACGTTGTTTTTGTCCACCAGATAGTTTTGACGGATAAACGTCTGCTTTATCGGATAAACCAACTTGTTCAAGCAAAGCTTTGGCTTCTTTATGAGCCTGTTCTTTTGCTGTTTTACGAACTTTAATCGGTGCATAAGTAATATTTTCTAGCACTGTTTTATGTGGAAAGAGATTAAAATGTTGAAAAACCATCCCAACTTCACTACGCATCTTCATGACTTGTTTTTCTGACAATGATGTTATATTCTCATTATCGATAAAAATTTCGCCAGTTGTTGGCTCACCAAGTAAGTTAATACAGCGTAATAGTGTTGATTTTCCAGAGCCTGAAGGACCAATGATTGTAACAACTTCTCCATCATTAATCTTTGTACTGATATCTTTTAAGACATGTAATTTACCAAAGTTTTTATTAACGGTTTTCATCTCAATCACTGCGACCTAGTCTCCTTTCTAATAAAGAACCAATAAATGTTAAGATCATTGTTAAACAGTAGTATACGATAAATGCCACAATCATTGGTGGGAAGTAGGTATACATGTTCGCGGCAACAATCTCTGAGCGACGCATCAAATCGGTTACTGCAATCGTTGAAACAATTGCTGATTCTTTTGTTAATGTTATGAACTCATTCATTAATGCTGGAAGAATATTTTTAATTGCTTGTGGCAAAATAATATCTAACATGAATTTATTGTATGGGACTCCCAATGCCTTAGCAGCCTCATATTGTCCTTTATCCACAGCATTTAAACCTGAACGAATAATTTCAGACATATATGCTGCTGAATTTAATGAAAAGGTCAAAATTGCTGCTGTTAAAGGTTCAATATCAAAATGAAACAGCTGTGGTAATGCTAAATATACTAATGAAAGTTGCATAATAAGTGGTGTTCCTCGGAAAATCGAAGTGTAAAAATGTGCAAAACCACTTAATACTTTATATTTACTAATTTTGAAAATTGCTAAAATGATTCCTAATATAAAACCAAATAATGCGGAGAAAAAGGCAATTTGTAATGTGACCCAGACACCGTTTAATATATAAGGAATCGATGGTTTAAGATTATTGAATGTTTCTATTAACTCCTGCATGCCATCGTTCGCTCCTCTCTCACTTCGCGGTAATTACTTACCGCTTGTTTCAATCCATTTTTTAACGAATTTATCTAACTCACCGTTTTCTTCCATTTTTTTCAATTCTTTATTAAACTCTGCTGTTAACTTACTTCCTTTAGGAAATGCGATTGACATTGGATCACCTGTGACAACTGAATCATCTTTAATGTTAAATTGTGCTAAACGATCTGAATCATTTGTATATCCAAAAGCTACAGTATCCACTGTCACAATTGCATCTAGTTTATTTCCTGCCATTGCTTCTACCATTTCATTCACTTTATCCCATTGTTCAATATCCATTGGGTATTTCTTACTTAAATCTTCAGCTAATGTTGCTTGTGTTGATCCAATTTGAACTCCGACTTTTTTACCTTTTAAATCTGCTGCTGTTTTGATTTTGCTATCTTTAGGCACTAGGATAACTTGATGTGACGTATAATAAACATCCGAAAAATCAACTTGTTTAGCACGTTCTTCATTTTTCACCATACCTGACATTACAAAATCAATACTGTCTTGATTAAGTGCTGCTATTAAACCACCAAATTTTTGATCTTTCACTTCTAAATTATACCCTAATTTCTTTGTAATGTAGTTAGCAACATCAATATCAAATCCAACAATTTTGTTTGTTTTTGTATCAACTGATTCAAACGGTGGATAATCCGCACTTGTTCCCATTACTAATGTCTTTTTACCATTATCATCTTTTTTAGTTGGCGCATCTGCATTAGCGCCACATGCTGCTAGTACAAATAACGATGCCATCATTAGTATCAATACAATTTTCTTCATTTTTTTTCCCCATTTCAATTCAATTTTGTGTGTATTATTTTCAATTAATAATTCATTTATTATTTACTTCTATAGTTAATTATTTTACATGTAATAATTATACACGTCAACCCTTTTTTATAAATAATTAAGCTTTTTTATACATAAATAACTCTTTTTATTCATTATTTTATACATAATTTCCGTTTTATGATTCCCGCTTGGATGCAAGCGCTTTCTTTTTTGTGCAAAACACTACACTATATACAACATTTACACGATTGTAAAGAACTTTCATTTGCGTTATACTGAAATTGTGTCAAGAGTTTGTCTTATAAGACAAAAGGAGTTGAGTAGCTTGGTTAAGAAAAAAATTGTTATTTTAGGTGCTGGTTATGGTGGTTTAAGAGCACTTAAACGATTACAAGATTTAAAACCGAATGCTGAGATTGTATTGGTCAACAAGAATAGTTATCATTGTGAAAAAACAGCATTGCACGAAGTTGCCACTGGAGCTGCTAGCCCAGGTGACATCTGTTATCCCGTTTCTAGTGTGGTAGACCCTCAATACACAACTTTTATTAAAGCGACTGTATCTAAAATTGAGCATCACAGTAAAACGATTGTATTTGAGAATCGTGAACCGCTCAGGTACGACTACTTACTTATCGCACTTGGCTTTGAGTTCGAATCATTTGGGATTAAAGGTTTAAGTGACTATGCTTACCAGATAACAAATATCCCGTCTGTAGAACATATTTATAAACAATTAAATGAGAAATTACGTGCTGTGAAACCAGGAGAAAAATTATCAATTGTTGTTGGTGGGGCTGGTTTTACAAGTATAGAGTATATTGGTGAATTAATGGAACAGCTGCCTTTTCTTACAAAAGCGGCTCATTTGAAGCGTGACCAAGTCTCTGTTTCTTGTGTGCAATCCAATGTTTTGCCGATGTTTTCAGAAGACCTCAGTGGTTATATAATTGGAAAATTAGAGAAAAAAGGCGTTACTTTTATCAAAGGTCGCGTGGCTAATATAACTGCAAATAGTGTTTTCTATAAAGAAAGTAAAGCATCAACTGACTCATCTGAGCTCACTGCTGATATGTTTGTCTGGGCTGGTGGCGTTAGAGGGAGTTCAGTCATTACAAATTCAGATTTCAAATCTGATCGTGGGCGTGTGTTAGTTAATAATAATCTCACTGTACCTGACTGTGAAGATGTTATGATGATTGGAGACTGTTCGATTGTCATCGATGATGTTACAGGCTTACCTTATCCAACAACCGCTCAAATCGCAATGCAACAAGCTGATTGTGCGGCAGCAAATATTGTAGCTATCTTTAATCAAAAACCCGCTAAAGATTTTTATTATAAACCTAAAGGAACCGTCTGTTCCATTGGTCGACATGACGCTGTTGGTGTCGTGATGGGTAAACAATTACGCGGTGTTACAGCTTCGGTCTTAAAAAAAGTAATCGATACCCGCTCAATTGTTTTAATCGGCGGAGTTGATACTGTAATTAAAAAGCAAAAATTATTCCGTAAAAAAAGTATGCATGTTGTTAACTAGACTATTTTTAAAACCTTCTAATAATTAAATTAGGAGGTTTTTTTCTATCTTATAAAATTAATACCCATTAATACAAATCATTCAACATCCTCAAGTTAATCACACTCTCTATTAATACAAATAAACACCTTTTATTAGTCGTCATCGTCAATGCTTTATAAGCTATATCATTTTACAAATACTTCCAAATCATTTACACTTTATTTGTAAGCGCTTTCTATATTGTATTCTACTATCGAAAGGATGTTTTAGAAATGACTAAAATTACAGATGATCACTACGGATTATATATTGACGGAAAGTGGATAACTCCTGCTGGAGCCTCTCTTATTACTGCTGAAAATCCTAGCAACGGAGACGCTCTTGCTACTTTTGTTGACGCAACCCATGCTGATGTTGATGCGGCTGTTTTAGCTGCTCGTAATGCCTTTCCTACTTGGAAAAAAGTAGATGTTGTCTCTCGAAGTAAGATGTTGCTAGAAATTGCTGATTTGATTGATGCAAACAAAGAGCGTTTAGCCATGATTGAAACACTTGATAACGGAAAACCCATTCGAGAAACATCATCAGTTGACGTTCCATTTTCAGCGGATCACTTCCGCTATTTTGCTGGTGTTATTCGTGCAGAAGAAGGCAGTGTCAAAGATTTTGATGAAGATACCTTATCCATTATATTAAAAGAACCTATTGGTGTTGTGGGACAAATTGTTCCTTGGAACTTTCCAATATTAATGGCTGCATGGAAAATCGCTCCTGCTATCGCAGCGGGGAATACTCTGGTTATCCACCCCTCTTCATCTACAAGCCTAAGCTTGCTTGAATTATTTAAATTATTAGATCAGGTCTTACCTCCAGGCGTTGTTAACTTAATCACAGGCCGTGGGTCTGATTCTGGCGACTATATGTTAAAACATGATGGTTTTGATAAACTTGCCTTCACCGGTTCAACTGAAATTGGTTATGAAGTTGCTGAGCAAGCTGCCAAAAAATTAATTCCTGCAACATTGGAACTTGGTGGAAAATCAGCAAATATTTTCTTTGATGATATGCCTTTTGACCGTGCCATTGAAGGGGCTCAATTGGGCATTCTCTTTAATCAAGGTCAAGTTTGTTGTGCAGGTTCTCGTATTTTTGTTCAGGAAGGTATTTATGATAAATTTATTGCAGCCTTGAAAACTGCATTTGAGAATGTAAAAGTTGGTTTGCCATGGGAGATGGACACGCAAATGGGCGCCCAAGTAAATCAACGTCAACTTGAAAAAATCAAAGAATATATAAAGATTGGTACCGAGGAAGGTGCAGAAGTTATTACTGGTGGTATGACGCTTGAAGTTGATGGTAACAATAAAGGCGCATTCTTAGCACCCACTCTATTAGGTAATGTTGATAATAACATGCGCGTTGCAAAAGAAGAGATTTTTGGGCCTGTTGCCTCCGTTATTAAGTTTAAAACAATCGAAGAGGTCATTGAGCTTGCCAACGATTCTGAATATGGTCTTGGCGGTGGTGTCTGGTCAACCAATATCAATACTGCTTTGAAAGTCGCACGCGGCATCGAAACAGGTCGTATTTGGGTAAATACCTATAATCAAATTCCAGCTGGTGCACCTTTTGGCGGTGTTAAAAAATCAGGTTATGGACGCGAAACCCATAAAATGATGTTAGATGCATACTCACAAACGAAAAACATTTATATTAGTACCAAAGAAGCGACTGACGGGTTATACTAAAAAATTATTATTTCTACTCGTTAATTTCACGGGGCCAGAGCTGATATTTAGTTCTGGTCTGTTTGTATTCATTAGAAATTCCATGCTATACTTAAGGACAACTTTACTTATAGGGGGATTTTTTAGATGCATTTTATCCAAGTAACAACTAAAGAACAATTACAAGAAGCTTTCAAAATTCGTTTTACTGTCTTCGTTGATGAACAAGGTGTGGATGCCGCACACGAACTTGATGACTTTGATTCACTCGGTTCGACTGCTATTCATCTTATTCTTGTTGATAATGAAAAAACAATCGGTGCTGCTCGTCTCCGTTTTATAGATGACTGCGCTAAAATGGAACGCATTTGCGTGCTTGCCGAATATCGTAAAGGCGGTGTGGGCCGTTTAATTATGACTGGTTTAGAAAATATTGCTCGTGACAAACAAATGACGTTTGCTAAATTACACGGACAAACACAAGCCGAAGGTTTTTATAATAAACTTGGTTATGAGAAATCCTCTGATATCTTTTTTGAAGAAGGCATCCCTCATATTGAAATGAAAAAAACTTTATAAAAAAAGCGTTTCAAACCTTAGCACTCGATGCCATGGTTTGAAACGTTTTTTAGTTAAAACAAAGACTCCAACCTATCTACTTTTACATTTCATGAAACGTAACAAGCTAATTTATAACTGTTATTTTATGCAAAATCAAAAGTATCTGGGTCTGGTCCCACTCTTGTATCCATGTTCATGTTATTCAACTCTATCATCTCAAAAGTGGTTAATTCAAAATCAAACAAATCTGCATTAGCAATCATACGCTCACGTTTAACTGATTTTGGAATCGTAATTACCTCATTTTGAACATCCCAACGCAGAATGATTTGTGCTGCTGATTTATTGTATTTTTTAGCAATTGTTACAATCGTTTCATTATTTAACAACTCACCTTGCATCAATGGTGACCAGGCTTCAATATGAATACCATGTTTTTTTCCAAATTCGCGTATTTGTATTTGGCTAAGGCGTGGATGTAATTCAACTTGATTTATAGCAGGTACAACTCGCGCCTCTGCTAATAATGTTTCTAAATGTGATATTTGGAAATTGCTGACACCAATAGCTTTTATTTTTCCATCCAGATATAAATCTTCTAAAGCGCGCCACGCCGTCATGTATTTATCATTACCTGGCCAATGAATTAAATACAAATCTAAATAGTCTAAGCCTAATTTATCTAAACTCGTTTGATAAGCAGCTTGAGCTTCTTCATAGGTTAAACCATCATTCCAAATCTTAGATGTGATAAAAGATCTTCTCTTTTTAATCCCGTAGCTACTAAACCAGCTGCGATTCCAGCTCCAACACCCGCTTCATTGCCATAAATCGCCGCGGTATCAATACTACGATAGCCTACTTCTATTGCTGTTTTAACCATTTCAGCAACGTCTTGTCCATCCTCTACTTTAAATACACCTAAACCAAAACCTGGCATTTCTACTTCATTATTTAATACGACTGTATCTGTTAAACTTTTAATCATTATAATTCCTCCTAATATTTTTTATTTTTTTCGCGGTCAACTAATAACCATATCAATGTAATTATGGCAGCGATAAATACCATGATGAAACCAAATAATGGTGTCCATTGTAACCCCACAGTGGTTATCACTCTACCACCAATATATGAACCTAGAGCAATACCAATATTAAAAGCTGAAATATTTAACGCTGATGCCATAGCTATTGCATTTGGCACATATTTTTCAGCTAATTGCACAGCTAACAGTTGCAACCCAGCAACATTCATAAAAGAAAATAACCCCATGAGCAACACTGCGAACAACCCAAGTAGATGGAAATTAAGAAAGGCTAAAATTAATAACATGTTAAATGCTTTTAATATAAATACAAAGAACACCGCTCGTAGTGGACGATTATTCGATAAACGGCCTCCAATCGTATTACCGATGGCTACCATCACTCCGTATATTACTAATATAAGAACGATGGCACTGTCTGAATAGCCCATAAATTCTTTTAAAACGGGTGATATGTATGTATATACAACAAATATCCCACCGTATCCGAGTGCTGTAATCAATAACACTAACAATAAACGGAAATTACTTAATACTTTACCAATATCTCCCAGTGAAATGGCAGCGCCTTTTGAAAGATTTTTTGGCACTAACAGAAGCGTTGCAATTAAAGCAATGACACCGATTAACACAATGAAAATAAATGAGTAACGCCATTGCGTTGCTTGTCCAATAAAGGTTCCAAGTGGCACACCTGTGACGGTAGCCACAGTTAATCCGGTAAACATGAGAGCAATTGCGCTCCCTCTTTTATTTGGCGCTACCACATCGGCTGCAATCACTGAGGCAATCGACATAAATACACCATGTGCTAATGCTGATACAACACGACCTACTAATAAGATTGTAAATGTAGGAGATAGTGCTGCAATCAGATTACCGATAATGAATACTACCATGACCAATAACAAGACATTTTTTCGTGAAAATTTTGATGTTAAAACAGTCATAACAGGTGCGCCTATCGTAACACCAATTGCATAGAGTGATACGGTTAAACTGGCATTACTTAAAGTGACGCCCAGATCACTGACAATTAGCGGTAATAATCCTACGCTAATAAATTCTGTTGACCCTATCCCAAAAGCACTGATTGCCAATGCGAGTAAGGTCAAGGCTGGATTAATTTTCCTCGTTTGATCCATAATTGCTTTTCCTCCTTTATTCCTTCGATTCGATATTCTATATTATGGTTTAATAGGTACTAAAAGACAACAAGGTACTTTTTTGTTTCATAAGTACCTTTTGGAAACAATTGTATAATATCAGCCTATTTAGTCAAAAAAAAATAACACTCTTTACAATTATCCATTGCAGAGTGTTATTTATTTAGACTTTTTCTTCAGCTGTTTGTACTAACTGATGACCCATTTCATCAAGTCGATTCAGTACCGCTAAGTTTATTATCGCTTTATTTTGATAGTCCGCTTCTTCTAAAAATACATAAGAAGGCAATAAATTAGCTTTCATGTAAGAAAGAATCGGCTTTAGCTGTTGTTCTATCATTAAGAAATGTTTTTGTGTTCCTGCTGTGACTATGATGCCTACTGTTTTATGTTTTAAGGCATCGATTGGTAATAAATCAAAAATGTTTTTTAATGCGCCAGGGATAGACGCTTGAAAAGTTGGTGTTCCAACAATTAAAGCATCAGCTGCCATCAATGTCTCGGTGATATACAATGTATCTCCCGTATATTCTTGATAATGCCGCCCATCACTATAAGCAACCTTATACTCGCTGATATCAATCAACGTCACTTCATGTTGTGGGTACTCGTTTTCCAGCATCGTAAGCGTTCGTTCCATCGCAGTAAGTGTCTTTGTGCCAATCACTGCGCCTACTAATCCTACTATTTTCAAAACTGTAAGTCTCCTTCTGTATGTTCGAGCAATCACTAATGATCACTAAAAAGTTTTTATTTTAATCGTACCATTCTATTATAACGGTGATTTGTTATTACTGCTGTAAAAGTGTTCAAAAAAAACCAACAACTTTTCGAATTGTTGGTTTTAACTATGAAAAACTTTGCTTTTTATTTACTAAAAGGCGAAACCTATTGATGAAGTCCCTGATCAAGACCATGTATTACATTTTTTTGTTCTTTTTTCTCATTTAAGAAAACCAGTGCATAATATTTACCATCCATTAATTTAGTCTTATCTACTTTAGTCGGTTTTTTCAACAATGGGACTTCTATTTTATAAAAATAGAAACCATCTTTTTCCTCCAATGTATTTAAATCATTTTCATAAAAAGGTGATCCCGCATAGAGTGCTGATTTATTTTCAATAGTTTTTGTATATTTAGCTAAGATACCGTTACCCTCTTCTTCGATAACCTGATAGTAGCTCATCTGTTTTGTATTCTTTAATTTGTCGATAATTTTCTGAGGGTAACCTACCTCAAAAAATATGTTCAATTTTTTCCCTTCAATTGTAAACGTAGGTTTTGATATCGACACACCATCACCTGTAAGTTCTTCAAAGTAGTCATCCAACGAATCGTATTCTTTTTGTTCCGTTGTATTATTTGTTTTCCCTTCTTTTTCTACTGAAGCAGTATTAACTGCACAGCCCCCAAGTAAGATAACTAACATTACACTAACTATTAAAAAAAATTTCATGACTTTAGCTCCTTTGCTCTATAAAAATCGCTATTTGATTATACTAAAATTAAATATCCTACTATTATTTTATTTTTTTAGATACTTTAGATGTGTATTCACAGTGTGAATACTTTGCATCGACTGGTTTTCTCTTAATAACTTTTCCTCTATCATATCTAACGATGTTACCACGAGTAGTATATACTTTCGAACCAAATTTAATCGTTGTTTTTGTTTTAGCAGGAATAGTCCAAGTATGCTGAGTTGTAACAGTCTTAGATTTTCCAACCCCAATCTCTGCTTTCACTCCCACTTTAGCTGCAATCATTTTAAAATCTGCAGTTGTTGAAACACTGCCTTTTAAAAATTTATTACGTGTGACAGTTCTTTTTATAGTATCTGCTTTTTTGCTATTATTAACTGCCTCTGCCTTATATTTAATTTCTACCGATGAAGATTTATTTGTTGCTTCATAAATAGTCGCAGAATAATCAATGTATCTTGCGTTTTTTGAAAGTATTGGCTCTTTATCTAAAGGAAAAACTTCTGGTTGTTCTAACAAAATTTCAACACCATTGATACCATTTTTCAATTTAAATTCATTCAGTGTATCCGCTTGTATAATACTTGGTTTTGCTAAAAAAAGTAAAACAATCATTCCCAACACAATTCTTACAACGCTTCTTTTCTTTATCATAAATCCCATCCTATTCTTCAGAACAACCGCTTTGATAAAAAACAGATTATTCTGTTATTATCAGTTTAAAGTATTTAATGCAAAAAAAAACAGCTATTATTTGGCCAATTGTATCTATTAAACTCAAAAAAAATAATCTAGAGTAATAGATGGCTCTTGAAACATCAAAAGGCCAATCATTAATCACAGATTATCTTAATTAAAATTTACTGAATTTTTTATCTTAAAGTTTTTTATTCTAATACTTAGTTTTAAATGCACTATACAAACAAATAAGGCTCAATGTTGCCAGCGCAATTGAAGACGAAATTATTTTCACAAGGTAAATCTCAAAATATTCTTCTGATGCCATAATAAGTGTTGGCAAAAAAAAGATAAAACTAGCTAAAGCTACCGATAAACCCAACAATAATTTTTTCATAATTTCTCCTTATTCTACTAGATTTAATCGTTATCTAGACCACGTCGTTTATAATAATATAAAAACGCAACTAAACTAACAATTAACCAAATAAAGTGCACAATCACTGTATGTGTTGAAATCGGATCAGCAGATTTTGAAGCTAGATTAGCAATCGATTCACTCATACCACCTGTATATAAGTAATCGGCAACTTTTGCCATTCCTTCGTTCATATTAGAGAACAAGGGGATCATCATTAATACCATCACTAAAGGTACCGATAATAACGAAGCCGTCATTTGCGTATTAGCTACTAACCCTACAAGACCACCGATAATCAATGTGATTAAACTCGAAAATGTTGTTATTAAGATATATAAACCAATATTTATTCCAGAAACACCACTCACTGGCAATAGTAATATATTAACAATAACCATAATCAAAAGCACAGGTGCCATACTACCAATGAAAAACTCGCTCCCTTTTACTGAAGAAGTCATTAACACTCGTAATGTGTTTTTTTCTTTCTCTTCTGCTAAAGGCATACTTGATGCCATAATCCCTGTCATCATAATATTAAAAAGTAATCCTAACTGTAAAAAATAGGATTGCATAAATTGAGCTTCTTCTGCATTACCGCCACTTGGCATTATTTTACGATACATAAATACAAAGCCTAGCGCCATTAATGGACCAATCATAATTGATAAATTCGCCAATATCATTCTTAGTTTCATCATGAAAATAACCTTAACTTTTCTTAATGAGATGTTCATTGTAATTCCCTCCCTGTAACTGTGAGAAAGACAGTTTCTAGTGTTGGCTCCGTTGAATGCAGAGTCATAACTTCATCAGCTGATAACCAATCTGTTAATTTCTGCATATCTTCTTTTGTATTTTGTAACTCAACTTGAGTACCGTCATTCAGTAAAACTTTATATGCTTTTGATGTATTATATTTTAAACACACTTCTTTTGGCTTACCTGATTCAACAATTTCTCCCTGAAATAATAGAGCGACATTATCACATAGTTTAGTTGCTTCTTCCATGTTATGAGTTGTTAAAAAGATCGCTGTCCCTTGATCACGAAGCTCCAATAACAATTCATGTATTTCACTGGCTGTAGATGGATCAAGACCACTAGTAGGTTCATCTAAAAAAAGCATTTTGGGCTGATGTAAAATTGTACGTGCCAAGACAAGACGCTGTTTCATCCCTTTAGATAATTTACCTGTTGGTTTTTTCTTATCTTCTAATAGTCCAACGCGCTGTAAAACTTGATCAATTCGTTTTGTCTCAACATTCAGTAATTTTGCGAAATAGTGAAGATTATCATAGACGCTGAGTTTTTCATATAAACCACTATTATCTGTCACAATACCAATTTGTTCATAGATTGACTCATTGATTTCACGCGTATCTTTTCCTAATAAAATGGCAGTACCGCTTGTTTGTTTTAACTGCCCTGTTAGTATTTTTATGGTTGTTGTTTTTCCGGCTCCAGAAGGTCCTAAAAAGCCTAATATTTCACCACGTTTAATGTTAATTGAGATATCTTTTAATGCTGTCCTATTACCGAATTCCTTAGCAATATGATTCATTTCAAGTACATTTTGTAATTCCATTAAATCGCTCCTTTTAACTAATTATATAGTTATTTTAACATAGTATTAACAAACAACCTATCTTGATAAAAGATAGGTTACTGCAAATTAGTCGTTATTATCTAAAATGAAAACGTTTAACAAGCTCCGCTTTAAACTGTTTATCTGAGAAAATAATCATGCCGATAATCGTTATTAACGAGTACACAATCGTCGCAATTGTTGGCCAAATAACTGATGATAAGTTGAATATAAATAACAACATTGGGCATAAATTGATAAAAAACATTGCAAAAATATAACCGATATCATCTTGCCATAACGAACGTTTCCAAAGTGCGATGAGTGTCATTAAAAAGGTTGCACCCATACCAAGCAAAGGTATTGTATAGTTGGTTGACCACTGTTCAAATCCTAAGCAAAGATCAATCACAAAGAAAAACAACGCCAGCCAGATATAATGATACAGCAATCGTTTACCAATGTGATTTTTTGCAAGTAGCGTACCCTTAATAACAATCCATAAGTAAAAAATACCAAAACCGACAATAACAGACCAAAATACGCTATTTAGATTTAATGTCAGTAAATTGATAGTCAACGCAACCATTACAACGCTAATAGATAAAAACAAAAATATTTTTTCTTTTGAAATACGATTGACCTTTTTATAATGAATTGTATAGTCAGGATAAGTTGTTTGTGCAGATTTTTCTTCTTTCAAACTATGACCACATAATGGGCAATGTAAATGTTGCTCAGCTATATTGACATGACATCGAATACACTTAGTCATCTAACACACCCCAATCATTTGAATATATTTCTACATCTAACTCTAATTCTTTTGAGAGGTATGTAAAGAAAAATTGTAAGATATCAACATCAACAATATTACGTGCAAAGGTAATAGTCATACGATCACCCACAGTACATAAACTACAATTAAGTGGACTGTTTTTTGTCGGATACATAATTGTTTCTAACGCCTCTATCTCATCCGCCATTTCAGGTGGAAAATTCACCCTACCTAAATTAGACATTGAAATGGTCTTTTTATTTTCACCTAATTTTTGAAAACCAATATTCATAAAATAGCTTTTAAGAAAAAGTGGAACAAAATAAGCTGACTTTTTTCGTTCAAGCGATACGTAGTTATAAATAAGGTTTTGTAAATGTTCTTTGCTCGTTTTATGTACTAGCATGCTGTTACAACGTTTAATAATACTGCTGATTGTGGTTTCTTTTTCAACAAACACACCGATATTAACAACACCAAAAAAATTACGTAAGGTTTTAGAAGGGAACGCTTTTCTTAAATTAACTGGGACAGCTACAACAATCGGTTGATTTTTACGGTCATATTGTACTCTCGTTTGATGAATAGCATAAATAAGAATACCTGTTAATAACGCCGTAATCGTCACATTCTCTTTTTTTGCCAATGCATTAAGTGCAGCTGCACTGACAACCCCATGAGTCACATTTGTCCCTGGTGTATTAAAGGGCATACCTTTGATATGATATGCTTTTTGATTTTCCGTAGTTTCAACATAACACGGTTTATAATACCTTTGGAAACTGTCCTCTGCTTCAGCTAAACTATTCGTCGATTCTGCAGTTAGAATGTCGCTGCCCACAGTGAACGAATTGCCATTATTTTTAAAGTAATAGTACAATAACGTTTTTAAAAATTCGATTGCACCATTACCATCAGTTAATGCATGAAACATTTCTACTGCTATGCGTTTCTTATAATAAAGCACACGGAATAAATAACCATTATTTTGTTCAGTGTGAATGGTACTGCAAGGAAAATCTTGCTCCTCTTCTATCTTCAATTCTTTTTGATTATCATCTAAATAATTCCAAAAAACACCTTTACGCAACTGTACGGTAAACATTGGATAACGTAATAATGTTATTTTTATCGCTTCTTTTAATGCCTCAGGCTTAACTTCTGTTTTTAATATGGCTGCAACTCGAAAAACAGAAGAATTTCGTTCACTTGTTACAGATGGGAATACTTTTGCAGCATTATCTAATTGATACCATTTTTCCATTGTTTTGCCCCTTTTATAATCGTTACTCTGACTCCTTTAATCTTAACATAAGTTTGTTAACTTATAATACTAATATCGTAGCGGATTTATCCACCTTACGAAAGTAGTATGGGTGCTAATATCGTGGCGGATTTATCCACTTTACGAAAGTAGTATGGGTGCTAATATCGTAGCGGATTTATCCACCTTACGAAAATAGTATGGGTGCTAATATCTGAGCGGATTTATCCACTTTACGAAAGTAGTATGGGTGCTAATATCGTAGCAGATTTATCCGCTTTAAGAGATTAGTATGGGTGCTAATATCGTAGCAGATTTATCCGCTTTACGAGATTAGTATGGGACGGAGCGCAAGCGAGTACCAATCCTTCTATCTATTAATAACTTAGAAGTACCATTCCTTATATTCATAACTTGTGAGTACCAATCCTTCTATCTATTAATAACTTAGAAGTACCTTTCCTTATATTAATGACCTAGGAGTCTCATTCCTTATATTCATAACTTGTGAGTACCTTTCAACCAAATTATTGAAAAGCCCCTATTTCCTGTGAATGTTTTTCAGTATTTTTACATTGCACTTCATTTGAAAAGAGAGCACATTAGTTTAGTTAAAACTATTGATCGATAAGCTGAAAAATTTTGTGTTTTAGAACAACCATTACTAGGATCAAAAACAAAAAAACACACCAACAGGTGTGTTTACGATTATATATAACAACAAAATGGACAACTACATCTCATTTTTTTATGACTGATTATTTACTTTGTACGCCATACTTTTATGCAAAATATGATGCTGAAAATTAAACCCATCGCCATTACTATCCCTATAGCTATTTGCATAACATTCCCCCGAATCCTTTATATTATTATTTTAGCACAAAGGAACCGCGAGTTTGTGAGCAAAATGTGTCATTATTAGGTCGTTTCTGCCAGTAGCTGTTTATCTTTACGACCGTGTAAAAGGAAGTAAACAAAAATTCCAACTACCATATAAGCAGCCAACCCTAGATAAACGCCTCGGTAACCGAATGTTGGAATAAGATAACCTAATGCAACTGGTCCAAAACCAAGACCTAAATCTAGAAAAATAAAATAGGTTGAATTTGCTAAACCCATTCGTTCCTTAGGTGCAGCTTTAACCGCAATAGCTTGCGTTGCTGATTGGAAATTACCGTACCCTAAACCAATGATTGCCGCTGCTAATAAAAACATCAGTGTAGATGTACTCTGACTAAGAAGAACCAAACCAATTGCAAACAAAATAATGCCTGGGTAGATGATGCTATTACCACCACGTATATCCATAATTCTTCCTGTAAATGGACGTGATGCCAAAATAATCAAAGCATAAACTAGGAAATATAAACTCCCGGCAGATATTAAATTAACTTCAGCAGCATAGGCGGTAATAAATGAAAGTATACTTGAGTATGCCAATGCTCCATAAAACATCATCAATGAAATTGGTAACGAACGCACTTCAAAATACTGACTCCATTTAAAACCCGTTTGTTGTACATGTGAAATGATATAAGGTGGTTTAATAACTAATGTAAGTAACAGACTCACAACACCTATAATAAATGAAAATACAAAAATACTCTCGAACCCCTGTGTTCTCATTAAATAAATACCAATTAACGGACCAATTGCAGTTGAAAGAACAGTACTTAAACTAAAATAACCGATACCTTCTCCTCCACGACTAGCCGGCATAACTTGTGAAACGATTGTTCCGGTTGCTGTTGTTGCAATCCCAAAACCAATCCCATGAATCAAGCGAATGGCCATTAAAAGTAACAGGTTGCTCGGTATAAAATAACATAACGTCATAATCAAAAATAAAATAGTACCGATGATTAACATTTTTTTAGTCCCTAGTTTCGTAATTAAACGACCCGCAAATAAACGACCGCATAATGAACCAATAATAAAAATACTTGCAACAAAACCAGCCATACTTGCAGATGCTGCATGTGTTTCAATCGCATAAGTTGCCATTACAACAAGTAACAAATACATCGACAATGTTAACACGAAGTTAACGACTGATGTTGTGATAAAATCTTTTGTAAATAATTTCTCTTTTTCCATTTATAATCTGCCTTTCTATTTCTAATCTATCGTCTCGAACTATCTATTAAAAAAATATCACTAACATTAACTTTAATAATAGTTAGTTAGTGAAACTAACACAATTATAGTATCACTCTTTTTCAACTTTTTGTCAATATAAAAAAACACCTTTTAGTGATAAAAGATGTTTTTAAAACGGATTAAAAATCATACGCTTCGTCTTTTTCAATTCTAATTTTCTCTAACACATTAATCATTGTATAAGTATCGTCAACTAACCGCTCTAAACGAAAAACACTATCATCATTAATCAATTCATTACGTGAAAAATCTTTTTCTTCCATAAAAACATAAGTTTCAACTACTTGTGCTTTCATATAAGTTAAGATTGGTTTGAGTTGATGTTCGACAATTAAATAATGTTTTGCAGAACCTGCTGTAACAAACATACTCACAACTTTGTCACGGAAGGCATTAACGGGTAATAAATCAAAAATGTTTTTTAGAATTGCAGGAATCGATGCCTGAAAAATAGGCGTTCCTATTATAATTGCATCAGCTGCCATAATAGTCTCAGCAATATATTTAGTATCACCTGTGTAGGTACGATAATCACGACCATCACTAAAAACCATTTCATAATTTGCTAAATCAATCATTGTCACTTCAGCATCGGGGTGTTTTTTCGTTAAAAAATCCATGGTTACATTCATTGCTGTGCGTGTTTTAGATCCTACATTTGAACCGGATAATCCAACAATATGCATGTAATCTCCACCTTATTTTTTTGTGTATTTTTTAATCGCTGGCATAATTTCTGTCGCAATTAATTCAATGTTTTTTTCAATTTTGTCCATTGGAACGCCACCAAAATCAATTTGTGCCATAAAACGTTGTTGTCCGAATAATTCATATTGATAAAGCATTTTTTCAATAATTTGTTGAGGGCTCCCTACCATCAAAGCATCTCTTTTATCTATCGCTTGTGCAAATTGTTGTTTTGGATAACCACCGCCACGAATTGCTTGCATCCCCATGTTCAAATGAGGGTAATATTCACGTAATGCATCCTGAGAATTTTCTGCAACATAAAATAGACTCGTTGTTGCTATTGGCAATGCCTTTGAATCATGGCCATTGGCAGTTGCAGCTTCACGATAAGCGTCTACTGCAATCTTAAAATTCGATGCAGGGCCACCTAAAGTTGTAAGCATCATCGGTACACCTGCTCGACCCGCTTTAATTGCACTGGCAGGCGGTCCACCAACAGCACGCCAAATCGGCAAATTACCATTTAAAGGTTGTGGTAATATTGTCGCATTGTTTAAAGGTGCACGAAACTGCCCTTCCCAAATAACGCGTTCTTCACGATTAAGCTGCAATAATAACTCTAATTTTTCTTCAAATAACTCTTCATAATCCTGCACATCATACCCAAGTAAGCTATAAGCACCAATACGAGAACCACGCCCTGCAACAATTTCTGCACGCCCATTTGATAGTAAATCAATCGTTGCAAAATCTTCGTAAAGTCTTACCGGGTCCGCGGTGCTAATAACGGAAGCGGAGCTGGCAATTTTAATCCGTTCTGTTGCTTGAGCAATTGCTCCTAAAATCACAGTATGCGCTTGTGTTGTAAAATATGCTTCATGACTTTCACCAACAGCAAAAACATCTAGACCTGCTTTTTCAGCTAATTGGCTTGTTTTAACAAGTTCTTGAATGCGCTGTTGTGCAGGAATTGCAGTGCCTGTATGTGGATTAGGTACTAAATCACCAATTGAGTATAATCCAAATTCCATTCCTTTTGTTGTATCTATCCGGTATTTTTCCATTTTATTCACTCCTTAATTTAAAGGGGATAACCCTGCTTCTATTTCTGCTCTACGCTCTTCTAAAAACGGAGGTAAATCTAGTTTTTCTCCCAATTGCTCTTCTTTACTATCGATTAAAAAACCAGGTCCCATCGTTGCGACTTCAATTAAAATACCATTTAGTTCCCTAAAATAAAGGCTCTCAAAGTAATAACGATTCACAATACCCGATGAATGATAACCTCTTTGCTGAACACGTTGTTCAATTAGGACTAACTCTTCCTTGCTCTCTACAGCTAAAGCAAAGTGATGGATGCTTCCTTTGCCAGGTTTTTGCACGGAACCTTCATTTTTTTTGACGATGATATTACTACCACCATGTGCTTTATTTTTGTAAAGTATTCCTTCTTCATCACTCATTTTTTCTTCATATTCAAAAACTTCCGTGAGCATTTTTCCAAATCGCTCGGCTCGTTTCACTTGAGTTTCGATGATGTGAATTCCCATAATAGAGTGTTTTTCAGCAATGGGAGAGTGCTGCCAATAGTGCCAGCTAGATGGTATTGTTGTGTTTTCATCAACCAATAATACCAATTCCAAACCTTCAGGATCCTCAAACGGCAATGCTGAATACCCAGCATATGTTGTAATGGAATCATGAATCACATTTTTGGAATTAAAACGCCTTTGCCAAAAGGTTAAACTCTCGATTGATGGCACTCGCAAACCTATGCGGCTAATACTATTGCTACCTTTTGTTGTATGCCCTGCACGAGGTAATTCAAAAAAAGAAAGTTCAGTTCCCACACTGCCTGTCGTATCACCATAAAAAAGATGATACATACTTGGGTTATCTTGATTTACTGTTTTTTTCACTAATCTTAACCCTAACACTTCTGTATAAAATTGTTTATTCATTCGTGCATCTTTTGTAAACATCGATACATGGTGATGACCTTTTACTAATGACATATAAACCCTCCTTTTAATTGACTAGTCAATTGATTTTCTGAAAAGAAGGGCTCGCTTCAAATAAAGAGCTGCCCTTCCTATGTTTATTGTTTTTTTAAACTGTTCTTATGAACTTTTGTCATTAACTGATACAATGTTTTTTGCTCTGATTCTGTCAATGCGTCTTCAAAAAATGAAGTTTGAAATTTCAATTGATGCGGCATTGCCTTATTAACGATTTCTTCGCCACTTTCTGTTAGAGTGATGTATTTTGTTTTCCAATCCTGTGTACGATTAATATAACCTTCTTTTTCCAATCGCGTTAACATCCTTGAAATACCACCCTGAGTTACAGTTGCTTTCTCTGCCAGTTCCATCTGTGTAATTGATTTATATACTTGTATTTGTACAAGTACATCAAATTGTGCAGTTGTTAGCCCGAATTCTTTTAAAAATTCATTAGAGAGTTGATTACTAATATTTGTAAAGCGGATTATGCGTAACCAAATTAATGATCCTAATGTGTTTTTTTCCATTGATTGCGCTCCTTGACATAATTTATTTCTCTCGTCTAACTTTACTCTCCCTAGGCTAATATTGCAACTCATCCGTTTAATTAACACTGAATATTAACTACTCTTTTGTGTAGTTAATTGTGCTACGAACTGTATTAATCGGACGAACACTTTTTTCGATTGTTGTTCGTTTTGGTTCGAGGAATGGAGGTAATGATAATTTTTCACCGAGTGTCTCATAAGGTTCATCCCCCATAAAGCCAGGACCATCTGTAGCTAATTCAAATAATATTTGTGGTGCGACTTGTGAGTACAACGATTCGAAGAAATGTCGATTAACATAGCCTGATGTGTTTAAACCATATGATTGAATATGATTGATCCACTCTTCTAAAACTTCACGATTCTCCACACGGAATGCCACATGATGCACACTACCATAACCTTGGCGTGCTTGTGGTAACAATGGATTGTCCTCAATAATTACTTGAGCACCATTTCCTCCTTCACCCACTTCAAAAAGGTGATCAAAATCAGATACTGCTTTTTCTTTGAAGTTAAATACTTTTTCTAATACTTCTTTCATATAATCAAAATGGGCTGTGCGAATAAAAATCGGACCTAAGCCTGTAATTGCATGCTCCAATGGAATCGGACCAGCTTGCCATGGCGTGCCTGCAGCAACACCCGTATTATGTTCATCAGAAATCAACTGATAGTGTTGGTCGTCAAAATCAATAAATGATAACGTACGTACACCAAAACGTTCGATGATTGATTTGTGTGTAACATTCAATCTCTCAAAACGCTCTAACCAATATTCTAATGAGGCATTTGTTGGAACACGAAAAGACGTTTTTGAAATTTCGTTTGTACCATGTTCACCTTTTGGAATACCTGGGAAATCAAAGAACGTCATATCTGTCCCCGCATTTCCTTTATCATCTGCAAAAAACAAATGATAGGTTTGGATATCATCTTGATTCACTGTTTTTTTAACCAAACGCATTCCTAATACATTTGTAAAAAAATCGTAGTTTTTTTCGGCACTGCTTGTAATAGCTGTTACATGATGAATCCCAATTAATCCGTTCATTTTCATTCCTCCTATGTACTTTCTATATCTATCACTTTACTACTCAAGTGATAAAAAAGCAAGTAAATTTGTCTATTTTATAAAATTCCGTTAAACTGACAAAAACGAGTAGATTGGAGCTTTATTATGAATGCATTAATTTTTGAAAAATTTGGTTCTGCTGACGTCTTAGAATACCGCACTAATTTACCCCAACCGTTGCTTAAATCTGATGAAATTTTATTAGAAATGAAAAGTATCGGCGTAAACTATGCAGATGTGTATCGACGCAAAGGAAACTATCATTTAGCTGGACAACCCCCTTTTATTCTAGGGTATGAAGGATCAGGAATCGTGGCTGCTATAGGAAAAGATGTCTCGCACATTACGATTGGAGATCGTATCGGCTTTGCTGATGTGCCTTATGCAAATGCAGAATACGTTGCTGTCCCTATTTCTAAAGCAATTCCCTTACCTGAAGGCATTTCATTTGATACAGCTGCAAGCATGCTACTACAAGGATTAACTGCTCAATATTTAACAGAAGATAGCTATAGTATAAAGAATAATGATACTGTGTTAGTTCATGCCGCAGCAGGCGGTGTTGGACAGAATTTAGTTCAAATTGCTAAAATGAAAGGCGCTACTGTTATTGGCTTAACTTCTTCCCTAGAAAAAGCAGCGATAGTTTCAAACATCGGTGCAGACGCTGTTTTCCTCTATAAGGATGAGTGGGTAGCTCAAACACTTGATTTCACTGCGAATAAAGGGGTTTCTGTTGTCTATGAATCTGTCGGAGCTACTTTAATGTCTAGTTTTGAGGCAACTCGTATTGCTGGAACTGTTGTTTTTTATGGCATGGCAGGTGGTGATCCAGAACCAATTGACCCTCGTATGTTAATGGATACATCCAAAACATTAACCGGTGGTGATTTGTGGAACGTGTTAACAACCCCAACGGCACGTCAAGAAAGAGCCAACCGTCTTTTCAATTGGTTACTAGAAGGACATATTAAAACACCTGAACCCACAGTCTTTGCATTAGAAAATGGAGCTGATGCACATCGCTTTTTAGAAAGTCGTCAAAGCACTGGTAAGTTATTACTTCATCCATAAAGCATAAAATAAAAAAAACGATTGTAAGAACACAACCTTGTGTTTCTCTCAATCGTTTTTTTATAGTGCCGCTTTATCACAAGCTACTTATCCAATCTTATTTAAATCAGCAGCATAGTTAAGTAATGCTTTACTGTATTTTTTTATATGTTCATCATTGGTTGATTTCACTAATATTTTCAGTAGCTCCTCAACAGCTTGTTTGCTGTCATTTAAATTATAAAGAGTCATGCTCTTAAATGTCTGAAAAACTAAATTAGTTGGAAATTTTTCGATTGCTGTTTCAAAAGTCAGCAACGCTTTATCATATTTCCCGATCGAACGATAAGAACTTCCTAAACCAATTAACGCATCTTCTAATACATCCGCCTTCAAACCTAACATGATTGCTTTTTCATACAAAGGAATCGCTGCTACCTCATTACTTAGAAGGTCAAAACTCCAAGCACATTGATAATTAATCACTGAATCAGTTGGAAATTTTTTCACTAATTCCACAAGCATTTCATTCGATTTTTCATTATTTTTATAACGTAAGTCCAGTGCCGCTTGTAATCTTTCTTTCACTAAATTCAACTCCTTTTTTTGTTGTGAGACATTGACTCGTTGCAATTATATGATATCCAACATCCTAATTATATTAAAATTAATAAATACCCACAAATAAAAAAGCACGCTGACAAAAACGTCAACATGCTTGTTTCCAATTTATTCGTGGCTAGATGACTCAGTATTACTTTTTAATTTTCTCAAATAAAATAATAAATAAATACATGAGCCCCACTGTTAGCAAGATATGCCCTAAACCTGCCATACCAGCTAAAGCACTCCCTGTTGTTCCACCTAAAACCGTAATACTGCCTTTAATCACAAACAAAGTGACTGTCACAATCAAACCAGCATTATAAAGATAATAAAACAACTTAAAATTCTTGCTGCTCATAATTTGAAAGTTTTTTTCCAATACTAAAACAATCAAAAACATAAACATTCCCAACATTAGTAAATGTGTATGGATAACGCTTAACTGCGTATCCCCAGTAAAATCATTGTACTTCGTGAACTCACGATAATACACACCTGAAGCCAGGCCTAATAAACAATAAACGAATGACGTCATTAACAATTTTCTCATGGTTCTCTCCTTTTTAAAGCTTATTTGTAGATAAGTATGAAGAGTGTTACACCATTGATATTAGTCGTTATCACTTCGTTTTACAACCGCTCTTTCAATTTGTCCTAAAATGTTCACAGTTTCACAAGGTACCGTCCAACTGCTTGCCCTTTTAATAAGGTTGGCAATACTGTTGGTAAATCTTCTAATGTAATTTCTTCATCAATCAACTGTTCCAAATTTTGTGGTTTTAAATCAGTCGCTAAACGTTGCCACAAAGCGCGTCGGTCTGTGCTTGGAAATTCAACTGAATCAATTCCCAATAGATTAATCCCCCGTAAAATGAAGGGGAAAACCATCGTTGGCACGGCAGTTCCTGCTGTTAATCCACTTGCTGCTACACTGCCACCATACTTGATTTGACTTAAAAGCGAGGCTAATACTTCTCCACCAACTGTATCAACTGCGCCCACCCATTTTTGTGTGCCTAAGGCTTTTATCTTCCCATCATAAACCGCTTCACGCGAAACGACTGAGCTTGCTCCAATTTTTTGAAGAAACGCTGTTTGTTGTGCTTTACCCGAACTAGCGACGACATTGTAACCTTTATCGGCTAGTAAAGCGACTGCCATACTTCCAACGCCGCCTGTTGCACCTGTAACCAGTACTTCTCCTTGTTCTGGTTTCAAACCATTAGCTTCTAAACGATCAATCGATAGTGCAGCCGTAAACCCAGCTGTGCCATAAATCATCGCTTCTTTCATGGTTAATCCTTTCGGTAACGGTATCACCCATTCAGCAGGTAAAGCTGCATATTCACTGTAACCACCGAAATGAGAAACACCAATTCCATAACCCAATGCGATGACTTCATCTCCTGCTTTAAACGCGGCATTTTTTGATGAGACGACTGTTCCAGCAATATCTACACCTGGAATAAACGGATACTCTTTCACAATATTACCATTCGGAATCGTGGCTAAGGCATCTTTATAATTAATGCTTGAATAGGCCACCTTAACAAGCACATCTTCTACTGGTAGGTCTGCAAAAGTAATTTCCTCAATACCTACTTTAAAAGAATCTGCTTGCTTATCAACGATAAGTGCTTTGAATTTTTCTGTCATGTTTAGCTGCCTCCTTCAATTTTATGTACCATCTTACGACTATAAACCATTTGCTCACCTTTTATACCCCTAATACGTTGCGTTGTATCTTTAAAACCGCACGCTTGATATAATTTGATTGCTGGATGGTTCAGACAATTAACCAGTAATATAATTTCAGTAATGTTCGGAAAGTGCTTTTCAAGGTAGAATGGCAATGCCATCAATGACTGTTTGGCGTACCCTCTTCCCTGATAATTTGAATCGGTAGAAAAAGAACGCAAAAGAATAGCATTCGAATTTTCTGTATAAATTTGGACTGCGTCTCCAACTGACAAACTAAAAAAAGTAACAAGCTGTTCATCACTGATTGTTAAGACAGAAAAACGTTGACTATCGTCCTTTGCCTTTTGCACACAAACGGTCGGCAATTCAGTAAACCGCTGATGTTCTTCTAATAGTTGATAAGCTTCAATGTGTTTCTGATAACTAGGTGTATAGGCTTTCAACTGAATGATAAGCGTCCCCCCCCTCACATAATTACAGTATAACTTTTCTAAAAGCAAAATCAAAGGTGCCTGCCTTATACAAGACTAACGACACCTTTGACTTCTATTTTAATCCTTCTTGCTGTTTTATTCTACTACCTATCTGTTCAAGGAGTGAACACTTCCAAACAATTATTATGCTGTTTTAATCTTAATAAGATGCCCCTATTTTCACTTAGAAAAACCGGCTTTAGAGGCTGCGCCAGAAACAACCAATGCCCCTAATATAAGTACCAACATTACCCATGCAAAAGAAGCAGCGCCATAGTCATTTAACAACAACGCACCAATAATCCCAGCAATACCAATTCCTGAATTCCATGCTGTGACTAGCATGGACTGTGCCACATTAGCCGATGCTTGACCAACATCAGCAATCGCTGTTTGTAGTAATGTCGGTGCGACACCAAAAGTTAATCCCCATAATCCCATTGAAATACCAATTAGTATAGGTGTTGTCGTATACAACCCAAATAAAAGTGCGCCCAAAGCAAAGATAGTTAATGAACTCAACACCAATATTCGTAAATGTCGATCGATTAATACCCCCACTAAAAACAAGCCTACGATTGTAGTAACACCAAAAATAAAGAGCATCACATCTACACGCGCTTCCAGTCCACCTAAAGTGAGATAAGGCCCAATATAGCTGTAAAGGATATTATGCGCAAGCATCCAAGTAAAGGTAACAAATAGAACACTCCGCACGCCCGGCAATAATAAAACTTGTTTTAACGTCGTACGTTGTCCGACGGGTTGTCCCTCAAAATTAGGCATGTTAAGACTAATCCATATCAATAAACCAGCTGCTATAACTGATATAGCAGCAAAGATAAATCGCCAGCCTACTAGATTACCAAAAAAGGTACCTATTGGGACGCCTAATGCTAAAGCTAGTGGCGTTCCCAACATCGCCACAGCCATCGCGCGTCCCTTTAATTCATAAGGGACTAAACGTCGTGCATAAATGGCAACAATCCCCCACAAAACACCCGCTACAACACCCACTAAAAAGCGTGCGATTAATAACACGGTATAATTTGTAGCGATAGCTGTAATGCTATTGAAAAGTAAAAAACCAGCGATACAAGCTAATAATAGTGGTTTACGAGACCAAGTTTGTGTTAATGCTGTTAATGGCATTGCTGTAAGAACTGATCCTATCGCAAAGACTGTGATAAGTTGACCTACTCTTCCTTCCGATATAGCTAGACTATCGCTCATAGGTAATAATAAGCCCGCCGGTAATGTCTCTGTTAAAATACAAATAAAACCTGATAATGCCAAAGCCAATAATGGCGCCCAAGGTAAACGTTGTTGCTTTTCTCCCATAATAAAACCCCTCTTCTTTTATATCAATGATTGACGATTCGAAAATCAACATCGTCTATCCATTATACGAGGGAAAAAGCTAGTTAAGAATCGCTTTTTAACGGAGTTTTAAATAATAAACCGTTAAATACAAAGTATTTCTATCAAAAAACCTTTAATCTCTAAAACAGTAATTTAATGGTGTATCATGCTATACTTACGGTATTTTAAACCTAAGGAGTGAAACGTCCACTATGGATACTATTGATAAAGAAATACTAAAACACTTACAAACAGACGCTCGTCTTTCAATGACAGCCATTGGGAAACGCGTTAATTTATCACAACCCGCTGTAACCGAGCGTATTAAACGTTTAGAAGAACAAGCAATCATTGATTCTTACCAAGCTGTCATCAACCATGAAAAAATTGGCAAACCACTCGTGGCATTTATTATGTTCCGCACATACAGTTGCGATAACTTTTTGGCATTTTGTGAAACCTGCCCAGAAATCAGTGAATGTCATCGTATTAGTGGTGAATATAACTATTTAATAAAGGCTGTGGTGAGTGAAACAAAAGCGATAGAACGATTGGAAAATGAGTTGATTCCATTCGGATGTGCCTCAACACTTGTATCATTATCCTCACCGATTCCTTCCAAAATTTTACTACCTGAAGATGCGTTTTTAAAACATTAAAAGATACATCTTAACTCTTTATTTATAGACTTTTTTGATATTTAGCACTGATTGAATCCATATTAACTGCCGTAGCCACTAGATTACCATCTGCTGCTGCAAGCATCAATGAACTGGACTTTAATGTTCTGTATTCACCAGCAACATAAAGATGAGGGATTGTTGTTCGTCCTTGATCATCTGTAATAATTTGTTGGTTATTATCAAAATCACACCCAAGTTCTTCAGCAAAAGTAACCGAACGTTCATAGTCAGGCACAACAAAACCACCTTGGCGCTCAATGCTACGTCCTGTTGTAAAAGTTATCGCTTCTAACATCCCCTCTTTGCCTATTAAACTAGCAATTGGCGTGGTCTCAATTTCTATACCATGCCTTTCAAACAAATCGTTAGTTTCATTTGATACAGGCTGTCCATTAGTAGCGATAATTAAATCATTTGTCCAATTACTCACTAACTGTCCAAGATGACGAATAGTGCCTTCATTCTCTGCAATCACAACAAGTGCTTTATCTCGCAAAGGGTAAGCATCACAGTAGGGGCAACTGAATAAAGAACGCCCATAATATTGTTTGATCGGTAATTTCATCGAAAAACGTTCTTGAATACCAGTTGCCAATACCACACGTTCTGCTAAACAACGTCCACCTGCAGTGGTTTCAATCAAAAACTGATGAGCCATGGTCTGTTTCAGCTCTATAACTGTTTCAGAAACCACCCTCACATTCTCGTAGGCGTCAACATCTTGACGTGCCTTATCACGCAACTCGCTTGGCGTAATACCATCACGTGTTAAAAAGCCATGTGATTTTTGTGTCACACGGTTACGATTGGTACTATTATCAAACACGACGACTTTTTTTAATGATATACCCAAATAGAGCGCTGCACTTAAGCCAGCCGCGCCACCACCAATAATTGCAACTTCAAATTTCTCCATTCTATTCACTCTCGCTTTCTTATCGTGGATATTAAAGACTCTTATTATCCATGATTAGCATAAAAGAAAAAAGCGCACGCGTCAACCATTGTCGCTTTTCTTAGTCACACCTTTAGAACCAGAAATTATTTTATTTGATGGGCAACATCGATAATTCGTTTTTGTTTAAGCTGCCGTTCCATTTCAGTCTCTGCTTCAAGCATCACTTGATGTACCAAACAATGTTCACCATGCTGTGGATCACATTCAAATAATGATGCTTTCCCTTCAATTGCTTGAATCACATCGAGAAAAGAGACATCATTTTTATTTGCAGCTAAACTATAACCACCCTGTGCGCCAGAACTTGAAAGAACTAATCCTTCTTTTACTAACTTTGCTAATATTTTTGATAAGTACGTCGTTGATACACTTAATTCAGTCGCTAAGCTTTGCACCCCAATACTTGTTTTCTCTGTTTTATTTGCTAAGGAGAGCATGGCATGTAATGCATAGTTTGTCGCTTTCGAATACTTCATTGTTCATCCCTCTTTCTTACATCATTTCGCATAACTCCAGTATAGAACAAAATTGTCGTTATTTATAGTGAGGGGACTAACTACATTTCAAAATGCTAACTTCCCGAAAGATGCCCCTTTACTGTAATAACGACTTTTCCTTTCGTCTTACCAGCCTCAACATAATCCAACGCAGCCTGTGTCTCTTCAAAAGTGAAAATTTTATCTATAATAGGTTTGATGACACCTTTTTCTATCAAATGAGTAATTTTTTCCAATTGAATACCGTCGGCACGTTTCATAAAATAGTGATAGCTCACCTCATGTTTCTTCGCTAATGAGTGCACTTTGCGTGCATTAATTGCAAGCGCTAACTGAATCGCTTGTGGCAACTCTTCTCTTTTAGCAAAAGCTTTATCAGGTATGCCTGCAATTGAAACGATTTTTCCTTTTGGCTTGAGAATTGAAAAAGCCTTGATAAGATCATCGCCACCTCGTGTATCAAATACACCATCATAATTAGTTAATTGTTTGCTAAAATCAGTTGTTTGATAATCGATAAAAAGGTCAGGATGTAATGAGTTTATCAATTCGCGCCCTCGTGGACTACCTGTTGTCGCCACATAAGCACCTAAGTGTTTTGCGATTGGAATCGCAACAACACCCACACCACCAGCACCCCCTGGAATAAAGATTTTTTGACTGGGTTGAACATCCAACCATTCAGTTAAAGCTTGATAAGCCGTTAATGCTGTCAGTGGTAATGAAGCGGCTTCTGTAAAGCTGAGATTACTTGGTTTCAAAGCCGCGTATTGTTCTCCAACGACAAAATACTCTGCAAAACTGCCCCAACGGTCGGCACTCGCTGCCCCATAAACTGCATCACCCTCTTTAAAACGTGTCACCTCTACACCAATCTTCGTAATAATACCAGCAAAATCATTGCCTAATGTTAAGGGCAATTTTTTAGGACGCACAGCTTTTAATGCACCGTCACGTAATTTGTAATCAACAGGGTTCACGCTAGCCGCATAGACTTCAATTAAAATATCATGAGCGCCAACAGCAGGTGTTTTTACCTCTGTTAAAATAACTTTTTCATCTTTGCCGTATTGACTAATTTGCATTGCTTTCATTCCGCTTCACTCCTATCAATTTATCGTGATTAAAGCTTTTAATTTCTACAATGCTAAGTGTAAAACAAGTAGGGATTGAACGCAAAAATAAGAACTTCATTCAAAAGATACATAATGAGATAAATGACTATAGTATTTTGACGATTTTAAAATTTTTTATTACATTCATTTAATTAATGATAATGTTAAATTAACAACGTTATCGGTTGATACACGATTTCAATAAATATATAAACAAACTACGGTTGGAAAGGCATTTGTATCTTCGGTTTTACTATTAGTTTTTTAGCAATTATATTTTGGTTAACCACTTACAACACTACCAAAAAGCTTATAAAATAGCTTCTCTTCAAGATTAAACTACCTAAAAATAAGCTAAAATAAAATTGTCGTCAAAAAAAAACCTTTTAGATAATAACACATCCAAAAGGTTTTTTAAAAATAACTCTATTCTACTGTCACTGATTTTGCAAGGTTACGTGGTTTATCAACATCACAGCCGCGTGAAAGCGCTGCGTAATAAGCAAATAATTGCGTAAAGACAACAGATACAAGTGGTGTTAATTCAAGTGCAGTGTTTGGGATAACAAACGTATCGCCAGTTTGAGCCAATTCTTCCGTCACAACAATCGCTACTTTAGCGCCACGAGATTGTACTTCCGAACAGTTACTACGAATTTGTAATTGTGTATGAGGTTGCGTCACCAAAGCAATCACTGGTGTATCATCTTCAATCAAGGCGATTGTACCATGTTTTAGTTCACCACTTGAAAAGCCTTCTGCTTGAATATAAGAAATTTCTTTTAATTTCAATGCCGCTTCTAAAGAGACAAAGTAATCAACGCCACGTCCTAAGAAAAACGCGTTACGTGTTGTTGCAACATAATCTAACACCATTTGTTGGATTTGCTCTTTCTCATCAATGATTGTTTGCATAGCATTAGCTACAATACCTAATTCATGAGCCATATCATGCACTTGAACAATATCTTGAGCTTTGCCTAGAGTTTCAGCCAGAATGCTTAATACAGCTACCTGAGCTGTGTATGCTTTAGTTGATGCAACAGCAATTTCAGGTCCAGCATGTAATAACAATGTATAGTCTGCTTCACGTGATAACGTCGAGCCAGGTACATTTGTTAAAGTAATTGCGGGATGTCCTAATGCTTTTACTTTAACAAGGACTTGACGGCTATCTGCTGTTTCACCACTTTGCGAGATGAATAAAAATGCTGGTTTTTCAGATAATAAAGGCATATCATACCCAAACTCACTTGCCACAACCACTTCTACAGGAATGCCCGCTTTTTCTTCAATCAATTTACGACCAATTAAACCTGCGTGATAACTTGTTCCACATGCTACGATGTATAAACGGTCAGCGTTGATAACAGCAGCTTGTAAATCTTCTGCAATCGTAAACGCACCTGTTTCATCTTGATATTTTTGAACAATACGGCGAATAACACCTGGTTGCTCATCGATTTCTTTCATCATATAATGCGGATACATACCTTTTTCAACATCGTCTGCATCAATTGAAGCTGTAAACGGTGCACGTTCAATGGCTTCATTTGTTGTTCCACTAAAAAGTTGGTATCTCTCTGCTGTTAAAATACCATATTCACCATCATTAATTTCAACAAATTGATCGGTTTCTTTGATAACAGCCATAGCATCACTTGCGAGCATATTGCATTCAGCAGCTACACCGATTAGCAATGGACTTTTATTTTTAGCGAAAAAAAGTTCTCCTGGACGTTCACTATCAATTAAACCAAACGCAAATGAACCATCCAAAACATCTAACACATTACGGAAAATTTGTTCTGTTGATAAACCTTTTTCAGCAAATTTATCCATTAATTGCACAACAATCTCTGTATCTGTATCGCTTTGTAATGTAACCCCGTTTAAATACTGTTCTTCTAACTGACGGTAATTATCAATAACACCGTTATGAACAATCGTAAAACGACCTGATTGTGATTGATGTGGATGCGCATTTTCTTCATTTGGCACACCATGTGTCGCCCAACGTGTATGTCCAATTCCACAAGTACCAGTAGCGTCATTAGCTACGGCTTGACGTAAATCAGCGATACGTCCCTTAGTCTTAGTCGTAATAACTGTTTGATCATCAGCTACAAGGGCAATCCCCGCTGAATCATAACCACGATATTCCAATTTTTCTAAACCATCCAACAAAATATTTTTTGCATTTAACTTTCCAATATAACCAACAATTCCACACATCTTATAATTCCTCCTAAAGTGTATTAAACGCTTCAAGAAAGACCGTTGTTTACTCGGTTCTTGTGCAAACAGTCACCTGCTTGTTTTAACCTCGCATATCGACCCCAACAGGCCGGAAAGTATCCGCCGATTCCTCGATAACTTTCTCCTCGTCTACTTATTTAACTATAAGTACTGGCGCTAGCAATTAAGCTTTCAATAAATTGGTACAGTCTTAAACGTTTTATGTAACAAAGTAAATTTTACACCAATACGCTTATCAAAGTCAATTTTATTCATTATAAAATAAACAAAAAAGACATAATTCTATGTAAGAATTATGTCTTTTTATCAATTGGTATAGCTCAATTCCGATGACTAATGGAAATACTAGTTTAAATCACCTAAAAAGCTTTTTCCGTATGCTGGCATTTTAACACCAAAATTATCAGAAACTGTCGCTCCCAAATCAGCAAATGTTTCTCTTAATGCTAATTCACCGTTTCCTGTTAAGTTTTTCCCATAAACCAATAACGGTACATATTCACGTGTATGGTCTGTGCCTTTGTATGTCGGATCATTCCCATGATCGGCAGTGATAATCAAAAGATCATCCTCTTTCATGTTGGCGAATACCTCAGGTAAACGAGCATCAAATTCTTCCAATGCATCACCATAACCAATAGGATTACGACGGTGGCCATATACCGCATCAAAATCAACTAAGTTTAAGAAACTCATACCATGGAAATCAGATTTCAACACTTCAACAAACTTATCCATTCCATCCATGTTTGATTGTGTGCGGACTGCTTTCGTTACACCTTCGCCATCAAAAATATCTGAAATTTTCCCAATAGCGACAACATCTAAACCACCATCTTTAACATGATCCATAACTGTTTTATCAAATGGTTTGAGCGCATAATCGTGACGATTTGGCGTACGTGCAAAATCTGCTGCATTTGTCCCTAGATAAGGACGCGCAATAATACGTCCAAGCATATACGGGTCTTCACGTGTGATTTCACGACAGTACTCACAAATGCGGTACAATTCGTCTAATGGAATAACCTCTTCATGGGCAGCAATTTGCAACACTGAATCAGCTGATGTATAAACAATTAATGCACCTGTTTTCAATTGCTCTTCACCAAGTTCTTCTAGAATTTCTGTCCCACTGGCTGGTTTATTACCAATAACTTTTCGACCTGAGAAAGCTTCGATTTTTTCAATTAATTCATCAGGAAAACCATTTTCAAAGACACGGAAAGGCGTATCAATAAATAACCCCATGATCTCCCAATGACCTGTCATTGTATCTTTACCTGCTGATGTTTCTTGCATTTTTGTATAATAACCAAGTGCTGTTTCTGCTTTAGGAACGCTTTGTATTTCTTTAATATTCGAAAGACCTAAATCTGCTAAGTTAGGAACAGTTAAGCCGCCTTTTTCACGAGCTATATGCCCAAGTGTATCAACATCAAAATCACCAAATTCAGCTGCATCTGGTGCTTCTCCAATACCGACTGAATCCATTACAACTACATGTATACGTTTGAATTTTTCACTCATTTTTAAAACTTCCCTTCATTTTAAGTAATATGCCATCTTCATTATACTATGTCTTTTAACTTTTTAGCAGGATTTCCACCCACAAGTGTATTAGCTACAACGTCCTTGGTTACAACAGAACCTGAAGCAATGACTGCATTATCTCCAATTGTAACACCTGGATTAATAATAGCGCCGCCACCAATCCAAACATTGTTGCCAATATTAATTTCTTTGCCAAATTCAGCACCTGATATTCTTGTCTGTGCATCTAATGGGTGTGTTGCTGTGTAGAGATGAACCCCCGGCGCCAACATGCAGTTATCACCGATACGAATGACACACACATCTAAAAAAACACAATCAAAATTGGCATAAAAATCAGCACCAACATGGATATTATACCCGTAATCACAACGAATATTAGGTTCAATATAAGTATTTGTATCTGATGTTCCTAATAATTGTTTTAACAATGCTTTTCGTTCTTGGATGTCTATCTCCGATGTAGCGTTATATAATCGTGTTTTCGTTCGTGCTTGTGTTCGTTCAAAGACAAGTTCTGCATCCATTGAATTGTGCAGCTTGCCCGCTAACATTTTTTGCTTCTCAGTTAGCATTATCATACCTCCTTATTAACTTTCTACTCTCTCATTTTAACATATAAAACGCTTTCATCACATCGTTTGAACAAATTCTCTCTAACAGTTTTTACTTTTGTTCACATCGCTTTCATCAGTTGCTTTCGATAGCTCATCATCGTATGCATAAAAAAAGGGCTTCCTGCCAAAACTGTCAGCAAGAAACCCATTATATTTTATAATCCTATAAACCCATTTCTGTTTGTACAACTGCTACAATTTTATCGCAGTAATTTTCACAATCTTCTTCACTTGCCGCTTCAACCATAACACGTACTAACGGTTCTGTTCCTGAAGGTCTAACAAGGACACGGCCTTTATCGCCCATCAAAGCTTCTACCTCAGCAATAACAGCTGCAACAGTTTGGTTATCAGTGACATGATGTTTATCGGTTACACGCACGTTTACAAGCTTTTGCGGGTATTTATCCATTTGTTCAGCAAGTTCTGACATCTTTTTGCCCGATTGTTTTAAAATATCTACCAATTTGACCGCTACAAGCATACCATCACCTGTTGTATTATGATCTAATAAAACGATATGACCTGATTGTTCGCCACCAAAATTGAAATTATTCTTACGCATTTCAGCAACAACGTAACGGTCACCGACTTGAGTCATTACATCGTTAATACCAGCTTCTTCTAAGCCACGATGGAAACCAAGGTTGCTCATGACAGTTGAGACAACTGTGTTGTTTTTCAACAAACCTTTTTCAGATAAGTAATTACCAATGATAAACATTAATTGGTCACCATCAACAATATTACCTTTTTCATCAACTGCAATAATACGGTCACCATCACCATCAAACGCTACACCAACATCCGCTTCATTATCAACGACAAAACGTGCCAAAGCTTCTGGATGTGTCGAGCCAACACCATCATTAATGTTTAACCCATCTGGTGTAGAAGCCATTGTGAAGATATCAGCATCTAAGTCAGCAAACAATCGGTTAGCAAGTTGACTCGTTGCACCGTTAGCCATATCGATAGCTACCTTAACACCTGTAAACTCTTCACTTGCACAAGAACGTAGGTATTGTAGATATTTTGCTGAGCCTTCATAAAAGTCTTCAACTGATCCTAAACCATCGTCACTCGGGCGTGGTAGAGTATCCTCCGTTTGATCAAGCAACGCTTCAATTTCAAGTTCAGCTTCATCACTCAATTTGAAACCATCAGGTCCAAAAAATTTAATCCCATTATCCTGTACCGGATTATGTGATGCAGAAATCATAATACTTGCAGCAGCATCTTGTACGCGCGTTAGATAAGCTACACCAGGTGTCGAGATAACACCAAGACGCATTACTTCACAACCAACTGAAATAAGACCGGCAATTAGTGCCTGTTCTAACAACACACCTGATATTCTTGTATCACGACCTACAAGTACGCGCGGATGTTTTGTATCTGAGTGCTGCGTTAATACATAACCTCCAAAACGACCTAATTTAAAAACTAGCTCCGGTGTTAATTCTTGGTTAGCTACACCTCGTACGCCATCTGTTCCAAAATATTTACCCATTTTTTATTTCGCTCCTTTAAATTAATCCACGTTACAACTTATTATTCCGTTGTTTCTGAGGATGTATTAGTTTCTTTATTTTCAGTTTCACTATCAGACGTTGTTGCTTCATCAGTTGTGTTATTTTCAGCCTCTGTGTTTGTGTCTGTTGCTTTTTTTTCGCTACTTTCAATTACTTCTTCATTCTGTTCATTTGTTTCTTCTCTCACATTGTTTACTTTTTCCCCTGTACGAATTGTTACATTAATTGTTGGTGCTGAAACTAACTTTATGCCATCAGGCACCTGTATGTTAACTTTTTTTATGATATTACCACTCACATCACTCACATCACTGACATCAACTGGTACTTCGAGCGATTTTATTTTATCGAGCTCTTTTTCATCACCTTCTAAAGTGACTTGTGAAACATTAGAAGTCAAACTAGAAATAGTCAGATTGTTTTTTGGCTCTCCCTTTTGAATTAATGAAATCGGGATGCTTTTACCTGATTTTGAAATCGGTACTGTAATTTCAACAGACTTTTTACTTAATTGAACATTCGTGATTTTATTATAGTTATTATCAAGCACTGTTAAATTCGTTTTAATCGTTGTTGTCTCATTTAACGGTTGCTCAGATGTAACCTTAGCCTTTACAGCTGTAATATTTAAAATTGTATCTCGTGGTCCAGTCACCTTGATTTTATCGACATCTGAAGTAGGCGTTCCAGATTTATAGCCCGTAGCAATAAGCTGTGGTGATATTTCAGGTTCGACATTAAATTCCTTGGTGATTTTTTCTTGAATCGTTACAGTAATTTCAGCAGGCGTAACAGTCGCTTCGATACCCTCTGGTAAATTAGTCGGTTCCAGTTTGACTATCTGTGTACCTACAGATACATTCTGTAAATCAGCAACAACCGAAAAATCACCTTGCTGTTCCATCGCTTTAATTACATTGCGTGAACCTTTAACTTCCATTGTTACCTCTGAAGGCACACCAGAAATAACGATACCATCTGAATCATTTAATACCTTAACTTGAACACCAGTAATGACTTCTGTATCATTGCCTAACAAAGACAGGCCACTCTCTTGTGTTTTACTTGCTGTAGAATCTGTTGTCACACTGTAGAGTACAAGCGTTAAAACCAATGCTAACACTCTTAATGCCCAACGACTCGATAGTATGCGGTCAATCATTTTTTACGCCCCCTTTTTGGGAATATCCATAGGGTTTGTTTGCTCTCTTGTTTTTCGAACGTTTTTTCAAGATACGCTCGTAAATCGCTTAAACTTAACTCTTGTTGCATTTTTCCATTCATTGTTGTTGAGATGCCACCCGTTTCTTCTGATACGATGACTGTCAATGAATCCGTTACTTCAGAAATCCCCATCGCAGCACGGTGACGTGTTCCTAGCGATTTAGAAATCAACGGACTTTCTGATAAGGGTAAATAACCTGCTGCTGCTGCAATCTTATTATCCTTAATAATAACGGCACCATCATGTAAAGGCGTGTTGGGTATGAAAATATTGATGAGTAATTGTTCGGAAATATCAGCATCTAAAGGAATTCCCGTTTCAATATAATCATCTAACCCCGTCGTTCTCTCAATTGAAATCAATGCACCAATACGACGCTTAGCCATATACGAAACAGCTTTTTCAATTGATTCAATCAAATTCATACGTTCTTTCTCAGCTTGGTTTCTCTTACGTCCAAAAATATTTCCACGACCAATTTGTTCTAATGCACGTCGCAGTTCGGGTTGGAAAATAATAATAAACGCTAAAAATCCCCAAGTAAGTGCTTGATCTACTAACCATTCAATTGTTTTTAACTCGAAAAAACTACTCAAAAGTTTAACGATAACAATAATTAAAATCCCTTTAAGTAATTGCACAGCTTTAGTGCCACGCACAAGTAAGATGATTTTGTAAATCACAAACCAGACGACAAGTATATCAATTATACCCGCAATTCCCGGTAAATGTGATAGCAACATAAGCCTTCCTCCAATAGCTAATTAGTTAAACAGTTTCTTATTAAAAAACTCTTCTCTATTATATCATACTCTTTAATATCTTTCGGGTGAAACCAAAAGCCTTTAATTCTAAGATACTTTTCCACTTTTATCTATTGTAATAAGCACAATTTTTGGATGTATCTTAAAAAGAGCTTACAATAGAAGTATTACACATAGAAAGTAGGTATAAAAATGAATGTCTTAGTTATTGGAGCAAATGGTCAAATTGGGCAACAATTAGTTGCTAACATTGCAAAAAAAACAAAACATACGCCCTTCGCAATGATTCGTGATGAAAAACAGCGAGGTCACTTAGAAGCATTAGGTGCTGAAATTATCATTGGTGATTTACTCGAAGATTTTAGTTTTGCCTACAACAATATGGATGCGGTTATTTTCACAGCAGGTAGTGGTGGCAAAGGCGGTCCTGAATTAACAAAAAAAATCGATCAAGAAGCCGCTATTAAAGCCGCCACCATTGCCCAAGAAAAAGGCATACAACGCTTTATACTTGTCAGCACTATCCACTCCGGTGAAAGTGATAAAGTGCCTGAAGCGCTCGCTTACTACATGGAAGCAAAAGGTATTGCTGATCAAGCTGTTCTTGCAAGTGATTTAGCCTACACCATAGTAAGACCCGGCACATTAACAGATGACGGTGCTACGAACAAGTTTGCGACTTTTACAAACGAGGGCAATAATGCAATTACTCGTGCTGACGTTGCGTCATTCCTTACAGCAATTCTGTTCAAGGAGAATACCTACCGTAAAATTTTAACGATTCGTAATGGTGAACTTTCCTTATCGGACTATTTATTGAACATGTAACCTTCTATTATTGATTAAAGCATTGGTGATAACTCATCAATGCTTTTTTTATAAAAAAAGACGATTACAAGTTTTAGCACTAATCGTTGACTGTGTATCCCTATTATTTTTTCATCCTAATTTCTATGTGATAAAAAAAGACAAAAAAATACCTCGGCTACTGCCGAGATACTATATGAGCCGTGCTGGGCTCGAACCAGCGACCCTCTGATTAAAAGTCAGATGCTCTACCAACTGAGCTAACGGCTCTTATTATAATGGCTGGGGTGGCAGGGATCGAACCTACGCATGATGGAATCAAAATCCATTGCCTTACCGCTTGGCTACACCCCATTATAAGAGTGGAGGAGAGTGGATTCGAACCACTGAACCCTAAGGAACGGATTTACAGTCCGTCGCGTTTAGCCACTTCGCTACTCCTCCATATAAAATTAAAGTTGTTTTAAAAAAACAATGGGGGATGACGGGCTCGAACCGCCGACCCTCTGCTTGTAAGGCAGATGCTCTCCCAGCTGAGCTAATCCCCCTGCTGCTAAATATAACTAATATATAAGCAATGACCCGTACGGGATTCGAACCCGTGATACCGCCGTGAAAGGGCGGTGTCTTAACCGCTTGACCAACGGGCCTAAGATTTTTTGATGTGTCATTTGTTCCTTAACACAAAATCTATTATATAAAGAATAAACACATTTGTAAACCCTTTTTAACAAAATAAATCTTTTTCTTTTTTAAAATAGCTTTTACCCTTGATGTATATGGGTTCCTTCTTTTATATAATTTTCCAAACTCTCTTCTAAAAGCCCTTTTTTTGTTAAATCTGATATAATTTTATATAACTTAAAGGAGCTGATTATAGTGAAAAATTTAACGATTCGAAAAATACAAAAAGAAGATTATCCACAATTAGTTGCAATTGAAAATAGTGTGTGGACTGTCGAAAACACCCCGGGGATTGTTCACTATAATAATACTTCTGAATATATGAGTCGTTACCCTATTGGATCAAATTTTGTCGCTGTCGACGAAAACAATCATGTTCTAGGTGTTTTACAATATGAAAACGCGACACCCTTACCCACAAGTAATAAAACACTGAGTTTAAGTATCGCCGTTTCTCAGACAGCTCAAAATGCTGGTGCTGGTTCCGCTTTAATGAACCGTGTAAAAGACTATGCACGTGAACATAATTATAGAAAGCTAACACTACGTGCTTTAGGATCAAATGCACGCGCATTAGCTTTTTATCAAAAACATCAATTTGTGATTGAAGGACATCTCAAAGATGAATTTTATATTGATGGAAAATTTGTTGATGATTATTTACTCAGTTATTTTCTGTGAAAATATGTAAGTTTACAACACTCGGTTTTGAGGTTCTTCACCGTTCAATACTGCGGTTAAGTTAGCCACTGCATCACGTTCCATTCGATTTCTCGTTGCCAATGTAGCTGAGCCCATATGAGCTGTTACGACCACATTATCCAACGTTAATAGCGGATGATTTTGATTGATCGGTTCTTTCTCAAATACGTCAAGACCCGCACCGGCAATTACACCTGTTTTTAAAGCCTCATACAGCGCTGTTTCATCCACTGTTTTACCTCGACCAACATTAATGAAAAAAGCACTATCTTTCATTTTCGAAAAAGTTTTTTCATTCATTAAATGATGTGTTTCTTCACTGTATGGCGCAAGCATGACAACAAAGTCAGCTGCCTCTAAAAAACCATCTAAATCAGGGTAATGTTTGGCATCATATGCGACTTCAGCATTTTCATGACGAGATCTAGTATGATAAATAACATCCATTCCAAACCCAGCATGAGCGCGTTGTGCCACCGCTGTGCCGATGCGCCCCAATCCAATAATACCGATTGTTTTCTGATAAACATCTGTTCCGTAAAGGCCTGTTGCTGTATCGAGGGGGCCTTTTACCCATTCATTAGCCCTTATAGCACGATCAACAGTTGTTATCCTACGTGCCGCTGCAAGTAATAAGCCCATCGCTAAATCTGCCACAGTTTGAGTTAGTGCATCTGGCGCGTTAGTAATACTCACCTCTGCTTTATCAAAGGCATTCCAATCAAGCGTATCAAAACCAGCTGTTATATTACTTACTACTTCTAATTGAGGCATTTTTTGTAATTCCTCTGCACCCATTACAATCCCTGCACCTAAAAGACCATTTACAGTTGGAAGAGCCTCTTCAAATTCTGCTTTTTGCGTGGTTAAATAATCTGGTAAGTATTTCACGTTAAAACTCTTTTTCAATTCTTATAATAAATGCGTTTGAATTGTTCGATAGACAATGATATTCTTCATTTTCTTCTCCTCCTCAAGCAAATTTATTGGCGCACAAACAAACCTGCGTCGTTGTAATCAATAACAATATTAGCTACTTTTTCATTAAGTTCTTTGTTCCAGGCGACATTTAAATACCCATTAATTGGCATCACAATATCATCTGGCAAAGGCGCTTCTAATGACAATGAAAGGTGATGATGGGTTGCGTCACCGTGTTCACTCCCACAATCACACGAAGAGTCAAACACACAGATGGTGTCTAACGCTTCGTAAGCTGCTAATATTGGTGCTAAAAAAGCTTGTGCTTCATCTGTTACTTTCACAATATCCCTCCTCTATGACTACGTTCTCTTATATTATAAGCACTGCTTAAAGTGATAGCAACAGCCGTGCATTCAGGTTTGACAATTTTAAGCTTTTACCTTATGATTATCATTATGACAACATCAGGATAAGCAGTTCAAACCTGTCTAAGAGGAGGGAGTCGTATGAAATGGTTCGGCATTATATTATTAATCGTTGGTCTTGCCGCCATCTCAATTTCATTTAGCATTGCACACATCACTGGTTTAATTGTATGTGTAGCTGGCTTTTGCTTTGTTATTATCGGTACAATTCTATTATTTAAACATCAACCAAAAAGAACCAATCGATATTATTAAAAAAAACATCATCTGTACTTTTTTATAAATAAAAACGACTACTCCATATGGAGTAGTCGTTTTTTTATTTATTATAACGCCGTTAATTTATCTTTGCGCTTGATAAATATAAAGTAAACACTGAGTAAAATACAGATAATAAACTCTGCAATTGGTACCGCTAACCAAACACCTACTGTACCTAATAACGGTGTTAAAACAAGTAAGAATATAATAACCAACACGAATTCTCGAATAGCCGTAATAAAAATCGCAAAATTCACATGGCCACTTGTTTGCATAAATGTAATCAATACAAAGTTAGTTCCCATAAATAAATAGGCGAAGAAGAATATACGAATACTCTCAGTTCCTAACGCAATTAATTCTGGCGTAAATGAACCAAATAACGAGATAATCTGTGTCGTGAACACTTGACCTATAACAATAATCACAAGACCAATGATCACTGATGACGTAATCCCATACTTCACAATCGCTTTTTGTTCCTTATACATTTTCGCACCTTGATAATACGAAATAAGTGGTTGTGTTGCTGAACTTAAACCTAGGAATAGTAATAAGGCGATACTGTGTGTGTAATTCACAATCGAAAATGCCGCCGCACCCATCGTTCCAGCTGCACTTACAATCGCAATGTTATATGCAATCGTGAAAACTGAAATTCCCATTTCAGCTAAGAAACTCGGGAAACCGATATAAAAGAAACTCTTTAAATACCAATTGCCTTTAAATTTAAAATTAAACTTCAAATTATTAGATTTGTGCACAAAATGGGTAAGTAATACGAGGATACCTACTGCTGCAGCGATAATCAAACCTAATGCCGCAGACATAATGCCCCACTTCAATACAATCAAGAAATAGTAATTCAAACCAATATTAACAACAGCAGTAACAATTAATACAATCATCGCTAACATCGGAGAACCATCGTTTCTAACGAATAAACTCAACATATTCTCTAAGGTTAATACAAATCCGAATAGTAAAAAGATATGTAAATACTCTGATGCCATGGGTGTAATTTCTGCATTTGCACCCAACCATGATAATAAATTATCACCTAATAATCCTAAAGTTGAACTCACTACTATTGATATACTAACAATTAAAAACACTGCTTGAGTGAAAATTGTCTGTGCTTTTTTTCTATCACCCTCACCCATTGCTTGTGAGTATCGAGTCGTCGCTCCTACACCAATCCATAATGACATTGCAACATAAAAACTGTACACTGGAATAACGATATTAACTGCTGCTAAAGCAGTTGCGCCTAAAGCATGACCGACAAAAACACCATCCATCACGACATTTATCGCCATCAGCATCATTCCGAACATTGAAGGTATCGCATATTTCGCAAATACCAACAATGGATTTTTATCTTTCATAGCATCTAATTTATTCATTGTCTCCTCCTTCAAACCCATTAACATCTGTTTCTATTTTTTTAAGATATATCTCTAAGAACAATTTAAAAGCAGACATTATCTGCTCATCGCTTTCTTGACGCATTGTATCTGACATGCCATAAAGACTGCCAACGATGAGGTTCACATGCGTATTCATCTGTCCCGTTTCGATATTATAGTACCCTTCACTCACACCGCGAGACAATATAAAAGCAATAGATTCTTGATCGCATTCGACCCAGCGTTCCTTTTCTTTCTGCTTAGAATCTGCATCACCTAAAAATTCATCAAAGGCTTTGCGTAAGGGATGGCGTAAATCTTCGTAAATAAACACATGAAAAAAACCTTGTAACTGCACGCTAGGATGACAAGTTTCCGCTTTAATCCGTTCCCAAGTGACAACCCATTCATCTTCCCAGTCTTTTAAAATGATTTCGAAAAGGGCTGCTTTACTTTTATAATGATACAAAATATTGCTACGGGTTGTCCCCACTTCATCTGCTATCATTTGCAACGATGCGTCGTTATAACCTTTCTCAACAAAAAGACGCTGCGCCGCTACTAGAATCGCTTGCTTTTTCAATTCTTTTTTCATGAATTAACCTCCTCAAAAAAACTGACCACCTGTTCAGTTTATGATATTTATAAAAAAATGTCAATAAAAAAAGAACTATCTTTAGAAGATAGCTCCAATTTCACATACGTTCATCACAATTGCTCTATTAAAAATTAAACACTCATCATTTTAAAAGAATTGGCGCATTACATCTTTTAACGGTGGCATTGACGCAATTCGTTTTTCCTCTAAAGCCGTTCTAATCTCAAATTTCGCAAAACCTTTTGCTTCATCCATCACAATTTTACCTGGTAGTGGTGCTGCTTCAGGATCAACAACAACATCGATAATTACTGGACAATTATCTGCTTTCGCTGCTGTAAACACCGCTTCTAAATCAGCGGTGTTCTCAACACGGTAGCCCTTACCACCACACGCTTCTGCGTATTTGGCAAAATTGATATCGCCATGATCAATTCCATAATTCAACTGACCTTGAGCTTGTTGTTCATATTTAATAAACGATAATTGCTTATTGCTTAAAACAACATTAATTATTGGTAAATCATAATAAACTGCTGTAGCAAAATCTTGCATTACCATTGAAAATGCACCATCTCCTTGTAAAGAGATAACTTGTCTATTTGGATAAGCAATTTTAGAAGCAATTGCTCCTGGTAAAGCACAACCCATTGTGCCTAACCAAGCCGACACAAGAAAATCATTTTTTTGACCTAGCTTCAAATAGCGAGTGCTCCATACAGTTGAAGTCCCAACATCTATTGAGAAAATAGCATCCTCATCAGCGATACGTTGCATTTGTTTAATGACTGCTTGTGGTGCGATTGGTGAAGTGTCACGAGCCATATGTTCTTCCATCCATTTCCACCACGTTTGCATATTTTTAGTACAAGCTTGTAAGAACGGACGGTTGGTTACTTCTTCACCATGAGCTGTTAAGTACGCCAACGCTTCTTTGGAATCGCCTACAATACCGACTGTAACATCATGTCTTTTCCCCATGCGTGAAGGTTCTATTTCAATTTGAATACATTTAACATCTTTAGGTAAATAAGTTCCGTATGGATAATCGTTACCTACCATTAATAATAAATCAGCTTCTTGCATTGCTTCAAAAGCTGGTTTTGTTCCAATTTTCCCAATGTTCCCTAAATAATTTGAATGTTCATCAGGCATAATTCCTTTTCCTGGCAAGGTTGACATCACTGGAATATCAAATCGTTCTGAAAAAGCCAAAACTTCAGCTTTCGCTTTTTTTGTACCCGTACCAATTAACATTACCGGTTTTTTTGACTCATTAATCAATGCCACTGCAGCTTCTAAATCAGGCGTATTTAACCCTACTTGTGTTGGCTTTTTAGCTTCTTTAACACGTTCTACTGTATCAACAATTTTGTTAGCAGGAATATCATCAGGAATTATAACAACTGCTACGCCTCGTTTCTCATATGCTGTACGAATCGCTTGATCAACAATAAGTGGTAATTGTTCTGGACGAGTAATTTCCTTGTTAAAGACAGCAACATCTTCGAAAATTGCTGAAGTATTTACCTCTTGAAAATAATCGCTATTTGCAAGGTCACTCGGTATTTGACCAACTAACACCAATTGCGGTACTTTATCCATTTTCGCATCATACATTCCGTTTAATAAATGAATCGCCCCAGGACCACCGATTGATAACGCAACTCCGATTTTTCCTGTCAATTTTGTATAGGCTGCTGCCGAAAGTGAAGCAACTTCTTCATGACGCACATGGATGAACTTAATAGCTTCCTGTTCTTTTTGTAACGCATCAACGATATGATCAATTGAATCTCCTGGTAGTCCATAAACATGGTCTACATCCCAATTTTTCAATACATTCACTACTGCGCTACCTGCATTAATTTTCGCCATTTTATATTCCTCCTCAGGTTGAAAACCTATTCTATCTTCCTTGATTACACCCTCATACTAACAACAATATTTTTATTTTTCAACAATTCAATTCACAATCTCACTTTACAAACACATTGATAATACTATGTTATAACAGTTAAATACCCTGTTTTTCACAAATTAAAAACGATAGTAGTTACCTACTATCGTTCACTTTAAAACTTATTATTTATGCAAAATCGCTAACGAAATTTCATTCGCTACATCAGGATAACCTAATTCTGAAACAAGTATTAAGGCGAATTCAATTGTTGTTCCAGCAGCACGTGATGTAATAATATGCCCTGAAATAACCACTGACTTTTCTTCATAAATTGGTGTCACTATTTGCGGTTTCATCGCTGGAAAACTGGTAGCATGGTGCCCTTTTAAAATACCAGCTTCTTCCAATGCAATCGGTGCCGCACAGATTGCTGCGATTTTCAATTTCGCTTGGTGATGACGTTTAATTATCTGTTGCACAACAGGATCTGAGCGCAATGCTTCTGCACTGCCGCCACCACCTGGAAGGTAGATGAGATCAAATTGTTTTTCTGCGACTGTATCTAATGTAATATCCGCATTCACCTCAATTTGATGCGCACCCTTCACCGTTATATCATTGGTTAATGAGGCCACTTGTACATCAAACTCTGCTCGTCTAAAAATGTCAATTGCGCTAATAGCCTCTATTTCCTCAAAACCTTCAGCTAAAAATACCAATACATCTGTCATGTTATCAACACCCCTTTATTTATAGTCAGCAATCCCACTTCGTACTTTAATAAATTTACCTGGCGCAAGATCTTGCTGCCATTCTAGTTGTTTATCTGGTGACAGTAATACTACCGTTGATCCAAACGTAAAGTAGCCTACTTCTTGCCCTTGTTTTTCAGAACCTGCCTCATAACTATCAACAATCGAATTGATATTCAATGCACCTACAGCAATCAATAGGGTCTCTTCACCAATTTGATAAGCAATACGATGATTTTTAACATATAATTTATCAACGTTATCAAGTCCCCAATCATTGACAGGAAAACTGACCTTACCAAATTCAGCAAGCTTCTTTACTTTACCCGTTACTGGAGAATGATATCGATGGTATTGACTTGGACTGAGGTAAACGATAATAAAACTGCCTCCATTACCAAATTTCCCAGCAGTTCGATCATCTAACAACTCATTTAATCGATACTTTGTTCCTTTGACAGTAAATGTTTGTTCTTTATCAATTTCACCAAACTCTTGAACAAATCCGTCTACAGGACTTACCCAATCATTTGCTGCTATCGGACGTTTCTCTAAATTAATTTCGCGTGCAAAAAATGCAGATAAACTCTTGTAACTTTTTATATCTGCTACCATATCACCTTGATTTATTTGATAATGCTTTGCAAAAACAGGGATCAATGGACGACTTATTTTTGATAAAGTTAGCGCCTTCAACGGATATGAAAAAAAGCCTAATGAAAGAATACGTGCACCTATAATTAATAATTTATTAAACATTTAAAACTCCTATAAATTTACCAATGAGTATAAAAAACGAGCTCCATATAAGAGCACCTGCAAAGGCAAAAACCATATATTTTTTTAATGAAATCTTAGAAATTCCACAGAAATAACAAATTGCGTGTCGAAAACCAGGAATAAAATAACCAAAGGTTACTGTGTAATAACCAAACTTCATCATCCATTTTTCAACACGTAAAAGTCTTTTGGTGGTTAAACCAATCCACTTCCCCACACGATAAATAATTGGGCGGCCTATTTTAGACCCAACAAAGTAACTGACAACCATCCCTAAAAAAGAACCTAAAGTTGCAATCAGTATTGCAACTGGTGTACTTAAAAAACCGACACTACAATAGTATCCGATCGTCGTCATTAAAACTTCATCGGGTACCGGCAGTCCAATAAGGCCTAAAAAAAGTGAAACAAAAATTGCAAGATACCCATAATTAAGAATAAACCATTCAATTTTATCCATTACTTAGACCTCTATTTCTTCTTTCGCATGCCCTAATTTTTTAACATGGATGTTACTAACCATCAAACCACCGAGTACTACGATAACTAACCCACATAAAATGCTCGGTAATATTTGAACAATAAGTAATGCAACTAATGCAGCAGCCGGAACTGGTAAACCAATAAAATAATTCAATTGTGACTGTGCCACGTTAAAACGTGCAAGCCTCACAATCGCTCCAATAGAAAATGCAAACATACTTAATATTGTCCAAAATCCCATGCCGTTGACTGCAAAATGGATAATCATCGGCGCTACACCAAATGTCACAACATCAGCTAACGAATCGAGTTCTTTTCCAATCGGAGAACACACATTAAGAAGCCGAGCTGAGTAACCATCAAAACAATCAAACAGCATTCCCATTAATATCATCACTACTGCATAGAATATATAACCGTGTGACGCAAATAAAATAGCACTGATTCCAGCTATAAAATTACTGATTGTAAGTATCGAAGGAACATATTTCACCATCGACACCTCCTTCCTAATCTCCCTATCATTATATACCTTTCTATAGTTCTTTCATACCGCTTTAATGATTTTTGCAGTAATATATACGTTGTAAGCAAAAAAAATAGTACATGAGCTCATTCAACAGAGATTATTCATTCAATAAAAAAGAACATCTGCTAAAAATCAGCAGTTTTCATTTCTGCATTAATTTTTATAAGATGCTCTACTATTTATTTTATATTCATCATTGTTATTAAATAACACATGCTTGCAAGAAAAATTACGCCTTTATAATGAATACTCATATTCTTCTGTTGGATTTATATCACTATGTGAACGAACTTTTAAGATGACTTGATTACGACTTTTAACATTCATTTTTTGCAAAATATGACTGACATGATTTTTCACCGTATTTTCACTTAAACCTAACTTATCAGCAATTTTTTCATTATTGAACTGTCCAATGATTAATTGTAATACATCACTTTCACGCGCAGTAAGCTTATAGCGTATTGCACCATTAAGACCTCGATCTTTTTTCAATTCTATAACATTATTCATAAAAAAAGGATCAATAAAAGTTTCTTTATTTAGCACAGCCTCTAAACCACTATGTAAATTTTCTTTGCTTATACTAAAAGAAAAGAACCCTTTTACTTTATTGTTGCATGATCTCGAATTAAATGATTGTGAAAAAAGCACGTACTTTGTTTTTGCTTCATTGTAATCGACCCGATTACTTCCTGAATATTCAGCATCTATCACACAAATTTTCGCCTCTGCTGTTCTTACATCTTCATACGCTCTATAATGCTTTGTTTTTATATGATTTTCCTGAATAACATTAACCAGTGACTCATCCAACATACTCTTTATGCCCTCACAAAAAATATTACGTCCTCGCAGCTCAATATAAATCATTTTTTTGCCTCCCCATAAAGATTAAAATTTTAAAAAATAAAATTACATTTACCCTCGTACTTAGGTACATTCCCCTTTTTTAGAAAAAGAAACTTATTACTAGCCATTTTTCGTAAATTTTATTTTAAAATCCGCTTCCTCTTTAAGTCTATCCTCTTAAAATACTAACAGTATGAGTCTTGAAAGTCCATTGTTAAAGAACAACAGCCGCTTGATTCGCCCTTATTAATTTTTCTGTGTCATTAGACCTAATTTTTTTAAAGAAAAAAATTTTATAAAAAAAACTCAAGATGAGTAACGATACTCCCATCCTGAGGTTTCAGAAAATTATTTAATTATTCAGCAGTTGAAACTTCAATTTCAACACTAATTTTAATATCATCACCAATAAGCACGCCACCTGTTTCTAATGGTGAATTGTAGACAATACCGAAATCTTTACGGCTAATTGTTGTATTTGCTGAAAAACCTGCAACTGTAGTGCCATCCATCGGGTTTTTACTTTGACCTTCAAAAGTGACATCAAATGTCACTGGTTGAGTCACACCAGCTAAACTTAATTCACCAGCCATGTTATATTTGTCACCAGATTTTTTTGTGATTTCAGTTGCTTTGAAATCAATTGTAGGGAATTTTTCAACGTTAAAGAAATCTTCACCTTTAATGTGTCCATCACGTTGTTCTTGTTTTGTATTAACACTATCTGCTTCAATAGTAAAACTAATATCTGCAGTAGTTAAATCTTCAACATCCATTGTGATATCTGCACTAAATTTTTCGAATGTTCCTTTTACTTTTGAAATCATCATGTGTTTTACTTGGAAATCCACTGAAGAATGTGCTGCATCTAAGATATATTTACTTTTTGTCATTTTAATTCCTCCTAATTTGTTTGTTATCTGTTTATATATGTATAATAACACACTTACTTTATGTAAGCAAGTTATTTATAGTATACACTATTTTATTTTCCCTCTTTTTATTGACACTAAACATTTCTATAATTTCTAAGTACCTATTTCCGAAAAATTTTATGCTATAATTATGTAAAATATGAAACGAGGCGATTATATGATAAATTATGCAGTTATTGGAACAAGTATGATTACAGGAAAGTTCATTGAATCCGCACAAGCAACAAATAAATGGGACCTCACAACAATTTATTCACGAACTGCAGAAAAAGCAGAGAACTTTATAGATTCAGAAGCTTTAAAGGATATTACAATTGAAACGGACTGGAATGTTTTTTTAAATTCTACTCATTTTTCAACCGTTTATATTGCCTCACCAAATAGTATCCATTTTCAACAAGCAATTGCTCTTTTAAAAGCAAAGAAAAATGTTGTTGTTGAAAAACCAATTTTCCCTACTGCTGCCGAATTAAAAGAGGCACAACGTATCGCTAAAGAAAATAATGTTTTCATTTTTGAAGCAGCACGTCATATTCATGAAGCGAACTTTAAAATTGTTAAAGAATTAGTAGCAAATACACCTAACATAGAAGGCGCTACATTTGCCTATTCAAAATATTCATCTCGTTATGATCAAGTACTTAACGGTGAACAACCTAATATCTTTACCACTAAATTTGCAGGTGGCGCATTAGTCGATTTAGGCATTTATCTTGTTTATTCAGCTGTTGCGTGGTTCGGTGTTCCCGAGCGTTCACATTATTTTGCCAAAAAAATTGTAACTGGTGTTGATGGTTCTGGCACAATCATTTTAGAATATCCTGATTTCAATGTCACTTTACTTACAGGTAAAATAGTTCAATCATACCTAGGTTCTGAAATTTACAGCAACCAGTCAACCATTTTATTGGATGCTGTGAATGCAATCACAACAATTGATGTTTGGGACAGAAAAACAGATACTACAACAGCTAAAGGCGTAGAAGCTCCTGAGCTATTGCTTTATGATGAAGCGATTGCTTTTGCAAGTGTTATTAATAATCCAACAGATGCTAAAGCTCTTGAGGATTATCGTGAATGGTCAGAATTAAGCCTTAACGTTACTACTTTAGTAGAAAGTTTACGTAAAGATGCTGGTATTGTATACGATTAAGTGAAAATAAAAAAATAGTAAACCGTTATGAACGATTTACTACAACTCAGCAATTCACTTTTTAGTGAGTTGCTTTTTATTTCTAAAAAATACGTTTAAAAGGATCGCGACTAATACCTTGATTTAAAACATTCTCGGCATAAATTTTAGCAGAAAATAAAGAATGATCTTTATAATTACCACATTCTAATGCTGAAACCGCAGGTACATCCACAGTTTCAATGATACGTTTCAATGTTTTTTCTAAAGCGACAGCAATCTCTTCAGGTTCATGTAAATCCCATAAAATTAAGTAAAAGCCTGTACGGCATCCCATTGGCGAAATATCAATAATGCCTTCTACTTCGTCCCGTAAATAAGTAGCAAGTAAATGTTCTAAGGTATGAACTGCAGCTGTTGGTAGTGAATCTTCATTAGGTTGTAAAAAACGTAAATCATATTTTTGAACAGTACTTCCTTGCGGGCTTGTTTCCACACCTGCTGCTCTAACATAAGGTGCTTTTACAATCGTGTGATCCAATTCAAAACTCTCTACTCTCGCCATATCGCTCATCCTCTTTTCTAGTATTTTAAAATTGTTAAACTAAACGCGTACCATGAACTTCGTGAACAGCTAAATTTTCTGCTACAGATGCCATATTCTCTTTTGTAATCCCACCACCAGGTAATATAATTAGGCGATTACCAGCATATTCTTGATATTGGCGTAATCTGTCATAATTATCTGAAAGTGCAGTATTTAGTGGACCTCCATGTGTCAAGATACGATGTACTCCTTGCTCAGCTAACCAATCAATTGCCGCCAGTGGCTCGTTTAATTCGTCAAACGCCATATGAAAAGTTAATAAAGCACCCTGAGCTGCTGAAATAATTGCTTGATTGGCTGCTAAATCTAAGTTATTGTCAGCTGTTAAACAGCCAAAAACAATACCATCCATACCAAGTTCACGATAAGCCGCCACATCTGTAAGCATGCTACGTAACTCCGCTTCTGAAAAAACAAAATTACCTTTACGTGGACGTACCATGGCCATTATCGGCACTTTATGTTTCTTGCTAATACTAAGTGCCTCTTTAGCAACACCGATACTAACAGACGTTCCGCCTTCTGCTAGATTATCACACAATTCAATGCGATCAACTTCTCCAATAATTTTCGGTAATCGTTCAAAATTTTCTACACAAACTTCTTTTAATAACACAGACTAACCTCCTTTATAGTTTGTTTTATTATAGCTCAATTTCTCTTCTAAAAAAAATATTTTCGCTCCTTAACATTGAGATGTCACATACAACAAATATTGTTATAACAGTCAGCAATTTATGTTATAATTAGCTCAACTTACAATCTACTGCAAGGAGGTCGGAATTATATGAAAAAACAGTTTCTTATTATGATAAGTCTGCTGCTTCTCTTCATTAGTGGTTGTCAATCAAACAAAACAGAAGCTGCTTTTTCTCCGAGAAAGGAAACAGCGATTCCAATTATTTTAGTGCCTGGCACCAATGCAACGGAAGATCGTTTTGATGAATTTACTGATGATTTAAAAATAAGTTATTTACATAAAGCCGATGCTCTTAAAGTAACTGTTAAAAAAGATCAAACATTATCATATAGTGGAAAAGCTTTAACATCTAAAAATCATCGTCCGTTTATTGTAATCGCTTTTGAAGATAACTCAGAGAAAGGTATTTTAAAACAAGCGGAATGGCTTGCGATTGCTCTAAATGATCTTTATGGAAAATATCATTTCTCTACTTTTGATGCTATTGGTCATTCTAATGGTGGTCTTGTTTTAACTAATTTTTTAGAATACCATAGCACCGAAATTGAACCTCATCTCCGTAAATTGGTGACTGTATCAACACCTTATAACGACACAGATGAAAAAGATAATGGTAGCGCCCATGATTTGAAGAAATTACCGAAAAAAACTAGTCTATTGCAGACGTTTATTGATCGTAAAGGTTTTATCCCAAAAAGTATTTCAGTATTGAATATTACTGGCGATTTAAAAAATAATCATGTATCCGATGGAATAGTCCCAGTAAACAGTGCGTTAGCTGGTGAACTAATCTACAAAGGAACTGTCAGTTCATACTCGAGTAAGATATATAATGGGAACGATACTGGACATAGCGATATTTTATCTAATAAACATGTTCAAACGCGTATCATCCATTTTCTATTCAAATAATAATGAGGTGACCTTTTTTGAAAAATTATCAACTGATCTTTTTTGCTTTGATAGCCTTACTCATACTTACCTCTTGTACAAAAGAGTCTGATTCAAAAGAGACTCGCGAGCAATTGCCTGTCACCAAAAATAGCCAACCGATTGTTCTAGTACCCGGGACAAATGGCACAGCAAATGATTTCGACGATTTTATAGCTGATGTTTCAAAAATATATGATTATCAACCTGAAATATTGCGTCTAACAGTTAATGAAGATAATAGCATCATCCACAGTGATGAGCCTCTTAAAAAAAATGCCTATCGACCTTTTATCGTAATTGCGTTTGAAAATGCGACGGAAGACGGTACATTAGAACAGTCTAAACGTCTAAAAACGGCATTAATGTCATTAGAAAAGAAGTATTCTTTTAAAAACTTTGATGCTGTAGGTTATTCTAACGGTGGTTTAGTTTTAACACATTTTCTAAAACACGACGCTAACACAACTAAAATCAAGCTTAGACGAATGGTCACTTTAGCAACACCCTATAATTATTTAAGCATGGACGAAAATGGAAAAGAAAAAAAGGTGACGCCTCTTCCATTTCATTATGAATTACTGACTGAACTATTAACCGATGATGATTCAATTCCGCAAAATATTTCCTACTTAAATATCACAGGTGATATCGACTCTGACCATGGTTCTGACAGTGTCGTTCCCGTTAACAGCGCCTTAGCTGGAAGACTCATTTATCAAGATAAAATCAAGTCATATAAAGAACAAATCTTCTCTGGAAAACAATATAGTCATAGTGGCATTGTTAATGCGACAGCGAGCGAAAAAGCAGTCATGTCGTTTTTATACGGAGACTAAAAATAAAACCGTTGAACTCAGGAAATAAATGAGTTCAGCGGTTTTTTTAATTAAATTTCAATTTTGATAATTGTTTACCTTCGTTATCAAAATTTTCAGGTGATAACCATTTCACGTAGTTTTCTACCTGATTACGCCAAGCTATATCCGTCATTGCATACCAAGTGGTGTCACGATTACGTCCATGTGTCGTCGTAATTTGCTGAAAAAGACCTTCGTATGAAAATCCTAAGCGTTTAGCTGCTTTTTTAGAAGGTTCATTCAATGCATCAGCTTTCCATTCATATCTCCTGAAACCAAGCGTTTCGAATACATAGCGCGCAAGTAAATAATGCGCCTCAGTTGAGACAACTGTTTGTCTCATTTTTTCCGAAAACGTAACCATTCCCACTTCGACAACACCGTTAACGATGTCTAAACGCATCAATGCAAATGTTCCAACTGCTTCATTGTTTGCGTTAATAATCGTAAAACAATCATAATCATTGCTGTTTTCCATTCCCAATACGTAATCATTAAATTCAGAATAGACTGTTGGTACAGCGCTCGGTAGATAAGTCCATTGTTGTGGTGACTGGTTCTGACTAAAAGAGTGAAAGAGACTTTCTGCGTGCGCTTCAGCATTAACTGGCTCTAAACGACAGTATTTACCCGTTAAAACAACTTTTTCAGGCTTTTTGAATGTCAGGGTATCTTCTGCTAAGGCGACTCCCACTGGCTGTCCATAGTCATTCATACGACTATTTATTTCATCAAACTGTTCGTCACCACAGACACACCGAATCTTATCAATTCTACCTAAACCACAACTTTTACAAATCCTCATTTCTTCATCCCCTTAACGCTATTATTTTCATATAACTTAACACGATAACCAATATTAACAAAAAAAGCCCCTGTAGAGCAAATTTATCTCTACAAGAGCTTAATTTTTTATTTTTCCATACGTTTATAAACGTTAACAAACTCAATCACGACTTCGCGTAATGTTTCAGTTGTAATTAAAAGATCCTCAGCATGTACTAATAAAAGTTGAATTTCGACTTTCTCACCTGATGCTTCTTTTTGGATCAATTGGTGGTGCACACTGTGACCTGTTTTTAATGATTCGTTTCCTTCTTCAATTTTACTCTCAGCTTCTGTAAAATCGCCGGTTCTTGCTGCTCGCAAGCCCTCGAGATAGCTACTACGTGCTGAGCCGACATGGCTAATCATACCAAATATAATCGTTTCCATTTCATTCATCTTTTATTCCCCCTGTAGATAATGATAAACTGCCCCTAACAATCCCGCTTGATTACGATGCGTCACTGCCTCAATCACAGTGTCACGTAAACCAAACCATGTCATTTGTTCCTTTAACTCCTCAATAAATGTTGGACGACTGGTAATTCCACCACCAATAAAAATATGTGATGGATCAAAGAGATAGATTAAATTGTACAATCCTGTACAAATACCGTTATAAAATGAAGAGACCAATCGCGTACAAACAACATCACCTGCATCATACCCTGCAAAAATTTCTTCACCTGTAATATCTTCCAATGCACGTTCTGTGTATGCTGCATATTGCATTCTCATACGATAAATCGTCGTTGTATCATTAAGTGTTTGTGTACCCGGCAATGCTGTACCCGGTGTTTCAGTGAACATATAGCCAAATTCGCCCGCTCTATAGCGATTGCCACGAACTAGTTTATCATTCACATAAATGCCGCCACCAATTCCCGTTCCGATTGTTAAGCACAAGAAGTTTTCTAACGGTTTGGCTTTGCCCAACCATTTTTCTGCTAATAATGCACAATTAGCATCATTTTCAATTGCAGTTGGTAGCTTTAAATTTTTTTCTGACCATTCTAACATATTAAATTCATCAAAATCACGAATAGCACCACCCATTGAAATAACACCCGTTTTGGGATTAACGTAACCAGGCGCACTAATTGCAATTCCACTAACTTCTGGATGTGCAATCACCCATTCTTTCATCTCTGATAAAATATGTAAACCATCAAAATGCTGAATCGTCACTTCTTTTGTTTCAACAATTTCGCCATCGGTTAGTACAACGCCCATTTTGAGCGCTGTGCCACCAATATCGAATGCTGCAATACTACTACTCACTGCTATCACATCCTATTACTTAAAATACAATTTATGCTTCAGAAGCACGTTCTTCTGCATCAGCTGCGTTAACTTTATTCGATACCATTACAAACGGTAAGTAAATCAGAACTGATACTGCCAAACATAAGAGACCCACAGCTAAAGCTAAGAAATTACCACCGGTTCCTAAGAACGGAATTAACGGTCCAGGTGTTGTCCAAGGTACTTGATAAGCTATTGGCGGAATAATCTTTGTTGATACAAAGAAGAAACCAATTAACGTATTAATTGCAGGTGTGATGATAAACGGAATAATAAGGATTGGATTCAATACAATCGGTAAACCAAAGATTACTGGTTCATTGATATTGAATAATCCGGGTCCTATCGATAGTTTTGCTATATCACGATAATCCGCTCGACGAGATGCAATGAAGATGGCAATTAACAAACCAAGTGTCATACCAGAACCACCATAGTTAGCGAATGCATCATTTAATCCACCCCATGTTTCAGGATATGGCGCGCCCCAAGCTGTACCATGTGCTGCAACATAAGATAAGTTTTCTAAGTTTGGCTCTGTGAAAATAGTATCGCGAATAGCTGCGATTGTATTTGGGCCGTGAATACCAAGCACCCATAAAATGTTGGAAATGAATCCAAGTAATAAGACTGAATAAATATTGGTACCCATATCTTTTAATGGTGATTGAATAACTGTATAAACCAAATCATTGATCCCTTTTGGTGAAACCAATGTGATTAAATAGTTTAATACTGAGAATAGAATTGTGATAATTACAATTGGAATTAACACTTTAAACGAACGTGCGACTGCGGGTGGTACCTGATCAGGCATTTTTATTAGTAATTTAGGAGAACGTGATAGTCGACTGAAAACCTCGCCGACAATAATACCAACAATAATAGCAACGAAAAGACCTTGAGCTCCTAAAAACTTAACTGTCATATATGCTTGGTTATTTACTGTTTCATACGGTGTATAAACAATAAAGAACGCACCAACAGCTGTTAAACCTGCGAGTAAATCATCTTCCTTAAATGATATCGCCAAATTTCGGGCGACGAGGAAAACAATTAATATTGCCATAATATTCGTGGAACCTTGCATAACCGGTGTAAATAGTGCCTGTGCCGAAGCTAGATTCGGAAAAATCTTTCCTAAGAACAATATTTTCGCAATAAATCCATCTGGTGAAAGAACTGCAAAGTTTAGTAATGTAACAATTGATCCTGCCATAATAAGCGGGAACACCAGGATAAAAGCATCACGAATCGCAGCAATATGGCGCTGCGAGTTTAATTTATTGGCAACTGGTACCAACATTTTTTCCATACCACGTTCAAACTTTGTCATCATACTCATTTCAATTACCCCCCATAGGTCTGATTTTCATTCATCATCACTGATGATTTACCCCTTAGCCTTCGATTGCTTTTAATGCAGTTTCTAAAACGGCTTTCCCATTAATCATTCCATAATCTTTCATTTCAATCACAAGTACAGGAATACGACCAGCTACCATTTCATCAACTTGTGGTTTTTGATAACGTACTTGAGGCCCTAACATTACGATATCTGCTGTATCAATTTTTTTTGATGCTTCTGAAATTGATAAAGCTTCAATCGATACTTCAACGCCAACTTCGTCTGCATGCGCTTTCATTTTGTTAACCAATAAACTTGTAGACATTCCTGCTGCACATACTAATAATATTTCCTTCATAATAAATTCCTCCTCTAAGTGATGTTCATTGATTGATAGATAGACTGATTCGTTATGAATCAGTCTATCCTAAATAAAATTCCTAGTCTAACGAGTATTGAACATATTTTCTCAAACTACAACAACCGATGTTTTTAGCTATTTCAAAAAAATCATTAGACACAGATAGCCTTCTTCATTTTTCTACAATATCTTCAACACCAACCAGGTTGTTTTCGTTCTCAAAGATTCCAATTTATCAGTGTTTTACAAGGTTGAAGATGCTTTTACTCTTCTCTAGCACTTCAACCTAAAACACCTTTAAATTTCATACCCTTATAAAATCTCAAGTACTAGACCTGAAATTTGTATGATAACGTCGAAACATTTCCAGAAAAACTAAGCTGTCTTTATCGAAATTTCATAACGGGATTAAATAATATAACGAGACCTGAAATTTAAGTTTTAAATAGACGTGAATCAGTCTATCCTAACTGAAATTTCTAGTCTAATATGTTATATTTCTAATCCATTCCAATTTGGATAAAGTAGAACGAGCTTATTTTTCTTTCAATAATCAGTCGACGCTCATTAAAATTTCTAGTCTAACGAGTATTGAACATTTTAAAGATTCCAATTTATAAGTGTTTTACAAGGTTGAAGATGCTTTTACTCATCAACTAAATTGGCACCATTTTCTTTAATTGTTTTTTGGTACCAATAAAAGCTGTCTTTCTTATATCTTTTAAGCTCTTTCTCATCGTTTTCTTCACGGTCAACATATACAAAGCCGTAACGTTTTTGGTAACCGTTTAACCAACTTAGTAAGTCAGTGAAGCTCCATGTACAGTAGCCTAACATTTCAACCCCATCTGTAATCGCTTCTTGAATCGCTAATGAATGTTGGCGTAAGTAATCAATTCGATACTCATCGTGAATTTCCTTATCGTCTGTCAAACTATCGTATTCCCCTAAACCATTCTCTGTAATTAAGATTGGTAAACGATAGCGACTTGCGATACGACGCAAACCTATTCTTAAACCAGTTGGGTCAATTTCCCAATCCCAGTTTGTTTTTTCAAGATATGGATTATCTTGTATCTTGAATAGTCCTGGCACACCTTTTTCTTCACTTGTACCTTTTTCACCTGTTGTATTCATTTTACCGTGCCCGACTCCATCAATTGGATTAAAGGCATTTGTCATTGTACGGTAATAGTTTACGCCCATAAAATCTGGCTTTCCTTTTTTCAGTAATTCAGTATCACCTGTTAATATCTCCGGTGCCCAACCTTGTTCTTCTAGCCAGTGGAAGATAGCCTTAGGATACTCACCCCATACATAAATATCCATCCAGAAATTAGCATTAAATTCTTCTGCATTTAAAGCCGCTAATTCATTTTTAGGATGTGCATCAATCGCATAGTTAGGACCATATGCAAAACTTGGACCTATTTTACCTGATGTCCCTAATTCACGGAACTTGTTGATTGCTGAAGCATTTGCTAAGTTTGCGTTATGGTTTGCATTATACATACGTTTTTCATCTGAAACGCCTGGTGGATGGTACGCTAATTGATAACCGTGCGAGATGAACACATTTTGTTCATTCAAAGTTACCCAGTGATGTACTCGCCCGTTGAAACGTTCGAACAAAATTGCAGCATATGTTGTGAAATCTTCAATGATTTGACGTGATTCCCAACCACCATAAGCATCTTGTAGACCTTGAGGAATATCCCAGTGATATAAAGTCACGACAGGTTTAATATTATGAGCAATTAATTCATCAATTAAATCATCATAAAATTGTAAACCTTGTTCATTGATTTCACCTCGACCTGTTGGTAAAACACGGCTCCATGCGATAGAAAAACGATAAGCTTTTAATCCTTGTTCAGCCATTAAAGCCACATCTTCTTTGTAACGATGATAATGGTCCACGGCTACATCACCGTTTGTTTCTTTAAATGTTGTACCTGGAATACGGACAAATTCATCCCATACTGATGGGCCTTTGCCGTCTTTATCCCATGCACCTTCTACTTGGTAGGCTGCTGATGCCGATCCCCATAAGAAATCTTTTGGAAAAGGACTTAAACGTTTATGCTCCATAATTCGTACCTCCAAAAAAACTTTATTTTCCTTGCTCCTTTAATGTATACGCTTTCTTTACTTTGAACAACTGTTTCTGAAGGTTCTGACGATTGTTTCACACGTTAGGAAATTATTTCAGAGCTGAAACACAGCGTTTCACTGTCAAAAACCTTTATTACCAAGGACTATCGTCTTTTTTTAACGTTTTTATCATTTTAAAGCGTTCTCAATACAGTCAAATAAAAAACAGTGTATCTATTTCATACACTGTAACTGGCACCCCGTTAATCATTATGCTCACGATCGTAATTCTTTTTAGCCATTGCTTCTAAAATAAAAAGGACAGGAATTTGAGTGGTGATATTCGTTCGATCAACCATTTCTTGCGTTACATAGTATGAAATATTAACATCAGATAACCCTGCTAATGTATTATGCGTTGTATTTGTAATACTGATAATTTTACTACCGTAATCTAACATGTTATGAGCCTGCTCCAACACCTGATCTGTTTCACCCGATACGGATAATATAATCATGACGGCATTTTTAAATTGTTGTCCTGCATTTGGATAAAAGGGATCCTTTATAAAAAAAGTACGTTGTTTCATATTAGAAAAGAAACGTGAACCATACTCTGCTAAAATGCCTGATGTTCCAATACCAAAGAAAACCACTAAATCAGCTTCATTAATCATATCAACCGCTTCATCTAATATTTCATCATAACCACGGTTCATTGTTCGCTCAAAAAATTCTTCCAACACTTCAACTGTATCGATTGTTTGTGCTTTTTCTTTTTTGACAGCTTCTTGTTTTAATTTAACTTTAAATTCTGAAAAACCTTCACAACCTACTTTACGTGTAAAACGAACAATTGACGCTGGAGAAACATGAGTTGCCTCGGAAAGTTCACGCACTCGCATAAACATCACTTTATCTCGATTATCTCGGATATAGCGATACAAGTGATGTTCCGTTTCAGTGAATTGTCTAACTTCTTCATTTGTAAACATCATGCCACCCACTCCTTCTTACACTCTTCTTTTATTTAATTATAACTGACAAAACAACAATCACAATATGTTTTTATTTCTAAATGCCTTCTATTAATAATAGTTCGCATAAATTTCCAACAAAAAACCGCCATGAAGTTTTAATTCTTCAATGACGGTCATACTAATTATTCAGTTACACCAAATTGGCTATTGTACAAATCAGCATAAAAACCTTTTTGTTCAATTAACTCTTGATGATTACCACGTTCGATAACATCGCCTTCTTTCATGACTAATATTAAATCAGCATCTCTGATTGTAGATAGTCTGTGTGCAATAACAAAGCTGGTACGACCACTTCGTAAATTATCCATTGCTTTTTGTAGGTTAACTTCTGTTCGTGTATCAACTGAAGAAGTGGCTTCATCTAACACAAGCATATCCCGGTTAGCGATAATTGCACGTGCGATTGTTAACAATTGTTTTTGACCTTGTGAAATATTATTACCATCTTCATCTAGTACTGTGTCATAACCTTCAGGTAATTTTCGAATAAAGTCATCAGCATATGCAGCTTTTGCTGCTTCGACTATCGTTTCATCATCTGCATCATTGTTACTGTATCTAATATTCTCACGTATTGTTCCTTTAAATAACCAAGTATCTTGTAACACCATACCAAACTTCGCACGAATTTCTTCACGCGTTTGACTTTGAATATCGTAGCCATCAATAAAAATATGGCCTTTGTTCACATCATAAAAACGCATCAGTAAATTGATAATCGTCGTCTTACCTGCACCAGTTGGCCCAACGATAGCCACAGTCTGGCCTTTATTAACCGTGAAATCAAGATTTTCCATCAATAATTCTTTACCGTTATAACCAAAAGCAACGTTCTCAAATGCTACTGCATCTGCATATTTTGGTGTATAAACTGCTGGTACTGTTGCTCTTGTATCAATCTCATCAGGTTCATCTAACATTTCGAATACACGCTCAGCTGATGCAATAGTTGATTGGATAATATTTGCAATATTTCCGACATCTGCAAAGGGTTGATTAAACTGACGTGAATATTGAATGAATGCCTGAATATCACCTACGTTGATGCGACCATTTAAGGCATAAAAACCACCGACTAAGGCCACACCAACATAACCAAGATTACCTACAAAACGCATGAGCGGCATTATCAAACCAGAAATAAATTGTGCTCGACGTGCTGCTTTGAAATATTTTTCATTTCCTTCGTTAAAAACAGTAAGAGATTCATCTTCTCTTTGGAAAGCTTTTACTAATTGATGACCACTGTACATTTCTTCTATATGGTTATTTAGTAAACCTAGCTCTTTCTGTTGTGATTTAAAAGCTGATTGTGATTTTTTAGCAACAAAGATAACCACAATAAGGCTCAAAGGAACCGTCAACAAAACAATCAGTGTTAGATTGAAGTTAATCGTAAACATCATGATTGTGATACCAATTATGGTCACGATTGATGTTATCGCAGTCGTTAATGATTGTTGTAATGTATTAGCGATGTTATCCATATCGTTAACAGCTCTTGATAATAAATCACCGTTATTACGTTGATCATAGTAATTCAATGGCAAACGATCCATTTTTTCTTTTAATTGTTTACGCATGTCATATACAGTATTTTGCGCGACTGAACTCATTATGTACTGTTGAACAAAACTAAAGATTGAGCTTAGTAAGTAGAGCGCAATTAACCAAATGACAATCGTTCCTACTGCCTCGTAATCAACATGACGTTCTGGACTCATTACACCTTTAAAAATCAAAGTTGTTGCTTCACCTAATATTTTTGGTGAAACAATTGTAAATAACGTCGAGAGTATTGCAAATATAAACACGATAATAAGATTCAGACGATAAGGTTTCAGATAACCTAGCAATCGCTTAAAACTCGTTTTAAAATCCTTTGGCTTCTCTACTTTATTCATACTATTTCCAGGTCCATGACTCATGCCCACTCCTCCTCTGACAGTTGTGAACGCATAATCTCTTGATACACTTGGTTAGTATTTTTTAACGTTTCATGTGTTCCCACGCCAACCAGATGACCTTCGTCCATCACTAATATTTTTGTTGCTGACATTACTGATGTAATGCGCTGTGCAATTGTAATCATAATTTTTTCATCTTGATAAGCAGTTAATGCTTTACGCAATTTCGCATCCGTTTTAAAATCCAATGCAGAGAAACTATCATCAAAGATATAAATTCCAGCATCTTTAACTAACGCTCTTGCAATTGCCAAACGTTGTTTCTGACCACCTGAAAAGTTATCGCCACCTTGCTCAACTGGTGCTTCTAATTGTTGCTCTAATTCACGCACAAAATCAGCTGCCTGAGCAATTTCTAAAGCTTTCCATAAATCACTGTCGCTTGCATTGGGATTACCGTAACGTAAGTTATCAGCAATAGAACCCGTGAACAATAACGCTTTTTGTGGCACAAGACCGATTTTAGATCTTAATTCAAGTTGAGTTAAGTTTTTTATGTCCACACCATTGATCGATACCTTACCTGCAGTTGCTTCATAAAAACGAGTAATCATATTAATAACAGTCGTTTTCCCTGAACCAGTACTACCGATAATCGCTATTTGATCACCTTTATTTGCAGAAAAGCTGATGTTTTCAATTGCTGCTTTTTCGGCATTTTCAAAATTAAATGACACATTGTCAAACACTAATTGTTCAACACTATTAGTGGTTTGAGGTTGTTTAGGATCATGAATTTCTGTTTCTAACGCTAAGACATCATTAATACGTTGTGCCGAAGCAGCTGCTCTAGGAATAAGTACAAACATCATTGCTAACATCATGAATGAAAATAACACTTGCATGCCATATTGGATAAAGGCCATCAAGTTACCTACTTCCATTTCACCTTGTCCAATTAATTTACCACCAAACCATACAATTGCTATGCTTGTTACATTCATTATTAACATAATAACAGGCATTGCAAATGCCATGACTTTGTTTGCATAAATTGCTGTATCAGAATATGAACGGTTAACATCATCAAAGCGTTGACGTTCATCACCACTTTTATTAAATGCTCTTATAACACGAATCCCATTTAAACCTTCACGAATAACGCGGTTTAATGCGTCTGTTTTTAACTGTAATTTCTTAAATATTGGGGTTACTTTCATACCTATAAATATCATTACTAAAATCAAAATCGGCAATACAACGCAAAATACTAATGATAATTTTGCATTTCGTGATACTGCCATTACAATACTTCCCACTAACATAATGGGCGCAGTTAGCATCATTCTTAATACCATCATTGTTAAAGTTTGCATTTGTACCACATCATTCGATGTTCTTGTAATCAATGACGCGGTTCCAACTTTATTAAATTCTTGCAAAGAAAATGATGTCACTTTCTTAAAGATTGCATCTCTCAAATCACGGCCATATGACATGGATACTTTCGCTGAGAAAAATACAATAAATACCATTAATATGATACTGATTAATGTTAACACCATCATTTGAATACCACTTTGCCAAATGTAAGCTGTATCAGCTTGAACAATTCCTTTATCAACGATATTTGCCATTACAGTAGGTAAGTACAATTCTGCAATAACCTCCGCAAAAGTCAAAATGACAATAATCATAATCGACCACTTATAAACTTTTAATCGTGAGAGTAGTTTAATCATTTTTTCACCTCTTCATGTTATTGTTTCTATTTAAGATAATTATAAAACATCTTTTAATGCTTCTTTTAAACGTTGAATTCGCTCACCAATCAACTCATCGTCTTTTCGCATCGTTTCATTAAATAATTTAATATCTTCATCAATATGTTCATTATTTGTGCATATCCCTAAACGCATCGCATTCCCTTGCAATGCTACCTTAGCTATTTCAACCTGTTCAGGATCATACAATTTTTCATGTTGATAAGCCTCTTGTAAATATTTTTTTGCTTCAGCAATCATAATTGCCAAATCTAACACCCGATGCAAAGGTAATTCCTCTGATTGACGAGACCACTTTTCGCCCGTATAACGCCATACTTTAGCTGAAACGTCATAATTACCACGCTTACTCCACTGTGCTATCCCTAAAGATAACCCTTTAGTATCAGTTTCTTCTTTTGTTAGTCTTCCGTCGATGTCATCATAGTTCTCTACTGTAAACACAGGTGCATGCTTTAAATTTGTTGGAATCTCCATAACATCCTCCTTTACTAAAATTAGTAATTTCACTAAACTTAGTAGCACTAATGCATAATACCATTTATTTTTTCGATAAGCAAACAATAATATACTACTAAATAATAACTAATAAACGGTATTATACAGTAGTATATATCAATTTTTTTATGCCATTGTAACTTTCATGTTTTTCATCTACAATAAGCATATAATGTATTTATGAAAGGGATGTTTTTTATGCGTTTTGTCGTAACTTTTTTAGCGACGATTGTACAGTTTATCATCTTCGCTTTTATCGCTTATATGATTGTTTTCAGAGAAAATTACACACTCGGGATTCTGATGTGTGTGTTGATTAGTGCACCTGTTGTTTTTATTGGCGCAACTGCTGCAGAATTATATTACGGTTTACGTAAAGGTACCCCTATACGTTTCGCAATGTATGGCGCTGCTTATGGTTTTTTTGTTGGTTTATTAGTAGCTTCTTTATTCCAACTCTCAACGGCTTTGTTGATACTTACTTGCTTATTAGGTGTCGTTTTCGTTGGTATTTTAGGCGTTACATTCTACTATATCCGCGGTGCTAATCCTGGACAAGCTCGTAAAAAAATTGCTTAATAGAAATTCGGCTCACTTAATAGTGTTGATGACATTTTGTCGTCAACACTATTTTTATTTACTTTTCACAGTACAACTTATCTTTTTTAGAAATTTATATTATTAAAAAACACCCCTCTGATATAACTATTAGAAGGGTGCTAATTTTATTTTTTATTATACGATTCATGTAGCATACGAATAGATTCTTCTTCTGAGTCTGCCTCAATCCCTAACTCTTTCATCACGCGTTTAACCTCATTAATATCTAAAGCCAATGTCGTTTCTGCTGGTGACGAAGGCACTGGTAGAGTAAGGATTTTAGTTACATAAGCTGCATTGCATGCTTCAATAAAACGGTTATAAAGAATGTTAGTTTCTCTTTGGAACGTCACTAATGGATCAATTTGCCCATAAGCTCTTAATCCAATACCTTCCTTAATTGCCTCAACTTGATAAAGATAATCGATCCATTGTTCATCTATCGTTTCAATAAACATTTCACGCTCCATTTGATTAATTGAATAAGCATTAAAACGCAAACGATTCTCATTATACCATTTCAGCATAAACGTTACACCCTCACGTTTACCCATATCAACTAGTTCATCGACCGGTAGTGGCAAAGCGATACCATCAAACAAATCAAAAATAGCAACTTTTTTTGCTTCATCTGTCTTTTCTTTTATAAATATCGTTGTCAAAATTTCTTCCATAATTGCTTCAGTAAAAGCTTTTGTTGTTGTCATATCTAAAATTTTGCGTCTTTCAGCATAAACTGTCTGACTTTGAACATGTAAAATTTCATCGTATTGCAACAATTGTTTACGCACATCAAAATTATGTGCTTCCATTGCTTCTTGAGCATTACGCATTAACTTTTTGATGAATTTACCTTTAAGTGGTTGATAGGTCAGTTCTCGTTTTTTTAATTTGTAGCGTTCCCATCGTTTACTATCAAATTGCTTCAGAAGCTCGTCTTCTAACGATAAAATAAATTTGCTGTAACCTGGATCACCACGACGGCCTGAACGACCAATTAATTGTAAATCAATGCGACGACTATCAAAACGAGAGGCTCCAATCACACATAAGCCACCGCGTTTTAAAGATGCTTGATCTAATTTAATATCTGTACCGCGACCTGCCATATTGGTTGCTATGGTCACCGTTCCTACAGTCCCAGCTTTTGATATAATAGCTGCTTCTAATCGATGATTTTTAGCATTTAAAATGTTATACGGGATGCCTTCAATGTTAAGTAATTCCCCAAGCCACTCACTATCTTGAATAGAATTAGTACCTACTAAAGACGGTCTACCTTCTTTCAAATTGTGATAAACTTCTTGTACTATTGCTTTTCCTTGCTCTTCTCGTGTTCGATATATTTCCTCTGCTTTATCTTTACGATTTATTCTCATGTTGGTCGGGATGACCACAACATCCAAATTATAAATATTATGAAATTCTTCTGCCTCTGTTGATGCAGTTCCAGTCATACCAGATACTTTTTGATACATTCTAAAATAGTTTTGAATCGTAATCGTTGCTAAAGTTGTTGATTCATAGTTAATTTCAACACTTTCTTTTGCTTCAAGCGCTTGATGAATACCATCATTATAACGACGGCCTGGTATTGCTCGACCAGTATTTTCATCCACGATGACAACTTTACCATCCATTACAACATAGTTTTTATCCTTTTTCATTAAAATATGTGCTCTCAGAGCTGTCATTGTTGCGCGTATTAAATGTTGATTCTCTGAAGAAAACAAATCTTTCACTTGCCAAAAATACTCTGATTTTTCAATACCATTTTCTGACAACCATACTGTATGATGAATTTCATCAAAATTATAGTCTGACTGATTAAATGTTGACAACAAGCGGTTGGCACGTTGATATAAAGATAAATCTTCTGTTTTAGTACTTGAGATAATTAACGGTGTCCGTGCTTCGTCAATTAGAATAGAGTCTGCTTCATCTAATAAAACAAAATCCAATCCAGTCTGAACACGATCTTCGTTGTTTTTTATCATATTATCTCGCAGATAATCAAAGCCGAATTCTGAAGCCGTGCCATAAATAACATCACCTTCATAAATCGCTTTTTTTTCTCCGATGGATGCTTCAGCTATATTTAAAGTAACCGTTAAACCCATAAATTCAAGGATACGTCCAATTTCTTCCCGGTCTCTTTCAGCAAGATATGTATTTGCAGTCATAAGATGTACTTTATTCCCTTTTAAAACTTCTGAATACAATACAAATAATGATACGAGCGTCTTTCCTTCACCCGTTTTCATTTCAGCAATACAACCATCCTCGAGTGCAAGTGCTCCTATAAGCTGCACATAAGCCGCTTCAAAACCAATAACACGGTGGATCGCTTCACGCAGTAAGGCAAAAGATTTCACAAGATCATCCTCAGTTAAGGGTTGACCTTCTTTATATTTAATTCGCCAAAAGGCTGTTTGTTCACTAAATTCACTATCATCAAAATAAGTATAGAGTTTACTTTGCTTCAAAACACGACGGGCTAGACGGCGGTATTCTGTCATCTGTTTATTATGTTTACCAATGTTCATAGTTTAATACCCTCCTGATTGCTACTCTTTCATTATACAATGATTAAAATTTAAATGGTATTTTTATATTATAATATCTAATAACTTACCATTGTTGCATCAATAATTATACTTTTCAATACAATAATGCGATATAACTCATAAATATATGACATATTATTCAATTTCAAGTCGAAATTAATTAGGTCTTAAGACCCTTAAATATTTCAAGTATGTGACATTCGTTGTAATTATGTTCTTTTCACTGTAGAATTAGTATGTAGATTGAATGTTATGATGAGATAGGTTTATTTCAAATTATTAGCATTACAATTATTTGTACATGAACACACTATTACGAGCATGAAAGGGAGAGAGAAAACATGAAAAAATTAACGTTATCTTTAGCTTCAGCTAGTATCGCTGCAACATCTATTGTAGCACCAACAGCAGCGGCAGCCTCAACCGATATCACAGTTGAAAAGAACGATACACTTTGGGACTTGGCAAATAAACATAAAACAACCGTAAAAGATTTAAAAGAGATTAACAATTTAGACTCAGATAATATCCAAATCGGTCAACAATTAAAAGTGGCACAAAATAAAGACACATATGTCGTTAAAAGTGGTGATTCTCTTTGGAAGATCGCTCAAGCAAACCATACTTCTGTTGAAGAATTAAAAAACATCAATAAGTTAACATCTAATACTATTTTTGTTAATCAAAAATTAGAGATACCAGGAATTGATTATGTAATGGATACGACAGCTGTTGTTCAAAAAACATCAGACGTTTCAACCTCTGCACAAACTCCTGTTGCTGAAGAAGTAGCTCCTGTTGCTGAAGAAACTGCTCCTGTTGCTGAAGAAACTGCTCCTGTTGCTGAAAAAGCAGCTCCTGTTGCTGAAGAAGCAGCTCCTGTTGCTGAAGAAACTGCTCCTGTTGCTGAAGAAACTGCTCCAGCCGCTGAAGAAACTGCTCCTGTTTCTGAAGAAACTGCTCCAGCCGCTGAAGAAGCAGCTCCTGTTGCTGAAGAAACTGCTCCAGCCGCTGAAGAAGCAGCTCCTGTTGCTGAAGAAGTTGATACAAATGCTTCCACTTATGAAGTTAAAGCGGGTGATTCATTAAGTAAAATTGCTGATTTATTCAATACATCTGTGAATAAAATTGCCGCACTCAATGAATTAACAAATTCTGAAACTTTATCTGTCGGACAAGTTCTCGCTGTAAAAGGTGAAGTTAAAGCCCCTACAGTTTCAGAAACACCAAAAGAAACAAAACCTGTTGCCGAAGAAAAAACGGAAGCTACAGTTAATACTAATGCTTCAACTTACAAAGTTAATGCTGGTGATACATTAGCAGTTATCGCTAGTCAATTTGGAACAACGACTTCTAAATTAGTCGCTCTTAATAACCTTTCAAATGCTAACTCGCTTACAGTAGGACAAACATTAAAAGTTAAAGGTTCAGTTCCAGCACCAACAGTTACTGCACCAAAACCTACACAAACAGTAGCTACACAAACACCTTCAACACAAACAGTAGCAAAACCTTCTGTATCAGCTTCAACTCATACTGTAAAATCTGGTGATTCATTAGGTAAAATCGCATCACAATATGGTGTATCTGTAAGTTATCTTGTTAACCGCAATAATCTTTCAAATGCTAACGATTTATCTGTCGGACAAGTACTTCAACTTAAAGGTGCTGCTTCATCATCAGTAACACCTAAACCAACTACACCTAAACCAACTACACCTACAACAACTTATAAACCTTCTAAGCCTTCTGCACCTTCAACAAGTGGCTTAAGTTTTAATACACTGTTTAGTTTTGCTCAACAATTCAGCGGTACTCCTTATGTTTGGGGCGGTACAACACCATCTGGATTTGATTGTTCAGGATTTACACAGTATGTTTACGGAAACTCAGGTGTTTCGTTAAACCGTACTGCTGGAGATCAAATGAACCAATCAACTAAAATTTCTGAAGGCCAAGCTAAACCCGGAGATTTAGTATTCTTCTCTTACAACGGTGGTTCTTCAATCGATCATGTTGGTATTTACATGGGTAACGGCCAAATGATCAATGCTCAAAATAATGGTGTTAAAATTGACAACATTCACGGAAACGGCTGGGGCGAGTTCCTTGTTGGATTCGGAACTGTTGGTAACTTTAACTAAACTAAATTATTATTCAAAAGCCACACATAATGTGTGGCTTTTTTTGTTGCTATCATCGTTGTAAATTTATTTGCTTACGAGGATAGTATGGGACGGAGCGAAAGCGAGTACCACTCCTTTGTTATCATCGTTGTAAATTTATTTGCTTACGAGGATAGTATGGGTGCTGACATTGTTGCGAATACATGAGCTTACAAAGACAGTATGGGTGCTGACATTGTTGCGAATATATGGGCTTACAAAGACAGTATGGGACGGAAATTTCCAAAGGAAATTGAGTACCACACCTTTTGTTAGTTGCTTGAGTACCATTCCTTTTGTTAGTTGCTGAATACCACACATTTTGGTAGTTGCTGAATACCACACATTTTGGTAGTTGCTTGAGTACCACACCTTATGCTAGTTGCTTGAGTACCACACCTTTTGTTAGTTGCTTGAATACCATTCCTTTTGCTAGTTGCTTGAGTACCACATCTTTTGCTAGTTGCTTGAGTACCATTCCTTTTGTTAGTTGCTTGAGTACCATTCCTTTTGTTAGTTGCTTGAATACCGTTCCTTTTGTTAGTTGCTTGAATACCATTCCTTTTGCTAGTTGCTTGAGTACCACATCTTTTGCTAGTTGCTTGAGTACCATTCCTTTTGTTAGTTGCTTGAATACCATTCCTTTTGCTAGTTGCTTGAGTACCACATCTTTTGCTAGTTGCTTGAATACCATTCCTTTTGTTAGTTGATTGAGTACCACACCTTTTGGTAGTTGATTGAGTACCACACCTTATGCTAGTTGCTTGAGTACCATTCCTTTTGTTAGTTGCTTGAGTACCATTCCTTTTGTTAGTTGCTGAATACCACACATTTTGGTAGTTGCTTGAGTACCACACCTTATGCTAGTTGCTTGAGTATAGTTCCTTTTGTTAGTTGCTTGGGTACCGTTCCTTTTGTTAATAATGTATGATTCCGTATGCCGACGTATTCTTTTGTGAAAAATAGGCATCAGTGAAACTTCACCCACACCATAGATAGAATCTTTAAACACAGTCATTGTAAATGATAACACTAAAAAAACAGACTATCTATTGACGAATAAAAATTCGTAATACATAATCTGTCTATTAATTGAAACACTAACATGTTCTCTATTTATTAAACTTAGAGAGCTTTACTTAATGTGATATTCTCTTCCGTCTCAGTTAGTACAGAGTAACCTAATTTTTTCCAGAATGAAATACCAACGTCGTAACTTGATGGAAACGTAATATCAAATTGCTTCCCACCATCATCTTTTGCCCATTGAAGAGCAACTTTTTCTAGTAGTTCATCAAGACCTTCTTCAACTACATCTTCAGCAATAACTAACCATTCTATTGTAAAATGTGTACTTTCATTTGGATTTTGTAAAATATCCAACAAGCCTTTTGCATTGTCTTCACCGTCCAAAAGTGCAAACGTATACTTATTGAAATTCGGTTTATTCGTTCCAAGAACTAGTTCGATATCCGCTTCAGTAAATAAACGTTTTTTTGTTTCTTTAAAATAATTAGGTGCTTTTTCAAATACAGATCGTACTGTATTTTCATCTGCTGGATGTAAAACTTGGATATGGAAACCTTGATAATTTGACATAGAGAGACTCCTTTAGTTAATGTTATTTAAAAATGATACTGCCACTGTTTCAGGGACACTCACTTCTTTACTGACTGCTGTTAATTCACCAGATTCTGCATTAATTTTATACGATGTTGCAGTTCCTGTATCCTCATTTGCTGCAATCAGAACAGTTCCTGCTGCATTGACATTAATATCTCGTGGACCAACTCCGAATGATGAAATAAATTGTTTAACTGACAACGTGCCATCCGCTGCGATATCAAAAGCAGTAATCCCATCATAACCACGGTTTGAAACATATAATGTTTTTTCGTTTGGCGTAATACGGATAGCTGAACCTTTGTTAGCTCCTTTAAAATCTTCAGGGAGTGAGTAAATTGTTTGTTTTACTACAAGACCACCTGTCTCTTTGTTGAATTTAGCAACAATTACTTCGTTAGATAACTCTGTCATGATATACACTGTTTCACCATCTTTTGTGAAAACAAGATGACGAGGGCCACTTCCTGGCTTAACAGATAGTATAGCAACACGTTCTAATTCCGCTCCATTTACTTTATATGAATAAATCTCATCCGTTCCTAAATCTACACCTAAGACAAATTTACCATCAGGTGTTAAGTCTGAATAGTGAGCATAAGCTTTATCTTGACGTTCAGGATTAATGCTATTACCTTCATGTGCATCTCTTGAAACCACACGATCAATTGATCCATCTTCATTCAAAGCGACTGAATCAATTAAACCACGGTGATAGTTTGCTGTATACAATACATTACCTGCATTATTAATTGCAACATAACAAGGTGGTGCTCCCTCTTCTGAAATATTATTTAATGGTGTTAATGTTGCATCTTCATTAATTTTAAAAGATTGAATTCCACCTTTACCATCTACCTTAGCAATTGAATAAAGGTAACTATTAGTAGGATCAATTGTTAAATAGGTCGGATTATCTACCTTACCTGCAACAGCAACATTGCTTAATTCAGCTGTTTCATTATTAACCGTCGCTGTGTAAATGCCTTGGCTTGCTTTTTTTGTGTATGTTCCAAAATAAACGCGTTCATTACTCATAGTATATCTCTCCCTTACAATCTGTTTTCCTCTATATTATAACACCATTTTAACTTACCGTCTGTTCATAATGGGTGCGCTTACTTTAATTTATTAGTATCTAACCATTTTTCTGTTTGCGTCGCTGATTTATCTGCTGCATTAAAAGAGGCCTGTTTTTTATTATCTTTAATAACCATAAGTGTCGGTACGGAGGAAACATCTAAATTATTAAGCAGTTTAGTCAACGATTTATCATCACTTTTACGCGCTTTATCTGTATTGTAATAATAAACTGTCAGTTTTTTATCTTTTGCGATTTTTGCAAGCTTAGGTGTAAAAGCTCGGCAATATTTACACGTTGGTCGACCTATATAAACAACAAATCCATCTTTAGATTCTTTCATCGTCTCAAACTCAGTTGTTGTAATCGCTTTGAAGGTTGATGTATCCATTTCTTTCGTTGCAAAAGGTTTGAAAATCAATACTCCACTACCTATGACAAGTATTGCTACAACAATAATCATCCACCATTTTATCTTGTTAATCACAACTTTCCCTCCCTATTCTTAACTGCTTTAAGAATAACGTTTATTATGCTTAATTGCAATTGTATTTTTTATCGTTTCTTCATTGATTTCTAGATGTTTAATCACCTTTTTTATGATACAATTGTACTATGGGGCAAATTTATAAGAATTGGAAGGTGTTACAATGTCAACGTTTAAAATCATTGATGCCATTCAAACAGAATGTCTTTTGGCTAAAGAAGCCACAGGTAGTGAACAAGCAAAACACCTCTATACTATCAAACAACTGGCACTGTTGATTGAGGATGTTTCATCACCCTCGAATACGTCCACAATGGAACTCCCTAAACCAATCGCAACTGTTGCGTCTCACTCACCAACTGAATCTCTGACTGTCACTTCAGAAAGCGATCACTCATCAGGTTCATTACTAGACTTCTAACACGCATTTATTTCAAGCTACATGAAATGAGGAGCTCACATGAAAAAATTTGCTATTATTGGTGCAGTATTTGCAATGCTAGCCGTTGCACTTGGTGCATTTGGAGCACACGCCTTAAAAGAACAACTTGGCAGCTCTCGTTCCGTTTGGGAAACTGCAGTGCAATATCAAATGTTTCATGCACTCGCACTATTAGTAATTGCTATTTTACTTCATCTCTTCCGTGATTCGTTTTTTTCGATTGCGGCATGGTTGATGGTTATAGGTACTTTATTTTTCTCAGGTAGCCTTTATACACTTAGTCTTATAAAAATCACTGCAATTGGTATCGTTACACCTATTGGTGGCGTCTTTTTTATTCTTGCATGGCTATTTGTAATTTTGGGTATCTTTAGAATTCGCACATCACGTTTTAACTATTAAAAAATTTTAGGAGGCAACATTTTGAAAACATTAATCAATGAGTTAAAAGAAAAAGTTGTAGGGAAAGATATTCGTATTGTCTTCCCAGAAGGAAACGATACACGTATTGTATCAACTGCTGCACGTTTACAAGCAGAAGGAAGTGTTATCCCTGTATTATTAGGTAATCCTGAAGTCATTGCAGCCACAGCAAAAGAAGCTGGTGTTATTATTGATAACATTGAAACTCATGATCCAGCTAATGATGAATTATTTGAAGAATTGGTAACAGCCTTTGTTGAACGCCGCGCTGGTAAAACAACTGAGGAACAAGCTCGTAAAATGCTACTAGATCCAAACTATTTTGGCACAATGCTTGTGCATACTGACAAAGTACAAGGTCTTGTAAGTGGAGCAGTTCACTCAACAGGTGATACTGTTAGACCTGCTTTACAAATCATCAAAACTAAGCCAGGGATCAAAAAAACTTCTGGTGCTATGATGATGCTTGGTCGTTCATCACGTTTTATCTTTTCAGATGTTGCAATCAACATCAGTCCAGATAGTATTGACTTAGCTGAAACTGCTATTGCAAGTGCTGAAACTGCAAGTATTTTCAACATTGAGCCTAAAATTGCTATGTTGAGTTTCTCAACTCATGGTTCGGCAAAATCTCCAGAAGCAGAAGCTGTTGCTGAAGCAACTCGCCTTGTCAAAGAGGCACGCCCTGATTTAATAGTTGATGGTGAAATTCAATTTGACGCTGCATTTGTTCCAGAAGTTGCACAATTAAAAGCACCTGATTCACCTTTATTAGGTAATGCTTCTGTTTTCGTTTTCCCTAATCTTAGTGCAGGTAATATCGGATATAAATTAGTACAACGTTTTGCTAAATTAGAAGCAGTTGGACCTATTCTACAAGGTTTAAACAAACCTGTGAATGATTTATCGCGTGGTTGTACTGCAGATGATGCTTATAAATTAGCATTAATTACTGCAGCTCAAGCTGTCGCTAAATAATTAACACCCCAATATTACAGTATTTTTACAGCTGCACTTTGTGTGGCTGTTTTTTTGTATCGACATTCAAAATTTTCATTTGAATATCAATCAGTCCAATTGAGTGGTTCTCTTTTCCCACAAAAAATAGGCATCAGTGAATACTCACCAACACCATAATACGCTTACTTATAAATTAGAAAGTAAAGTTATCAAAAAAAGACCGTATATCACCATCAAATATCGGCAATATACAGCCTAAAATAATTTTTATGAAAATATTTGATTTTTAGGTAGCCAAGCAAAATTATGTTCGTGTATTCCAATAATGTTAATATCTTGTTGGATTGTATCCCTAAAACGCTTTTCTATTTGTATTTTTGTCCAATCGACTGGAAAAATACAATATCTATGTATTTTTTTCACTTCTTTATTTAAGTCTTTTTTAGAAGTAAAGACGATTGAATAAATCAAAACATCATCCCAATTATCTTCTATGCGCATCTTTATTCTCCTCTCTGATTTATATATATACCACCTTCATACAACTTGATTTTAACATAGAAACACCTCCTCATATAGCTCATTAAATACCTAAAAAGAAGCAGTTTATGGAAAAACAATCACCTTGTTATCACTTTATCCTTATTTATTCTTATGCACTATATATATTTAGCGAATATAAGTCATTCAAAAAAACTTTTCATCTGATTCAGATTATCTCCAAATCAAATAAAAAGTTCTTGTTCACATATTCTTTACTGTTTCTTTAGCTAATTGAATACAATCTGGAATACCTACACCCTCGTATGACATACCAATAAAATGCAGTCCTTCTCGTTGGTGTTTTGTCTTTTCTAATAACGAAGCTACTCTTTCAGTATGTCCAATATCGTATTGAGGCATTGCCATATTCATCTTACTTATTTCAGTAACTTCTGGTTCCGCCGTAACACCCATTATATCTTGTAGATAAGTACGTGCTAAGCTGATTAATTCATCATCTGCTAACTCAGTAACGTTAGATAGATTGCTTCTGCCTAAAAACACACGTAATAATATACGATTTTCTGGTACCATATGTGGCCATTTTGTATGGACCCATGTACAAGCTGTCATATGTTCGTCTTTTTCACGTGTCATTAAAAATCCTGTTCCGTCAGGTAGACTGGGAACATCATCTATCTTGAAACCAAATGACAATGTCGCTGAAGAAGCAATTTTTTGATTTTTTAATGGTGACTCATATTGAGGCATTAGTTCTAATGCTCTTAAATGATTAATTCCGAAGATAATCTCATCTACAACTTCTATTTCTCCATTTTTGAATAGTAAATGATATCTATCTTCTTTTTTTTCAATATTTTCAATTGCCTTATTAAGATGACATCGTTCTGTTGGAAGTTGTTTCACCAACTCATCAACAAGTTGAGTCATTCCACCCTTTAGTGTTCGAAATGCACCAATTGTTTGCTTTGTTCCTGTCGTTTGTACTCGTTGCTTTCGCAAACCTTTTAGTATACTACCATTTTCATTAAGAAGGGTTTCCATTGCCGGATAAGTTGCTCTCAAACTCATTTGATAGAGATTACCTGCATAAATACCTGAAAAAAGAGGTTCAATTAAATGAGTAACCATTTCTTTACCAAATCGCTTCTCAAAAAAATCACCTAATGATTGATCTTCTTTTGATCTATCTGCTGGTTTGATTAGTTCATATAATACCCTTACTTTACCAAGTGGCGAAAACAGTTTACTTTTTAAAAAGGGTTTTAACTTTGTAGGTATACCCATGATTGAACCATCAGGTATTGGGTGGAAAATTTTATTTTGATAAATGTATGACTGTCCCGTTGCATTTTTCACTAGTTCTGAATCTAGTTTCAAGTCATGAATCAACTGCATCCCTGCTGGTTTACGTGCTAAAAAAGAGTCTGGCCCTTTTTCAATGATATAACCTTGCTTATGAACAGTTTTTATATGACCTCCAAAACGTGCACTTGCTTCATACACTTGCCAATCTATGTTTTTATTTTGACGGGCTAAATAGAAAGCAGCCGTTAATCCAGACAAACCGCCACCAATAATAGCTACTTTTTTCATAGGTTAGTTTCACGGGCTTTCATAACAATATCAGTTAATGCTTCAATAAAAAGCGGATCTGTATTCGGCATCTCTAAACGGTGATAATTTGCACCGATTTCGGCTACAACATCTTTACATTCGATATCATTATCATAAAGAACTTCTAAGTGTTCTGCTACAAAACCAACGGGTAAGTATATGTACTCCGTATAATTATTTTCACTAAGTTCTCGTGTTAAATCTAAAACATCTGGACCGATCCATTCATCAGCTGTTCTACCAGCACTTTGCCACCCTACAACAAAATTCGTAATACCTGCTCGTTCAGCAATTAATTCCGCAGTTCGTTTCACTTCTTGAGGATAATAATCACCATCTTTTAAAATTTTCACTGGTAAACTATGAGCAGAAAAAACATACATTGCATTTTTTCTTTGTTCATCTGTAAATGAATGATTCAATGCTTTAATTTGATTTGCCCAAAAATCTAAGAATTTAGGTTCTTCAAACCAACGTAATATTTTTGTTAATTTAATTTCCGAACCAATTTCATCAATTTTTTTCTGAGCACGAGAATGATAAGATTGTGTACTAAAACCAGAATATTGTGGAGCTAGTACTATACCATAAGCCTCTTTAATGCCATCATTTTCCATCTCGACAACAGCCTCTTCAATCCAAGGTTCGATATGTTTTAGCCCAATATAAACCTGGTATTGAACATCTTCATTTTTACTGTTCAAACTTGAACCAAGTGCTGCAGCCTGTTCATCTGTAATACGTGCTAAAGGAGAAATCCCACCAATATCACGATAACGTTCTGCTAAATCATCATATAGTTCTTGCGTAGGTGCATGACCATGACGAATATCTGTATAATATCTTAAAATATCTTCTTCTTTATATGGTGTCCCGTAGGCCATCACCAATAAACCAATTTTTTTCAAAACATAGCCCCCTTATTTTTAATCACAATTAGCTTAACATACTTATTTAGAATAATTATTAGTAAATATCCGTCAAATGTTTCAATTTAGTGTCTAAATTCAAAATTTTTTCAGAGAACTTCCCTCTATTTTGGTTTTATAATCTGCTATCCTTTATAATTGAGGTATTAATATATAGAGGAGAGATAATAATGGTAGAAGCAGTTAAAACCCACGATGGCTGGTATTGCCTTCATGATTTCCGCACAATAAATTGGGCAAAATGGCGTATTTTAAGTTCTGAAAAACGTTCACAATTAACAAATGATTTTATCAACTTCATCACTTCACTTGAGAACGTTAGTGCTGAAAATAATGGTAGCCACTATTTCTTTGATGTTACTGGTCACAAAGCAGACCTAGGTTTAATGCTTTTACGTCCTGAGTTAAGCGACTTAAACAATGTTGAAAATCAATTCAATAAATTGGAAATTGCTGATTATTTTGTACGCACACATTCCTATATTTCTGTCATTGAATTGAGTACTTACTCAGGCGATTCATCAAATCCCAAAGTTATGAAACACATCCAAAATAGACTTTATCCGCAGTTGCCAAAAAATAAATACGTTTGTTTTTATCCCATGAATAAAAAACGTGATGGCGATGATAACTGGTTCCGTTTGTCGATGGAAGAGCGTCAAAAATTAATGTATGATCATGGCATGATTGGTAGACAATACGCTGGGCAAATACGCCAATTCATTACTGGCTCAATTGGTTTTGATGATCACGAATGGGGTGTTACGCTTTTCAGTAATGATGCTCTTCAATTCAAAAAAATCGTCTATGAAATGCGTTTTGATGAAGCGAGTTCTCGATATGGAGATTTCCCTTATTTTATGGTTGGTGTTCATTTACCAAAAGAAAATATCCCCACTTTTCTTTCACTATAAAATTAAAAAAATGAATCCTTAACTGCCTATATATTAACGAAACGTGGTAGACTAGGTATAGGTATGCATAAAATTTAAGGAGGATTCTATGATTCAATTAATTGCAACAGATATGGACGGAACATTGCTTGGAAGTGAGGCTAAAATCACTGATGATAATGCCCGTGCTATTAGAGATGCTCAAGCAGAAGGTTTTAAAGTTGTTGTGGCAACCGGAAGAGAATACGCAAGTGCTTCTGAGCTTTTAGCTGAAAAAAAATTGGAAAACATTCAAATGATTTGTTTAAACGGTGCTCAAACGCGGTCTGAAAAAGGCGAGTTAATTGAGGAAATCGTTCTTCCATCTAAAGAGATATTAGCTGTCTATAACGCTATTAAAAATGAGAAAGTTATCTTTCAAGTTTACACATCAGATGATGTTTTTGGCGAAAAACGCGAAGAAACAATCAGTCTACTAACTGAATATTTTTTAAGTATCAATGAAGAAATGACTAAAGATGGTGCTGAGAAGCTTTCTACAAAATTTACCGATGCTCATATTCCTCATTTTGTAGATGACTTCCAAGAATTTTTAAACACCTATACTGAAAATAGTTTCTTGAAAATTATTGTTTCAGGATATCATGCAGATATGATTGGTTATTTGAGTCCTAAATTAGATCATATTGAAAATATTGCTATTTCTGCTTCTGGTGGAAATAATATCGAAATCACACATATAAATGCACAAAAAGGAATTGCCTTAACTAACTTGGCCGATAATTTAGGAATTGATATTACTAATGTAATGGCTCTCGGTGACAATCTAAATGACATTTCTATGTTATCAATCGTAGGGCATTCTGTTGCTATGGGGAATGGTGTACAGGAAGTCAAAAATACTGCGCTTTATACTACAAAACCAAACTACGAAAGTGGCGTTGCTCACGCAATCGATAAATATGTTTTAAATAAAAAGTAAACCAATCGAATTATTTAATAGGGGGATTTTTAATGTCAATCAAAAAAACACTAACCATCGCCGGTTCTGATTCTAGTGGCGGAGCAGGTTTACAAGCTGATTTAAAAACATTTCAAGAGTATGGAACATTTGGTTTTTCTGCAGTAACTTCAATTGTAACCATGGATCCTGATAATAATTGGAGCCATGGTGTAACAATCATTGACTCTGAAGTTGTTAGGGCAGCTCTTAAAACGGTTCTTTCTGGTGGGCCAGTCGATGCAATGAAAACAGGTATGTTAGGTTCTGTAGAAAACACAAAAGCCGCAGCTGACGCAATTGAACAACATCAATTAAAAAATGTTGTTATTGATCCAGTTATGGTCTGTAAAGGTGAAGACGAACTTATGCAACCAGAAAACGCTGCTGCTATCCGTGATTTATTAGTTCCCTTAGCGACAGTGGTGACACCAAATCTATTCGAAGCAAGCCAACTAGCGCAGACTGCTCCTATTACCGATCTTGAAGGTATGAAAGTTGCGGCTGCCAAAATACATGCTTTAGGTGCTAAATACGTTGTTATTAAAGGCGGAAAAGCCTTGCAAACTGATAAAGCTATCGACTTGCTCTTTGATGGTAGTAACTACACTGTATTAGAAGCTCCAAAGGTACCTGGTAATCATAATCATGGTGCAGGTTGTACATTTGCAGCAGCAATTACTGCAGGACTTGCTAATGGTATGACTGTTTCAGAGTCTGTTGCTAAAGCAAAAGACTTTGTTACTGCAGCAATTAAAGATGGTTTTGCGCTTAACCAATTTATTGGACCTGTATGGCACGGTGCATATAACCGTCAAAAAAGCTAATTATAATTAAGGAGGACATTTAAATGTCTCAGGAACACCACCCAAAGAGTAAAAAAAATCACGTTGGTTTAATCATAACAGTCTCTATTCTAGCCGACATATTCATTCTACTACTCTTTTTCTCACCACTTGTTGGATACAGTGGAAAAGTATCATTCGATCTCTATCTTTTCCCTCGATTCAACGCTGTGTTTAACAGTTTTACTTTCATTTTCTTATGCTTTGCATTGTGGGCGATTATTAAGAAGAAAAACATTAAATTACACCGCGGCTTTATCTTAGCAGCGTGGGTAACGACAATGCTCTTTTTATTCTCTTATCTTACATTTCACTTTCTCCAAAGTGAACCACCTAAATTTGGTGGACAAGGTGTTGTTCGTCCGATTTACTTCTTTATTTTAGTAAGTCACAGTATATTAGCTGCACTTGTTGTGCCACTTGCTTTATTTTCTACATGGTGGGGTTGGTCAATGCAAACAGTCAAACATAAAAAAATTGTTCGTTGGACAATGCCTATATGGCTATATGTTAGTATAACTGGTGTAATCGTTTATCTCTTTATGGCACCCTATTATTAAGGTGCTTGGTAATGACACCTATCACAATTACTAAAAATGATAGCTCTTATCAAATTACACCTCGCTGGGCGACACCAGACGACTATCACTCTGTTTGGAACCTATTACTGCAAAAAGCTAAAGCGTTCAAAGAATCAGGTTCTAGTCAGTGGTCAGCGTTGTTAGATGGTGTTGACTCTCATAATACAAAATATCGAATAACTAATAATGAAGTTATGGTTTATGAATATAATAGTCAAATTATTGGTGCTGTGATATTACTTCACGAACAAAGTACTTGGGACACTAAACTATGGGGAAAAGATAAAGCCAAAGTCTTTTATATCCATCGTTTAATGGTTAGCAATGAATTTAATGGTATGAATCTCGGTTCACACATGTTAAAACACATTGAAGAGATTGCAGAAAGTTTATCTATCTCTTCACTAAGACTAGATTACTTAAATAGCAATAAATTTTTAAAACAGTTCTATACAATAAATGGTTTCACTGTTAAAAAAAAGCATCAAGAATTTACTACAATGCAAAAAGCAGTTTCTCTCAACTAATTTTGAGAGAAACTGCTTTTTTATTATTTACCATCTGTTATTAATAATAGACGTTCTTGATACTCTTCTTCAGACATATTATGGCGTTTAGTATAAATATTGTCTTCATGTACACGACATTCATGTGAACAACTTCCCAAGTATTTTAATTCATTTGATTCATTAGTTAAAATTTGTTTATTACAACGTGGATTCGCACAGTTAATATAACGTTCACAAGGTGTACCATCAAAATAATCGACACCAACAATAACTTCTTCTACTTGGTTGATTGGAACTGATATGCGCTTATCAAAGACGTACATTTTACCATCCCATAAATCGCCTTTAACCATTTCATCTTTACCATAAGTAGCAATACCACCATCAAGCTGTCCAACATCTTTAAAACCTTCACGTACAAGGTAACCAGAGAATTTTTCACAACGAATACCACCTGTACAATAAGTAACTACTCTTTTTTCCATCAATTCATCTTTATGATCCTGAACCCATTGAGGTAACTCACGGAAAGAGCGTATATCTGGGCGAATTGCGCCACGAAAATGCCCTAAATCATATTCATAATCATTACGAGCATCCAATACAACAGTATTTTCATCTAGTAATGCTTCACGGAACTTATCAGCATTTAAATACTCACCTGTTACTTCATGAGGGTTAATATCATCCTCTAACTCTAGAGCTACAATTTCAGTTCGTGGACGACAATGCATTTTATTAAAAACATGACCGTCTGCTTGATCAATTTTAAATTTTATGCCTTTAAATAGTGGATTCGCTTGCATATCTTTAACATATTGATTTGTTTTCTCTACAGTACCTGAGACAGTACCATTGATACCCTCATCACCAATTAATATACGACCCTTCAATTCCAAATCCTTACAGTATGCCAAATGATTTTGTGCGAATTCTGTTGGATTTTCGATTGGTGTGTATAAATAATAGAGTAAAACCTGGTAAGCTTCTTTTGTTTCTTGCATAAAAATAACTCCTTTCACTATATATATAATAGATTACAACTAATATATTATACCATGAAAATGTCACAATAAACTAATATTTTACACCAAATTAATTTTGTGTATTACTAATAAGTACAGTTGCTAAATTGGTAATTCTAATGATACTTTGCTATACTGTACTAGACTATTAGAAACATTCAAATACTTATAATTAAACTGTATTTTTAGTTTCTATCCAATGATAATAAAGATATTAAAAGGAGACTGACATATGTCATCATATAAAAATAATGATAGTACTGAACAAATTGCACACGAATTAGCACATACTTTTAGATTGGGCACTTTCAAAACAAAAATTAATGAATCGGAAACAAACTTAAAATGGTCTACGTATTTGATTCTTGATTTGTTAGCTGAAACACCAAAATTATCTGCTGATAAAATTTCAGAAATTTATCATATAGAATTAGAAAAAGTCAAAAAACAACTAAAAGATATGGTTAGTGAAGGTGTCCTTCGTGTCGAAACTAGCATCGAAGATAAAAAGTCAAAAAAATATTCTTTAACAGAAAGCGGACGTTATTTTTTAAAGAAAGCTCATCAAGCACGCCATAAAATTTATGAAAGCCTATTAGATGAATGGTCTGAAGCAGAGCGCCTCCAATTCTCTGGCCTCATTCAAAAATTCAACGGGGAACTAAACAAAACTGATTTTATGTCTCCAGTTAATTAATTTAGAAAATAAAAACACTTAATGTAGTAACCAAAAAAGCTAGACTTTTTACAGAGTAGATTTTCTACTCTGTTTTTTTACGTAGTTCCGCTCATTTTCTTTATGAATTGAGCCACACTTTGCTAGTTTAATTTTTATTTCATTTGAGAATGATGATAGTATGCTATATAATTTTCAATCCCTGATTTTAATTCCTGATATTTTTTATAGATAATGCCCTGGTAAAGTTCTAGTTTGAGTATGCTAAAGAAATTCTCCTATGGATAATTTCTAAGCAGTTTCGTTTACGAGACATACTTTGAAAAATATGCTTTTTTTAGTTCATTGTTAAAAACTTTCATTTGCTATCTCCATCCTTTATTTGAATAAAAAGTTCGATGATAAGTACCATCACTTTTTTCTCAATTGTTTATTTCAATGCAGTCATAACCGAATGATCTCTTGGCTTCACTGAAATTGCAGAAGAGAAAATCTCGTTATTATACATCTTCATGAATGGATTTAAATAAAGTTTCTTAATAAGCAAACTCCCTGAGTTATTTTTTCATAATATATAAATATTTTCAGGTCTAATTTTTTGGGGAGCGGTTAATATTTTCGAAAAAAAAATACCCATAAGGGTATTTTAAGTTTGCTTGGCAATGTCCTACTCTCACAGGGGGAAACCCCCAACTACCATCGGCGCTAAAAAGCTTAACTACTGTGTTCGGGATGGGAACAGGTGTATCCTTCTTGCTATTACTACCAAACTTGCTTGGCAACGTCCTACTCTCACAGGGGGAAACCCCCAACTACCATCGGCGCTAAAGAGCTTAACTACTGTGTTCGGGATGGGAACAGGTGTATCCTCTTTGCTATCGTCACCAAACGTTTTTTTGATGCCATTCTCTTAGTAAGCTGTGTATTTCGTTGTTGTCTTATCGTCTCAATTGTCACATACCATAAGTATGCTCCTCAATCGACTCAAAGCCGTCTAGAAATCCTTCGCTTCATAAGTGAATTCATCTCACTTGCTTGGATAATATGAAATTATCAAGAGAATTTGCACTCTCAAAACTGAATACTTATTGATATAGAAAGAATTTGCGACAACCAATCGTCATTTTCGCTTTTTTAAAAATTAATAAGGTTAAGTCCTCGACCTATTAGTATTCGTCCGCTCCATACATTGCTGTACTTCCACTCCGAACCTATCAACCTGATCGTCTCTCAGGGGTCTTACTCACATAAAGTGATGGGAAATCTCATCTCGAGGGGGGCTTCACGCTTAGATGCTTTCAGCGTTTATCCCTTCCACACATAGCTACCCAGCGATGCTCCTGGCGGAACAACTGGTACACCAGCGGTGTGTCCATCCCGGTCCTCTCGTACTAAGGACAGCTCCTCTCAAATTTCCTGCGCCCGCGACGGATAGGGACCGAACTGTCTCACGACGTTCTGAACCCAGCTCGCGTACCGCTTTAATGGGCGAACAGCCCAACCCTTGGGACCGACTACAGCCCCAGGATGCGATGAGCCGACATCGAGGTGCCAAACCTCCCCGTCGATGTGGACTCTTGGGGGAGATAAGCCTGTTATCCCCGGGGTAGCTTTTATCCGTTGAGCGATGGCCCTTCCATGCGGAACCACCGGATCACTAAGCCCGACTTTCGTCCCTGTTCGACTTGTAGGTCTCACAGTCAAGCTCCCTTGTGCCTTTACACTCTGCGAATGATTTCCAACCATTCTGAGGGAACCTTTGGGCGCCTCCGTTACTCTTTAGGAGGCGACCGCCCCAGTCAAACTGCCCATCTGACACTGTCTCCCACCCCGATAAGGGGTGCGGGTTAGAATGGTCATGTCACAAGGGTAGTATCCCACCAACGCCTCCTCCGAAGCTAGCGCTCCGGAATCTAAGGCTCCTACCTATCCTGTACAAGTGACACAAACATTCAATATCAGATTGCAGTAAAGCTCCACGGGGTCTTTCCGTCCTGTCGCGGGTAACCTGCATCTTCACAGGTACTATAATTTCACCGAGTCTCTTGTTGAGACAGTGCCCAAATCGTTACACCTTTCGTGCGGGTCGGAACTTACCCGACAAGGAATTTCGCTACCTTAGGACCGTTATAGTTACGGCCGCCGTTTACTGGGGCTTCAATTCGCACCTTCGCTTGCGCTAAGCACTCCTCTTAACCTTCCAGCACCGGGCAGGTGTCAGCCCATATACGTCATCTTACGATTTTGCATAGACCTGTGTTTTTGGTAAACAGTCGCTTGGGCCTATTCACTGCGGCTCTCTCAGGCTTTCACCTTAATAGAGCACCCCTTCTCCCGAAGTTACGGGGTCATTTTGCCGAGTTCCTTAACAAGAGTTCTCTCGCTCACCTTAGGATTCTCTCCTCATCTACCTGTGTCGGATTGCGGTACGGGCAGTCATTAACTAACTAGAGGCTTTTCTTGGCAGTGTGGAATCAGAACCTACGGCACTAGGTGCCACCACATCACAACTCAGCTTACACGGAAAGCGGATTTGCCTACTTCCCTGCCTAATTGCTTGTACATGCATATCCATCAGCATGCGTTCGTATCCTCCTGCGTCCCCCCATCGCTCAAACATTAATGACTGGTACAGAAATATCAATCTGTTGTCCATCGCCTACGCCTATCGGCCTCAGCTTAGGTCCCGACTAACCCTGGGCGGACGAGCCTTCCCCAGGAAACCTTAGATATTCGGTGGACGGGATTCTCACCCGTCTTTCGCTACTCATACCGGCATTCTCACTTCTAAGCACTCCACCAGTCCTCTCGGTCTGACTTCACTGTCCTTAGAACGCTCTCCTACCACGGACATCTTAGATGTCCATCCACAGTTTCGGTAATACGTTTAGCCCCGGTACATTTTCGGCGCGGTGTCACTCGACTAGTGAGCTATTACGCACTCTTTAAATGGTGGCTGCTTCTGAGCCAACATCCTAGTTGTCTAAGCAATACTACATCCTTTTCCACTTAACGTATATTTAGGGACCTTAACTGGTGGTCTGGGCTGTTTCCCTCTCGACAATGGATCTTATCACTCACTGTCTGACTCCCGAGTATAAGTCGATGGCATTCGGAGTTTATCTGAATTCAGTAACCCTAGATGGGCCCCTAGTTCAAACAGTGCTCTACCTCCATGACTCTCAACCTCGAGGCTAGCCCTAAAGCTATTTCGGAGAGAACCAGCTATCTCCAGGTTCGATTGGAATTTCTCCGCTACCCACACCTCATCCCCGCAATTTTCAACTTACGTGGGTTCGGACCTCCAGTAAGTTTTACCTTACCTTCATCCTGGACATGGGTAGATCACCTGGTTTCGGGTCTACGCCTACTAACTAATTCGCCCTATTCAGACTCGCTTTCGCTGCGGCTCCGTCTTATCAACTTAACCTTGCTAGTAAACGTAACTCGCCGGTTCATTCTACAAAAGGCACGCTATCACCCATTAACGGGCTTTAACTACTTGTAGGCACACGGTTTCAGGAACTATTTCACTCCCCTTCCGGGGTTCTTTTCACCTTTCCCTCACGGTACTGGTACACTATCGGTCACTAGGGAGTATTTAGCCTTACGGGATGGTCCCCGTGGATTCCGACGGGATTTCTCGTGTCCCGCCGTACTCAGGATCCACTCTGGAGAGAAACGCTTTTCGTTTACGGGACTGTTACCCTCTTTGGTTAACCTTTCCAGGTTACTCAACTAAACGTTTCTTTTGTAACTCCGTGTAGAGTGTCCTACAACCCCAAAGAGCAAGCTCTTTGGTTTGGGCTGTTTCCGTTTCGCTCGCCGCTACTTAGGAAATCGATTTTTCTTTCTCTTCCTGCAGGTAATAAGATGTTTCAGTTCCCTGCGTCTGCCGTCAACAACCTATGTATTCAGTTGAAGACACTATGCGATCAAGCATAGTAGGTTTCCCCATTCGGAAATCTCTGGATCAAAGCTTACGTACAGCTCCCCAAAGCATATCGGTGTTAGTCCCGTCCTTCATCGGCTCCTAGTGCCAAGGCATTCACCGTGCGCCCTTTCTAACTTAACCTTCAGGTTTACAATGTCTTTCGATGTAAGATGACTCCTACACTTCAATGGTTGTATTCCTTTACCTTGCCTCCGAAGAGGCAAAGTTCGACATGATGAACACATGTCTGGTTGATCGTGCGATACGATCTGATGATTATAAATCACCTAAAATGAGTCTCGGTTGTTACTTGGTCTTTCTATTTAATATCAATTAGTATTCAGTTTTCAAAGAACAAATTTTTATAGAGAAGATTGACTTCTCAAAACTAAATGAACGCTAGACATAACATATAACAATTAATTTGTAACATTATCACATCCGAAGATGTGTTCCTATTCCTTAGAAAGGAGGTGATCCAGCCGCACCTTCCGATACGGCTACCTTGTTACGACTTCACCCCAATTATCTATCCCACCTTAGACGGCTAGCTCCCGAAGGTTACCAAACCGGCTTTGGGTGTTACAAACTCTCGTGGTGTGACGGGCGGTGTGTACAAGGCCCGGGAACGTATTCACCGTAGCATGCTGATCTACGATTACTAGCGATTCCGGCTTCATGCAGGCGAGTTGCAGCCTGCAATCCGAACTGAGAATAATTTTATGGGATTGGCTCCACCTCGCGGCTTCGCGACCCTTTGTATTATCCATTGTAGCACGTGTGTAGCCCAGGTCATAAGGGGCATGATGATTTGACGTCATCCCCACCTTCCTCCGGCTTACACCGGCAGTCACTTTAGAGTGCCCAACTAAATGCTGGCAACTAAAATCAAGGGTTGCGCTCGTTGCGGGACTTAACCCAACATCTCACGACACGAGCTGACGACAACCATGCACCACCTGTCACTTTGTCCCCGAAGGGAAAGTTCTGTCTCCAGAATGGTCAAAGGATGTCAAGACCTGGTAAGGTTCTTCGCGTTGCTTCGAATTAAACCACATGCTCCACCGCTTGTGCGGGCCCCCGTCAATTCCTTTGAGTTTCAACCTTGCGGTCGTACTCCCCAGGCGGAGTGCTTAATGCGTTAACTGCAGCACTAAGGGGCGGAAACCCCCTAACACTTAGCACTCATCGTTTACGGCGTGGACTACCAGGGTATCTAATCCTGTTTGCTCCCCACGCTTTCGCGCCTCAGCGTCAGTAACAGACCAGAGAGCCGCCTTCGCCACTGGTGTTCCTCCAAATATCTACGCATTTCACCGCTACACTTGGAATTCCACTCTCCTCTTCTGTCCTCAAGTCTCCCAGTTTCCAATGACCCTCCCCGGTTGAGCCGGGGGCTTTCACATCAGACTTAAGAGACCGCCTGCGCGCGCTTTACGCCCAATAATTCCGGACAACGCTTGCCACCTACGTATTACCGCGGCTGCTGGCACGTAGTTAGCCGTGGCTTTCTGGTTAGATACCGTCAAGGGGTGAACAGTTACTCTCACCCATGTTCTTCTCTAACAACAGAGCTTTACGACCCGAAGGCCTTCTTCGCTCACGCGGCGTTGCTCGGTCAGACTTTCGTCCATTGCCGAAGATTCCCTACTGCTGCCTCCCGTAGGAGTTTGGGCCGTGTCTCAGTCCCAATGTGGCCGATCACCCTCTCAGGTCGGCTATGGATCGTCGCCTTGGTAAGCCATTACCTTACCAACTAGCTAATCCAGCGCGGGTCCATCTCACAGTGACAGCCGAAACCGTCTTTCACTTGAACATCTTATGATGTTCAGCACATTCGGTATTAGCATCGATTTCTCGATGTTATCCCCAGCTGTGAGGCAGGTTACCCACGTGTTACTCACCCGTCCGCCACTAACTTCAAAAGAGCAAGCTCTTTATCCGTTCGTTCGACTTGCATGTATTAGGCACGCCGCCAGCGTTCGTCCTGAGCCAGGATCAAACTCTCGTTAAAAAGTGATAGTGTTTAAACCATCAAATGATCCTTAACTAGTTCGCTAGCTAAAAATTTGTTACTTGTTTGCGTTACGAAATTAATTGGTTAAACTCCGAAGAGTTTAAGCATATAATATGTCTTTTCGTTCATTCAGTTTTCAAAGGTCAATCGCTGATTGAACAGCTATTTAATCTTACCATGTTTAGCGATCAATGTCAAGCATAAATCACATGATAGATTGCTTGGCAACGTCCTACTCTCACAGGGGGAAACCCCCAACTACCATCGGCGCTAAAGAGCTTAACTACTGTGTTCGGGATGGGAACAGGTGTATCCTCTTTGCTATCGTCACCAAACGTTTTTTTGATGCCATTCTCTTAGTAAGCTGTGTATTTCGTTGTTGTCTTATCGTCTCAATTGTCACATACCATAAGTATGCTCCTCAATCGACTCAAAGCCGTCTAGAAATCCTTCGCTTCATAAGTGAATTCATCTCACTTGCTTGGATAATATGAAATTATCAAGAGAATTTGCACTCTCAAAACTGAATACTTATTGATATAGAAAGAATTTGCGACAACCAATCGTCATTTTCGCTTTTTTAAAAATTAATAAGGTTAAGTCCTCGACCTATTAGTATTCGTCCGCTCCATACATTGCTGTACTTCCACTCCGAACCTATCAACCTGATCGTCTCTCAGGGGTCTTACTCACATAAAGTGATGGGAAATCTCATCTCGAGGGGGGCTTCACGCTTAGATGCTTTCAGCGTTTATCCCTTCCACACATAGCTACCCAGCGATGCTCCTGGCGGAACAACTGGTACACCAGCGGTGTGTCCATCCCGGTCCTCTCGTACTAAGGACAGCTCCTCTCAAATTTCCTGCGCCCGCGACGGATAGGGACCGAACTGTCTCACGACGTTCTGAACCCAGCTCGCGTACCGCTTTAATGGGCGAACAGCCCAACCCTTGGGACCGACTACAGCCCCAGGATGCGATGAGCCGACATCGAGGTGCCAAACCTCCCCGTCGATGTGGACTCTTGGGGGAGATAAGCCTGTTATCCCCGGGGTAGCTTTTATCCGTTGAGCGATGGCCCTTCCATGCGGAACCACCGGATCACTAAGCCCGACTTTCGTCCCTGTTCGACTTGTAGGTCTCACAGTCAAGCTCCCTTGTGCCTTTACACTCTGCGAATGATTTCCAACCATTCTGAGGGAACCTTTGGGCGCCTCCGTTACTCTTTAGGAGGCGACCGCCCCAGTCAAACTGCCCATCTGACACTGTCTCCCACCCCGATAAGGGGTGCGGGTTAGAATGGTCATGTCACAAGGGTAGTATCCCACCAACGCCTCCTCCGAAGCTAGCGCTCCGGAATCTAAGGCTCCTACCTATCCTGTACAAGTGACACAAACATTCAATATCAGATTGCAGTAAAGCTCCACGGGGTCTTTCCGTCCTGTCGCGGGTAACCTGCATCTTCACAGGTACTATAATTTCACCGAGTCTCTTGTTGAGACAGTGCCCAAATCGTTACACCTTTCGTGCGGGTCGGAACTTACCCGACAAGGAATTTCGCTACCTTAGGACCGTTATAGTTACGGCCGCCGTTTACTGGGGCTTCAATTCGCACCTTCGCTTGCGCTAAGCACTCCTCTTAACCTTCCAGCACCGGGCAGGTGTCAGCCCATATACGTCATCTTACGATTTTGCATAGACCTGTGTTTTTGGTAAACAGTCGCTTGGGCCTATTCACTGCGGCTCTCTCAGGCTTTCACCTTAATAGAGCACCCCTTCTCCCGAAGTTACGGGGTCATTTTGCCGAGTTCCTTAACAAGAGTTCTCTCGCTCACCTTAGGATTCTCTCCTCATCTACCTGTGTCGGATTGCGGTACGGGCAGTCATTAACTAACTAGAGGCTTTTCTTGGCAGTGTGGAATCAGAACCTACGGCACTAGGTGCCACCACATCACAACTCAGCTTACACGGAAAGCGGATTTGCCTACTTCCCTGCCTAATTGCTTGTACATGCATATCCATCAGCATGCGTTCGTATCCTCCTGCGTCCCCCCATCGCTCAAACATTAATGACTGGTACAGAAATATCAATCTGTTGTCCATCGCCTACGCCTATCGGCCTCAGCTTAGGTCCCGACTAACCCTGGGCGGACGAGCCTTCCCCAGGAAACCTTAGATATTCGGTGGACGGGATTCTCACCCGTCTTTCGCTACTCATACCGGCATTCTCACTTCTAAGCACTCCACCAGTCCTCTCGGTCTGACTTCACTGTCCTTAGAACGCTCTCCTACCACGGACATCTTAGATGTCCATCCACAGTTTCGGTAATACGTTTAGCCCCGGTACATTTTCGGCGCGGTGTCACTCGACTAGTGAGCTATTACGCACTCTTTAAATGGTGGCTGCTTCTGAGCCAACATCCTAGTTGTCTAAGCAATACTACATCCTTTTCCACTTAACGTATATTTAGGGACCTTAACTGGTGGTCTGGGCTGTTTCCCTCTCGACAATGGATCTTATCACTCACTGTCTGACTCCCGAGTATAAGTCGATGGCATTCGGAGTTTATCTGAATTCAGTAACCCTAGATGGGCCCCTAGTTCAAACAGTGCTCTACCTCCATGACTCTCAACCTCGAGGCTAGCCCTAAAGCTATTTCGGAGAGAACCAGCTATCTCCAGGTTCGATTGGAATTTCTCCGCTACCCACACCTCATCCCCGCAATTTTCAACTTACGTGGGTTCGGACCTCCAGTAAGTTTTACCTTACCTTCATCCTGGACATGGGTAGATCACCTGGTTTCGGGTCTACGCCTACTAACTAATTCGCCCTATTCAGACTCGCTTTCGCTGCGGCTCCGTCTTATCAACTTAACCTTGCTAGTAAACGTAACTCGCCGGTTCATTCTACAAAAGGCACGCTATCACCCATTAACGGGCTTTAACTACTTGTAGGCACACGGTTTCAGGAACTATTTCACTCCCCTTCCGGGGTTCTTTTCACCTTTCCCTCACGGTACTGGTACACTATCGGTCACTAGGGAGTATTTAGCCTTACGGGATGGTCCCCGTGGATTCCGACGGGATTTCTCGTGTCCCGCCGTACTCAGGATCCACTCTGGAGAGAAACGCTTTTCGTTTACGGGACTGTTACCCTCTTTGGTTAACCTTTCCAGGTTACTCAACTAAACGTTTCTTTTGTAACTCCGTGTAGAGTGTCCTACAACCCCAAAGAGCAAGCTCTTTGGTTTGGGCTGTTTCCGTTTCGCTCGCCGCTACTTAGGAAATCGATTTTTCTTTCTCTTCCTGCAGGTAATAAGATGTTTCAGTTCCCTGCGTCTGCCGTCAACAACCTATGTATTCAGTTGAAGACACTATGCGATCAAGCATAGTAGGTTTCCCCATTCGGAAATCTCTGGATCAAAGCTTACGTACAGCTCCCCAAAGCATATCGGTGTTAGTCCCGTCCTTCATCGGCTCCTAGTGCCAAGGCATTCACCGTGCGCCCTTTCTAACTTAACCTTCAGGTTTACAATGTCTTTCGATGTAAGATGACTCCTACACTTCAATGGTTGTATTCCTTTACCTTGCCTCCGAAGAGGCAAAGTTCGACATGATGAACACATGTCTGGTTGATCGTGCGATACGATCTGATGATTATAAATCACCTAAAATGAGTCTCGGTTGTTACTTGGTCTTTCTATTTAATATCAATTAGTATTCAGTTTTCAAAGAACAAATTTTTATAGAGAAGATTGACTTCTCAAAACTAAATGAACGCTAGACATAACATATAACAATTAATTTGTAACATTATCACATCCGAAGATGTGTTCCTATTCCTTAGAAAGGAGGTGATCCAGCCGCACCTTCCGATACGGCTACCTTGTTACGACTTCACCCCAATTATCTATCCCACCTTAGACGGCTAGCTCCCGAAGGTTACCAAACCGGCTTTGGGTGTTACAAACTCTCGTGGTGTGACGGGCGGTGTGTACAAGGCCCGGGAACGTATTCACCGTAGCATGCTGATCTACGATTACTAGCGATTCCGGCTTCATGCAGGCGAGTTGCAGCCTGCAATCCGAACTGAGAATAATTTTATGGGATTGGCTCCACCTCGCGGCTTCGCGACCCTTTGTATTATCCATTGTAGCACGTGTGTAGCCCAGGTCATAAGGGGCATGATGATTTGACGTCATCCCCACCTTCCTCCGGCTTACACCGGCAGTCACTTTAGAGTGCCCAACTAAATGCTGGCAACTAAAATCAAGGGTTGCGCTCGTTGCGGGACTTAACCCAACATCTCACGACACGAGCTGACGACAACCATGCACCACCTGTCACTTTGTCCCCGAAGGGAAAGTTCTGTCTCCAGAATGGTCAAAGGATGTCAAGACCTGGTAAGGTTCTTCGCGTTGCTTCGAATTAAACCACATGCTCCACCGCTTGTGCGGGCCCCCGTCAATTCCTTTGAGTTTCAACCTTGCGGTCGTACTCCCCAGGCGGAGTGCTTAATGCGTTAACTGCAGCACTAAGGGGCGGAAACCCCCTAACACTTAGCACTCATCGTTTACGGCGTGGACTACCAGGGTATCTAATCCTGTTTGCTCCCCACGCTTTCGCGCCTCAGCGTCAGTAACAGACCAGAGAGCCGCCTTCGCCACTGGTGTTCCTCCAAATATCTACGCATTTCACCGCTACACTTGGAATTCCACTCTCCTCTTCTGTCCTCAAGTCTCCCAGTTTCCAATGACCCTCCCCGGTTGAGCCGGGGGCTTTCACATCAGACTTAAGAGACCGCCTGCGCGCGCTTTACGCCCAATAATTCCGGACAACGCTTGCCACCTACGTATTACCGCGGCTGCTGGCACGTAGTTAGCCGTGGCTTTCTGGTTAGATACCGTCAAGGGGTGAACAGTTACTCTCACCCATGTTCTTCTCTAACAACAGAGCTTTACGACCCGAAGGCCTTCTTCGCTCACGCGGCGTTGCTCGGTCAGACTTTCGTCCATTGCCGAAGATTCCCTACTGCTGCCTCCCGTAGGAGTTTGGGCCGTGTCTCAGTCCCAATGTGGCCGATCACCCTCTCAGGTCGGCTATGGATCGTCGCCTTGGTAAGCCATTACCTTACCAACTAGCTAATCCAGCGCGGGTCCATCTCACAGTGACAGCCGAAACCGTCTTTCACTTGAACATCTTATGATGTTCAGCACATTCGGTATTAGCATCGATTTCTCGATGTTATCCCCAGCTGTGAGGCAGGTTACCCACGTGTTACTCACCCGTCCGCCACTAACTTCAAAAGAGCAAGCTCTTTATCCGTTCGTTCGACTTGCATGTATTAGGCACGCCGCCAGCGTTCGTCCTGAGCCAGGATCAAACTCTCGTTAAAAAGTGATAGTGTTTAAACCATCAAATGATCCTTAACTAGTTCGCTAGCTAAAAATTTGTTACTTGTTTGCGTTACGAAATTAATTGGTTAAACTCCGAAGAGTTTAAGCATATAATATGTCTTTTCGTTCATTCAGTTTTCAAAGGTCAATCGCTGTCAAACTCTCGCTGACAACTACTTTAGTATAGCACAGCTATTTTATTTCGTCAACAACTTTTTGAAAGTTATTTAAGAAGTTTTTATATCTGTTAGCTATCAATTAATGCTCTATCAACAACAGTTGTATTTGCTTTCTCTTGTTGAGAACTTTATAAATATACTACGTTTACTGATACATGTCAACGACTAAAAACATTTCATTTACATGGCCTATTAATTATAAAATCACTTATTTAGTATTTTGCGAACAAAACAATCTATCATCAAGTTTCCCGCTTGGTTTTATCGCTTAATAACAGACGATATACTCATTTATGAATACATTATATGCTTTTAGCAAAAAAAATAAATTACTGTATAATATAGAAGTATAAAAGGAAATGGGGTCATACAATGGAAAATGAAGCGAAAACATCGGATTTTCAACAAAACATCCAAAAAATATTATCTGATGACAGAGTGAAAGAAGCCTTACATCAGATTTTTTTAGAAAGCGAACAAACAATTGCAACACAGATAAAATTAGCCGAAACTGCTAGCCCGCCTTTTAATGAAGAAAAACGTCGTGAATTATTCATTAAACTCTTAAATGACAGTGGATTAGAAGATTTAACAATCGACAACGAAGGGAACACTTATGCTTATTTTAATAAAACAGATAACGCAGATACCCCTACACTGTTTTTAAGTGCGCACTTGGATAGTGTTTTTGATAACGAAACTGATGTCACTGTTACTTTCAAAGACGGCATGTATTATGGCCCTGGCATTTATGATGATGCTAGAGGCTTAGCTGTAGTAATAGCATTAACAAAAACACTTACACAATTTGATATCAAATTGGAGAGTTCTCTTATAATTGGTGCAACAGTCGGTGAAGAAGGTCCTGGTGATTTACGAGGTGCTAAACATTTCTTTAAAAAACACGACTCTATTGACGCCTTTATTTCTATTGATATCGATGTGCCTAACGAAATTATCTATCAAGCAACCGGCAGTTTACGCTACATTTATACTTTTAATGGCATGGGGGGGCATAGCTACAGCGACTTCGGTAAACCTAGCGCTGTTCATGCTGCAGCTAGAGCTGTAACATACATTGCCGACATGGTAACCCCATCAGACCCGAAAACAACATTCAATGTTGGTGTAATTAATGGTGGTACAATACCTACAGCCATTGCAGAAAAAGCAATGATATACGTAGATATGCGCTCAACAGACCCTAATGAATTAAAAAAGAGAGAACTTAACATTAATGCATGCGTCCAAACTGCGATTGATGATGAAAACAATAGATGGGCAGTATCTTCAAAAAATGATGCAGCTATTACTTTTTCTGCTGAACTAAAAGGTGACCGACCTGCAGGGAAACAATCAATTTCTTCTGAGCCAGTCATAGTCGCTGAGGAAGTTGCGAGAGCCTTAGGTCTTGACCCCTTACTATCTGAACCTGCAAGCACTGATATAAATGTTCCCCTAAGCTTAGGTATACCCGCTATTGCGATTGGTGGTGGTGGAAAAGCTTATAATCAGCATTCTCTTACTGAACATTTCGATCCGACCGATTCACATCTTGGTACACAACGTGCCTTTATAACTGTTCTAGCATTATTAGGAGTTACCGGTTTAACTCAACCACTATTAAAAAAGAGACTATAAACGTTCAAACAAAAAAGTAGCAAACCTTTAATGAGGCGCTACTTTTTATTTTTATATAAAAAATGACCTCCAGAAGTTAGCTGTTACTGCTAACTTTCTGTGGTCAGTTCAATAGATTCTTTTCAGTTACACGTATAACAATACGCTAAAGTATATAAAACCCGTTCCTGCTAATACAAATAAATGCCAAATTGCATGACCAAATTTTATTTTTGGAAAACTGTAAATCACAGCTCCTACCGTAAAAGCTAGCCCGCCAATAATTAGCAATATAATACCGTCGCCTGTTATTGCTTCGTAGAGTGGTTTCATCGCAAAAACAATACCCCAACCCATTATGATATATATAACTGTCGAAAGTATACGAAATTTTTCTAAGAAGAAAATTTTATATACTATACCTAAAATAGCCATTCCCCAGATAACTCCAAATAATGACCACCCTAATGCACCACCTAGACTTATTAACGCATATGGCGTATAAGATCCGGCAATCAAGAGGTAAATAGCAGCATGATCTAAAATATTAAAGAAATACCTCACTTTAGAAGGTGGTAGGCTATGCAACATTGTTGAACAAAAGTACAAAACCATTAGTGAAACACCATAGATTGTAAAACTTACAACATGCATGGCTCCACCTTTAGAAACAGCAATTAATATTAAAAACACTAATGCTGGAATACTCAATAAGAAACCTATACCATGTGTAATAGCATTTGCAATTTCTTCTGCCAGATTGTAAGATGATACTTTTTTTGCTGTTTGTGTCGTTGTCGTCATAGTCAACCCACCCTCTTTCTATTCCTCTAAGATAATACTTTAAGAATAACTACTTTTAAATAAGCACTTTCTGGATAACCTTTAATAGAAGCAAAATCCACTGGTTGCTCAAAAGTTGTTTCTACATGATACTTACGACCCTGTTTGGCAAACGAATTTTTGATTGTTTTGTTGAAATCAGACATCGTAATTCCACTGTGATTAGTTGAAGCAACAACATACCCATTAACTGCTGTAATATTGATTGCCTGTTCTAGCAAAGTACCATAATCTTTAGTTGCACTAAACGTTACTTTTTTTGTTTTTGCGAAACTTGGCGGATCTAAAATAACCAAATCAAATTCCAGTTCTTTACGAGTTGCGTATTTAAAGTAGTGGAAAACATCTTCAACCATGATTGTGTGATCCTGAGGGTTAAGATTATTAACTTCAAATTGTTCAGCTGTTTTAGCACGACTTCTGTTAGCAACATCAACACTTGTTGTATGTATAGCACCACCCATTGCAGCTGCAACAGAGAAAGCACCAGTATATGAGAACGTATTAAGAACACGCTTGCCAGCAGATAATTCTTCCATAATATAACGTCGTACATCACGTTGGTCAAGGAAAATACCCGTCATAGCACCATCATTTAAATACGTCGCAAAGTTAATATTGCTCTCTTTTATAATTAGTGGTTCAGGAGCTATCTCACCTTTGACAAAATTATCATCATCAACGAATTGACCATTTTCACCAAAACGTCGTTTAGCGTAGATACCTTTATATGAAATAACTTTTTCAAACGCAGAATAAATTGTATCTGAATGTAGAAAGAGTCCTTCACTATACCAACTAAATAAAGCAAAGCCATCGTACCAATCAATTGTTAAACCACCAATGCCATCACTAATACCATTAAAGACACGGAAAGCTGTCGTTTCTTCAGATTTGAATAACATTTCTCTTTTATCTACTGCTGCTCTAACTTTGCCTAAAATAAAAGCATAATCGAATACTTGGTTCTGTTTATTAGATATAACCCAACCGATACCTTTATTTTGCTTACCTACAAGCGCAGTTGCGACATAATGTTTTTTTTCATCCATTAATTCTACAACAGCACCTTCTTCTTTAGGTACTTTGTTATAGAACATTTCTTTCGTTAACAATGGTGTTCCACTGTTAATATTACTCACTGCCCATTTCTTAATTTCATACATTAACGCATTCCGTCCTTTTTTTTATTGACTTATAGCTATCATACCCTAAATACACATAGAACACTAGCAAGTTAACAAAAATGAAAAGGACTAAACACCTTTATTACATGACCTCCATCTTAAGATCTTTACGGTTAACCCACTTCAATTTCAACATCACTTGATGAACAATAAATGTAATAATAGCTGGAAGTACAATCCCCATTAATAGATAGACAAAGAAATCATTATTACCTTGTTTCCCCCAAATAGCTATTGGAGCAATCAATGAGTTTAAACCCAGACCCGCTAACTCATAGCTCGTCTTAAAATGAAAGACGGTTGTCGCTATAGGTGCACAAATAATAGAGGCCAAAAATGGACCAGCTACTAGTTGTGGATGTTTGATAAGATTTGGAAATTGTACTTTTGGAGTAATTAATCCTTGTGCAAGATTACCACCTAAATCATTTTGTCGGAAAGACATTACCGTAAATCCAACAAATTGTGCTGTACAACCTATCAATGCAGCAGCTGATGATACTGGGTCTAATTGTAATGCAATTGCCAGTGCTGCTGAAGATGCTGGCGTCATTAACAAAATACTCCAGACTAACGCTATAACACTTGAACCAAATAGTGGAGACACAGTAATTGATTGTGCCATAAAACCACTTAAATCGACTAAAAGTGGTGTAGTTACTGCTGCTAGACCTAATCCGGCTACGCCCCCCACAACAACTGCAACAAAAGGAATAAATACCATATCTAAAATCGTTTTACCTGTTAACCATAAACCCACTAACGTTGCAATTATCCCTGCTAAAACTGCTGATATTGGTTGCCCTGAGACGAAGACCAAACCTACTCCACCTGTTGCAGCATTGGCACCTTCCACAAAATGTACGGCAGCACCACCTACTGTTGCTGCAATCATTGAACTAAATACCACTAATGTATTTCCCTTAAGTTGATAAGCGATTGCCACACCAAATGCTGGTGCTAATAGTGACTTAGCGATTGTTCCGATACCAATAAAAGCTGGCCAATTAAGAAAACCACCTATCGTTTCAATTAATAAACCAATTCCTAACATTACTAAAACAGCGTTAGCTACTCCCGCCGATACACGATAAACATAATCGATAAAACGCATATTTTCTTCTTTCATTGTTTCTGTTTTCATAAAAAAACACTCTCCCTTTAAATGAATTATCTGACAATTCCGATAATATGCTTTTTAGTATACTCCTATTTGCATTAGTAATATAGACCTTTTTACAATTGGAAACACTTACATTGATATCACTTTTTTATGATTGCCTTATTACTAATCTATTTTTAATATTGGTAACATTTAGAATATTCTAAATTATTGTTGACTTCTGAAAATAACAAGTGTAATATCAGTATCAATAACATTCACAAATTCATATACAACTCTTATTACGAGTGGTTGAGGGACTGGCCCTATGACACCCGGCAACCTTTCATTTCGATGAAAAGGTGCTAAATCCTGCAAGGAATCTTTTTTCCTTGAAAAATGAGAGAAATCGAGCACATCATTTATTGCAGCTACGATTCGCCTCTCTATAGTTTTTTATAGAGAGGCTTTTCTTTTGGGACGGGGTTTGTTAATTGAAGTGAGGTTATCATTATAAATTGGAGAGGAATTGATCATTATGACAGTCAAAAGTTCAAGTTTAGGATACCCACGTTTAGGAGAAAAAAGAGAATGGAAGCGCGCGTTAGAAAGCTATTGGAATGATGGTTCATCGAAAGAAGAGTTACTTGCAACAACTAAAGAATTGCGTTTAGCAAGTTTACAAAAACAGGCGGATGCAGGTATTGATAAAATTCCATCGGGAGATTTTTCACTATATGATCATGTTTTAGATACTTCAGTGACATTGGGAATTGTTCCTGAACGTTTCAAATATACAGATGGTGAAGTTCCATTAGAAACTTACTTTGCAATTGCCCGTGGTAACAAAGATGCCGTTGCTTCTGAAATGACTAAATGGTTCAATACAAATTATCATTACATCGTACCTGAATTAGACAATGCAAGACCTCAATTAACTTTTAATCGCCCCTTATTTTATTATAACGAAGCAAAAAATGAGTTAGGTTTAGAAACTAAACCCGTTATACTTGGCCCCATTTCATACTTAAAACTTGCAAAAGGTTATGAAGAAGATCAATTTGAAACACTGCTTACTGCTCTTATTCCTGTCTATGTACAGATTTTCGCTGAATTAGAAGCTGCTGGTGTTCAAACAGTTCAATTAGACGAGCCTTATTTAGTGCTTCTTACAGATAAAAAAGAATTGAACTATTACAAAAAATCTATCGCTGCTTTCAAAGAGGCTGCCCCATCAATTCAATTGATTTTACAAACATATTTCGAACGCTTAGATCATTACGAAGCGATATTAGAATTACCAGCAGACGGTTTTGGGATTGATTTTGTGGCAGATCACGGTGATAACTTACGTTCACTTTTACAATTTGGTTTCCCAAAAGATAAGATATTAGCTGCTGGAATTATTGATGGACGTAATGTATGGCGTTCTAATCTTAAAGATAAATTAGCCTTACTGACTTTAATTCAAGCAAACGTTCCTGCTGAACGACTTATTATTCAACCTTCATCATCACTATTACATGTACCAATTACAGTCGCACATGAAACCACCTTCGAAAAAACATTAGTAAACGGCTTAGCTTTTGCTGATGAAAAATTACATGAAATTGTTCTATTAACAAAGGCTGTTCGTGATGGTGTATCATCTATTCAAACAGAATTGGATGATAGTTTTGAAAAATACACAGCGTTACAAAAAGCTGACTTTAGAAATAATCAAACGGTTGAAGCTGAATTAACTAGCATCCAAGGTGAAGAAGTTAATCGTGCGCTTCCTTACGCTGAAAGAATTTTATTACAACATGAAGCACTTAATTTGCCACTATTACCTACAACTTCAATTGGTAGTTTCCCGCAATCAGCTGTTGTCCGTCAAAAACGTGCGGCTTGGAAAAAAGGTAATCTCACAGAAGCTGACTACCGTTCATTCATTAAAGAAGAAACTGAACGTTGGATTGATATTCAAGAAGGTCTTGATTTAGATGTTTTAGTTCATGGTGAATTTGAACGTACTGACATGGTTGAATACTTTGGTCAACAATTAAGCGGCTTCCAAGCAAGTACATTTGGTTGGGTACAATCATATGGTTCTCGCGCAGTGCGTCCACCACTCATCTTTGGTGACATTGCCTTCGAAAAAGAAATGACTGTTGAAGAAACCGTTTATGCACAATCCCTAACTGAGAAACCAGTCAAAGGAATGTTAACAGCTCCTATCACAATTTTAAACTGGTCTTTTGTTCGTGATGACATCACGGTAGATAAAGTTGCCAACCAAATTGGTTTAGCATTACGTAAAGAAGTACTCGCATTAGAAAAAGCTGGTATTGGTATCATCCAAATCGATGAGCCTGCTTTAAGAGAAGGGTTACCTTTGAAAGAAGAACGATGGAAAAAGTATTTAGATGCTTCTGTTTATGCTTTTAAATTAACTACTGCTGGTGTTAAAAACGAAACACAGATTCATACACATATGTGTTACGCCGAATTTGACGACATCATTGATACTATCTCAGCCCTAGATGCAGATGTTATTTCAATTGAAACATCACGAAGTCATGGTGATATCATCGAAGCATTTGAAGTCCACACTTATGACAAAGAAATCGGGTTAGGTGTTTATGATATTCATAGCCCTCGGGTTCCTACTGCGGAAGAAATCAAACAAAATATCTCTCGTGCATTGCAAGTGTTTCCACCTGAACAATTCTGGATTAACCCTGACTGTGGTCTTAAAACACGTCATGAATCTGAAACAATCGATGCGTTAAAAACAATGGTCGATGTTACAAAAGAAATTAGAAAAGCCTATAACTAATACTCACGGAGGCGATATCAATGGGACATCACATCGACACTTTTTTAGCTCAGATTGGTAATAGAAATGACGAAAAAACAGGTGCAATTACAACACCGATTTACTTATCTTCAACATATGCCCATCCTGCATTAGGAGAATCAACGGGCTTTGATTATACAAGGACTGCGAACCCCACACGTTCTGTCGTTGAGGAAGCTTTAGCTAAACTGGAGGGCGGCTCATTTGCCGTCGCTACTAGTTCTGGCATGGCAGCTATTCAACTCGTTATGTCATTGTTTAAAACAGGCGATCATATCATCACTTCACATCACTCTTATGGTGGTAGTTTACGCTATTTTGATTTATTAACAGCTCAACAAGGTATAACCTTTAGCTTTTGGGATGATTTGAACAGTGATATATCTGCATTGATTACTCCTGAAACGAAAGCAATTTGGATTGAAACACCCACCAACCCTTTAATGTTGGAATTAGACATCGCTGCGATTGCTAAAATTGCGCATAAACACGATATATTAGTTTGTGTCGATAACACATTTTATACACCACTATTACAACAACCGCTTCAACTTGGGGCAGATATCGTTGTTCATAGTGCAACTAAATATTTATCCGGGCATAACGATGTCCTAGCAGGGGCTGTCATTTGTAATGACGATGCCTTAGCGAAAACACTAGGCGCTAACCTCAATACAACAGGTGCTACACTGGCACCTTTTGATTGTTTTTTACTCATCCGTGGACTCAAAACATTAGCTTTAAGAATGGCAAAACATCAAGAAAATGCTCAGGCTTTATTCAACTATCTAAGTACTCACCCTAGCATCGAACAAGTCTACTATCCTGGCCAAGGGGGCATGCTTAGTTTTTCAATTAAAGATGCCTCAAAAGTTGGGCCATTGCTTTCATCCTTAACTGTTTTTAGTTTTGCAGAAAGTCTTGGGAGTGTGGAAAGTCTTATTACCTATCCATTAACGCAAACACATGTGGATATGTCTGCTGAAGATTTAGCAATTTGTGGGATTGATGAACATCTTTTACGCTTATCTGTGGGTATCGAGGATAGCGCTGACTTAATTGCTGATTTAAAGCAAGCACTTGAAAGTGAGGAATTGTTATGACAGATTCAATCCAAACACAATTAATTCAAGCAACAACACAAATTGATCCAACTACAGGTGCTATCGTCGCTCCGGTTCACCATACAAGTACCTATCATCAAACAAGTGTTTCTGAATTTGGCAAATTTGATTACAGCCGTTCTGGTAACCCTACACGCGAATTATTAGAGACTGCAATCGCTGAACTTGAACACGGCACTCGTGGCTTTGCTTTTTCATCAGGTATGGCGGCTATTTCAGCAGCTTTATTAACGCTATCTCATGGTGACCATCTTGTCATTGCTCAAGATGTTTATGGTGGAACGTTCCGTTTTGTAACACAACATTTACCACGTTACGGGATCACTGCTACTTTTGTTGATCCTCAAGACTTGGATGCTGTTGTTGCCGCTTTTACACCACATACAAAAGTTCTCTATCTCGAAACGCCTTCAAATCCAACACTTTCAGTGACTGATATCTCTGCAGCAGCAGAATTAGCGCATCAACATAAAGTGAAGGTTTTTGTTGATAATACTTTTATGACACCCTATTTACAACAACCCTTATTATTGGGCGCTGATTTAGTTGTACATAGCGCAACTAAGTTTTTAGGCGGGCATAGCGATTTATTAGCTGGATTAGTTGTTACTAATGAAGCAAAACTTGGCGAACAAGTTTATAATGTCCAAAATTCATTTGGTGCAGTGTTAAGTCCTGCCGATTCTTGGCTCTTATTAAGAGGTATCAAAACACTGGGTGCACGTCTTGATGTTGAAACCGCTTCTGCTGAAAAAATAGCAAATTATCTCATCTCTCATAAAAAAGTAACTCATGTGTATTATCCGGGCCTAGCAACACACCCGCTCTCTCACATTCATTTAACGCAATCGAAAAATGGCGGTGCAATCGTCTCATTTGATATTGGCGGAGAGGAACAAGTGAAGATACTCCATCGCCACTTGCGACTCCCTGTATTTTCAGTCAGCCTGGGTGGTGTGGAAAGCATTCTCTCTTATCCAAGAACGATGTCACATGCAGCGATGTCCACTACAGATTGTGAAGAACGCGGTATTACTGACGGCTTATTACGTCTATCAGTCGGCCTCGAAAACGTTGAAGACTTAATTGCTGATCTAGATAATGCCTTATCCTATCTTTAAGGAGCTTAAACCATGACAAATTTACGCGATTCACTAAAAAATAATGTTTTAATTGCTGATGGTGCAATCGGTACTTTATTAAAACAACATGATCACACACATGGTCATGGCCCCTCTATTGATTCTCTCAACTTATCACAGCCTGACCAAATTCGTGACTATCATTTAGCATACTTGCGAGCTGGAGCTGATGTTATTCAAACAAATACCTATGGCGCAAATACTTTAAAGTTAGCTCGTTATGGTCTGGAAAAAGACATTGTAGCAATTAATCAAGCAGGTGTTCGCCTCGCTAAAGAAGCCATTAAAATACACGGGAGTGGTTTCTTACTTGGAAATATCGGGGGCATTAATGCCGAATATGTACCCGTCCACTTACGTTCAACATCACTCGATGATATTCAAAAAGTTTTCAGGGAACAACTTTATCTTTTATTACTTGAAGGTGTAGATGGGTTATTACTTGAAACATACTATGATCTTGAAGAGTTAAAAACGGTATTAAAAATCGCACGTGAAGTGACTGATATTCCCATCATAGCTAATGTATCTATTCATGAGGTCGGGATTTTACAGGATGGGACTCGTCTTGATATTGCCCTACAAGAATTGGCTGATTTAGGAGCTGATGTTGTTGGTGTTAACTGTCAATTAGGTCCTTATCATATGATTAAAGCTTTAGAAGGTGTTCCTTTACTCACTAATGCCTCACTCGCAGTTTATCCAAATGCTAGTTTACCCACTGTCGAAGATGGTGAAATCATTTACCAAACTGAGCCGAGCTATTTCAAAAAATATGCCGAACGCTTTCGCTTACAAGGTGCCCATTTAATTGGTGGCTGTTGTGGCACTACACCTGCTCACATTGCTAACCTGCGTAAAGGCCTTGAGTCTACAACACCAGTTGATACAAAAGTAGTCATTCCATTGCCTGATGAAGTCGTTTTTACCAAACCAAAAAAATTCAGAGGAAAACGTTTGGTTGATAAAGTCCTGACAGAAACAACTGTTTTAGTCGAACTTGATCCTCCGCGTACCCTTAATACTGAGACTTTTTTTAAAGGCGTACAAGCTCTTTATAATCAAGGAACTGATGCTGTTACTATTTCGGATAATTCGTTAGCTTCCCCACGTATTAGCAATTTAGCATTGGCGGCTTTAATTAAAGAACGATACAACCACAGTCCTTTAATACACATTACTACCCGTGATCATAACTTAGTTGGATTACATGCTCACGTTATGGGGCTGCATAAACTTGGCATCCATGATTTATTAGCAATTACAGGTGACCCTACAAAAGTTGGGGATTTCCCCGGTGCTTCGTCTGTCTTTGATTTACGTAGTGTTGAATTGGTACAACTTATCAAGCGCTATAATGATGGTTTATCCTATTCTGGTAAATCGTTGGGTGAAAAAGGCAATTTTAATGTGGCGGCGGCTTTTAATCCTAATATAAAAAAATTACAACAAGCTTATAAAATCATCCAACGTAAAATTGATTATGGCGCAGATTATTTCATTACTCAACCTGTTTATGATGTTGAAACAGTCCATCAATTAGCCGATATGCTAAATGAACACAACATTACAACACCCTTTTTCATCGGCGTTATGCCACTTCTATCTAGTCGTAATGCAGAATTTCTTCATAACGAAGTCCCAGGTATTCGCTTATCGGATGAGGTCAGAGGCCGTATGAAACAAGCTGATGTTGATAATCGTAGTTTAGAAGTTGGTTTGGAAATTTCAAAAGAAATTATTGATGCTATTTTAGAAAAATTTAATGGCATTTATATTATCACACCCTTCCAACGCTATGAAATAAGTCTGGAATTGTTGCATTATGCAAAAAAAACGGCACCCATCTTAAAATAATTACTTAACACGCCATTCTATATTGAATGGCGTCTTGTTTTCGTTTATAGTAAACAAAGTAAGGGAATAATTAAGGGTAAGAACACCTATTTTTAATTATATTCACTCTACATAAATTGATTAACAACTAAGGGGGAGACAACATGAAACAAACGCAAAAAACATCATTCGAAGAAGCCTTTTTAAACAATCGTTATGTCATCGGTTTAATTGTTTCATTGCTTCTAATTCTTAACATCATTGGTTTAACAAAAATATCATTTATTTTCCATCCACTTGCAGTAGTGATACAAACTGTGTTCTTTCCAGTCCTCATTGCCGGTGCGATATACTATGTATTAAACCCAGTCGTTAAGTTTTTATCACACCATAAAGTAAAACGCTGGTTAGCAACAACCATTATTTTTCTATTAATGATTGGAATTGTTGTTTTGTTAGGCTTTTGGATTGTTCCCGTTGTAAAAGAACAAATTCTAGAATTAATTGATGATATACCTGGCTATATTAAAGTATTAGAAGATAAACTTAATGAGCTTTCAAGCACTGGCGTTCTTTCACGCTATAAAGAACAGATTGATGCAGCAACAAATAATCTTGGAAATTTAGTTTCTAACAACGGCTTAGAATGGACGAAGAACTTCTTTGCTGGCTCATCTTCTTTCTTTAGTGCCTTATCCACAGTTGTTTTAACAATTGTTACAATTCCATTGGTGCTGTTCTATATGTTGAAAGATGCGGATAAAAAATTGTTACCCGCTCTTATCAAACCTTTTCCAGTAAAATGGCGTCCAATGTTGTCTCAAATGTTACGCGATATGAATGACAAAGTGAGCCATTATGTACGTGGACAATTGTTTGTTGCTTTAGTGCTGGCAATATTATTTTATATTGGGTATTTAATTATCGGAATGCCTAACAGTCTCACATTAGCGGTCTTAGCAGGTGCAACCAGTATCGTGCCTTACCTCGGACCAATCATTGCAATTTCACCAGCTTTAATTTTAGCTTTAATTACTTCACCCGCAATGCTGATTAAACTGATTATTGTTTGGAGTTGTGTGCAGTTCCTTGAAGGTAAATTTGTAACACCTCAAATTATGGGACGCTCACTAGATGCTCACCCACTTACAATTCTCTTTTCTATCTTAATTGCCGGACATTTGCTCGGTGTAGTTGGGATATTACTTGCGATTCCAGGTTACTCTGTTTTAAAAGTTTTAGTAAAATACATTTATCGCCTACTACATATCGAAACTGATTTATACAATGGCGACACGATGAAATAAAAAAAGCCCCCCTTGGAATATATTCCAGGGGGGTTGCTCTATTCTCTAACAACTATCTTTCATTTTACTTTGATTGTTCGACTTGAATAAAAGCGGCACTATAAAAATCATAATAACCTTGATCTGTAAGCTTCAACGCTGGGATAACTGGTAATGTCAAAAATGATAATGTGAGCATTGGGTCAAATCCTCTTGCCGTACTAATTGATTCAAATGCAGTATGTAGACCTTTTAATTGATCATTTACAATTTCATAGGGTTGATCCGATAAAAGACCCGCAATCGGTAAAGGTAAATCAGCAAGTACGCTAAGATTTCCATCAATCATTGCAATACCACCGCCAATATCAGTCACATGAGCAATCGCTTTAAGAATTGCCTCATCACTCGTTCCAACAGCCACGATATTATGTGAATCATGAGCAACAGTTGTCGCAAATGCTCCTTCTTTAAGCTCAAATCCTTTTACAAGCCCGACTCCAACACAGCCCGTACCATGATGGCGTTCAACAACAACCATTTTAACAATATCTTGCTGATAATCCGTTTTAAATTCACCATTATCTGGTGTAACTTGTAAGTGAAGATGATCTGTTTCAACATGATTTGGCTGAATCCCAATCACATTAACTTTTCCTGTGACCAACGGCAATACTAAGTCATTTTTTTTAACCTGATGTTCAATTTTTGGCGACTTAAATGTAGCTTTTTGCTGATTAAATAAAGCCTCATCTCGTTCACCATCAACAACAACAACTTGACCACGTTTAATAACAGTATCAATCTTTACTTTTTCTATATTGTCTAAAATTACAATATCCGCTTGATAGCCTGCTGCAATAGCTCCTATTTCAGTCAATTGGTGTGCTTCTGCTGCATTTAATGATGCCATCTGGTAAGCAATTTCTGGTGCAATCCCCGCTTCGATTGCTAACTTAACCGAATAATTAATAGAGCCTTCTGTCATTAAATCACTGATTAATTTATCATCGGTACAAAAAGAGAAACGGCGTGAATTTAAGGGAGTTACGGCACCTATTACATTCAACGTATCGCGGGTAATCGTACCTTCGCGAATAAATACATTCATTCCTGCTAACATACGTGCACGTGCTTCATCTTCTGTTGTGCTTTCATGATCTGTTCGAATACCAGCAGCCATATATATTTCAACTTGCTCTGCTGTTAAACCCGCACCATGGCCATCAACATGCCCACCTGAAACCAATGCATCAGTTATTTTTTGGATCATATCTTCTTCACCGCTAAAAACTGCTGGATAATCCATTACTTCTGCTAAACCAATAACTGTTTTTTCTTGATAGAGCGGTTTTAAATCCGCAGCTTTCAGAATTGCACCTGCGTGTTCAAAAGATACAGCAGGAACAGATGATGGTAGCATAAAGTACGTGTCTAATTGACTTTTTTCACCCTCTTTAATCATAAACCTAATCCCGTCAACTCCTGCAACGTTCGCAATTTCGTGTGGATCAGTCACAATTGAAGTAACACCGTTTAGCAATAATATCCGTGCCATCTCTTGGGGCGTCACATTCGAACTCTCTATATGAACATGTGCATCAATAAACCCGGGAACAATGTATTTTCCTGTTGCATCAATGATATGCTTAGCTTCGTGATAATCCCCTATACCTACAATTTTATCACCCGCAATAGCGATATTTTGTTGTGACCAACTACCATCGAATACATTTAAAACATTCCCATTTTTTATAATACTATCAGCACTAATTTTTTTTGTTGCTGTAGCAATTGCATGTTGCGTTGTTTTTTTTATAGTTGTCATTCCCTTAGCCCCTTTAACAGTTTTTACTAGTATAGCGATAAATTGAAAAAAATAAAAGTCCCTTTTAAAAAAGTTATTAACAAAAAATTGTTAATAGTGTGCACAACAATTTTTATTTATTTACGATGTCCCCACCATTCACCATAACTAAAATCATAGCCACCTTGTTGTGAGATATGTCCCAACTTCATTAGCGACATCTCACTTTCTTGTGTCATATGAATTCTGCGTTCAATAATTTCACGATAACAATCAGTAACAATCTTATTTAAAATAATCTGAGGTGCAGTTTCCACTTCTTCTAGTTGTTTCATTCCCGCTCGGACAATTTTTTTCAATGGGAGATCTTCAATTTCTAGCAATGTGGCATTCATTTCATTGAGAACTGCTTTTCCTTCTTGAATAACTTTTTTCTCTTGCATATGATATCACCCCTCTTTTTAACCATAACATAAATATGAGTAGGCTTCGAACAACTCGAATATTCCAAAAGAATAAAAAAATCCCGACAAGTCATTGTCGGGAAATCTTGTAAACAAAGTAATATCAAACTGTTTTTATATTCAAAATCAAATATAGCAATTTCTTAAAAGCTTTTTAAACGTCATCGATAAACCAAGAAGTAACGACCTAGCTCGGCTTAATTGTAGCTTCAAAAACTTTATATTACTATTATTTGATGAATATACTTCTTTACTTGTTAGCTGCCAGCTAACGCTGTATCTTTACGTCTCCGTAAAATACGATTAATATTTTCTGTGGATAACATCATTAGAACAACAAAACCTAAAATGACAATCGGGAAAATTCCAAATCCCACACGATTGGTTGCATAACCAACTAATGGTGGTACAAAGGTGCTCCCAATATAGGCTGTTGCCATTTGTATACCCATGATACCTTGCGAAATCTCTTTTCCAAAACGATGAGGTGTTTCATGTAACATTGAGGGATAAATCGGTGCACAACCTAAACCTAGAATGATAAAGCCCATCAATTGAAATTGATCTGTTAATGGAATAATCATCAAAGTCGCACCCACGATAATCAGGAATTGTCCCCCTCTAATCATATTGATGTTGGACACACGCACACTTATTAACCCCGCTATAAAACGTCCTACAGTAACACCGATATAGAAGAATGAGACCCACTTAGCTGCGGTAACTACCGAGATATCTTTGTATAGAACAAGATATGTACTGCCCCAAAGACCCGCTGTCATTTCGATTGCACAAAAGCAGAAAAAACCAACTAAAGCTGATTTAGCACCTTTAATTTTTAATAAGACACTTATTTTGACTTCTGCTTTTACTTCACTTGGACCAGTTGTGATTTTCGCACGTTTCCACATCGGAAGCGTTATAAATAGTACCAAGACCAAAATAATTTGTAGCACACCAATCACTAGATAACCCGTGCGCCAACCATTATCTTTCATTAAAAAGAGCGCCATTAACAATGGACCTGATGTTGCTCCTATCCCCCAAAAACAATGCAGCCAGTTCATATGTTTCGCATTATAGTGAAGTGCCACAAAATTATTCAATGCTGAATCCACTGCACCTGCACCTAGACCTAGTGGCACAGCTAAGAGACATAACCAAATAAAATTCGGTACAAAAGCAATACCTCCTAACGCAATTGCAGTCAATAAAACACTAACGATAGTAACATGAGCTGTTCCCCAGCGATTGATGAGACGTGCGCTGAACAAACTAGAAATAATGGTACCACCACAGATTATCATCGCAACTAGACCTGCTGAAGCAATACTTGAATTCAGGTCCATATACATACGTGGCCAAGATGAACCTAATACTGCATCTGGCAAGCCTAAACTAATAAATGTTACATAAATAATAATTAATAAGGTCGTCATTCTTGTTCTCCATTCTCAAGTAAATTACTTGTATAACTTAATAAAACTAATTAATAAAGTGTCTTTAATAATATAAATGATATCGCTTTCTTTGTCAATGTTATTTCAAAAAAACATTTGATTGATAACTTGATTATAGCTGTGGATAACTCTAGTTATTATTTAATTATCCATAAAAAAACGAAGTTCTATCGAAAAAATCTCGATAGAACTTCGTTTTGTTCAACAAGTGTGCATAGACTGTTGATAATATTTTAATTTAATCGTTACTCTTGAAAAAACCTTCATCTTCCAAATAACTCTCAGCTGCGGTTTTTGCATAAAAAGCCATCTCAATGTTACCATCATCAGTCAATACTTGCCACATATCTTTTTCGTGCGCTAAAATTAACTTTTGATGTAAACGCGTGTTGGCCCAAGTTTCTTTATAGTCTGCTTTAAAACCAGACTCATCCTTTTGTAATTCATCAATGCCCGCTTGTACAGCTGCAATTAATTGCTTTTCTGAGTAGTCACGCCCATTAACATAACCTTTATCATCTGTTTCTTCCATAGCTAAGAAAGGTGCATATATCCAAATGTTACCATTAGGATGTAAGTGTCGGACAAGGATTGTTTTTTCTTGTTCACTTTCTTCATAATGATAGTTGATACGTTTCAATGAGACCGGTTGTTTTTTTAATTCTGAAAATTGATCGATAATTGCTTCTTTTTGTTCAAATGTTAACATGTATTGTTCCTCTTTTCTTATATTACGGCTTCAACATAAATTTACGAACAACCGCTGCAACACCATCATCAGCATTACTCGGCGCTTCATAAGAAGCCAAATTTTTAATATTGTCATTGGCATTTGCCATTGCAACACCTAAACCTGCATATTTAATCATACTCTCATCGTTGTTACTATCTCCACAGGCAATAACATTCTCTGCCGTATAACCGAGAGACTTCGCTAATACGTCTAAACTAGCACCTTTTGTAATACCTTTCATAGTGCATTCTAAGAAGAATGGCTTTGAACGAACAACTTGTAGTCTATCCGCAAATACAGCCTTGATGAGTGGTTCAACAACATCTAAATCTTCTGATGCGGCTAAAAACATCATTTTATTTACTGGATGGTTAATTGCCTCTACCATATCTTCCTTTTCGAATACAGGCATATCCACAAGTCCACCTTCATAGGTTGCCCATTCATTAGGACGTCGCGTTAAGATGGTTCCCTCACTGTATGTAAGGATATCAATATCTCTAGTGATTGCTTCTTTCGTCATTTCTTGTGCTAATTCCACAGGAATCGTATTGGCAAAGATTGCTTCTTTCGTTTCACAATTATACACATAACCTCCATTATACGCTGAAATATAACCGTTATGTTGTTCTAATTGTAATTCTTTTGCTAATTTTGTCATTCCATCAAAAGGACGCCCGGAAGCTAAGACCACAGTATTACCTGCTAATTGCGCTTCTATCAGTACTTCTCTGTTAACCTGTGATAATTGACCTTCATTGTTTAACAGTGTTTCATCTAAATCTAGTGCAATAATTTTATACATTATTTGTGTCCTCCTATATCAATCCGTAGTGTTTCAAACCATTATAAATGCCCGACTGTTTAAAATCATCGGTTATATGATGTGCAATTTCTTTCAAAGGCGCCACCGCATTTCCCATGGCAACACCCTTATCAACCAACTTAAACATCTCCATATCATTGATACCATCGCCAAATGCATATGTCGGAATACCTTCAAACCCTTGTTGCTCAATAAATTGCAAAATACCAACTGCCTTAGAAGCGCCTTTAGGTACAACATCATATCCGTACGGTGTGTTTCTTAAAAAACTAAATTGTGGAAAACCTGTGAGTAACTCTGGATCTGGTTCTTTTGTCATTAATAACATTAAATAAATTTCTTTTTCTGTATACAACTGTGGACGATGTTGTGGATAACTACTATGCAAACTTTGGTAGTTTAATTCTGTCCACTGATCATCGGCGCGTTCCGATGTTATTTCAGCATCACTATAATAGGTGACGTTATAATTTTTAGATAGTGCCGCTTCTTTTAGTGCGTTCATATCTGCTACTTTAAGTGGATTCGAATAAATCAGCTCGTTTGCATTTACCACATACTGACCATTCATTGTTATTAGAGCTTCAATCCCCGTTTGTTCAAGTACACTTTCAATTTCGTGCCTTGCCCGCCCTGTTGCAATAACAGGTAAATACCCTGCTTGGCGTAATAATTTAATTGCTTCAAGTGAACTTTCATCAATTTGATTTGGTCCTATTAATAATGTTCCATCTAAATCAAAGAATATAATTGCTCGTGGCTTCATTTATATCGCTCCTTTATTTCGACTCCCTTTCATTCTATCATGAAGCGTATTATTTGTAAGTTCTTTCCTATACAAATAGAGTATAATAAAATTATAAAAGAAATAGGTGGTGACTTTCTGTGTTTGCTTTTTTAATTACCGGATTAGGTTTTGTTAGTCTCTTTTTTATTTTTAATGCCATTGATAATCGGCGCGTTAGCAATTCTATTTTGTTAACTATAGGCCTCTTCATTTTATTATTTGGGTTAGTCTCTATATGGACCTTAGATGATCTCAATACTAAAATTATCTATTATGGTTTTATTGGTGCCCGTGTATTTGTTATTTTAATTGGGGTAGCATTAATTCTTAATGGATTAGTTGTTATAAAAAAAGAAGGCCGCACATTACCCAATATTCTATCCTTAGCTTTTGGACTCGTATTGATTATTTTTATCAGTATCACTTTTACTGAACGCTTTTTAGCAGCACCTTCTATTCAACGAATATATGCAGCTTTTATTTTAATTGTTGGTTATTATATTTTCATCTTTTTTAATTGTTTTATTTCAGCGATGATTTACCAGCTAAATCGCCCAAGATTAAACCAAGATTTCATCATTGTTCTTGGCTGTGGATTAAATGGGGATAAAGTGACTCCCTTGCTAGCTAGTCGCTTAAATACTGCCAAACGTTTTTATCTTAAGCAAAAACATCGTACAACGCCACCGCTGATTATTGTTTCTGGTGGTCAAGGACCTGATGAATTAGTTGCTGAAGCAACCGCAATGAAACATTATTTAATTGAGCAGGGCATCCCTGAAAAACACCTTATTATCGAGGATAAATCCACTACTACAGAAGAAAACTTACGCTTCTCTAAAAAAATAATGGATGGTTTAAAAGATACCTATTCTAGTATTTTTGTTACAAATAATTATCACACATTCCGAGCTGGTATTTTTGCCAAACGTGTTCATCTTGATAGTGGTGGCATCGGTGCTCATACGGCACCTTATTACTTACCCACTGCCTTTGTTAGAGAATACATCGCTATACTGATGCTACACAAATGGTTACATCTCTGTGTGACAATACTACTGATTGCTTTACTCATTTTTGCTTAAAAAGAAGATGCATTTTAGATGCATCTTCTTTTTTATATTATAAGTAGACCGTGGATAAAATAAAAAGTGATTTTATACTGTGATCATTTATATTGATGTAGGATAAGTCACCTCTTTTTACTTTCTAAAACAAATTAAGCTTATCGATTCTATCAATCACTTCATGAATACGCGGTAACTCTTGTAACACACTCACACGGACATAATCCTTCCCCTCAGAACCAAATCCAGAACCTGGTGCAACCGCAATATTTGCCTTTTCTAATAAACAATCGGCAAACGTTTCACTAGTATATCCTTTCGGCACTTTAAACCATGCAAAAAGTGAGCCTTGTGGCGCTTCTACCTTCCAACCGATTGTTTGTAATCCGCTTACTAAGGCGTTTAAACGTTCTTCATAAATGTGACGATTGCTTTCAATTTTAGCATAAGAGCCATTTAAAGCTGCAGTCATTCCATCTTGAATAAAACCAGGAACAGTACTGTAAGCATTGCTATGATAATTTTTAAAAGCGGAGATAATTGATTCGTTTCCGACTACAAAACCAAAACGATAACCTGCCATCGAAAATGTTTTGGAAGCTGTGTACAATTCTACTCCGATATTTTTTCCATTACCCATTTGCATTAGGCTCAATGGTTTAACACCATTGTAGCCAATTGCTGCATAAGCAAAGTCATGAATAAGTGCAATATGGTACTTTTCACAAAATGTTATCGCTTTTTCAAAAAACGTTGTCGTTGCCACGGCACCTGTTGGATTATTAGGGTAATTTAACATCATTACTTTCGCTTTCTTAGCTACTTCAATTGGAATTTCTTCAAAATCAGGTAAAAAAGCGTTCTCAGCTAGTGCTGGCATTTCATATACTTCAGCTTGCGCCAATTTTGCAGCAGCAAAATACGGTGGATAAGCTGGATTAGTTAATAAAATGGTATCACCAGGATTCAAAAGCGTTTGTGGTACAGCAACTACACTTACACCCGATGAATTAACAATCATCACTTCTTTTTCAGCATCTATTACTACGCCATACATCCGTTGATAAAAGTTAGCTACTGCCTGTTTAAGTTTTGCTTTACCCGTAAACGGCGGATAAGCCTGGTTACTTGGATCTGTAAGAGCTAATTGTATCGCAGCTAAAACAGCTGGATCCATTGCCAAATCAGGACTACCACTTGCTAAATCAATAACATCTTCCCCAGCATCTATTTTCGCTGCTACTTTATCATCTATTCCACTAAAATAATTAAAAGGCAGAGATTTTACAATCTCTGCCTTTTCAAAATCAACCATGGCGCACAGCCCCTTTCATATACATCATATACTGATATATTACACTAAAAGGGCTTTTAAACCTAGTTAAATTCATTTTTATTTATATTTATCCATTCTTCTGTTGTAAATTAACAATAGGCAGAAAGCGCCAATTCCAACAAAGAAGAGGATTATCCCTGATACTAGACCTTCAGGGAAAAAGACAAGTTCTATCTTATGTTTGCCCTTTTCAACAGGAAGTGATAAAAATGCATCATTTACAGAATTAATTGGCGTTAGTTTGCCATCCACATAAAGCTTCCATCCTTTATCATAAGGAATGGTTGTGAAGATTGTCTGTTTAGCTTCTTTCACAGTGACATCAGCGGTTGCTTTACGACCTTCCACTTTAAAATCAACACCGTTTTGAGCAATTCTAGCAACATCATCTTGGTATTGATTAACATCCATAAACACAACAACTGGATCGCTTAATGTGATAACATCTGTTCCATAAAAATTAGTTGTAAATTCAATATCCTGCGCTTTAGGATAATAGCCTAAATCATGGTATTGTCCATTAATAGATAACTGAGTTGCCTTATTAATGCCATTCACAGTCATCAATACGGAAGAAGAGCTCAATTGACCATAATCGGTTGGCCATAAACTCATATAGGCTTGTTTATTGGCTGGAACATGAACTTTCCAAGTGATTTTTTTATCTATTTTATCTTTTATCGCGGTATAAGTAACATTGCCTGAGTTTGTATCTTTTGATAGCGTAATATTTTCAGTACTGACTACAGCTGGTTGGTTGCGTGTAAAGTAAGTATTGGTTGATTTAGCTAACTGACTAAACAAGGCAGCTTGTGTTCCCAAGTTATCTTTTGGTTTCACTTTGAAGTTATTAATTTTATCAGCAGTAACCATACCTAAAGGTAACGCATCAGTATTTCTAAAAACATAGTAACCTTTGTCATTTGAATATTGGCTAAAACCAAACTTATTAATAGGCACTTTTGAAATATTGTAACGAACACCAAACAATGCGTCCATCAACAACGTATTATTACCATAACGAATATTTAGATTGGTCCCCCGTGATTTAAAACCTAAATCATTCATAAATGAAAGGGCGTTTCGATTACGCACAGATGAAAATTGGCTAATACCGTTAAAACCATAGTTTATGGCATCATTGGCAGATACAGGATTCATTGTTTCTGTACGGTAAAATTCTTTAGTATCTTTTCCAACTGTTTTTTCAACCACTTCCCGGTATGTTGAATACGGTTCTGAATAAGCGGTTCTTGCTGGATAATTCCAATCAGAAAGTACACCATTAATCATTGTTCGCATATTAACAGCCGCTTCGCTCACCATTACAATTACTAAAAGTAATGCTAAGTATTTTTTTATATCTTTGTTAAAGCCAGCCAAAGAAAATATAACGACATATATAAGTAAAAAGGCTAGGGTTAAATAGAGTGAATCCATTGTTACGTAAGTATAGAGTGTTTCTGGTAATAAATACTTCACACCTAGGAATACTGCCGCTAATATAACACTGATAACTACAAGTTTACCACTGTCTTTTCGTTCATATTTTGCTAAGCCATACCCTGCTAACATCACAACTGTGAATGAAAACAGATACGAATAACGGAACAAGAACATGTATGGAGAATGCATCCCTTGCCAAAATAGATTAAGTGCCGATATATTAAAACTAATAAAAATAATCATTAATAATGAACCCAAAACAACTTTTGTTTTCAAGGCTATTTTTGGTGTAACAAAAAAGAAAATCGCCATAATGAGAGGTAACAATCCAACATATGTAAAAGGAATACTATTATACTTCGTTGTGTCATAAACACCTATCATTGATTTGACTACCATATCCCATAAATGTGTTTCTTCTGTTAAAAAACTTGTGATTGTCGATAATTTTTCACCATTATTTCGTAAATCTAAAATCATTGGCAAAATCATAATCATCGATGTTAAACCTGCTAGTATCGATGTGCTAAAATATAACACTAACTTACGTAAACGTCCTTCAGGTTCGAGTATAACCATGCAAATGACGTACATAACGGTAAATATTCCCACCATAAAACCCATATAGTAATTAGAAATAAATAATAGAGCATAAGCCACGAATAATAAAGTAGGTTTAGACTTTTGCAATAAGCGATTTATTCCCAAAACAACCATCGGTAAATAGATGAGTGCATCCAACCACATGATTGACATCGAATAGGCACCAACAAACGACATTAATGCGTAAGCAACACTCAAACCAAGATGAAAATAATGATTGATTTTAAAGGTTTCTTTCGCATAGATCCAAAAGCTCAATCCAATAACGCCAACTTTAACAATTGTCATTAAATACAAGACATCTGGCATATTCGCATTAGAAAAGAACACAACAAAGAATGGAAAAATACCACCTAAGTAGTAAGACATTAATGCATAATAATTAAAGCCTAATCCCAAGTTCCAATTATAAAAAAGACTCGCCTTTCCATGTAGCACATTATTTAAACTTGCATGAAAATTACTATATTGAGAAAAACTATCACTTGCTAAGATAGAACGTTCACTTCCCCAGTATATTCCTAAACTGTAATAAACAAGCGCCATGATGACAAGGGGTATCATGAAAGCCCAGATATAATAAATAAAATTGCTTTGTACAACGTTCCATATTTTTTTCATGAATAACCTCCTGCAACTTTCTTAATTTAGCTATTATTAACTATCTTACTTCTTACTATATTATACGCTTCACCGTCTTGCAATGACAAATAGCAATTTAACTCTGCAAGAGGAGGAGGAAAGAAAAAAACCAAGCCTAATCGGCTTGGTTTAAAAATCAATTTACTTTTTTCTTGTAGAAAGGACAATAGCCATTACACTTGCTAATAAGGCTAACCCACTTATAACCCAGAGGGCAATTGTATTTGTGTTATTGGTTGATTCTTTCCCTGAATCCTTAGTATCTGTAACTTTTGTATGTCCATGAGAGTCTGTTTTTTCTGCTGCTTTTTCAATAGTTGTTTGAGAATGTGGTGAGTCTGAATCGGAATCACCAGTCCACTCGACGATACTTTTATCTTCATAATACTGATACGCATCCCAGTCAATTGATCCCTCTTTATCGGGATTTTTAGCATCAAAACTAAATTGCTGAAATTGACCTACATCGATACCGCCTGCGTTTTTTTCTTTTTCCCAAGTCACGCGTTCAATTTTGTCATCTTTTGTTTTATCAGTTGTAACTTTCCAACCAGGGATAGGTTGATAATTATAAAACGTAACTTCTTTTGGTATAACTAGCACTACCTTGTTTGTAAGAATATCTTTTTCATTCGGCACCTTCATCGTATATGTTTCGTAAGACTCTGTTTGTGAAACTGCTGGTTTAACTGTGACATGTGCGCTTGCTGAAATATTCAGACCGAATACTCCAATAACTGTTAATAATACTATACTTAATTTTTTCAATATTATTTCCCCCTCTTATTGATTAACGTTCAATTCTAATAATAAACGTCTCTTCGACTGTTTTAAAATCTTCTGATAATGCCTTAATTGTAATTTTCCAACGACCAACTTGACTAATAAATAACCCTTGAGCTTCATAAGATTGCGCATCTTTGTTCCAAGACATCGTAGTTGTTGTTGAAACTTCGCTTCGATCTTTTTCTACAATCATCTTAATTTGTTGCCAATTACCTTCTTTTTTCTCTCTATCCATCCTAACTCTGAACGTATTTTGTCCAATAACGGCTGGAAGCACTTCAAGATCAATTGTATGATCGCCTACAACTACACTAGACGAAATTGGTTTTGGATCAGGTGGCGGTGGCGTTGCCGTATTAGTTAGAAAACCTACCACACCTAATATCAACAGTCCTGCTATAATTTCAGCCCACAATGTCCCTCTATTTGGCACTTTTTTATTTTTCATTGTACGAGATACAAAATGGAAAATGCCTAAAACACCCATGATGAAAATTAACAAGCCTTTAATCAACAATGTTTGTCCATAGGTTGATTTGAATATCTGCATCAATGATGACAAATAAAATGCACTGAGTAACACACCACTCATTATAAGAACTAAAACGGCAATAAATCCGACAGCTGCAAAACGTTCTAGACTTTTTGAATAGGCGACATTCACCACTTCATCACTTTTTTTAGAACGATGTGCCAGGTAAAGTGATAATAAAAGCATTACACCTCCTAGCCATATTCCAGCAGCTGTTAAATGAATCCAATCCGTTAAGGTTGAAAGTATTATTGTTGTATAAGCCTGTGTATGACCCATAAAAGAAGTCGCAAGACCCATTATAATAAACAACAACGTCATAACACCTAACTTAAGATGCCATTTATCGCTCGACCGATTAAAATAAAAATGACCTATTACTGCAAACATAAATAACGAAACTGTTCTGATTAACCAAATGATGCCAAACTCTGTACTGATTAAAGTCTTCCATGCAAGTCTAAAATCTAATGCTTTCACAACTGAAACATTATTTAACAAAGCCGTTTGCGCAATGAATTGAGTGATAGATGCGATGACTATCAATAAAATACCAATCATGGTCAATAGCTTCAAATTGTGAAAGAGATGGCGACGGCTTGTTCTAGGTATCAAATAAAATAATCCTAATAAAACACCTGAAATTAAGCTAAATCCTGTATAAAGTGGCCATTTAACAAGTGATTGTAGCACCGGTGTTTTACTTTCATCACTAGAAGCCGATGGTATCTCACCACTTGAGTTAAATCCAAACATAAAAGTGCCTGAAATCGCATGACCATCAGCCGAAATCACACGCCAATTGACCGTATAAATACCTTCTTTAATCCCTTTTTTTAAAGGCACACTAACAACATGTGAATTTTCTTTTTCAATTGAAGCATTACCATCGCTGATTTGTTCACCTTTTTGATTGGTTACAATGATTAAAGGTGATTGATTTTGAATCGCCTCATCAAATTGCACAACAACCTCTTTAGGTGCTTGTTTCACATTTTCTTGTATGCCCGGTGTTGTTTGTTGAACATAAGCATGCGCTGATACTTTTGTTTGCATACTTGTGAAACCTAAAATAATTGTCATCACAACAATTAAAAATACTCCCACCACACCTATTTTTTTGTGTGCTTGCAACATGACATCACCTCACTGACTTCTTCGATTGCTTTTTCGAGTGAGAGTACCCGCCCACCAAAACCTTTTGTAAATTGTGTTGCAATCTTACATTCTGAAAAAAGGTAAACACTCGGATCACAACAAAAATGAGGTAAATTTGCACCGATTACAAAATTAGCTCGCTTTACATTAACTGTCGTATCCATTAAAAAATCTGTACCTAAAATCTGTTGTACCTCTTTAATATGCTTCTCTAAATATATGAGTGCACAATGAGCACAACAAGCTTTTTTTTCTACCCCAGATATCAAATGCAGTGTTATTCTTTGACGCTTACTTTGCGGTTGTTTATGACAAACAACACAACTATCTATCGGTAATAGCTTCGCACCACCACTAATTCTTATTAACTTACCTGTCGTTTCAAGGTATTGCAAATCGCGGTAGAGTGTCATTTCAGACATTTCATAAGCTCGACTAAACGCTTTTAAATCAAATAGACCTGTTGCGTCTAATTCATTTAATATGAGTTTGTGTCTTTCTTCCTTTAACATTTATTCACTCCCCTAAATCTAAAATCAGTATAGCATTTTACCTGTTATTATTTGTTGAATTTAACAAATAATAACGCTTCCACTGAACATTTTTGTCTATTTTGTGACATTCTTTAAGTTTTCAATTGACAATTATTAAGCAAATTCTATTGAACAGTTATTTTCGCATAATTCCAAATACTATTATATACTGATTGTATCATGATAGAAATGGGGTTTTATTTTATGACAACATTTAATTGGGCGATAGTCGGACTAGGTGGTATTGCAGCTAACATGGCAGATACATTACAAGCAAGGGATAATAAAATTTACGCTGTTGCTTCTAGATCCACAGCAAAGGCAGAAGCATTTGCAGAAAATTACACTGTCGAAAAAACTTATGGTTCTTACTCAGAGGTTTTTGCAGATGAAAAAGTAGATATTGTATATATTGCTACACCACACAATAATCATTATGAATATATCATGGAAGCTTTACATCACAATAAGCATGTTTTATGTGAAAAAGCGATTACGGTTAACTCATCAGAACTCGAAGAAATTATTGCTTTAGCACAAGAAAAAAAATTATTTGTCTCTGAAGCGATGACAATTTTCCATATGCCTCTTTTCAAAGAAATTAAACGCTTAATTAATGAGGGCATTTTAGGTGAAATGAAAATGATTCAAGCCTCTTTCGGTAGTTCTAAACCTTATGATGTTACAAGTCGTTTCTTTAATCCTGATTTAGCTGGCGGGGCATTATTGGATATTGGTACCTATGCAGTTTCATTTGCACGTTACTTCCTTAGTAGCCAACCACATCAAATTAAAACAACGATGAAACAATTTGAAACAGGTGTAGATGAACAATCGGGTATCTTACTGCAAAATAATGAGGGTGAGATTGCTGTCATCAATCTAAGCATACGTGCCAAAACACCAAAAACAGCCGTTCTTGGTGGGGATAAAGGTTACATAACTATTACAGACTATCCTAGAGCTGATAAAGCAACATTTATAAGCACTGCTGGAGAAACCACGCTGATTCAAGCAGGGAGTGGCGCCGATGCGATGCTTTATGAAGTTGAAGATTTTGAAAAACTCCTGCTCGGAAATCTTGAAAACACATTACCTTTAAGCAAAGACGTGTTGGATATTTTAACAGATGTTCGTGAACAATGGGGCTTAGTTTACTCGTTTGAAAAAAAATAACAAAAAAGAAGGTTCCTCAATAGAGAGGAACCTTCTTTTTATACAAGAGGAGGCAGAATTATTTTTTTATGACTTTATAATTTTTAAAGTTTACGACTGTTGTCGGATTAGCTTTTACTTCTTCAATTGCCGACTCTCTCTTTGTAATCGTTAGAACTGCAGAGTTAGTTAAGAATTTTAAAATAATACCTTCTCCAGACATATCTACTCGTTTAAACTTTACCAAGTCTCCTACTTCTCCAACTGGTACAATCTCTTTTTTTTCTGACAAATCAAATCAGTCCCTTCATAATATAAGAATAACATATATTTGATTTTGTTTTGCTATTATTGTTTCAACGTGTTATGATTAACATGTGCTTTTGTAAGGTAAAGAAATGAATTTCAAACTTCTTTTTATGCCTAAAACAAGACTACAACTATTTGCACTTAGTGCATAACTGGAGGTTTTTTATAATGGAAACAGGTAAAGTAAAATGGTTTAACTCAGAAAAAGGTTTTGGTTTTATCGAACGCGAAAACGGCGACGATGTATTTGTACATTTCTCAGCTATCCAATCTGAAGGATTCAAAACTTTAGAAGAAGGCCAAGCTGTTACTTTTGAAGTAGAAGATGGTCAACGTGGACCTCAAGCTGCTAACGTTGATAAAGCGTAAGTAACTTAATGAAAGAGTCACCTTCGGGTGGCTCTTTTTTCATTTAAAACACTATATACAAGGTGTTTTTTTTATGCTATACTTAATACTTGCGATGAGCCTTTTGCAGCGTGAACATTCCGCTGCGCAGTGTGAAATAGTCACTGCATTATCCCCCTAACATCTTTGCTTTGTGGAAAGCAGTTAGGGGGATTTTTATATGCTAAAAATGTGCTATAACTTTTAAAAAATTCCGAAATTGAAAATCTTTTGATGTCATTGGACTACTCTACTAAAAATAAAAAAATACCCAATTAACAGATAAAAATCAATTCTTATCCATTAGTGGTCTACTCCAATGTGTTTATTTTGTTTTTTCAAACAATTTTTCTTGCAACCCTGCCCTTTTTTTCCTAGAATGAATCTATCGTACACGTTTTTACAATACTATAGAAGGAGGTCTTTCTCCATTGTCAAAAGGACAAGAAAAGTATTTGAATTTGTTATCAAAACAATATAAAAACAAAGCAGAAACAATTACAGAGATTATTAATCTTGAGGCCATCCTTAATTTACCAAAAGGAACAGAGCATTTTTTAAGCGATCTTCATGGTGAGTATGATGCCTTCGAACAAGTTTTTCGTAATGGATCGGGTGTCATTAAACGAAAAATCCATCATTTATTTAACGATCGTCTCACTTCAAAGGAAATTAATACTTTGGCAACTTTAATTTATTATCCTCGACCAAAAATGAGTCTGATTTTACGAGAACTAAATGATACAGAAAAAAACGAATGGTATCGTCTTACTATATTACGATTAATAGAACTAACAAATTTTGTTTCTTCTAAATATACACGGTCAAAAGTTCGTAAACAGATGCCAAGTGATTTTATCTATATTATCGAAGAATTACTCTATCAAAATAACGCTCAAATAGAAAAAGACGACTACTATAATGAAATTATAACAAGCCTCATTCATTTAAACGCTGCTCAAGACCTCATACACGCGTTTTCTAAACTTATAAGACGTTTAGTTGTTGATCACCTACATATCGTTGGTGACGTCTTTGACCGTGGTCCTGCACCAGATAAAATAATTGGTCGACTCAAAGAAAATCATTCACTTGATTTTCAATGGGGAAATCACGATATGATTTGGATGGGAGCTGCTAGTGGATCCGCAGTCTGTTTAGCAAATGTTTTACGTATATCAGCACGCTACCTCAATCTAGATACAGTAGAAGAAAGTTACGGCATTTCTTTACGCTCACTCGCTATTTTTGCTGATGAAGTATACGCTAACGATCCCGCAACTGCTTTTCAACCTAAAACTCAAGAGCATGCGGAGGAAACAACAACCGAATTACAACAAATAGCGCGTATGCATAAAGCAATCGCTATTATTCAATTCAAATTGGAAGGGGAAATCATACAGCGCCATCCTGAATTTAATATGGAAAATAGACGTCTCCTTGATAAAATTGATTATGCTGCTGGCACTATTAGTATCGCAGGGAAAGATTATTTACTTACCGATACCCATTTCCCTACTATCAACCCAAAATCTCCTTATACGCTCACTCCAGAAGAATCTGAAGTTATTCATCGACTCGTCTCTGGATTTGTCAACTCGGAGAAATTACAAGAGCACGTCGCCTTCCTCTATTCAAAAGGCAGTATGTACCTGCGTTATAATGGCAATTTAATTTATCATGGTTGTATTCCTCTAGATGATGATGGTTCGTTTGAAAAGTTATTGATTGCTGGCAAAACATATAGCGGACGATCACTCTTAGATCAATTTGATCGTTTTGCTCGTGAAGCTTACTCACAACCTGATGGAAGTGAAATTAAAAAGAATGCTTTAGATTATGTCTGGTATTTATGGACCGGTGAAACGTCGCCTTTATTCGGGAAAAAAGCAATGACTACATTCGAACGCTATTTTATCGAGGATAAAACGACACACTATGAAAAAAAGAATGCTTATTATCAACTGCGTAATAATGTCTCAACAGTCGATAAAATCTTAGTAGAGTTCGATTTAAATCCAGATATAGGTCATATCGTTAATGGCCACACACCCATCAAAGAAGGAAAAGGCGAGACACCTATCAAAGCTGATGGAAAGATGTTAGTAATAGATGGTGGCTTTTCTAAAGCTTATCATAACGTCACTAGCATCGCGGGCTATACACTCATCTATAATGCTTATGGACTTCAACTTGTCAGACATCAGCCATTCACGTCTACTGAGGATGCTATTTCAAATGAAACTGATATTGTTTCAACTCGTCGTATCATCGAAACAGAAACCTCACGAAAAATGGTAAAAGACACAGATATCGGTTTCAAACTTACAGCCCAAATAACTGATTTAAAAGCATTATTACTTGCTTACCGCAGTGGTATTATAAAAGAGAAAAACGTTTAATATAAAAAGAAACCTCTAAAAAACTATATGTTTTTTAGAGGTTTCTTTTTATTAAGAGCAGTTTAATAGAAAATAACGAGGAATAAAATATTCACAACAATATAAATACCACCGACAATTAATAAATGGTGATACTTAACCGCTACTAGTTCAGAAAGCATTCCGGCCTCTCTGATTTCTTCTGCGGATCGTCTGTTGGGCCCAAAATTGAATAACATACGCATTGATGAATGAAAGATATCAAAAAAGCCTCCACGAACAACCCAAATCAATAACCCTAATAACAACAAGACTAATCCAACGATGAAACTGACATCCATAAAATGCTCAATTGTCCAACCTGGTTCCTTAAAAGTAACAAAGCCACTTATTACTAAAAAACTGACAATTACATAAATCCCTAACTTTTTCAATATGAATATCCTCTCTTACTTTATCTTTTTCTTTATTATAGCTTATTTAAGTTCAATTACCAAACAACTATTACCTGGGAAATAAAAGTACTTCCTTTAAAGAAACCTTAAAGATGCCTAGTATTTGTCACTATTTTTTAAAGACCGCTATAATGTGTTTCCCTTAAAATTCAGCTGAATTCCCTCTTCGCATATACTAATTTATGTAAATTAAGTTTATTTTTTTCTTTACTAGTATCTATTTTTATCATTACCTCACTTACTTCTTCTAAGATTGTTGCTCCTAATATTTATTTTCAAGTATCACCAAAAAAAGCCTTTACGTTAAATAACGTAAAGGCTTTTCCAGTTGAGTAATTGCTATTTAATGTAAGCTGCTTTTAAGCTGTAATCAGAACCAAAGTTATGACGGTACATATCTTTGATTGCTGGGTTTTGAAGAATTGATAATGAACGTTGGTAAATTGGTGCGATTGCTGCATCTTGATTAATCAAGATATCTTGCGCTTTGATGAAGTTTTCCCAACGTTTTTGTGGGTCAGCTGCATCTGTTGTTTTGTTAGCATTAATCAATGCATCGTACTCTTTATTAGAGTAGTTAATGTTTGCATTAGATCCACCAGTTACATAAAGATCTAAGAATGTCATTGGATCTTGGTAATCTGCACCCCAACCAGATAATTCCATATCAAAGTTAGATTTACTATCTAAATCAACACGGTTGTTAAATGGTACGTTTTTAAGACTAAGTGTCAATCCTGGAAGATTTTTTTCTAATTGATCTTTCATATACTGTGAAGAAGATTTTGCGTTATCAGTATCGTCACTTAATAACTCAATTGTTACTTTATCACCAATTTCTTTTTGAGCTTCTTTCCACTCTTTTTGTGCAGCTTCAACATCATACGTTAAGTATTTGTTTGCTGCTGCTGCTGATTTCGTGAAATCTTCACCAGTTTTTGGATTTGCTGCAAGGCCTTCAGGTACTTGTTGATCTACTGCTACAGAGCCGTTAGCTAAGATTTGTTTAGCGTAAGCTTCTTTGTTAAATGCTTGAGCAATTGCTTTACGAGCATGTTCGTTAGCTAATGGCGTTTCTTTGCCATCACGTTTTTGGTTGAATTTAAGGTAGAATACTGATGCTTGTGGCACACTGATTCTATTTTTATCTTTTGCATATTGTTTAGCATATTCTGCAGATAAGTTTACAGCGTCAGCTTCGCCTTTAGTGTATAAGTTAATACCTGTTGAAGGTTGTTTAACAACGTTAATTTTAGCATTTTTCAACTTAACATCTTTAGCGCCCCAGTATTTATCATTTTTTACATATTCCCAAGTATCGCCATTACCATCCCAGTCTTTCAATGTGAAAGGACCGTTATAGATTAAGTTTTCACTTGTTTTAGCGTAGTTTTTACCTTGTTCTTTAACAAACTTTTCATTTTGTGGTTTGAAAGTTACAAATGCAAATAATGATTTGATGTAAGTAATCGGACGTTCTAATTGAACTTCAAGTGTTTTATCATCTACAGCTTTAACACCTAATGTATCAACGCCTTTTTTCTTAGTCATAATGTCAGAAGCATTTTCAATTACACCATCAAACATGTATGCGTATTGAGCACCCGTGTCTGGATTAACAGCTTTGCGCCATGCAAACACAAAATCGTTTGCAGTTACATCGTCACCGTTAGACCATTTAGCATCATCACGTAGTTTGAATGTATATGTTTTATTGTCTTTGCTGATAGTTGGTTCTTCAGCAGCAACACCTAATTCAAATTTATCATCTTTACCTAATGAATAAAGACCTTCAATTACTTGATCCATTGCTGTTCCAGATACAACATCTGTTGACATTACTGTATCCATTGTTGCAATTTGTGCTGACTCAAGCAAGTTAATAGTTTGCTCTTTATCTTTTTTGGCTGAATCTTTAGAATCGCTTGATGAGTTACCTCCACCACACGCAGCCAACACTAGACCAACGATTAATACGATTGCCATTACGGCAGATACTTTCAATTTCTTCATAAACAAATTCCTCCCCTAAAATAAGTTTTGAACCACAATACCATGCACTACTTAGATATGAACTGTTGTCTACAAACTATTGTATCACAAGTTGATTAATTAATCATAAAATTCTGACATTTATATGAAATAAATGTAACTTTTCTGACAATTATAATGTCACAAACCCCTAACCCCATGCTATCATTGGTTTTATCTGCATCTAATAACTGTTGTTTTTTGTAATTATTTTTTGTAAGTAGCTTTTTCATCCTTTAAAAAAGGTAGTTTAAGGGTATATATCGTTTAAATATTCTTTCTTCTTTAAAATTATCAGTAAATAGAATTGAAAATAATAATAATTAAAATGGAATTATTCAATATTTTTAGCACAAAAAATATAAGTAGTTTTGAGTTGTAAGAATTTCCATCTATTTTTTATGATATGTGTCTTTGTTATCAAAAAAATCGTTATACCAAATAGTAAAAGAATGGTTATCTAAATATTAAACGTTTTTCATATAAAAATAAAACAGCCACACATATATGTGGCTGCTTTAAAGTAAGGATTGGTACTCAATTGCTCTATGGATTGGTACTCAATTGCTCTAAGGATTGGTACTCGCTTTCGCTCCGTCCCATACTGTCCTTGTATGCTCATTTCTTCGCAACAATTTCAGCACCCATACTATCCTCGTATGCTCATTTCTTCGCAACAATTTCAGCACCCATACTATCCTCGTAAGCGAATAAATTCGCAACGACTTTAACAAAAAACAGCCACACATATATGTGGCTGCTTTAAAGTAAGGATTGGTACTCAATTGCTTACGCAATCACCGTCCCATACTATCCTCGTAAGCGAATAAATTCGCAACGATGATAGTAATTATTTAATATAAGCTGCTTTTAAGCTGTAATCAGAACCAAAGTTATGACGGTACATATCTTTGATTGCTGGATTTTGAAGAATTGATAATGAACGTTGGTAAATTGGTGCGATTGCAGCATCTTGATTAATCAAGATATCTTGTGCTTTGATGAAGTTTTCCCAACGTTTTTGTGGGTCAGCTGCATCTGTTGTTTTGTTAGCAGTAATTAAGGCATCGTACTCTTTGTTAGAGTAGTTGATGTTAGCGTTTGTTCCACCAGTTACATATAATTCTAAGAATGTAAGTGGATCTTGGAAGTCAGCTCCCCAACCAGATAATTCCATATCAAAATCAGATTTACTATCTAAATCAACACGGTTGTTAAATGGTACATTTTTAAGGCTAACTGTTAAACCTGGAAGATTTTTTTCCATTTGGTCTTTCATATACTGTGAAGAAGATTTTGCGTTATCAGTATCATCACTTAATAATTCGATTGTTACTTTATCGCCAATTTCTTTTTGAGCTAATTTCCACTCTTTTTGAGCTGCTTCAACATTATACGTTAAGTATTTGTTTGCTTCTCCAGCTGCTTTAGTAAAATCTTCACCTGTTTTTTCATTTTTAGCTAAACCTTTTGGTACTTGTTGGTCAGCTGCTACAGAGCCGTTAGCTAAAATTTGTTTAGCATAAGCTTCTTTGTTATATGATTGAGCGATTGCTTTACGTACGTGTTCATTTGCTAATACAGTATCTTTACCTGCACGTTTTTGGTTGAATTTAAGGTAGAATACTGATGCTTGTGGCACACTGATTCTATCTTTATCATTTGCATATTGTTTAGCGTATTCTGCAGATAGTACAACTGCGTCTGCTTCACCTTTTGTATATAAGTTGATACCTGTTGATGGTTGCTTAACAACGTTAATTTTAGCGTTGTTTAACTTAACATCTTTAGCACCCCAATATTTATCATTTTTTACATATTCCCATGAATCGCCGTTACCATCCCAGTCTTTCATTGTGAAAGGACCGTTATAGATTAAGTTATCACTAGTTTTTGCATAGTTTTTACCTTGTTCTTTAACATATTTTTCATTTTGTGGTTTGAATGTTACAAACGCAAATAATGATTTAGCATATGTAGTTGGACGCTCTAATTTAACTTCAAGCGTTTTATCATCTACAGCTTTAACACCTAATGTGTTAATGTCTTTTTTCTTAGCCATGATATCTGATGCATTAGCAATAAAACCATCAAACATATAAGCATATTGTGAGCCAGTTGCAGGATTTACTGCTTTTCTCCAAGAGTATACAAAATCTTGAGCTGTTACTGGTGTACCATTTGACCATTCAGCGTCATCGCGAATTTTAAATGTATATGTTTTATCATCTGAACTAATTGTTGGTTCTGCTGCTGCAACCCCAAGTTCAAACTTATCATCTTTACCTAATGTGTAAAGACCTTCAAATACTTGATCCATTGCTGTTCCAGATACAACATCTGTTGACATTACTGTATCCATTGTTGCAATTTGTGCTGACTCTAACAAGTTGATTGTTTGGTCTTTTTTGCCTGTTTCTTCTTTTGCTGTACTAGAACCATTACCACATGCCGCAAGTACAAGACCTACGATTAAGACAACTGCTGTTACAACCGATAACTTCAATTTTTTCATTTTATAAATCCTCCTCAAAATTAGATAATACTATTTACAAAGTAATCCGAAGGTTTACTTTTATAGATTTTTCAAATTAATACTAGGCATAATACAAGCACCCAAACTACAGGTGCTTATGAACCGCCGTTCTATTTTACTTATACTGAAACTTGAGCAATTTTTTTAGCAGCCAATTTCGCACGATAAGTCTCAACTTCATCTGCTTTACAGTAAACAAAGTGACCATTTTCAATTTCACGTAATTGTGCATCATCAGCTTCCACATATTGATGAGCTTTAGCATCATAAATAATACGTTGACGTGTACGCTCATAAATCGGATCTGGAATTGGAATCGCTGATAATAATGATTCAGTATATGGGTGTAATGGTGTTTGATATAAATCATCAGAAGTAGCAAGTTCTAAAATACGACCTGCATACATAACCCCAATACGATCACTGATATATTTAACCATTGATAAATCATGCGCAATAAAGAGGTAAGTTAAATTCTCCTCTAACTGTAATTCTTTTAAAAGGTTAACGACTTGAGCTTGAATTGAAACGTCCAATGCTGAAATTGGTTCATCAGCAATAATAAATTTCGGTTTAACTGCTAAAGCACGAGCGATACCAATACGTTGACGTTGACCACCTGAAAACTCATGAGGGTAACGACTTGCATGATCACGGTTTAAACCTACTCGTTCAAGCAAATCATCAACCATCGCATTACGTTCTTGTTTATCTTTTGCTAATTTATGAATATCGATACCTTCAGCAACAATATCACGAACTGTCATACGTGGATCAAGTGATGCATAAGGATCTTGGAAGATCATTTGCATTTCACGACGAAACGCTAACATTTGCTCGCGTGATTTAACAGCATGAACATCTGTACCTTCAAAATCGACTTCACCACTTGTTGCTTCATAAAGGCGTAAAATTGTACGACCAGTTGTTGATTTTCCACAACCAGATTCTCCAACAAGGCCAAAAGTTTCACCTTCATATATATCAAAAGAGATATCGTTGATGGCACGCACTTCTTTTTTAGTACCTTCGTTAAAATATTGTTTTAAATTCTTAACTTCTAATAATTTACGGCGTTCTTTTTCCATCAAACTCGCACCCCTTCATTTAATTTAGCGAAAACAGCTTGACGACGCTGAATCTCAGCTGGCGCTTCAACCTTCGGTGCATCAGGATGTAATAACCACGTTGCTGCAAAATGAGTGTCAGAAACTTTAAATAGTGGTGGTTTTTGTTCACTATCAATCTTCATTGCAAATTCATTACGTGCAGCAAAAGCATCACCTTTAGGTGGAATCAATAAATCCGGCGGTGAGCCTGGAATCGCGTAAAGAGATTCTGTGCTTGACTCTAAGCTAGGCATAGAGCTAATTAAGCCCCAAGTATAAGGATGTTTAGGATTGTAGAAAATTTCATCTACTGTTCCAATTTCAACAATTTCTCCTGCATACATTACAGCTACACGATCAGCAATACTTGCCACAACACCTAAATCATGTGTAATAAAAATAACAGCTGTGCCTGTTTTTTCTTGAATTTCTTTAAGTAATTCAAGAATTTGAGCTTGGATTGTTACATCCAATGCTGTTGTTGGCTCATCAGCAATCAATACTTCTGGATCACATGCTAGTGCAATTGCGATAACAACACGTTGACGCATACCACCTGAGTATTGATGTGGGTATTCTTTCAAACGTTTTTCTGCGTCTGGAATTCCTACTAATTCTAATAATTCAATTGCGCGACTACGTGCAGCATCACGGTTCATACCTTGATGTTTACGTAATGGTTCCATAATCTGTTTACCAATTGGGATTGTTGGGTTTAAAGAAGTCATTGGGTCTTGGAAAATCATTGCGATTTCTTTACCGCGGACTTTTTGCATTTTTTTCTCGCTATATTTAACAAGATCATTGCCTTTAAACTTAATGCTACCATTGGTAATTTCTGAGTTACGCGGAGGTAATAACCCCATTATTGCTTTAGAAGATACTGATTTTCCTGAACCAGACTCTCCAACAATTGCGAGTGTTTCACCTTTATATAGTTCAAAACTGACACCTCGAATGGCTCTAACTTCCCCAGCAAACGTGTGGAATGAGACATTGAGATTATCAACCTCTAAAATCTTTGATTTATCCATTGATACAACCTCTATTCTTTAAATTAATCACGCATTTTCGGGTCAAATGCATCGCGTAAACCGTCTGCAATTAAGTTAAACACAATCATAATCAAACAGATAACGAATGCAGGATACACAATTTGATACGGTAAGAAGCGCAATGACTTATAGCCTTCTTCAATTAATGTTCCTAATGATGCTGTCGGTGGTTGTAACCCAATACCGATGAAACTTAAGAAAGCTTCAAAGAAAATCGCATCAGGAATAGTGAACATCGTGTTAATAATGATAACACCTGACAAGTTAGGAATTAAGTGCTTAAAGAGAATTCCTGACGTTGGTTTACCCATTGCTTGTGCTGCCAATACAAACTCTTGTTGTTTCAGCATTAAAACTTGTGCCCTTACTACCCTAGCCATATTAATCCAACCTGTTATCGCAATAGCGATAATGATTGCATTTAAGCCTGGTTTCATAATAAGAAGCATTAGGATAACAACGACAAGGTTAGGAATCCCTGAGATTATTTCAATGATACGTTGCATAAAGTTGTCGACTCGTCCGCCTACATAACCTGATACCATACCGTATGTAACACCTACTGCCAAACTAATAATTGTTGCTATTAAAGCAATATATAAAGAGATACGTGTTCCTTCCCAAGTACGTGAAAAGAGGTCACGTCCAAGTGAATCTGTTCCGAACCAGTAATAATCTTTTACATTATTTTCTTTGTAAACATCTGTTTCTGTTCCAGCAAGCTCTTGTTTACCATTCCAAAAAGGCATATTTTCAAAACCTTGCACTTTAGGTGGTAAGTTTGAGTGTTCAACATTTTGATCGTTTGGCGCGTGAGGTGACATCCATGGCCCAGCAATCGCCATAAGCACAACAAGTACTAAGATCACTAAACTCACAATTGCTGCTTTGTTTTTTCTAATTCGCATCCAGCTATCCTGCATCGCAGTTAAGCTTGGACGTGAGATTTTTTCGCTTTTTTCAGTACTAATTCCAACTTGTTCAAACATTTCAGAAGGAATATTATCATTTTTCTTATATGTCATGCTTTATTTCCTCCTAAACGAATTCTAGGATCAATGATTCCGTAAAGAATATCAGTGATTAAAATAACAGATACAAGCAGCGCAGAGTAGAGCAGCGTTGTCCCCATAATTACTGAGTAGTCATTTAATTGAATCGCTTTAACAAATTGCTCACCAATACCTGGTATCGCATAGATTTGTTCAATAACCATTGAGCCTGTCATTAAACCGACTGCAAGTGGTCCTAAAACCGTAATAAGCGGAATTAAGGCATTACGAATCGCATGTTTAAAAGCAACTGCTGGTGCAGAGTTACCTTTTGCTTTTGCCAGTAAGATATAATCAGATCCAAGTACATCGATTAGTTCGGTTCGCATATACCTCGCGGCAATTGCTAACGGGAACATCATCAGTGCAATTGTTGGCAGAATGGTGTATTCTGGTCCATTCCAAAATGCAACTGGTAATAAGCCTAATTTAACAGCAATAAAATACTGTAATAGCGCGGCAAATACAAATGAAGGAATTGATTTACCTACAATTGCGATAAATGTACTTGTAGTATCCGCCCAAGTATTTTGGAAGATAGCTGCAACACATCCTAGTATGATACCAATAACAGTACCAAATACAAGCGCTTGAATACCTAATTGAATTGAAGGCGAGATACGTGCCATAATCAGAGCTGTTACACTTTGACCTTGGAATTGGTAACTTGTCCCTAAATCAAACTGCATTAAGTTCACAATGTAATTCCAATATTGTACCATCAATGGTTTATCTAAACCATAATGAGCAATAATAGCTGCTTTCTGTGTCGCTGAAAGTTTCTCTTGCGCACTGAAAGGTGTTCCTGGTAAAAACTTCATCAAGAAAAATGTCGCTGATGCAATAATGAAAAGTGTGATTAACATGTATAGAACACGTTTTAGAATATATCTTGCCATCTTAGTCCTCCTGTTGATTGATTAAATCAAAAATTCTGAAAATACCGATAAAAGTAAGAGAAAAACGCCTCGTTCTTTTGGTAATAGGTCTATTATATACTAAACCTTTTAGCATGACAATCAACTTTTTTTCTGTATATTTCTGAAAATTACCGATTAATTATACATATATTTTTTTATCGCATACCCAAAAACATTGAAAAATCAACAATCAATGCTAAAAAAATATTGAATGGGCTTTTTTTATCTACTCGTAATATACAAAAACCTGTATATCTGTGTTTTAAATTTCGTAAAAAAATTCGACAATTCAATTTATTCAATTTACTTAAACCTTGTCATTCCTTTATTACCAAGGTTTTTACTCATAACTTTTAGTAATTCTTTTTTGACGACTTCCCTGCAAACATTCAATTGCTTTTATCCGACTCAAATATTTGCTACACTAGTAGCTATATAAGAAAGAAGGTATGTTGATGGACGACCTTATAAAAAGTGGTCAGATAACGTTAGAACACTCTGCCCATTGGACAATTATTTTCAAACAACTATCTAGTATCCTGATAATGTTAATCGCAGTTATCATTTTATTTTCACTCACTGTATTTTTTAAAAAATTTATTAATTATTTTGTAAAACGAAAAATTTTTTCATACATAATATCAAGCATTATCTTCCTAGCAGCAGCTGGTGTGTTTTTAACAGTTTATATCAATGCTATGGTAGAAAGTGAAAATATGAATCAAAAGGTGTTACTAGCTGAAAAATGGAAAAAAGAAAAAGGGATTCCTTATATTAATAACCTCCCTTTACAACAACAGCTCCTATTTTCTTATGAAGAAGTGAAAGGAAAGGTGTCTGCAGATAACTTTATTGATTCTAGCACACTACTTCCTGCATCTATACCTGGTCGGACTGATGAAAATGATGCAAATCTAATCGATAGTAGTCGTATGGTCAATTTAATAAAAGGAGAACGTGTTAAATTTACATATGCGCTGGATGGCCAGCTCGTATCCGAAACAGGTTGGACTTCCGTACACTTCCAGCCTAACGAAAGTTTTCTTTTCCTAAGCTGGGATAACGATCGTTATATTACATTTAACCGGTTGCCAAAAGATATCGGTAACGGACTCAACGCAGGCATTTACGATATTAAAATTTATTTACCTCATAGTGATTTAGAAAAACTATTCGGCAATAAAGTTCCTGACGTTAAAGTTTCATCTGATGATGCTACTTCTGTAAAAGAAGAAAAAAAATAAAAACGCGGCGCTCAAGTCTACTGTATCAATTGAGCACTGCGTTTTTTTTATTTTTTAAAGTGTGATGTATCGTTAATTTTTTCAGCTTTAAATAAACCTTGTTCATAACTTAAAATAGAAACACTCGCATTATCCAACACAAATTGTTCCGTTATCGATGGATCTAATTCATGGATAATATTTCGAATGGTAACACCATGTGCAACAATAAAAATATTACCACCTTGAGCACGATGACGATTAATAATATCTAAAAACCCTTGCTCTACTCGTGACCAGAACATTTGAAAATCTTCAGCATCACCTGTCGGATCTGCCGCACGTGTTGTATTGAGAATTTCTCGAACAGATGATTGACTAAAAAGTTCTTGCTCATTAGATAAACCGCGTTGTGCAGCTATTTCTCCCCAAGCATATTTCCCATCAAGTCCTTCGAATGAACCAAAAAATGTTTCTCGAAATTCTGGTCGTTGTTCTAACTGTAAACCGTAAGCATGTTTATTTTCTGTTAACATTGCATTTGCAGTCGCAACTGTTCTTTGTAAGTCGCTTGAATAGGCTGCAATAAACTCAACATCGCTGAGTCCTCTTCCACTTGCTTTAACATTTTCCAATCCCTCCGGTGTAAGCGGAGCATCAGACCATCCTTGCATTCGACCATATTTATTTAAATATGTTTGACCGTGACGTATAAAATAAAGAGATAATTTTTTAGTCATACTAACCAACCCTTCTTCACTTATAATGTTATCGCTTACTCTATTATACCGTTTAATAGCATCTTGTATCAAGTTTTTGAATAGGTTGGTATTATGATTCCTTAATACGATTATTAATAGTTAACATTCTATCATCAAGTTCATTGACAATATTTGCTGTTTTAGTCAGTTCATCAATCAAACCATCTGGCACTTCTTTATCAAATTTATAATAAATTTTATGTTCGAGACTTGCCCAAAAATCCATAGCGATTGTTCGCAACTGAATTTCAACCTCCATCAACTCCATACCACCCTTTAGGAAAATTGGTATTTCAACAATAATATGGAAGCTACGATAGCCGTTTGCTTTTGGTTTACCGACATAATCTTTAATTTTCTTTACTTTTACATCAGTTTGTTGAGACAACATTGTGAAAATTTTATCTATGTCAGAAGTAAAAGCACAAATCACTCTAACACCTGCCATATCATGAATGTGTTCACGTGCCGATCGGGCAGTGAACGGGATTCCTTTACGTTCAAGTTTTTTAGAAATACTTTCAATTGATTTCACACGTGATTTAATGTGCTCAATCGGGTTCCCTTCATCTAAGTGTTGACATTCCTCATTTAAAATTTTAAGTTTTGTTGTAATTTCATCGAGTGCGAATTGATTCCACAATAGTAATTGGCGCCATTCTTTAAGTTCCTCTACTGGTGGCATTGACTTCACGATATGTACCCTCCTTTTTTATAAATGCGTTTGCATGCGTGATTGTTGTTCAATATCAAGCATCAAACTAATCTTTTCAGCAATTTTATGTTGTGCCTCATAATACCATTCTTGTTCTACTGACCATTCAGTAAAACGACCACTAAGCGCTTCAATACTAACGCCAATAAAACGTGCAATCTTATTTAAACTTTCATTATAGTTCATTGGTGATAATTTCATTCCTGCTAATAACTTCATAACAATATTTTGTTTTAGTCCAACTTTATTTGTAAAGTATTGTGGTGTCATTTCCATACTATCTATATATGTTGTTAAATTGTATGCTAACGCATTTCTTTGTGATTCCGTTTTAATTTTCATAATTTTCCTCCTGTGGGAATGTGATGTTATCTCTTGTTATACTAATCATAGCATTCAATTATGTTAAAACTATGATGAAAGAATGACAAAACAGGAAGAATTCAAAGAAAAAAGAATGCGATTGCACTCTTTTAAAAAACAAATTCATATTATTTATAAACGACTTTAAATGTCTCCAACACAACACCCATTTTTTCAGTAAATGGCAAATCAACACTACCAAGCTCTTTAATGAAATAATCGCGATGTGCTTCACGCCAATATTCTAAACTACGATCACCTTCACCTTCTAAATAAGCAAATTCCGCTGTTACATCTTCAAAATAAACAACCTTCACATCTGTTGTTTCAATAATAGCAACCGCTTCACCTTTACCATCAACAATAACATTCAACAAACCTGGATAAGGTAATGCATTATCATCTTCATAAAGATCATAGGCAGATGCTGTCGCTGTTTTGATCCCCTTAACTACAAGTTCACTCAATTCATCAGCCATTTTTTCTGAATCACCAAACGGCCATGCTGCGTAATCATCACCAATCGATGGATTATCTTTTTTATAGGTAGACCACATATTTTCAACTGATTGATCGTTCATTTATAACGCTCCTCTATTTTGGATGGATAAACAACAATTTATTGCTCCACTAGCCTTAATAGTTCCATTATACTTTAATCATTTATAATAATCAAAAAGCCCTTGATATGAAATCAAGGGATCACTCTTTCAATCTATTGTAGAATAAACGCGAAATATAGAATAAACAATACCATCAAAACATACATTAATGGATGTACTTCTTTTCCTCGTTTTGCTACCAGCATTGTAATCGGATAGAAAATAAAGCCAATTGCAATCCCTTCAGCAATACTGTAGGTAAGTACCATCATGATGATTGTAAAGAAAGCAGGTGTTGCAATTTCAAATTTCGTCCATTCAATATGACGAACATTACCTAACATCATAATCCCTACGATAACCAATGCCGGCGCTGTAACTGCCGATGTAATAACTGATAATAAAGGCGAGAAGAAAATCGAGACTCCAAACATGATAGCAACTACAACTGCCGTTAAACCTGTTCGACCACCTACCGATGCGCCAGAAGCTGATTCAACATAAGCAGTTGTCGTTGAAGTACCGAACACCGCACCCACTGTTGTTGCTGCTGCATCTGCAAATAATGCACGCCCAGCACGTGGAATTTCATTTTTTTCATTAACAAGACCTGCTTGTGTAGCCACTGCAACTAATGTTCCCGCTGTATCAAAGAAATCAACAAAGAAGAACGTTAGGATAACTACCAGCATTTGCCAAGTGAAAATGTTCGGTAAATTAATAATCGCTTGTCCAAATGTCGAAGAAACATCTGGTACCGCACCCACGATTGCTGTTGGCGTTGAAATTACACCTGTAATCATACCGATGACAGCCGTGGCTACCATACCGATAAAAATACCACCGTTAACTTTTGCCGTTACTAATACAATAGAAAGTACAATACCAAAAACAGCTAAGAGCACAGCACCGTTATGTAGATCACCTAGACCTACTGCTGTCGCTTCATTTGGAACGATAATTTTCGCATTTTGTAAACCTAGGAAGGCAATAAACAAACCAATTCCTGCTGAAACTGAATATTTCATAACGCCAGGTATCATGTTAACAATTTTTTCGCGAATACCTGAAGCTGTTAATAACATAAAAACAACACCGGAAACAAAAACACCTGATAAAGCCGTTTGCCATGGAATGCCCCATGCACCTGCTACGGTAAAAGCAAAAAAGGCATTCAGACCCATACCTGGAGCTAAAGCGATTGGAAAGTTTGCAAACAATCCCATAAACAACGTTCCAACGATTGCCGCTAATACAGTTGCTACAAACACAGCACCTTTATCCATCCCCGCGATTTCAAGTAAACTTGGATTGACAGCTAAAATATAAGCCATCGCTAAAAAAGTTGTTAACCCTGCTATAATTTCAGTTTTAATTGTTGTGCCATTTTCTTTCAGTTTAAAAAATTTGTCTAACAAACTGTTCACCCCTAGTTGATTTATATTCGTTCATTACCTTTATGAATAATACCACTTACACAGTATACATCCAAACACGAACGTTTTCAACCTTTTTTGAGTTTTCGTTAGCTTTTTAACATGTTTACGCTTCCAATAAAACGTTTATCCGAAAAGTAAGCGTAAAATAAACATAAACAAGATACCTGCAATTACAGTTATTAATAAATTTTTTGTTTTAAATGCGATTAAGAACGTCAAAATAGTGGCCATAATACTCACACCACTCAAATGATAGCCTCGAGAGCCTTCTTGCGTCACAATGCTGCTAATAACGAGCGCGATAAAAAGACAGATTGGCACATAATTTAACCACCGAATCACAATGATCGGTAGTTCGAATTTAGAGGATAACATAAATGGTACTAACCGCGGAATTGATGTCACTACCATCGCTGCGATTATTACCAAGATAAACCACCATGAAGTTGTCATTTTTCTCTTCTCACTCCCATCATCGCACCAATAATCGTGCTTACTAATACTGCTAAACTACTTGGCATCACTGCCATAAAAACAAACATTCCAATAAACGTTGTGGCAACAGCCTCTAAATTAGCGCGTAACTTGCTACGTTCAACAAGTTCTAACTGTAAAACTAACAACGCTATAAACATTGCTACTAAAGCAAAATCCAATCCTAACACTTCAGGATTTTTAATCCAATTACCTATTAGAGCACCTACAAGACAAGAAATAATCCAAACAATATAAGCTGTAATATTTAAACCCATCAGCCACTGTTTTCTAAGCGGTTCATTACGATTTTTTGCATACTTAATAACCGCCACACCGAATGATTCATCTGTCAATAAAAAGCCTAGTCCTAAACGAACCAATAGGGATTCATGTTTAAAGTGAGGAGCAATTGTCATACTTAACAACAAAAAACGAATATTAACAACGGCAACGGTAAGTATAATAGTAAAAAACGGTGCACCTACAGCAATCAATCCCGTCATCACCATTTGAGCTGCACCCGCATAAACAAAAATCGCTAACAACGTTACTTCTAGAACACTTAAATTAGATGCGGTTCCAATGATACCACATGCTAAACCGATACTTATATATCCCAACAATGTGGGTAAACAATCAATAATGCCTTCTTTAAAGTAATTAGGCTGTTCTACTGCCTTCATAATGTGTTCCCTCATTTCTATGTATATACTCTTCATATTAACATGTGTTCATATTATTTTCACTTTACTTTTTAGGCTGAATAAGAGTAAACTAGCACTACTTATAAATAAAGGATGTGGCTTCGTTGTTCCAATCACTCCCCCATTCATTTTTACAAATGAATACTATCTTCATCTCCATTTTAATTGAGGCACTCCCTTTCGTTTTAATTGGTGCTTTTATATCTGGTTTTATACAATCTTTTTTATCTGAAAAATTTATCGCACGAATTATACCTAAAAATAAATTCTTAGGTGTTCTGTTTGGCTCTTCACTTGGCGTCGCTTTTCCTTCTTGTGAATGCGGCATCGTACCTATTGTGCATCGTCTTAACAAAAAAGGCGTGCCCATTCACACAGGTGTAGCTTTCATGTTAACAGCACCTATTGTTAATCCCATCGTTGTCATGTCAACTTATATTGCATTTGGTAATACTTGGGAAATCCCTATACTGCGTGTAGTAGGTAGTCTTGTTGTTTCAATCGTAGTCGGAACGTTAATTGCCTATTTTTACAAAGGTGAAGGTCTTCGAAAGGTTGTAGAAAAAAAATTAAATGCTAAAGAACATGGCCATACAGGCCATCATCACCATCACTCTTCATCTCAAAAAGAAACAATCGGGCAAAAATTATGGCATGCTTCACAACATTCTGTCGATGAATTTTTCACTGTTGGTAAATACCTCGTATTCGGTTCGCTTCTTGCCGCAGCCATGCAAGTCTATGTTAAGACATCCATTTTAACAACTCTTGGCGACAACAAATTAATGGCCATCCTAGTAATGATTGTCTTAGCATTCCTATTATCACTTTGCTCTGAAGCCGATGCTTTTATTGCCGCATCATTCCGCGGATTGTTTCCACAATCGGCAATTGTTGCATTCCTAGTGTTTGGTCCAATGATTGATTTCAAAAATATTTTAATGATGATCAATGCTTTCAAGACAAAACTCACAGCATACATTGTCGTTTCTACCACTGTAGTAACAATTATATACGCTCTTGTAATATAGAAAGGAGGTTCACTAATGTTTCGTGTTTTTATTTTATATGGTTACGCCGGTTTAATGACATATTTACATGTTAGTGGTAATTTGAACCAATATATCAATATGAATTATGCCTATCTAAGTTTAATTGCACTTTTTGGTTCTTTATTGCTTGGAACAATCCAATTAATTATGGTTTTTAGAGATGAGGATGCCGCCGCTCATAAACACCAAACACCTCTAACTCATGGCCCTGATGAACATGTTCATTTAGGCGAGAATACGTGGTGGAAAAAAGTATTGGTTTATTCCTTACTATTTTATCCATTATTAGCAGGTTTCACTTTTCCTAAAGCTTCATTGGATTCAAATATAGTATCGGCAAAAGGTTTTAAATTTCCCACTAATGAGGATGCCGTTGGTGATTCGTTCGTGCGTAATCAATACCTCAAACCTGATACAAGTTTTTACTATAATAAAGAAGATTATGAAGCGACAATGAACAAAGATCTCAAACCGTATTTAAAACAGGACACCATTGTTTTAGACGAGAAAAACTATCTAACAGTTATGGAATTGATATATGATTATCCCGAAATATTTGAAGGGAAAAAATTGACTATCAACGGATTTGCTTATGTTGATAACAAAGTAAAATCTGCCAAAAATCAGATGTTCTTATTCCGTTTTGGTGTTATACATTGTATTGCTGATTCAGGAGTATTTGGAATGTTACTAAATCTTCCTGATGATAAAACATATAAAGATGACACCTGGCTTAGCGTAACAGGCGTTATTGGCACAGAATTTTATGCACCTTTCAAACAAAGCATCCCAACATTGAAAGTTGAAAAACTATCTGAAATTAAAACGCCGAAAGATAAATACGTTTATCGGGACTATTACTAGATTGTTTTCGGTCATAAGTTGCATTTAAAGTTAATACTCTGTACACTAAATGTGTTCGTGTATCTCATTAATTTTATAGGAGTGACTTAAATGTTTAAAACTTTTTTATCTATTCATGCTTCATCTTGGGCAGTATTAGTGGTATTACTTATCGTTACAGCGATTCTCTACAGCAATAATAAAATTAAGGTCGGCACAATTACACACATGATTTTACGTTTAATGTATATCATAATGCTTGTTACTGGAATTGGAATGCTCTCATTAGCCATTCAAAACAGTGGCATGACCAGCTTTACTTGGACATTTTTAGGCAAGGCAGTCCTTGCGATTTTAATGATTGGTGTAACAGAAATGTTATTAGTTCGCATTAAAAAACAAAAAACCAGCATGAAAATGTGGATTATTGACAGCATCTTACTCATCGCTGTATTAGGAATCGGTTTTTCGTTTTAATTGAAAGTAAAAAACAATACAAATGGAGTATTACCTTTATTTTTTCGACAAACAAAAAACCACCTAAAAGGTGGTTTCAGATTGTAGACAAAGTCTCGAAAAACCACTTTTTTTTGAAGATGATTTAAGCGACTTTGACTACAATATGAGAAAGCTGAATAGAAATGCTGTTATAGTAGGAAGACGACCTAGAACAGTGTTTATCTTCAGTCTCAAGCCACCTGAAAGGTGGCTTTTCGTTTATATGTGACATTATTTATCTGTTACTTATCTGTTACTTTACCATCTACTGAACGTTCAACTTTCATTGCGTTAACTGATGAGTAACCTAAGTCAGATACAGCACCTTTTTGAATTTCATCAGATAACATAAATTTGATGAAAGCTTTTGTTTGTGCATTTGCATCTTTTTTGGTGTACATGTGTTCGTAAGCCCAAATTTTCCAATCGTTTGTTTGAACATTAGCTTCGGTTGGTTCTACTTTATCGACTGTAAGAGCAGTTACTGAATCATCGAAGTACGAGAATGCTAGGTAGCTAATTGCACCCGGTGTTTTTCCAACCATTTGACGAACAGTACCTGAGTTATCTTGTTCTTGTGCTTTGACAGAGTCTTTACCATCAAGTCCCCATTTTTCGAAAGTTGCACGTGTTCCTGAACCCTCAGCACGGTTGATAACAGTAATCTCTAAATCTTTTCCACCGACTTCTTTCCAGTTTTTAATTTTACCTGTAAAGATACCGATAAGTTGTTCTTTAGAGATATCTTTCACGCCAGTATCTTTATTTACGATTGGCCCCATTCCAACGACCGCTACTTTATTATCTTTAATTTTATCAGTTGGAACACCTTCTTTTTCTTCAGCGAAAACATCTGAATTACCAACATCGACTGTACCAGCTGCGATTTGACTAAGTCCTTGACCACTACCGCCACCTTGAACATTAACCGTCACTTTACTATTTTCTTTAGTAAATGCTTTCCCAGCTTCTTCTGCTAAAGGTTGTAGCGCTGACGAACCAACAGCCGTGATTGTTCCTGAAAGATCTTTACTCTCTTTATCTGAATCTGATGAAGCCCCTCCATTACCACATGCTGCCAATACTAAACTTGCACTCATTGCTATAGCCATAAAGCCGATTGTTTTTTTCATATTTTACACTCCATTTCTGTTTTGGTGTTCCTTACATTTATTACTATAACGAAAATTTGTAAAGATGAAATAAAGGTCATGTATCGTTTTTGTAAAGGTTGTGTAAAGTTGATAATATTCTCAATGTTAAATTGGAAGAGTTTAAAATACTGCTACTTGTAAAACTATATGTGAGAGAACAACGCCAAAGACATTAATACTCCAACTTATCTTATGATTCTATCAATGGCTGTTTTGTAGAGCGATAAAATAACGCTTTTCTTCCTATATAATATCTATCATTCGAAAAAATATAACGCTTTATGAAAATATGTAGCGTTACTGTTTTTTGATTTATCTCTTTAAAAATGGTATCCTATATTAACCTTTGTAACTAGAGTCTGACTACTAGTTTGCTAAGTGAAAGGAGCGGTTTTATAATGAATAAAATTTTAAGAAACAGCCTTATCGCGCTTTTATTTGTCTTAATTGCGGTATACGGCATTGTAACCTACACATACAATTCAAAATTTTTACCAAACACCACTTTGAATGGAGTGGCCATTAACGGATTAACAACGGATGATGCAAACACCACATTAGCCAAGAATTTTCAAACAAAAAAATATCACTTAATCGAAGATGATAAGACACGTTTTACATTGACTGGAAGCCAGTTAGGTTTTAATGGTGATTTCAAAAAAACACTAACAACTGCGATGGCAGACCAAAATGCCTTCGCTTGGCCAATTGCACTTTTTACTAAGCAAAAAATCACTGCAGAAAACACAACAAATATGCTTAATCAAAAACAGTTGACCGCTACTTTAAATAAACTAGATATAAACGCTGGTGAGCGTACTGCTTCAAAAAATGCGAGCATAACAAAAAATGACAACTCTTTTCAAATAAAAAAAGAATCTTATGGTAACATAATTGATGAAAAAGCGCTTGAAAAAACAATAATTTCACAGGTTTCAGATAATAACACCACCATTAAACTTGATAAACTCTATATTAAACCTACATTATTAAGCAGTGATTCAAAGTTAACTGAAAGTCTTGAAAAATTAACAGCTTTAAAAGATAAAAAAATCAAATTGGCGATCAGTAAAAACGAAGTTGTTATTCCTCAAAAGGTAATGTTACAAGCTCTTACAGTAACAAATACAGGAGAACCAACAACTGACGAGACTGTTTTGAAAAATTACGTGACTAGTTTATCAAAAAAATACGATACAAATGATACTGCACGTTCATTTAAAAGTACAAAAAAAGGTGAAATCACCACAGCATCAACTGGAACATATGGATGGTCTCTTAATACTTCTGATACAGAAAAGAAGATTTCTAACGCCATCTTAGCAGGTAAAGATACCACTATTCAACCTTTACATTACGGTTCAGGTTATGGTGAAAATGATCATTCTATCTCTGGTAATTACGTTGAAATTGATATTGCTGCTCAACATATGTGGTTTTATCAAGATAACAAATTAGTGGTTGATACGCCAGTCGTTACCGGAAATGCTAAAAAGAACCACGATACTCCAAAAGGTGTTTTCGCAGTTTGGAAAAAAGAACGTAATGCAACATTGGTAGGCGAAGATTATAAACAACCTGTTTCTTACTGGTTGCCAATCGATTGGACAGGCGTCGGTATTCATGATGCAAACTGGCGACCAAAATTTGGTGGTGACATATATAAAACAAGTGGTTCACACGGTTGTATTAACACACCTCCAGATGTAATGAAAAAAATCTATGAGACTATTTCTGAAGGAACACCCGTTGTTGTATACTAAAAAAACTGAAAAAACGCGCTTAACTTTACACTTTCACATCAGGAGCAGCCTACCTTAACCAGGTAGCTGCTTTTTTTGGCTCTATAATTTATGGTGTTGGTGAGTTTTCACTGATGCCTATTTTTCCGCAAAAAAATAGCGACATTTTCAAAATCCCTGTAAAATTAAGTCACCACAACAAATTTATAAGGGGGATTCGAAAATGTCAACTATCACTTCTAATAATATCGCAAATTCCTCTGGAATTACAGATGAAAATATTTCTTTTTCAAAAACGTGGTGTGAAAAACAAGTAATTAAGGGATTTTCCAGCATTTGTTACTATGGAACGCTCACTTATACACCTAGCAGGTGTTCAAATTGTGGTTTTACTAGTGAGACAGTCAAAATTATTAAATATGGCACGAAATTATCCCGCATTACGCTTACTAAATCAGCGAATCTGCCTACCTATTTATTTTTGAAGAAACAACGCTTCTACTGTGAAGGTTGCCATACTACTTTCACCGCATCATCTTCACTAGTAAAAAGAAACTGCTTTATTTCAAAACGTGTGATACAAGCAATTTCGTCTGAAGGTCAATTTATTTCTTCTGAGAAGGATATTGCTTATAGACACAGTGTTTCTACGACAACTGTCAATCGTGCAATACATCCCAATTCAAACCCAGTTATGGGAGCCTCCCGGCTCACCTTTCAATGGATGAATTCAAATCAGTAAAAAGTGCAGACAGCCAAATGAGCTTTATTTTCACGGATGCGAGAAAAAATGAAACTATGGATATCTTGCCTACTCGAAGATTGCATCATTTGAGGGATTATTTTCTTAATTATTCCTACGAAGCGAGAGCTTCTGTAAAAACTGTCGTGGTAGATATGAATGCGCCTTATACCTCGCTAATTAGAGACGTTTTTCCAAAGGCAATCGTGATTATTGATCGTTTTCATTTGGTTCAATTGGTGATGCGCTCGCTTAATCAAACACGTATCAAGCTCATGAATCGCTATAACACTTCACGTCCAGAAGATAAAAAGGTTTATCGTAAGCTCAAATCTTATTGGAAATTATTACTTAAAAACAAAACAGAATTGAGTGATTCAGACTAACGCTACCAACGGTTATTTAAGGGACCTAAAAGTTCGATGGGGATTATCGATTATATTATGACACTTGATGTTGAATTTAAAGCAACCTATCAAGTAGCGCAAAACCTACTCGTTGCAGTGCAGCACAAAAATATTTCAGCGTATCAAACACTTGTTTTGAGTGAAAATAAATTGATTTCTCCACAAATGAAATGCAGTTTAAGAACATTGAAAAAATATTTACATAAAATAGCGAATAGCTTTAAATACAATGATTCTAATGGTCATTTGGAAGGTATCAACAATAAAATTAAAATGATTAAACGTATTTCTTTTGGTTACCGTAATTTCACAAATTTTCGCAACCGAATTTTACTTGGCTTCAATAATAAACGTGTAGCGTCATGACGTTTGCGAGGGGGACTCTAGCGGGAACAGTGGCATCTGAATACCCCACAGCGAAGCGAGGAGGATGAAGAGTCACCCGCAGAAAGCTTCCCTCACGTTAGGAATGACTAAAAATAAACAGCTACCAAAAAAAGGTAGCTGCCTAAGTGACATATTTTGCTTAATTTTGAATAACAACACTATTTGACATAGAGCCCTTTTTTTGCAGTCATTTGGTTAAAATATTGGATTGTAAGTGATCAAGTACGCAAAATAAACAGCTATCAAAAGATAGCTGTTTAACGACTTTAAATTAATTCAGTTGAATCTACTATTCTTTTCCTATTCTGCAATATCGGCTGTTGAACCTTTTGTTAATTCCCAATTGATCACAGATGTGAACGCTCTTGTTTCTGTCGCACCAGTATATTTTAAAGCAGCGTTTACACTACCCTCATTTTCACCAACATCATGAGTTGCTTCAGCGACTACTTCTGTAGCATCAGTATTAGATAATTCTGATTCTGATCCTGATGTACCAGTAATCCTTAATGAACGTGTTGTATCAGCATCCCCCAATTTTGCAGTGATTGTGTAACCATTGGTTGTTCCAGAGTAATCCGTCACTTTAAAGTTGATGACTTGATCATCAAAATTAACAACAGGTGCTAATTCTTTTTTTCCGAAATTAGTTGTTGCATCAACTGCTAATGTTACCTCACCCTCTGTGATTTCTGAATTCACAATTGTTTCACCATTCGTATTATTATCTGCTGCACCTAACGCTACTTACGAATGAGAACGCCATCATTCCCCCACATATTACGCTACCTGTCTTCATTAATTTTTTCATCTTAATCTCTCCTATTCTTCAATTTTTTTTTGTGTGTTCGGTTGTAAGTTCCATTCTAAATTTGCTATATAAGAACCAGCTAATGCTGTACCTACTATTTCCACTTTTGTATCATCTAATACGACTTTTCGACTCATTGTTTTCTGTCGTTTTTGAACCACTATTTGACTATTATTTGTGATAGCTTTTTGATTAATCACAATCGAAAAATTCTCTCGATACTGATCGTAATTAGGCGACTTTATTGTGAGTTGCCATCCTTCATTGATTCCACGATAATCAGTAACATTCGTCGTTATATCTTTCAACTCAACAGTTTGTTTCTTACCTGTTGTTAGTATTGTTTTAAAACTAATATCTGTTGGTTTTGTCATTGTAAAAACCCCCGGAGAGAGTTCTCCAATTACTGTTGACGTTGTATTTGCTTTACTCGCTAGTGGATGACTTAAAACTAACAGCATCGTTACTAATCCTAGTAATACCTTTTTAGAGACTACTGTTTTCAATACACCGCTTTTCCAGATAATTAATGTAACTATAATCAACACCCCCGCAAAGATAGTAATTGCGTCAGAGTCATCACCTAGCTTCGGTATTTTTGAAATAGTGTTGACATTTTTGGTGAGATTATTATCCGAATGAAGAATCAATTGATAGTCTGGCTGAGGGATATTCTCTTCTTGTTGTTTTTCTTGTTGTTTTTCTGACCCTTCTATCAAAACACCTTCAATTTTGGTCATCGTTTGTTCAGCATTCACAGTTGAAATACTTCCGCCAAAGACTACACCCATCATGATTAAAAACGTCATTAAATACATAATTGTTGTGTAAGGACTCTTCTTCATTATTCACTCACCCCTTTGATCGAAGGCGTAATATTCCACTCAAAGGTGGCATTATCCGTTCTCAATGACTTAGCATCAGCATAGTCAATATAAATTAACTCCTCATTTAATAGCTCATCACTTACTACTTTAGTACCTTTACCTTCATCAATTACAATTCGTTCGGTTCCGACTAATTGTTCTTGGTGATACACGTAGTTACTGAAATCAGTATTTGTTTTTACTTGCACAGAGAGTTCCCAACCCTTTTTGGCACTATCCGTGATTGTTATTCTATTTTTATCATCCCAATAAAGTTTTGTTTTACGTGTTCCTAAACTATATTTTCCAAAATCAACAACATCTGGGACAGAAATCTCAAGCGGTCTCTCTATAACATCTACGGTAAATGTTGAATCCACACTTTTAAATTTGCCTTTATAGGTGTAGGTGATTTTATGCGTTCCTGGTTTTGATGTATCCACTTTAGAGCCATTCGTACTAATAGCAGAAGAAGCCCACTCTACAGGTTCACCAGCCATGTCCGTCGCACTTACAAAATTATCTTTTTTATTCCAAATGTCGCCAACATATACCGTAGATGGCTTTGTTTTTAACGAGGACTGATCTTTTAATACCGTAACCGTTTGATTTCTATACGCAAGATCGTTATCAGCATTCTTCAGCCCATAAAACACAGAGGTCACACCAGGGGTATTCATATCAATGGTCGTGGCCTCGCCCCCAACCCAAGCAAGCTCATCATTGAAGGGGAGCTCATTCCCATCCTTATCCCATGCACCGACAAAACCATTTTTGAAATCAAACGTCTCACCTTGATAGTAAGTTGTATTAATCGCCTTTATAGCTGTTTTATCTTCTTTTACCGTTACGACATAATCCGAAGTGACCGTTTTATTTTCACTCTGAAAAACATAGGTGTAGGTTAACCGTTGTTTGTAGTTTCCGGGTTTAGTCATATCAACAACATCACCTGATACTTTCATCGTTTTTTCATCCCACTTTAAAGCATTACCATCAATGTCTGTACCGCCCACAAAATTATTTTTAGGATTATACGATTGTGTTGAATAAAGTACGCTGTCCTTTGTTTCAATTGTAGGTTCCGTTTCTAACGGTATTTTATATGTTTTATTCCAACTAAAGCCTTGCCAATTTCTGATATAATGTTGCACCAACCCATTTTGAAGAAAATAGCTCGTCTTCCAGTTTAATTTCGTCGGTATTTCAAGTTGTTTCCCTACAGTCTTTTTCAATCGCTTGATTTTTATATGAAATTTCGCCTTATTACCAATAGTATTGCTTGGGGGATTCACATTATCAGGAAAAACAATTTTCACTACCTTTACCTCAAATGCAGAACTATCAGCCGCTTTTAAATTAAAGTTAAACTCAACATTATTATGATACATTCCCGGAATATTATCACTCATAAATTTATTACCATAGAACATAGTTGCCTGTTTATAATCCACAATGGCTGTTAATGATAAATCAACATAGCCCTCTAACGTATCTCCGACATTTGAACCTAAGGTAGCATCCTTTGTTTGAAACGTGATATCTTGATCGTACTCATAAATCAACCAGGGTTTTGCGTATATATTGAAACCTTGTATACTCCAATCAAATTCTTCTGTCCACTCTATTGCTCTTGTGCTAGGTTTTTCAGCTTTATTATTTATTGTTTTTCCATAATCTGTTAGTGACGTTTTTGCTTGACTCTCATCTTTATTTTCCACTTCTTGCTGCTCTTGCTCATTTAAAACAGTTGTTTTTTCTAAAGTACTGGCATTCGCTAAATATATATTAGGTTGCAATAACAGACCTATCATTATAATTAAAAAAAGTTTTTTTAACATCCCACAAAGCTCCTCTCTGAAGATACTTCTTACTCTAATAATACTAACATCTTCGATTCTTATATCCCTTCTTTTTTTTACAAAAAAAATGAGCGTCGACAGTAATTTTTGAAAATTTCACAACGTCTACCTGACACATCATAAGCTACTAAATACTCTAAAAAGGGCTTTAAAGCAGCTTTTTCTAATCATTCCGCGCCACAATTGCTTAATTGATTTATTATAATAAAAATCAAGTTCACTAAAAATAGGCTATACTCTGCAATTGACTATCGAGAAAATTTCAACCTAAGAAACAACTTTTTATATCAGTCTATTTTGATAAGTCAGTTCAGTTCCAAGAGTTGCTGACATCGTCGTTTCATATTCCCTTATTGCAAATAATCACTACTATTTATGTCTTTTTCTTAAAAATATAATGAGACCTACTCCTGCAACCACAATCATACCCAGGATAATATATACCAGCCAATTCTTATTGTCATTCTGTGTAACAGCCTTAATATCCTTTACATCTTTCTTACTAATTGTAAATTTATCATCAAAAGTCCAACGATTTTTTTTACTATGATTTACTTGTAATTTCACCTGGTACTCACCTGGCTTATATTTCCCTTCTAATTTGATAGGGTAGACAAATTTTGTTTCTGGTGTGATATCTATCTGATTAGTTTGCGATTCAATCACATCACCTGCACTATTTGTTACCGTTGCTTTGAATTTGACTTCCTTCAAAAAATTAACATTCTTATTATTTAATAATATATTTAAAGCGTATTTATCACTTGAAAATTTAGCTACCTTGATAGTTTCTAGATTTATTTCTGGATTCGGTCTTTTATCCACATTTCCTCTCAATACAATCGGAATATTATAGGATACTGTATTGGCCACACTAGCAGAATTTTTACTGCTATCAATTTTCGAAATATGTAGCCCTCCCATAATTATGCCATTGAAATCTTTAGAACCAAAAAACACACTACCTTCTATGCTCTTAGTGCTGTTTGCCGGCACTTTTATTTTTTGAGGAAGCTTTACTATTTCAGTGATTTTATACTTTGCTGTTTCAGCTTCTGGTTCATTATTGGAATAATCAATTATTCCATTAATATTTGTTCGCGCTTTATTTAATTCAATCGAATAGGATTGTTCGGTAGCTTCATTATTTGTGATTTTTAGACCGATTATATCTTTTTGCTTTGGCTCCCAGCGAATATCAAAAAAACTGTCCACTGTTTTTGTTTGGTGCTCTGAAAAAATCGGACTTACAGAATAGTCTGCACCTTCATTAGCATAAACAGTCTGATTTTGTTTAAATAGACTGACTAGCAGCAATACCATCATAATTATTCCCAGCATTTTTTTCATGTTCATTCTCCTTTGTTATCTTTCTAGTATTCTTATTAACAACATTATCTTGCGTAATCCGGATCTATTCTACTACGTTGATAATCGCTTTAATTTCTAAGAATTGAGTTTTTTATAAATGTTTTTCAATTTCGAATCTAACAGATATAACCATTTTAAATCTATCGTTTCCTGAAAATGTACTTTCTTAGCTTCTAGATTTCCGAGAAAAAAATAATTACTAATTATCAAGTCCGACTCATGCAACTTGTCATTTATACAATCAGCTACATGCAACTCAATCCTGTCTCCAAAATAACTTTTGATTATTTTTATCGTCGATTGGATCGTGCTATGGCTTGCAAATAGGTAAATAGTGACACGTGGTCTTTTCAAAACATATTTCGGTAATGATAGTTCAAAATTCAACAAAAGTACAAGTTCTTTATAAAACAATTGTTTTTGTTTTTCACTTTCAAATAAGAAGTTATGCTTTGCAACTATTTTATTTAATTCTTCGTAAAAATAAAAATAGTATTCTTGCTGTGTTTTGTAATTCAACGCCACAAAATCCAAAAGAAAATACGTCACTTCTGGTCCATATTTATGCAGATGATTCATTTTTAAAGTGACTTTTTTTTCAGCACGATATCGATTTTCACTTTCTTCAGTAGTCAATATATAATCAAAAACATCATTTATAATTTTCATTATTTCCGAGGTGCCACTATCTATCTCTTCACATAAAGTAGGGAAATAATATTTAGGGAGGATTTGATTTCGTACATCGTCAGTGAAATAAACACCTGTTTCAATCGCCATTATATTTTCAAATTGGATTAATGTATTATTTTTCATGTTAGTACCAAATGAAAGATATACCTCTTCGTTATTATCCACATGCCCTTTATTGGTTCGATAGAGCGCTGCTTTAACATAAAAAAACGACTTTATTTTTTCATGCTCACTTGTGTTACTATCAAAAAAATCATTCTTTAAAACCGATTTATATGCCCCATATTCTCGGCTTTCTTGTAGCTTAAATTCATAGATATCGATATATTCTAATTCAAATAACATTGTATGATTAAACCATCTGATTTGTGTTTCATTACCTAAAATCATTGTACAATCGGCACTTGTTTTTATTAAGAAATCAAAATTTCTTTCATCAAAATATTGGTTCCATACATCTATTAACCTTCTGGTTTTTGATTCCGACATAAATAAACGGCGACTAATTTTCACGATAGATAGCTCTTCAATGAGTATCAATCTCAATACTTCTACATGTAAAGATTCTCTTAGATAGGTGCAATAAAAAAAGTAGAAATTAACACCTTTCGTCTTATTAAAAAAAAAACCTTTTTCTCGATGGTATTCAACAACATCATATGCTGCATTAATACTAGCTATATCCTTACTTAAAGTTTTACGTGTACAATTTAACAGTTCTATCATCTCTGCAATTGATATATGTCGATTACTTTTATATAAATTATCTAATATAGTTAATTTTCTTGATATATCGTTCTCCAATATAGATAACATTTTAATCAGACTCCTTATCATTTTATTACTACTACCTTATCCATTCTATTTTTTCAAACATAATAATCCTCTTTTTTACTTTCATTGTATTAATGACACCACAATAAAAAATAGACGTACATTTTCCATCTACCTTTATCCGTTAGTTCTATTATGCATCATCCTATTTCGTAAGTTATTTATATTAATGACTTTTTTCAGCATAATTGTCCTTATTAAATTTTCTATATCCCTCTTTTATCAGACAATACTTGTAATCACGGCCTTTTTTTTATTTGACTACTAAATTAAGACTCTAAGGTATTATTTAAATGAGTGATTACTTTATTAAGTACTTTATTTTTATCTCTTTTCATTTGTTTAGTTTACAGATTACAATAAATATTTCTTCGAAAATATTATCACACTCTTTTTGAACCTCTTTAATTTTTCTGCGTTGCTAGTTTCAGCTGTAACCCTATCTCGTATTTGTGTTGTTTATTCTTCTGATAAGGTAGTTATCTCACCAAGTTTTCCTTTTCTTTAATACCACTCACCACTATGTACTTCTTATTGGTACTGTTCCCGTTCAGATTTATTTTGCGTTCTTATTTTTTCCATTCGATTATTTCTCCTATTTTTAAAATATAGCTTATTATTTAATAATATATCGTGTAAGTTTATTGCTGCACGTTTCTTTTTTTACCACTTAACGATTAACAACGTGTCATTTTTGAAAAATGATGCTACTAGCAGAGAAAATATAATTACGCATCTTATTTAAACCGTAGAAAGAACGTTTATTGGTGCCGACTTATAATATCTATCAAGTATAGCGGTGATGAATTTTCACTTATACTATTTCCCATAAAAAATAGCACTATGTTCAAGATTCCTGTAAATTAGGTCTTTTCGACAAATTTATATGTGGAATTGAGAACAGTTGCTACTCTTGTCAAGATTATTGTAAATTTATCTGGCATTATAGTCACCACTATTCTTTTTCAAAAACATGGTTTGAAAAGCAGCTTATCCAAACGATTTCAATCAGCTGCTAAGCTATTATTTCAAAGTAATCACATACACATCATCAAAGTGTTCGATTGATTGAATAATAATATATATCTAGTCATGACGGTTTTGGAACTGCTTAAAAACACAATGTTCTCGTTTTTGAATACCCACAACGTATTCGCCGTAACAGATTTCAATATAAGAGGAATGTTTTAAAAAATTGCATAAAAAAAAGACCAGAAGAAACCCTCTGGTCAATCAATTCATAATTATTCGTACAATTATTTAACTGTTACTGTGACTGTTTGACGTCCCCATTGTACAGCTTCAGCTGTAGACATGTTTAAGTCAATGATGTTACCTTGGATAGCACCACCAGTATCACGAGCTACGGCCGTACCATAACCAGGGATATACACTGTTGATCCTAATGGAATAACACTTGGATCTACTGCAATAACTTTTTCGCTTGTCGATGTAACAAGGTGACCTGAAGCAGTTCTACCACCTAATGAAACGGCATCATATGCTGTTGCTTGAACAGTAATTTGACGACCAGAGGCAGAATTATTTGAAGCTTCTACTTTTGGCGCTGCAGCTTTTGGTGCTGCTTGCTCTGCTTTTGGTGCTGCTGCAGGAGTTGTAGGAGCTGTTTTTTCTACTTTCGGTGTTGTTTGTTCAGCTTTTGGTGTTGTTGCTTGTGGAGCAGCTTCTGTAGCTTTTGGTGCTGCTTCTTGTGCAACAGGAACATCAGAACCAGTTAATTTCAATACTTGACCTGGGAAAATAATATCAGTTGATAAATTATTCCATGACTTCAAGTTTTGCTCTGTTACTTGTTTTTTAGTTGCGATTTTCCAAATTGAATCGCCCGTTTTAACTGTATATGTTGCGTCTGTTTTTGATAATTGTAATGTTTGGTTGGTTTGGATAACATCTGAAGATAATTTATTAAGTGATTTCAATTCATCGATTGAAATATTCTTTTCGTTAGCAATCTTCCACAAAGAGTCACCAGATTTTACTGTGTATGAGTTGGCAGAAACTCCTGTTGCAGAAAATGTAACAGTTGCAAGTGTTAGTCCCGCTACCACAGTAGCAGTTAGTTTTTTAATATTCATAAGTTTGAATAACCTCCTTAAGATTATGTTATAACTTTACCATGGATAATCGTTGCATGGGTTACACACAAATTAAGAGATGGTAACGCTCAAATGTTAAAAAAACGTCTTTTCGTCATATTTGTAATTATTTCTCTCACTGTTTTTTTAATATAAAACACTGTCCTTCCGCGATTTGATGTTTCATTTTATTTATTTTAATATTACAAAACAGCATTTTTTGTCACACTCTATTAATATATAAGCTATAAATTATCCTGTTTTTTCATATCAACTACTATTTATTTTAAATTAAAAACTGCTTTTTTCTCTTATCATTCGAAAAAAATTACCAATCGAGATATTAATTGTATAAAAAAAAGAACCGCAAGATGCGATTCTTTTTTTTTTATAGTTATAAAACTGCTTTTTATAGAGGTAGTTGCTCATGAACAACGTTGTAGCGATCAATTGAGCTGCTGATGATACCTTCACGTTGCTCTTTTTGATGACGGGTATCTTTAGTACGACCATGCGCTTCCTTGAACTGTTTACTCTTAACCCAGTTTTTTTGCGCTTCATCACTTTCCCAACGACTCGTTACAACAACTTCTTCATATTCTTCAGCACTTTGATTATGCCACAATTCAAAACCTAAAAAGCCTTCAACATCTGCGATATTTTTTGATGCATTACCATCCGTAAATTGTGCAATCACGCGTTCACCAAATCCAGGTTCAATTCTAATCGTATTAGTAACAATAATCATATGCAATCTCCTCTATTCTTATGTATATTAAGATTAGTATAATTGATAACGATTATCAATGTCAATGCAATTTGACAGAATTATCTTTTTTTATTTGATAAGTACTTTTAGCTTGGTTCAAATTTCAAATCATATCCTGGTCTATCAAAAGATATTTCAGTTACATCATAAGTCAATCGTTGTACATAATCTAATAAATCACGCGATAATTCCTGTATTGCTTCTTCAGGCACTTTTTGTATTTCATCAAAATAATCTACGAATTGTATCGATTGGGTAACAAGTCCCTCAACTTTAAAATCCTGTAATTGGATATTAAATGTCAATTCTAGGCGACAAATTTTCCCTTTTTCGAAAACTTCACTATCCTCATTACTTACTGGAGCTAGCTCCACAATATTTGTTTGGATTTCTGGCGAAGTAATTTCGTACTGTTTTTCTGGTGTTTCAAAGTTGAATTTCATAACTTTTACATCTGATCGATTGATTTGCATTTTCTTTCCTCCTATTTTGCTTTATTACTATAACTATAACCACTATATATTCTCTTTGCTTATCCCGCTTACTATTTTACCATACACACTCAAATATATTGACTTATACCCCTTATATGATATGCTATTTTACATTAAGAGAAGTTGTCTTTAAAACCATTTATTTCTATTATATGGTGTTATTTTAATGTACAGGTTCACAAGGAGACTAAAATGAAACAAATAAAACACCTTACTTTATTGTTGTCTTTAATATGTTTGGTTCTCTTCATCGCTGGTTGTGGTAAGAAACAACCTAATGAAGCACCACAAGAATTAACAGTCGGAATTTTATCTGACACATTCATTTGGAAGCAACTTGTTCAAGATGCTCAAGAAAAAAATATTAGTATTTCTTTAAAAAAATACCCTAATTCAAACGCCTTAAACAAGGCACTTGCTGCCAAAGAAATTGATATTGCTGGTTCGCAAACTATTAGCGCATTTGACCAATCAGTCAAGGAAAAAAACCTGAATAATCTCGTTGCTGTCGCCTCATCCTATTGGGCGCCAATGGGTTTATACTCAGAGAAGTACACTAAAATTACACAGTTGAAATCAGGTGATACTATCGCATTGCCAAAAGATCCCACTGATTTAGGAAGAGCTTTGGTTATGCTTAATGAAGCTAAGTTAATCAAACTCTCTAAAGAATTTGATGGCATTGGTTCATTAGATAAAATAACATCTAACACTAAAAAGTTAACGTTTGATTTAATTGATGTCGATACTATAAAAACGCCGCTTAAAAACTATGAAGCTGTTATTTTACCAAATGAAAGTGCTTTGAAATATCATTTAGATATTTATAAAGATGCTTTAACAATTGAAGTTGTTGTACCAAAACCATATGTTTCAATTCTAGCAACGCGTACAGATAACCAAACAGATAAAACAGTTCGCCATTTCATTGCCATTAGTCAATCAAAAAAAATGATTGATTACGTTAGTACTCATGCGAAAAACGGTGAACAAATTGTAAAAATTCCAATTGAAGGTTTGCTAAATTATCACGATAGTTACACAGAAAAATTAGAACAACCTTCAGGCCTTTAATAATAAAAAAACGACATAAGAAAGCACCTCCTGCTAATTCGTTAGAATTAGACAAGAGGTGCTCTTTTTTATATTATTTAGAGAGTAAATCTTCGATTGAATTAATATTTTTCATATACGTTGGAACTGCTAAGCCAACTTTAGCGCCTTCAAGGTTAGGACCTAAGTCATCAAGATCATCTTTAAAATCAGAATAAAGTTTCCCTGATGTATTAGGTAACCATGCAGCCACCATTGCATCTGCTTTATTAGTTGCAATTGAAATCCACATTGGTTGAATCTCCATTACTTGAATAGAAACATCATAACCAATACCTCGAAGTACTTCTGCAACAACATTAGTTGAAGCAATTTCAGAATCCCAAGCAACATATGTCATCGTCAACTTATTGCCATTAACTTTTTTAGCGCCTTTTGTCCACTCAGCTACTTTTTTCGGATTTTTTTTAATCCAATTAGCAGCAGCTTCTTGAGGGTCATCGCCATCATTTACTTTCAACATAACATCAGACATATCTTCAGGTGTCCAATAAAAATTATTTAAAACTTTGTATGCCTCTGGTTCATCTTTTTTCAAACCTTTACGTACAACTGTATTAATATTTTCACTTCCACCAAAAACACCTTTTGGATCATCTAAAAATTTCAAATCAAATTTTGTAAACATCCAGTGTGGTTCCCACCCTGTGACAACAATTGGTTGCTTATTTTTAATAGCTTTTCCAAGTGTACTTGTCATTGCGGCTGTTGAACTTGTTTGTAATTGCCACTTATCTTTTTCAAGACCGTAAACTTTCAAAGCTTCAGTAGTTCCGCTCATAACACCTGTCCCAGCATCAATACCGGTAATTGTGTAATTAATTTGTGGACCTAATGGTTCTTTATCATTGTATGCGGCCATTTCAGTACATGAAGCAAGTAGCACCGTAGTGAGAAGTAATACGACAGCGAGGTAATATTTTTTCATCTCGTCAGCACCTACTTTCTTTTAGCCGTGAAGGCTTGGGTCATACGATCTAATATAATAGCAACGATTACAATTGCAAGACCTGCTGTAAATCCAGCTCCAGCTTCGTTACGTCCAACTGCAAAGTAAACTTGCGTTCCTAATCCCATTGCACCGATCATAGATGCAATAACAACCATAGATAATGCAAGCATCATTGTTTGGTTAATACCGGCCATAATTGTTGGTTTAGCCAATGGAAGTTGGACTTTAATTAGTTTCTGCCAACCTGTAGAACCAAATGAATCTGAGGCTTCGGTTAGTTCAGTTGGCACTTCACGAATACCTAAGTTCGTCATACGAACTGTTGGTGGCATTGCGAAAATAACAGATGCAACAACACCCGGTACCATACCAATACCAAAGAATGCAACAGCAGGAATTAAGTAAACAAATGCTGGCATTGTTTGCATAAAGTCTAAGATTGGACGAATAATACTTTCAGCTGTTTTACTTTTAGCCATCCAGATACCTAGAGGGACACCAAAAATAAAGGTAATTAAACTACTTGTGATAACCAAAGTTAATGTTTGCGTCATGTCACGCCAGAAACCAAGGTTCCATATTAACAAGAGTCCCGCTAAAGCAAAGACAATTAAACCATATTTTTTAGTCTTTCTCGTTACAGAGAAAATAATAGCAAGTAATAAAATAATAAATAACCACTCTGGTATTAAATCAAACACCCATTGAATTCCGCCAACAATACCACCAATTACATTGGTCACACCATTGAAAAATCCTTCAAACGTAGTCAGTCGATCAACAATCCAGTCAATCCATACATCTAATGGTAATTTTGGTAATTTATCCATTATTCATCGCCCCCATTTCCTGATAATGCAGCCAGTAATGAACCACGAATAACAATGCCGATAAATTTTTCATCTTTCAACACAGCTAAAGGAACAGGACTTGTAGACATTTCATCAATCAAATCAGTTACCGGTGTATCCGAAGATGTTGTTGGAATATCTCCATGAATGATATCTTCAAATTCGCCTTCACCTTTTTTAATAAACTCTGAAACTTCAAGTGCATGAACGATACCGATCAACTTATGACGACGTGTTACGAAAACACTTGATAAACCTTCTTCACCCATTAATTTAAGAGCAAAACGAGGTCCTCGACGATCGATATCAATTGTTGTTGGACGAATCATCACATTCTCAGCTGTTAAGACTTTAGAACGATCGACATCTTCCGTGAACTCTTCAACATAAGTGTTTGCTGGATTCATCAAAATTTCTTCCGGTGTACCAATTTGTACAACAGAACCGTCTCGCATAATCATAATGCGGTCACCAATTCTTAAAGCTTCATGTAAATCATGCGTAATAAAGATAATTGTTTTCTTCAAATCAGCTTGAAGCTCAATCAATTGCTCTTGCATGTCTTTACGATTTAAAGGATCTAACGCTGAAAAAGCCTCATCCATTAAGAGTACATCAGGATTATTAGCTAATGCTCGTGCTAATCCTACCCGTTGTTGCATCCCACCAGATAATTGATTTGGATATTGTTCACCATATCCTTCTAAACCAACTGTTTTTAAGGCTTTTTCTGCATTTTTGAAACGTTCTTCTTTATCGATACCTTGAATCTCTAAACCGAATTCAACATTCTTTTGAATGGTTCTGTTAGGAAACAAACCGAAATTTTGGAAGACCATACTCATTTTTTTACGACGAACTTCAATTAATTCTTTTTTAGTCATTGTCGCAAGATTTTCACCATCTAACAACATTGCACCAGAAGTTGGCTCTATTAGTTGATTCAACAAGCGGATAAGCGTAGACTTACCACTTCCTGAAAGTCCCATGATTACGAAAATTTCTCCTTCTTCAACATCAAAAGATACCTTGTTAACTCCGACAGTAGCTCCTGTTTGTTTTAAAATCTCTGATTTGGATAGCTTGTCATCTAATAATGATAAAGCTTTTGTTGAATTTTTTCCAAATACTTTTGTTAAATTCTTTACTTCGAACTTAGACATTTTACCCAACCTTCCTTAGTAATTTATTCGTTTGTTCTTGTATAAGCCTAACAAATATTTGACATTGATTCAACAAGGCATGCTTCATTGAAAAACCTTAGTGGCGGCTTATCCCACGCTATCACTACGATAGAGCGCCCTAAAAAAATAATCATTTTTATTAATAAATCCATGTATTTCGGTCGATAAAAGTTGAAATTAGGCACATCTTATACTAGTATTAAGGTAACTATAAAAGGAGTTGTTATCAATGTCATTTAGAATGTTACATACTTGTTACCGTGTCAAAAACTTAGAAAAATCAATCGAATTTTATAAATCTGCGCTTAACTTCCAGGTAGTTAAAGAGCGTGACTTTCCAGAGTCGCAATTTAAGCTTGTTTACTTGAGTAATTCTCTAACTGATGATCGTTATGAATTGGAACTAACTTATAACTATGATCAAACTGAACCTTATGATTTAGGTAATGGTTATGGTCATATCGCTGTTGAAGCTGATGATTTGCAACGCACTCATGCTGCTCATAAAGAGGCCGGATATGAAGTAACAGACTTAAAAAGCCTTTCAAATAATGCTGCAACCTATTATTTCATTACCGATCCTGATGGTTACCGTATTGAAGTCATTCAGGCTAAATAAAAAGGGCCTTTTAACAAATGATTTTTAAGTGTTCACGCACCAAATTACGTCGTTAATTTGGTGCTTTTCTTTATTATTTTCCCAACAGACAGCTGAGGTGATTCAAAAAATGAAAAGAAAGATTATTAATTTCCGCGATATTGGTGGTTTTTCAAATGATTCAAATCAATTTATTAAAGAAAAACAAATTTATCGCGCTGGTAACCTCTCACAAATCAAATCGATTTCTCCTGCATTCTCGTCTTATAAAATTGCCACAGTTATTGATTTACGCACCCTCGTTGAAAAAGGTTATCATTATACGCGTTATGATTTTAAAAATGTGGTCAATGTGCCTCTTGTTGATAAAAGCCGGCAACTACTTAATCGTAAAACCTTAAAACTAATTAGTGGTAAAGCCACTGAAAAAGATTTAGAAAACTTGATGATTGACACGTATAAAAACATGGCTCTCTATTGTCAGGATGAAATCAATACAATTTTTTCTCTACTCACAGAAGAAAAAAACTTCCCGCTATTAATTCATTGCTCTGCTGGTAAAGATCGTACAGGTTTCATTGTCGCTCTAATCCAACTCTTGTTAGAAATCCCGTATCAGATTGTTTTAACGCACTACCTTGCATCAAATGATCATGTTACAAAATCATTAAGAGGACCTGCTCGATTATTAAAAATAATCAGCTTTAATCGTCTTGATGACCAAACATTAAAACCAATTACAACCGTTCGTAAAGAGTATTTAGATGCTGCCTTAGACTTGATTTACGCTAAGCATTCATCGATTGAATCTTTTTTAGTGACTGATTGCAATATGTCTATAGATGATATCAAAAAAATTAAAGACAACCTCCTCAGTTAAAAATTTGCTGTCTGGTTGTTTTAGTTGTAAAATGAAAGCGTATACAAATTATAATGAAGGGAGACGATTTTTTATGAAGAAAATTATGAATCAACCAGAAAATATTGTGAACGAAATGTTGGAGGGTTTAGTGACGATACACGATGATTTAGTCTACCGTGTACCCAATACAAATGTCATTGCTAGATTAGCAAAAACCCCTAATAAAGTTGGGCTAGTTAGTGGCGGTGGCAGCGGGCATGAACCTGCTCACGCTGGTTTTGTTGGCGATGGGATGCTTTCAGCCGCTGCATGTGGGGCTGTATTTACATCACCCTCTCCTGATCAAGTATTAGAAGCGATTAAAGTTGCCGATAACGGTGCTGGTGTACTCATGATTATTAAAAATTATAGTGGGGATATTATGAACTTTGATATGGCAAAAGAATTAGCCGAATTAGAAGATATCAAAGTTGATTTTATCGTTGTTGATGATGATATTGCTGTTGAAGATAGTACCTATACATCGGGACGTCGTGGTGTTGCGGGTACCGTATACGTGCATAAAATTTTAGGCGCAGCCGCTCGATCTGGGTTATCGCTAGAAGAAATTAAAAAAATTGCGGATGATCTTGTGCCGAATATAAAAACACTTGGCTTAGCAATTAAAGCTGCTACTGTTCCAGAAGTTGGTAAACCTGGTTTTGACTTAGGCGATGATGAAATTGAGTTCGGTATCGGCATTCATGGAGAACCAGGTTATCGTAGAGAAAAAATGAAAACATCACAAGAAATGGCGAAAGAGTTAGTGGATACTTTATCACGCAGTATTTCTTTTGAAGGCAACTCATTCGCAATCTTAGTGAACGGGATGGGCGCAACGCCTTTAATGGAACAGTATGTGTTTGCAAATGATGTTTTACCTTTAATTGAAGCTAAGGGTGCAACAGTTGCTTATAAAAAACTCGGGGATTATATGACAGCAATCGACATGGCTGGTATTTCTCTTACTGTTTTGAATATTACTGATCCACGTTATCTTGAATGGCTAGATGAATCAGTCACTACTATTGCATGGAACTAAAGGAGGAATAAACATGTTAACTAATGATAAATTAATTGATTGGCTTACTTTATTTGCGGATGAATTAATCGCCAACAAAGCTTACTTGAGTGACTTAGATTCTCCTATCGGTGATGGAGATCATGGAGTAAATATGGCACGTGGCGCGACTTTTCTTAAAGAGGCATTTAGTGAGAAACAACCACAAAACATTTCTGAAACATTGAAATTAACGGGAATGACACTTTTAAGCAAAGTAGGAGGCGCTTCTGGGCCTCTCTACGGCTCAGCTTTTATTGAAATGAGTAAAGTGACTGAAGAAAAATTAAACTCCGAGGCTCTGATTACAAACCTTAAAAACGGGATGGCCGCTGTTGGTAAACGTGGAAAATCGACTGTTGGTGAAAAAACAATGCTTGATGTTTGGGACCCAGTCATAAAAAGCTTAGAAAAAAATGAACTTTCTTCTGAAGCAATCACTACTTTTGTTGATAAAACAAAAGATATCCTTGCAACAAAAGGTAGAGCAGCCTTCCTTGGTGAAAGATCCATTGGACATATTGATCCAGGTGCTGCTTCGTCCGGCTTGTTGTTTTCAACAATGTTGAAAGCAGGTGTTCTCAATGACTGAATTCGGTATTGTGATTATTTCTCATGTCCCTGAAATTGCTTCAGGTGTTGTGTCGCTTCTGAAAGAAGCCTCAAAAGACGTACCTATCACCTATTCTGGTGGTAATGACGATAATGAAATTGGAACTAGTTTTTCAAAGATAGAAACAGCTATAAACAAGAACTCTGCTAGTTCTATCTACGCTTTTTACGATTTAGGAAGTGCTAAAATGAATTTAGAGATGGTTGCAGAACTCAGTGATAAAAACATCACTATTTATGATACAGCATTGATTGAAGGTGCCTATACAGCTGCTGCATTATTAGCAACAGGGGCTTCAAAAGATATTGTGGAGGAACAATTAAAACCACTTGTTATTAAATAACTATCATTTTTTAACAAATTCTTTTAAAAAACAACCCTTTCTTTTATTGCTATAAATTAACAAAAATTGACACTCTATTTTTCAAAACAACAAAAGACTGATATACCTGCTTTCAGAGGGGTATATTTTTTTTTTTTCATAAAATGTGTTTTAAAACTAGTATTTTGTGTTTTACAAAAGACTAGTTACTATGTCAAACTATAAATATAATCATATATTATTTAATAAAACAGTTACTATATATACACAGAGGAGGAAAAAAAATGAAGAAAAAAGAATTAATGTTACTATTCTCTCAACTAAGAGAATCACCAATTGATTCAGACAAGAATAATAAAAAAGAATTAATGGCTATGGCCGAAAAGCACAACGTTGCATTTAAAACGCTTCAGGAATTCCGAAATTTAATAACTGAAACATATCAAGAAATTGAAAAACGTGGCGGTGTCGAAAAATATATTCATTCCGATACAAGTTGGTTAAAATCAGAACTTCAATTACTACTATTATCTTATCAATTCTGTTCAGACTATGGCTTGAAAATCGCAGATATCTCAGATCTTATCAGCTCTAATCAATCCAATCTTTTTCCAAAAACACCTAGCCAGTTGCAAAATACGTTTTATAAATTGAAAAAAGATGAAATCCTTGTAGAAGAGATATGTAAAAGTAAACCTGGACGAAAACGTAAATCAAAATCTGAAAAAACCGCAAATTTGAAAGCCTTACAAGCAAAGAAAAAGAAACAGTCAGTAACGTATTCTAATCCAGAAATATTACGGTTACTATCTGATACAATGAATAATGTTCAATCCCTCTCACATAATCCTAATAATAAAGATAAAATCAATGATGTTTATCAACTTATAAACGGCTTGCATACTTTATCCGAAATGGCTGTTGATGCAAGTAATATTCAAGCCACAAACACAAATACATTAAATGATTATATTTCTCTAAAAAGCCGCTTTCTTAACTTAGAATTAGAACAAGAACGTTTGCGTAAAAAATATTATCGTTTACAACTACTTGTAGCAAGCTATATTTTCTTAGAAGATAATAAACTCCATGGACATCTAGACGATTTTATAGATGAGGCTCGAGAGATATTAGCACTTCAAGGTGTTACTTTTGAAAATCATGTGAAAATTGAAGAGTTGATTGAAGCCTTATAAATAAAAATGAGAACAGTGTCTACCTTATAAAAGGTAGACACTGTTCTCATTTTACATTTAATTTGTGAAGAAAAACTAATGATGTATTTATCCATTCCAATTGAGATAAAGTAGGTGTAACGGTACTTTTAAGAAAATAGATGAAGACTACTCGCTTTCTTAAAAGTTTGGTACTCTTAAGACATTTACATAAGGATTGGTACTCGCTTGCGCTCCGTCCCATACTGTTCTCGTAAAGCGGATAAAACCGCTACGATAACAGCACCCATACTACTCTCGTAAAGCGGATGAATCCACTACGATATCAGCACCCCTACTACTCTCATAAAAACGGATGAATCCACTACGATATTAGCACTCCTACTATCCTTGTAAACTCATAACTTCGCAACAATATCAGCTGCTTATCCTTCTTTCAACAATCAGTCTATCCTAACTGAAATTTCTAATCTAACGAATGTTTTTAAGTTTTCCCAATTTCTTGAAGAACGAACGAGCTGTCTTCACTTTTAAATTATAATCTCATTTATTAAGGTATTCGAATGCATAGTTGGCGTACAATGTGGCTCCAACTCTCATGCCTTCCTCATCTATATTAAAACGACCATGATGATGAGCCCACTCTGTATCTTTTTCTGGATTACCTGAACCAACTAAAGCAAAACAACCTGGGATTGATTGAATATAGGCACTAAAATCCTCACCGCCTGTTGTTGGTGGCTCATGTTTAACAGCCTCTATCCCATATAAATCAGCCACCAGTGATTGAGCAAACAACGCACTGCTTTCTTCATTAATTACAGGCGCAGTTCCTTTCCTGTAATTAACTTTTGCTGTTGCACCATAGATACCTGCAACATGGTCAGCATATTCATTAATACGTTGAATCATACGATCTTGAGTCGCTTCATCAAAACAACGTACGGTACCTTCCAGACGCGCATTTTCAGCAATCACATTGAAGCGTGTGCCCACTTCCATCTTCCCTACCGTAAATACTACGGGATTTAAGGGATTAACTTCTCGTGCAACGATAGCTTGTGCATTCATTACAAATGATGAGGCGACCACCGCAACATCGATCGTTCCTTCAGGCATTGCACCGTGTCCACCTTTTCCTTTGAAATCAATTGTTACGACATCAGCTGATGCAAATGCAGATCCTGGATCAACAGCTACTTGACCGACAGGTACTTGCGACCAAATATGAATACCAAAAGCATTGTCGACACCTTCAACTGCACCTTGTCTTACCATTTCATCAGCACCTTCAGCATTTTCTTCTGAGGGTTGAAAAATAAAGCGAACCGTTCCATGTAATTCGTTTTGATATTTCTTTAAAACTTTTGCTGCAGTAACTAACATCGCAGTATGCGCATCATGTCCACATGCATGCATTTTACCATCTTCCACGGAACGATAACTCAATTCACGATTAAGTTCGTATACCGGTAAAGCATCCATGTCTGCTCGCAATGCCACCGTTTTACCAGGATGTGCCCCTACTAAATTCGCGATAATACCTGTGGGTTTTGTTCTAACAAATGGAATGTCTAACTCTGTTAAAACCGCAGCTACTTTTTCTGTTGTCCTAACTTCTTCCCACTGCAACTCAGGATGCGCGTGTAAATCTCGTCTGAATGCTACCATTTCATCAAATAATCCGTCAACTTCTTCTGCTAATTTATTCATTTTTTCCACTTCCTTTTCTGTTAAAGTCCAATTAAAATAGGGGCGAAAATCCCTGCTAACACCACTGAGACCATTGTGACTGATATAAAACCGCCAACTAACATGGGTGGTAACATGTAACTACGTAAAACAATGCGCTCTTCTTCATCTTCTGTTAAGGCAGCTACTACTTCATTCGTAATAATATAATCTGCTGGAAATCCATACAATGCAGTTAATGCAACTGCAAATGCCATATTAGTGCTTATTTTAAGTATTTTCGCGGCGATAAACGAAAAAATATACATACCAATGACTCCTATCACAATAATTAAAACCATTGGTCCCACTAATTCTTGTAACATTTTTGGTGTTGCATTTTTTATTCCATCAAATATGAATAACATTAAACCCATGATGGCAAACCCTTGTCCGTTGGCTTTCTCAAGTGGTTTTGTTTCTAAAAAACCAAGTGACGAAGCAATAACACCAAATAACAAACATAATACAAACGGACTCACTGTCAAAATTGGAGCTAATGCAGTTGATGCCAAGTAAGCCAAACAAGCAATGATTGCTAATCGAGCCAACTTAAAGAAATTGGTATTATATCTGATAGGTACTTTTGCGAATAATTTTGGCTGTTTATCGATTGTTTCACTAACAACATCAGATACATTTACTTCTGGCTTCCAACTTCCTTCACGATAATCCTTCAACAAACGTCGCCCTTCTTTTTTCAAAAAAATCGATGTTAACGGGTAACCCGCGAATCCTTGCATCACATATATTAAAATTGCTAATACGGACAAAGACGTTAAACCTGCCGTTTGTGCTGCTTCAGACATTATTAGTGCTGAAACAATACCTCCAACCAATGGTGGCCCTGCAACTAAAATTGTCTCAAGATCTAAGAACCAATATCCAATTGTAAAAAGTAATACTAACATACCGATAATACCACTTAATGAAATAACAATTGTTTTCCACTGATTTAGCAGCTCTTTAAACGATAATAAGGTTCCAAGATTTGTGATCAAGAGGTACATTAACATCACTGCTACGCCTCCAGAGATACCTGAAACTTCCACAATGTTTTTCGGAAAAAAAGTCCAATAACCGATTAAAAATAATAGTGCACTAATAAAAACTGATGAAACCCATGCTTTTGTTCTGACTGAAACAAGATCACCGATAAATAAAATCGTTACTAAAATCGCCAATGCTACTGGTTGTGCCATATGTCCACTTCCTCTTCTGAATTTTCTGAATATTCAACTTAAATAAGCTATGTCTATTACAGTACACAGTTATTCTATAAGTTGCAACGTTTATTTATATCATTTTAAATATGAGTGCATAAAAAAACAGTCCTATTATCTTTCAATAGGACTGTTTTTCACTACTTATTTTGATAAACCATCATGGATTTGTTTAATGTTCCATTCCATCATACTTAAATACGTATCACCAGGTTCACCTTTGTTCGCTAAGGAATCTGTAAAAAGTTTCCCCTCATGGATTGGTACGCCAGTTTCTTGCGATAGTGTTTTCATACTCTTATCATTAACACTTGTTTCAACAAACAAACTTGGTAACTTTAAATCCTTCGCTAAATCAACAATACGTGTTAACTGATCAGGTGTTCCCTCATTTTCTGAATTAATTTCCCAGATATATTCCGCTCGTAAGCCATACGCTTGCGTGAAATATTTAAAGGCGCCTTCACTTGTGATAAGAATTGCTTTATCTTTTGGAATATCAGACATCTGTTTCTTCGCCTTTTTATCCACGACTTCTAATTTAGAAATATAAGCTGCTGCGTTCTTCTCATAATCAGCTCTATTATCAGGGTCTTTTTCTGATAATGTTTTTTCAATGTTTTGTATATATTTAATACCATTTTGGATTGATAACCACGCATGTGGGTCCTGCTCATTTTCTTGGCCTTTAGACTCTAGATGGATTGGGTCAATACCTTTTGAAACAGCGAAAGTAACTTTGTCCTCTTTATCTTTTTGTTGAGTGCTATCCAACAACTTCGTAAACCAACCATTTCCTGTCTCTAAGTTTAAACCATTATAAAATATCAACTCAGCCTTGGATGTTTTTGCGGTATCTGCTGGTAAAGGTTCATGTTCATGTGGATCTTGTGCAATCGGTACGAGACTGTGAACATCCACATGTTTTCCTCCAACTTGATTAACCATATCTTCTAAAATTGAATTTGTAACAACAATTGATAATTTGCCCTCATCGCTCTTTTTTTCATCTTTACCTGCACTTGTACCACAAGCCGTTAGCATGAGTAAAGCCGCAATCATTAACGTTACATAGATCTTTTTTTTATACAGAAATTTCATTGCTTTTTTCTCCCCTTTTTTTATTGGATTTGAAAGATAGTGTACTTTTCTTAGAAAAGATAAATGCTAGTATAAATAAAATGGTAGCACTCATTACAATTGTTGGTCCTGAAGCAAAGTTATTCACAAAACTAAAATATAAGCCACTAACAGAACTAACCATTCCGATGATTGTTGATAAAACAATCATATGACTCAACTTATTAGTTAATAAGTATGCCGTTGATGCGGGGATAACCAACATCGCTACTACAAGAATTACCCCAACAGTTTGTAAAGCTACGACCGTTACTAGTGTTAGTAAAACCATTAAAAAATAATGGATTACTTTTGTGTTTAAGCCATAACTTTTTGCAATTGTTTCATCGAAGGTACTGACAAACAGTTCCTTATAAAAAATAATCACCAATAACAATACCAGCATCGTAACTACCAATGTTATCCACATATCCACACGTTGCACAGCCAATATATTTCCGAATAATATGTGATAAAGATTGGTAGAACTTTTTGCCATTGTTACCAAAATCATACCGAGCGCTAAAAAAGAACTCAAAATAATACCGATTGCTGAATCATTTTTCAGCGGACTCTTATCACTAATAAATCCGATACCTAATGCTGCTAAAATACCAAAAATTGTTGAGCCAATTAAAAAGTTAATACCTAACATATACGAAATAGCGACACCTGGTAAAACCGCATGGGAAATGGCATCTCCCATTAATGACATCCCTCGTAAAACTACAAAACTACCGATAACACCCGAACTTACCCCTACCAATATAGATGTAATCAATGCTTGTTGTAAAAAATTATATTCTTTCACTGCTTCGATAAAAATAATGGTCCCCTCCTATACGTGAATTTCAATTCCATAGATTTTTTTCAATGATTGTGGTGTAAACAGCTCATCCACAGATCCAAATAACGTATAATCTGGATGTAACAGAATAACATCATCAAAATATTCTCTTACTTTTGTCAAATCATGGTGAACAATCACTACTGTTTTACCTGCTGCTTTAAGTTTACGAATACGCTTCATGATAATGCCTTCACTCACCATATCAACACCTGCAAAAGGTTCATCGAGTAAATAAATATCTGCTTCTTGAACCAATGCGCGTGCAATAACTACACGTTGTAATTGACCCCCTGATAACTCTGATATTTGTCTTTTGACAAATTCTGCCATTTCAACAGACTCTAAACTCTCAATGACTTTTTCTTTTTCCTTTTTACCTGGGCGTTTAAATAAACCCAATGATGGATAAGTTCCCATTAAAACCATATCGAATACTGTAATCGGGAATGTTAAATCAATTGATTGTCGCTGTGGTACATATGAGATGATATCTTTCTCATTATTTAAGGTGATTGTTCCAGTATCAGAAGGTATTAATTTCATAATAGCCTTTATAAATGTCGATTTACCAGCACCATTTGGTCCTAATACACCTGTTAGCTTTCCTGCTTTTATCGTTAAACTTACATCATTAAGCACCTGGTTATTACCGTATGAAACGGATAAATTTTTTATTTCCATAGCTCCTCCTTTGTTGTCTATAACTAATAATGTTTCCCTAGACCAACTTAATCAAAGTATACTTGAGAACACTTCCGCTTGTAAAGTGTTTTCTCTTATTAATTACGTTCCCTTTTATCGGAATAATCTGTTATTTCTATTTTATCTATTTACAGACTATTCTAAATATTGTATAGTATACAGAATACATTCGTCTCTTATACATTGTATGTGTTTAATGTATGAGGAAAATTCGATATTGGGGGAAATGACATGAAACTTAAATCTTGGAAGAAAAAAGGAACACTGGTAACATCTGTTGTTCTAACGGCTGTTATCTTAGGCGCATGTGGTAGCTCTGGGGCAAAAGATGACAAAAAATCAGAAACAGCTTCAAAAATTAAATTAAGTGCTCAAACAAACATCTCATATATGGATTCACGTCTTGCTACTGATGAATCAAGTATACAAACGCTTAATCAAACGAATGAAGGACTCTATACGTATGATTTAGAGGGTAAATTAATTCCAGCAGCTGCGAAAGAAAAAGCTCAAACAAACAAAGACAAAACTGTTTATACATTTACACTTCGTGATGATGCAAAATGGTCTAATGACAAGCCTGTAACAGCGGAAGATTTTGTTTATGCTTGGAAAAGCGCCGTTGATCCTAAAACAGGTTCACAATACTCATATCTTTATGATGGCGTTGTGAAAAACGCAACAGCCATTCTTGGTGGTAAGAAAAATCCTAAAGAATTAGGTATCAAAGCGGTTGATTATAAAAAAATTGAAGTCACTTTGGAAAAACCCGTACCTTACTTTGAGTCATTACTTGCGTTCTCTGTTTTCTTCCCATTAAATGAAGAGTTTGTAAAAGATCAAGGTGATAAATATGCAAAAAACAGTGAGCATATTCTTTTTAATGGGCCATATAAAATGAAAGATTGGGACCCAACTTCTGACTCATGGACACTTGTTAAAAATGATAAGTACTGGGATAAGAAAAATGTGAAAACAGATACTTTTGTTTATAACGTTATTGCTAACTCTGGTACAGGTGCAAACTTATTCGAAACTGGCGAATTAGATCGTGCTGAATTAACAGGTGATTTCGCTAAACAATACAAATCAAACGAGAATTTTGTTAGTACAGCAGGTGCTTTTATGTATTACATCAAATACAGCCAAAAAGTAGATGTTGCAAAAACTGGACTTGATAATCTTAACTTACGTAAAGCATTAAATGCTGCAATTGATAGCAAAGGCTTAACTGAACATGTCCTTTCTAACGGTTCAACACCTGCTGAAGGTATTGTTCCTGCTAACTTCGTAACAAATCCTGATACAGGTGCTGATTTCCGTAAAGATGCTAAACCAGTTATTAAATTTGATGCAACTGAAGCGAAAAAATTGTTAGAGCTTGCGAAAAAGGAAACAGGCAAATCAACATTTACAATTGAATTATTAAACGATGATGCTGATGGTAGTAAACCAACAGCCGAATACATTCAAGATCAATGGCAAAAAAACCTTCCTGGCGTAAAGGTATCGTTAAAAACATTACCTTATAAAAACAGACTTGAACTTAATGCCAGTGGTGATTTCCAAGCGCAATTAACACGTTGGGGACCAGATTATCAAGACCCTTCAACATACATTGACCTCTTTAAAACTGGTTCTTCATATAATATGATGGATTACAGCAACCCTAAATTTGATGATTTACTTGTTGAAGCTTCAACAACTCAAGCTACTAAACCATTAGAACGTTGGAACACTTATATTGAAGCTGAAAAAATTGCGATCAAAGATGACGCTGCTTCTGCACCACTTTATCAAAATGCAATTGCTTCTTTAGAAAATCCAAAACTTAAAAACTTTAAACGTTTCCCATATACTATGACTGCTTTAAAATATGTTTATCTTGAAAAATAAATAATTTTAATTTAAAAAAGACTAGCAAACAGAAATTGTTTGCTAGTCTTTTTGTATGCCACTATACATTATTTTTAATTAATACCTGTATTTTTAAATTACACACATTAATATTTTATAAAAAAAACGTTTACATTAACATTTTTCTGCTGTACGATTTAGTTAATCGTGACCTAAGGGGGAATTATTTATGGTAAAAAAAACGCATGTTTTTCGTCTCTTGCTAATTATTGTTGCAAGCACTGCACTTCTAATGACTGCCTGCTCAAATAAATCTGGAAAAGGCGAAGCTACTGAAGAAAAAATAACAAATGATACACCGATACATTTATCTACCCAAGTTCCTATCAGCACACTTGATCCTCGTCTCATTGCTGATAGATCGAGCATGGAACACCTCAATCAAACAAATGAAGGTTTGTATGCTTATAACGCTGAAGGGCAACTCACACCAGCGGCAGCTGCTGATTTCCCTAAAATAAATAAAGAGCGTACTATCTATACAATTCCAATCAGAAAAAATGGCATTTGGTCTAATGGTGACCCTGTCACAGCTCATGATTTTGAATATTCATGGAAAAGTGCTATTTCACCAAATTCTGGTTCACAACTCACTTATATGTTCGACGGTCTTTTGAAAAATGCAAATGCAATACTAAAAAACGAGGCTAAACCAGAAAGTTTAGGTGTAAAAGCTTTGGATGATTATACGCTTCAAGTAACGTTAGAACGTCCTGTTGCCTATTTTCCAAGACTGTTACCGTATACAATTTTCTATCCTATCAATGAAAAATACGCAAATAAACAAGGTGATAAATTCGGAACAGATGCTGAACATATTTTGTTCAATGGTCCCTATATCATTAAAAACTGGAAACAATCTGCAAACTCATGGCGTTATGAACAAAACAAAGATTATTGGAATAAAGATAGCGTAAAAACTGCTAACTTTACCTTTGATGTTGTTCCTGATTCTAATACTGGCGCCAATCTGTTTGAAGCAAAAAAACTTGATTATGTTGAATTGTCTAGCGACTTTGCTAAACAATATAAGGATAATAAAGATTTTGTTGCCTTTCCCGGTGATACAACCAAATTTATTCGGTTCAACCAAAAACATGACGTTAATACTAGCCACCTTGACAATACTGATTTACGGTTAGCTTTATCATTGGCAATTGATCGTGACATGTTGGTGAATAAAGTACTTGATAATGGTTCGACTGTAACAAAAGGCTTAGTACCTGCTGGTTTTGTTTCCAATCCTGTAACTAAAAAAGATTATCGCAAACAAGCACCTGATGTTGTTTTTTCTAATAATGAAGCTGCACAAGAACACTTTGCAAAAGCAAAAAAAGCTTTGGCAAAACAAACCTTCTCTATCGAATTGTTAGTTGATGATAGTGATAATTCCAAAGTTGTTTCTGAATTTGTTAAAGAACAATGGGAGAAAAAACTTCCGGGTGTCAATGTTGAAATCAAACGTGTTCCTGCTAAATTACGACAAGAATTAGATGGAAAAGGCGATTATCAAGCACAATTAACTGGCTGGTCGCCAAACTATCAAGATCCACTGACTTATTTAGAAATATTCAAAAGCTCGTATCCTGGTGAATCAATGGGCTACAAAAATGAAAAATTCGATCAGTTAATTAACGATGTTGAGACTAAATTATATGATAATGAAACTGAACGTTGGAAAACAATGGTTGAAGCTGAAAAAGTAGCCATTGAAGAAAGTGCTGCTGTAGCGCCACTATTCGTTAACTCCGTTACCGTTTTAAAAAATCCGGAATTGCAAGACTATAAATTACATCCCTATACGCTGTTAGCACTTCGTTATATGTATCTGGGTAAATAAGAAAATCCCCAAGAAGTTAGAGTGTTCATCTACTTCTTGGGGATTTTTTTTTAATCTTTACGATGTATTAACCAATACAGTGGTAATCCTATTAAAACAATACCAATAGAAATTGCTACACCAACTAAATCAGCTGCAACTTGGCTCCAAATAATATAGACAGAGCCTAAGATTGCTACAATTGGTGTAAAAGGATACAGTGGCACTCGATAACTTAATTTAACGCCCTTATTACGTTTACGCATTATGAATACACCTATAAAAGCAAAAACATAAAATAGATAAATAACAAAAATACATATGACTGATAAATAATCAGCATCAAAGAATAACATCATTATAATTGAAAATAGCATAATTATTCCAATAGATACAATTGGTGTATTTGCTTTAGGATGTACATAAGCTAATTGTTTAGAGAATGGTAAATCATTTTCTTTTGCCATCGCATAAACAATACGAGGGAAAGTCATTATTTTACCATTTAAACAGCCTAATATTGAAATAATAATAGCAATATTAAGTAATTTCCCGCCGATATCACCAAATAACATTGTTGCAACAAAGGGAGCTGCTTTTTCACCTTCAGCGATAATCGTATCTGCAGGCAACATTTTATAAATTGCTAAGTTAATCATGATATAACAAAACATTACGACTAACAATCCAATAGTCATTGCTCTAGGCAATAATTTTTGTGGGTTTTTAAGTTCACCTGCCATATTAGATAATAAAATCCAACCATCATAGGCATACAATGTTGCTAAAATAGCCACACCAAAACTTCCAGTTGTAGTTGAGGTCGCCTGTGTTAAAACTTGACCAAGAGCCGCCTCGTCACCTTGTATTAATCCAAATACAATGATTGCAGCGATAGGAACCAATTTACAAACCGTTGTGATAATTTGGGCACTTGCACCATAACGTTTGTTGAGCATGTTTAAGAACATTACACCTACTGCTGCAATAATTGCAATCGGTATTTGCCATTGATCTCCTAGTCCGAAAAAATGAACCATTAATACTGCTAAATATAAACTTAACGATGCTATGATTGCAGGACCATAAATAATTATTTGCATCCAACCAGCCAAAAAGCCCCATACTTTACCATAAATATGGCTCATATAAATATAAAGACCACCTGTATATGGAAGTTGTGTACCAATTTCAGCAATTGTTAATCCAGCTGCGATTGTTAAAATCCCACCTGCCGCCCAAGCTGCTAATGCCATATTTGCACTTCCTACTTCACCTAATACAGAAGCAGGCTTAAAAAATACGCCTGAACCAATAATTGTACCAATAATTAGGGCTAGAGCAGACCATATCCCTAGTGTTGGTTTTAGTTCATTTTCTTTCATAGTTACCTCCACCTATTATTTTTGACTTGTAAAAAAACAATAGGTTGATTATATCATAGTTTGCACTGCCAAAGTATTTCCCTTTTATCCTTTTTATATGCAATTATTGCTAAAAGCGTTTTCGCTGTTGTGCAGAACCGATATGCAGCTGTGTACGGTACTTAGCAACCGTTCGACGTGAGATGACAATATCGCTTTTTTTCAAAAGATCCGTTATTTTCTGATCAGATAGCGGTTTTTTTGTATCCTCTTCTGCTATTATTACTTTAATCAATTCTTGAACCGTTTTATTCGAGATATTATTTTCCGAGACACCTTGAGTGAAAAATGAGCGCAATTCATAAATTCCAAAACTTGTTTCGAGATATTTATTATTAACTGTTCGACTAATTGTTGACTCATGCACGTCAATTTCTTTGGCCACATCCATAAATGTCATCGGTTGTAAGGGGTGATGTTCTTCGTTAAAAAAGGAGTGTTGTCTTTGCAGAATGGCTTCTGTCACTGCAGTTATTGTTGAAATACGTTTATCTAGCACTTGCTTAATCCAGTGATAGTCAGCTTGCTTTTGTTGCAAGTACTGTTGCACTTCACTTTCCGTTTCAGCCTTCATCGAGTCGAAATAGCTCGTATTGAATTGTACTTCCGGAATGCCTGAGTTGATTGGAATAATTTGCCATGCATCAGCAACTCTTGTAACCCGAACATCTGGTGATATATACAGATTTGTTTCTTCGTTAAATCGCTTTCCAGGATAGGGTGTGAGTGTTTTAATATAATCAGCAATTTTTTCAATTTCTTGTAGACTAATATTTTCAGAAATAGCAATTTTCTGCCATTTTTTTTGCGAGAACTCTTCAAAATGATTTTGAATGATTCTAAATGCGCTTTTAGGCGCGCGAATATCGCGATCGATTTGTAAACAAATACATTCACTCAATGACCTTGCACCTATACCGGCTGGATCCAGTTGTTGCAATAAGGTTAGCCCATTTTCAAACTCAACTTCAGTTGCATCGATACTATCACTTAACTCTTGATATGTAAATTTAAGGTAGCCGTTCTCATCTAAATTATCCACTAGAAACTGAACAATATCTCTTAACTTCATTTCGCGCATACTTAACATAACTTGTTCATGTAAAAATTGGGCTAAATTCTTTGTTTTTTCTGGAAGTTGTCCAATAACATCGTAATCATCGCTTGTATTTTTATACTGTTCTTTATACGTTTCTTTAAATCTATTCTTATCCAACACACTCTTTTGGTCCACAACAATATCCAAAAATGGATTTTCTAATGCTTTATCTTCAAGATAAGCTGTCAGTTCCTCTTTTGTATATTGCAAAACCGCAATTGCTTGTGAGAGTTCTTGTGTCATTTTTATCGTTTGACGTTGCTCTTGGAGATGTTTATGTTCTAAATTCATAGCTCCTCCTTCACTGTTAAACAGAGTAGTATAATCCCATCGTAATTTTATATGTAGTAATTGTCAATAAAAAATGAAGGTCGCCATGTGCGCAACCTTCATTTTGTGTATAAAATATTATAACTTTTTTATCATTTGTTTAGACCATTTACGAGCTAATTGCAACTCTTTCATCTCTGTTTCAATTAACCCATTAACGTGCTCATTAATCTCATGAGCTAAAATGGATTTTTTATAATTAATCAATATCGTTGTGTATTGAACATAATTCGCATAAATATTAACTGCATCGTAGCGGCTAATCCACTTAATGGCACTTAATTTCACTTTAAAATGCATCATATACAAATGTTTGAACTCGATTGGTTCAACCATTAATTTATTGAACTCCAGTCTGCCTTTTTCTGTAATTTGATAATCTTTTTTACTTTTCTCATTACTTTCATGAACGATAGCCTCAATCAGTCCTACTTCTGACAATTCATGTATCAATGGATATAATACGCCCCAACTAATTTTTTTAAAAGGCCCTAATACATCATTAAGCACGCTTTTCAGCAGATAACCATGCATATCTTTTTCCATCAGTGTTCCTAAAATAAACAGTGTGTATATTTTTTTCATCGGCAACATTCCTCCTAAAACCACATACGTTTTATTGAGTCTGCGATTTTTAAATTTTAAATCATTTTGAAATATGAAAAATACATTCCACCCATAATATGTTAAAATGAAGTGCCTTCACTATCCTCTCCTCTGGATAGATCGACTAGTTAACTAGTCTGATACTGTTTTACGAAATATATACTTAAAATGATAACGCCGAAAAGAGATAGGAGCGATTTTACATGAAAAAAAACAATGTTATTGGATTTACTTCTTTAATTATATTACTAGTTATTGCTGGAACAATTTTTTATTCTTCTTCTCAACCATATGGGAAACAAACACTTATTCCTGTTTTAGAGACATCTCTGTCTACAAAACCCTTCGAAGATGTATTAATGAAGGTGGAATTTACTTACGGAAGTCAACCCGTTAGTATTGCTAAAGGGGGGTATTATCATTTCATTGAATTTTTTATTCGTAAAGCAGCACACTTTTCAATCTATTTTATTATGGGAATGATTTATATCTTAATTTTACATTCTTTCAGGGTTAAAAAGCAACTGATTTGGGTGTTATCTCCTATTACTTTAAGCCTGTTTGCAGTGACTGATGAATGGCACCAATCATTCACAGTAGATAGAACACCTCTTGTTTCTGACGTTATATTAGATAGCATTGGTGCTTTATTAGGTATACTATTAATGATTATTATCTTAAGAATCAGAAAAAAACGTCAACTTTCCTAGTATTTGAAAGACATGAAAACGGAAACAACCTGTTTGGTATTAAAGATATTGGAGAAAAATGAAGTAGGTTATCTATACCTAATGATTTTTTGAAATAGCTGAAAATATCGGTTGTTGACGTTGGAGAAAAATCAGAATGATAACAACCTGTTTGGTATTAAAGATATTGGAGAAAAACTCACTCATTAAACGTAAAATGAAAGTATCTTCAACCTTGTCAAAATAACGATTATTTAGAATACAAAAAAGAGGGCGTGTTAGATTAGGAATTTTAAGTCCCACTCTAACACGCCCTCTTTTTTATCATTATGAACATTCACAAAAGAATACGTGTTCTGCTTCTGTTGCAAACAAGTTTTATAACAGTGGTAATATAAGTCCACCATATACAAAGGCACCTAAAATAACCAAGGCTGGATGGTATTTCATTTTTTCTAACGCAATATAACTGATGATTGCAAGAATTACAAATTGAATCCAGCCTAGTTGTACGATTGATGTTTTACCCATCGTATAGGTCACACTGAACATTAACATTGCAACAACAGGCTGTACCATTAACATAATACCTAACATTACTTTTGATTTTTTATATTGATCTAGTTTTTTAAAGATCACAATAAAAATAATCGCTGAAGGTAATACTGTAGCGATAATCGCAACAATTGAACCAAGTATTCCCATCACAGGATAACCGACTGAAACTGCTAATTTAGTTGCAATTGGGCCTGGTAAAGCATTAGCTAAGGCAATTCCATTTGAAAAGTCGCTTTGACTCATCCACTGATGTTTTTCTACTTCATGAAACACTAATGGGATTGATGCGGGACCACCACCATAACCAAAAATATTTGCTGTGAAAAATGACTTAAATAATTCCCAAAGTACGATCATTTCTTTTTACCTCCAATCAAGCGGTAATGTTGTGAACCGTATAGAGTAAATAGAATAATGACCAATGCTGGATGAATATAGTACAGTAATATCCCTGCAACTGCACATGCTATAAGCGTTAATATCATACCCAAACCATTATATGCCGTCTTAGCAAAACGATAACCCATCAGTAATAACATCACCACAACCACTGGGGTTACTGCAGCGATAACGCCTTGAACAATTGGTGAGTCATTCAATACTGTTGCAGCTGATAATAAAGCAATCATTGCAATTGTACTTGGTAATAGATGCCAAAAAACTGCCCATATTGCGCCTAAAGTTTTTTTCCGTTCATATCCTAAGTAAGCTGCCACTTTTGTTGCGATTGGGCCTGGAAGAACATTAGCAATCGCAAGCGAGTTATCAAAGTCTGCACTACTCATCCATTTATATTTATCTACTATCTCATGTTGAAATAGCGGCATAACGGAGGGTCCTCCTCCAAAACCTAATATTCCTGTTCGTAGCATAATCATCATTAAATCTTTATACTCTGTATCTTTTTGTTTCATACATCGCACTCCTATCAGTTGTTCGTATGTCTATTCTAGCACTGTCATTGTTAAAATAAAAGGAATCTAAAGAATTCAAAAAACGCCACAAACGGATATATTTACATCCATTTGAGACGTTTTCTTTTACTTTATTTTAGCTTAAAGTTGCTGTAATACCTTTATCCTCAGAGAAATTAAGTTTAATCCCCATATTAGGATTTAAGTCAGTTTCTTTCTCTGCCCAGTAACGAATAGCTTGAACTAATGAGAAATGGTCAAGTGATTGAATAACACTGCCCGATTTATTAAGAACATCAGCACCAAAGCCTTGTCGCTCATCATAAGTTAATGATACTTGCATTTCATACATATTAATTTGTTTTTCGTATGAGAAGAAGTCAATTACCGCGTTTGAAATGTTATCTTCATCTAAAACAATACCAGTTTCAGCTTCTGCAGTCGCAGCGCCACCACCCATAGCATTTTGATAATTAGTTTGAACGTCTTGATCACGATCCATTTGGCGACTATCTGAGTATCCACCAGCTGTTGCTTGCGCTTTTTTATTTTGACGTATACGTGAAATAATCATAAATACTAAACGAATAATAATAATAATCGCTAATACATTAATAATCATTCCCAAGATGTTTCCGAAACCACCCATATTTGCTAGCATACCACCAAATAGCATTCCTGCTAAACCTCCGAGCATCATCCCACCTAGGAATCCACCAAAACGACTTTTAGCTTGTGCTTTATTCGCTGTAACAGCTTTATTTGTAGCGGCACGATTTGTATTTGTTCGGTTTGTGTTACTCTTCACACGATTGCTATTAGTGTTATATGAACGATTGCTCGAACGGTATCCACCACCACGCATTTTTGCACTTACAGTTGTAACGGATGTTGTTTTATATTGATCAGGTGTGACAAAGTTAATAGCTTGTGTCCCTACCGGTGACATCATAATAACAACGGCCATCATAATACTTATTAATTTCTTCAAAATCTTCCCCCTCTATTTCTTTGTGTCTGACTTTATTTTACCATCTTTTTATACCTGACTCAAAAGATATGTATCCGTTATCATCAAAAACACAGTTAGTAACTTTTTTCAAATTGTTATTGACTGAATATTCGAAAGAGATTGACTTATTATCTTTTTATAGCTATACTCATATTTATCAAAGTTTAATAAACTAAATAAATTTCTTATCCAGAGTGGTGGAGGGACTGGCCCTATGAAACCCGGCAACCTGTCAATTTAATTTGATGAGGTGCTAAATCCAACACAATCTTCATAGATTGTGATAGATGAGAGAAGTATGTCCACTGCCAACTTCTCTTTTAGAGAAGTTTTTTTTATTATCTTTTTTCAAAACATATCCTAGGGGGAAATCATTATGCATAACATCAAAAAATCAGTAGGCTTTATCTTTATTTTAGTAGCAGTTTTCACTCTAACTGCTTGTGGTAACAGTAGCAAAGCACTTGATGATAAAAGAATTACAGTCGGTGTAACGGGTGGACCCCATGAGCAAATCATGCAAGAAGTTGCTAAAGTTGCTAAAAAAGATGGCGTAACGGTGAAACTTAAAGTATTTAGTGATTACAACACACCCAATACGGCTTTAGATCAAGGGGAATTAGATGCAAATAGTTTCCAAACTTTACCCTTTTTAAAAAACCAAGTTAAATCAAAAGATTTTAAAATAACGGAAGCTTTCAGCACAGTAGCATTTCCACTTGGTATCTACTCAGATAAACTTAAAGATTTAAAAGATCTCAAAAAAGGTGATAAAATCGCTGTTCCTAATGATCCTGCAAATGAATTGCGTGCGTTACAACTTTTTGAAAAAGCTGGCATCATTAAACTTGATAAAAACGCTGGCGAAAATACAACTAAAAAAGATGTTGTTGAAAATAAACTTGATTTGCAAATTGTTGAACTTGACGCTGCACAAATTCCAGCTCAATTAGGTGAAGTAGCTGTTGCTGCTATTAATACAAACTTTGCAATGGGTGCTGGGCTTAACATTAAAGATAATGCTATTTACCACGAGCCATTAGTTAAAAACCCATATCCTAACTACTTTGTTGTTCGTACCGAAAATAAAGATGATGCTATTGTCGCAAAACTTAAAAAGTATTATCAATCTGATGATGTGAAAGAATTTATCGCAAAACAATTTAAAGGTTCGGTTGTTCCAACTTGGTAAATGACTGTATTACTGGAGGCGTAAGGCATGATTGAATTAAAAAACATTACGAAAAATTATAAAGTTGGTAAAAAAACAATCAACGCATTAGATAACGTTTCTTTAAGTGTTCATAAAGGTGAAATTTATGGCGTGATTGGTTATAGTGGCGCTGGTAAAAGTACTCTCATACGTTGTATCAATCTATTAGAAACACCGACTGAGGGTGAAGTTTTTGTTGACGGTATCAAACTAAATGATTTAAATAAAAATGACTTACAACAAACACGTCAAAAAATCGGAATGATTTTTCAAGGTTACAATTTACTTACAACTGCAACTGTATATGATAATGTGGCTATTCCATTGAAACTCGCAGGGTTATCAAAAGATCTTATCCAACAGCGCGTTAAGAAATACTTAGAAATCGTTGGTTTAAGTGATCGAGCGTCAGCTTTTCCTGCACAGTTATCTGGTGGGCAAAAACAACGTGTAGCGATTGCACGTGCCCTTTCACATGAACCAGAAATTTTATTAAGCGACGAAGCAACAAGTGCACTTGATCCCACTACAACAGAGTCTATCCTTGATTTATTGTTAGAAATAAACCAGGAGCTAGGCCTAACCATCTTTTTAATCACGCATGAATTAAGTGTTATTCAGCGCTTGTGTGATCGTGTTGCGGTGATGCAAGATGGACAAATTGTAGAACAAGGGCCTGTCGTTGATGTGTTTACACAGCCGCGTTCAACTATTACCAAAACATTCGTTCAAGATTCGGCAAAATACAAATTGCCTGCTAAATTTTTGCAAACTTTACCAGAAGAAGGCGTTCTTATCCATTGTACTTTTGTTGGTATTTCATCAACTAAACCAGCATTAGCACATGTAGCAACTACTTTTGGAGTGGTACCTAATATCATTGCTGGTGGAATTGATCAATTTAAAAATGAATCCGTTGGCAATCTTCTGGTTCATTTAGAGGGCGAACCAGACAAAGTAACTGCAGCAATTAATTATCTGAGTGGTCAAGGAATTATTGTGAAGAAAGAAGGTGAAATCAATGGCTAATTTTTTTAATGAATGGGGTCCCACTTTACTCGATGGTTTAGCTGCGACGATTCAGATGACCGTGATTTCCCTACTGATTTCAATTATTCTCGGCGTCCCTTTAGCTATTCTACTTGTACTAACACGTAAAGGTGGTTACGCGGATAGTCCTGTCGCATACGCTATTTCAAATGCTGCTATCAACGTTATTCGATCAATCCCTTTCATCATATTGCTATTCTTTCTACTCCCTTTTACAAAGGTCGTAGCTGGCACAACGATTGGCGTCCAAGGTGTTATCGTTCCATTAGTTGTCTATTGTGCGCCTTATATTGCACGTTTGATTGAATCTGCATTATTAGAAGTCGATAAAGGTGTTGTTGAAGCGTATCAATCCATGGGTATCTCAACTTGGAAAATCATTTGGTTTGTGGTGGTTCGTGAATCCCGTTCATCGATTGTTTTAGGTTTAACAATTGCTACTATTGGTTTGATTGGCGCAACTGCTATGGCTGGCTTTGTAGGCGCTGGCGGTTTAGGTGACCTTGCTTATCAATTCGGTTATCTTCGCTTCCAACCTAACATGATGTATGCCACCTTAATTTTGTTGATTGTGATTGTACAAATTATTCAATCTCTCGGCAGCTTAATTGCTCGTCGTTTGAAAAAAAATTAATAAAAAATCGCACGGTAGACGTAAAACACGTCAGCTGTGCGATTTTTTTCACTTACTTTTCTGATGGCCATTGTTCTCCGGCATAAGCCATTTCCCAAAATGCCAATTCATACTCCTTAGCCCGTTTAAATGCATCGCGCATTTTTTCCTTTTCCGCTTCACTACTTAGTTCGGCTAAACGATTTAACAAATCAATTTGTACTTGAGTCTCTTTCTGAAATAGCTCGCTACCATAGTTTTCCAGCCAACTAGCATACAAGGGGTTCACTGGTTTACTGTCCCGATAATAAGACCCAATATCTGCATAAAGCCAATAACAAGGAAGTAGTCCAGCAATCGTTTGCCCTAAACTTCCTGCCATCGCCACACGATATAAATGTGATGTATACCCATATGCTGTTGGTAATGGACGAATATCAGTTTGTATTGTTGTCGACATCCCTAATAAACGAGCATGCTCCGTGTGCATTAACATCTCTGCTGCAATTGTTTCTTGTGCTTGCTTCAATAACATATGAGTAACAGCTGTTTCTTCTGCTTGAACTGCTGCTAGCGCATGTATTTTACTATAATGGTTTAGATAATACATATCCTGCACTAAATACCGTTTAAATGCTTCTTCTGGTAATGTTCCTTCTGCTAGTTCGACTACAAAAGGATGTGTCATGCTTTTTTCCCAACTCTTTGCTGTCATGACTTTTAACTCGTCTGTGAACAATGTCATTTTCTGATCCCCCTTTAATTAAGCGTAAAAAAACAACCACCTTCTAAAAAGAGAAAGTGGTTGTTTTTGTATGCGAAAAAACGGCTAAACACCAGCTGTTAAACAGAATGATGTTCCATACGAGAACAAGCCACATTCCTTCCGCTGGTACTAACCAGATCAAGTCAAAGGGTTGAGGACAATGTCCAATCTCAGCTTATCTAAGCTCCCCTAGTGGTGTTTATTTACTGCTTCATCTTAGCATGTTCATTCTAATCATTCAATCGTTATCTTTTTTCATTCATTTTCGTTACAAATTTTTCTGTAATAAGTTGTGGACGCGTAATTGCGCTTCCAACAACAATAGAATGAACACCTAATTGTTTACACTGCTGTGCTTTTTCAGGTGTATCAACATTACCTTCTGCGATGACAGGTAGTGTACATTTCTCAATAATTGTTCGTAGTTTTTCAAAATGATTAGCTGCCAAATCATGACCTTCAGATTCAGCTGTGTACCCAATCAATGTTGTCGATATACAATCAAACCCTAACGATTCAGCATTAAGGGCTTCATCTACTGTAGCAATATCTGCCATTAGTAATATATCAGGATAATTCAACTTAATTTTAGAGACTAATTCTGCTAAACTTTCACCATTCGGTCGTACTCGGCTAGTCGCATCTAAGGCAATCATTTCACAACCTGTTGTCATTAATTCATTAACTTCTAACATTGTGGCTGTAATAAATACAGGGGAGTCCTCATAGTCCCGTTTGATAATTCCTACAATGGGTAAACTTGTTGTCGCTTGAATTGCTATAATATCAATTACTGAATTTGCCCGAATACCAACTGCCCCACCTTGCTCAGCTGCAACTGCTAAACGGCTCATAATGTAAGAACTATGTAAGGGTTCATTTTCTAACGCTTGACATGACACGATTAAACCGTCTTTTACCTTTTTTAACATCGTCATTTTCATCCGCCTCCATTACCTTTTCACTACACTTCTTCACAGCACTCTCTGACGCCATTTTTTTCACGTTACTGTATCACTACTCAAAAATGTTTTCACACACTAAATATAACGATTGCAATCGCTTTCGTCAAATTATAACTGTCACTACTGACCTATTAATGGTGAAAAATTCGAGCTGAAATACATACTGCAAAAAACAGATATTAGAAGATACTTTTGAAGATAAATTCAATGTGAGACCTGAAAATTAAACTGAAGTATATGTCGTTGACTTTAATGCCTGTCTTCAATACTCCAACTAAAAAAGGTAATGGTACGCTTAAAAGATTGAGGATCCTTTCACTATTTACTTGCAAATAATTTAATGCCTAATAGCACTAAAATGCTGCCCATAATTTTATTCAAATAGTGTGAAATACTTTGATTTTTTTGTAGTTTCCCACTCAAAACACCTGCTATGCTTGCAATAACAACACTCCATATGAAACCTGTCATTGTAAAGGTAAACCCCAACAAAACAAATGTTAAGGCCGTACTATCAGAAGGATTAATAAATTGTGGTATAAATGATAAGAAAAACAAGGCTACTTTCGGATTCATCACATTTGTCAACATCCCTTGAACAAAGAGTGTGCGTTTATTAGAGCCCCCACTGATGTGTTCGATATTTCCAAATTGACTTTTATCACGGAACATCTTAACGCCTAAATAAATTAAATAGGCAGCACCTAACCATTTTACAATCGTAAACGCAACAATGGATTTTACGAGTAGCAAACTCAATCCTAAAGCTGCCAACAACGTATGTATAATTGTACCTGCCGTTATGCCTAACGCGGAGTATAACCCTGCTGACCTGCCCTGTGACATGCTTCGACTCAATATGTACATTGTGTCCGCTCCTGGTATTAAGTTCAATAATACACATGTGAGCACAAACGTTCCATAATCAATAATACCGAACATCGCTTTTCCTCCTTATTTAACTGTTCTTTTCGCCAGGAGTAGAAGCAATGATTTCCATGTTACCTTTTAATTTCCATGTTGTTACATCAGTCGGTAAAACTAAGTGATCGCCTGCTTTTAAATCGTACGAATCGTCATCAATTCTGATATGTCCTGTACCTGAAATAACACTTATTAATGTATACGGTCCAGTTGCATTCATTGTTGCAGCACCACGTACTTCCCATTTAAAGACGTTGAAATAAGGGCTTTCTACCAATGTAATCATGCTCATGTTTTCTGATATTACCTTTTTCATAGGCATTTCTTCAACATGATGCGGTACTGTAGTTACGTCTAATGATTCTGTAATTTGTAAAGGACGCGTTTTACCAGTTGCTTCTTCCACACGATCGTAATCATATAAACGATACGTTGTATCACTACTTTGTTGTGTTTCAAGAATAACAATTCCTGCTCCAATCGCATGAACTGTTCCACTTGGTACATAATAAAAATCGCCTGCTTTAACGGGAATAGAGTGTAGTAATTTATCCCATTCACCACTTGATGCTAACTTTTCAAATTCTTCTTTTGTTTTTGCATTGTGTCCATAAATAATTTCTGCACCTGGCTCAGCTGCAATCACATACCAACATTCAGTTTTTCCTTGTTCGCCTGCATGTGCTTTACCATATTCATCATCAGGGTGAACTTGAACAGATAAATCTTCGCTAGCATCTAATATTTTAGTTAATAATGGAAATTCAGCTTGCGTTGATCCACCAAAATATTCACGGTGTTTTTCCCATAGACTTGAGAGCGTTTCTCCTTTGAGGCTACTATTTAAGACTTTGGCGTCACCATTTTTATGTGCGCTAATCCCCCATTTTTCACCCATTTTACCTTTGCCGTCTCCGTAACCAAATAATTCATGAAGTTTTTTCCCACCCCATATTTTTTCATGTACTTCTCCGTCTAAAAAAATCGGTTCTTTCATTTTTTTACGCCCCCTATTTATAATAAGACAGTATCGCCTCTGCTTTTAGTAAACGCTGTCTTTTTTTTAATACTCTTATTATCAGAATATCTTTTTTCATGGTAAAATACAAGTATCATAGGGTAAGGGGTGTTCTAATTTGAAAAGAAATGAGCGTATTTTAGCACAACTCGAAATGCTTTCTGTTTCGCTATCGTGGAATGATTTAAAAAAGAATGGTGGTATAACAGCATTACAAATTGCTGAATCTGTTGAAATACAGCGTAATAATGTGAGTGCTGACCTAAACCAACTATTCCGTGAACATAAATTAATTAAAATTAACGGGCGTCCGGTCGGTTATTTAAGTTTGGCAACGGCTGAACGTTTACTCGGTACTTTGCCCGAACAAACCTTTTTTGATTCCCTCGCCGATTTTATTGCACTCGAACCTCATACACTTAATACAGACGAAGAAAAAACACCGTTTTCAGATTTAATTGGAGCAGATTCTAGCCTTCGTAATCAAGTTGAACAAGCTAAAGCGGCCATTCTCTATCCACCTAATGGATTGGATACTTTAATTGTTGGGCAAACTGGGGTTGGTAAGACATTATTCGCTAATATGATGTTCAACTATGCACGCCATATTGGCAAATACTCAGAAGATGCACCTTTCATTGTGTTCAACTGTGCTGATTATTATACAAACCCTCAACTGCTAATGTCACATTTATTTGGTCATGTTAAGGGCGCTTTTACAGGGGCAGATTCTGATAAGCGCGGTTTGGTCGAAAAAGCACACCGTGGTATTCTTTTCCTCGATGAAGTCCACCGCTTACCTCCAGAAGGTCAAGAAATGATTTTTTACCTAATGGATAATGGCGGTTACGCGAAATTAGGTGAAACTGAACGCACACATCATGCAGATGTATTAATCATTTGCGCCACTACAGAGAATCCTGACTCCTCACTATTAAAAACATTTGTACGACGCATTCCTATTATTATTACAATTCCAACTTTTGAAGAGCGCTCTGCTAAAGATAAAATTGATTTACTACGCTTCCTATTAACAACCGAAGCACATCGTATAAAAAAACCAATTGAAATTGATACTGAGGCCACAAAAGCTCTCATTGGGAACACTACCTACGGTAATGTTGGACAGCTCAAATCAAATATTCAATTAGTATGTGCCAATGCCTTTCTGCATTCTCTAAGAGAGGAAAAACTTTCTATCCGCTTCAAAGATTTACCTGCTGAAGTTAAAAATGGCTTCTTTCATCTAAGTGGCAATCGTGTTGAAATGCAGGAATTATCTGACCAATTACAAAGTGATGTTATCGTTATGCCTGATGGTAAAAATATTTCACTCATAAAAGACGACGCTTACGAGCCTGATTTTAATCTCTATAGTATTATTGAAGATAAAGTTGGTTTCATGGTCGATCAAGGAATTAAAGACGAAGAAATCAATCGCTTTATTGGTATCGATATTGATATACATCTCAATTCATTTTACGAAAAATTTCAAAACAACACACAATCACGTGAAAAGATGCTGAAAGTGATTAACGAGGATATTTTGAATTTCACCGAAAATATAAAATCAATGATTGAAGAAAGCTTACGTAAAAAACTAGATGAACGTTTTATCCTTGCTTTTGGTTTACACCTTACTGCCTTTCTGAAGCGTAATAAAGAGCATAAGATTGTGCGTTATGCCAATATCGAGAACGTTGTCCAAGAAATGTCAACTGAATACGAACTTTCTTTACAAATTAACCAAATGATTAAAACACACTTTTCTGTTTCTGTACCAATGATGGAAACTCTCTATCTAACCTTGCTGATTAATTCGCTTTTAAAAGATAATAAATCACAACGCGTTGCTATTTTAGTTGCCATGCATGGTAGCAGCACTGCAAGTAGTATGGTTAATGTCGTTAAAACTTTGCTTGGTGAAAGCAATATCCGCAGTATTGATATGCCTCTAGATCTCAGCCCAAAAAAGGTATTGGATGACATGAGGACAATTGTACGTGAAATAGACACAGGTAAAGGTGTTCTTTTAATGGTTGATATGGGCTCGCTCACTGGTTTTGGTGATATCTTAACCGAAGAGACAGGAATCCCTGTAAAAACGATTGATATGGTCTCTACGCCGACTGTGTTAGAAGCTGTTCGTAAAGCAACTATTATGGAAATGGAATTGGATACAATTTACCGTTCATTGAAAGACTTTCGTGGTTATGATAGCTACTTGGAAAAACCATTGGGTACTTCAACGGCCTTAACAACTGCAACACATTTCGATAAACCGACTGCTATCCTTAGTGTTTGTACTACTGGTGAAGGTACGGCTTTAAAATTACAATCATTTTTAGGTAACATTCTCGATAATATGGGTCGGAGCGATATTGAAATACTTGTCATGCCGCTTCATGAAGTGGCTCAGCGTAAGGAAGAATTAGAGCGTTATAACATTGTTGTTTCAGTGGGTATTGCTAATCCCAATGTCGGTGTGCCTTTTATCCCCTTGGAGCAATTATTTGATAATGAGGGTGAAGATATTATTGCACACTACTTTACTGCCTTCAACTCATCAATTCAACAACAGGTTAATAAACCATCGATGGTTTTACAAATGAGCGAAGAAAGCCTCAATGAATTCTTAACTTATTTAAACCCTTCAAAAATACTGCCGTTATTGCGCGCTTTTATCGATGATATCGAATTATTTGAAGAGATAAACCTCACTAATGGCCAAAAAATAAATATGATGGTTCATATTGGTTGTGCACTTGAACGTTGTGTTCTAAAGGAAACTTTGACTTATTACTCTAAACCAAGCCCTTCACAACTCAGCAAAGTCGTTGATTATCAAACGATTGCGCTACTCTTTTCAACCAGTCTACAGATTAAATTGCCTGACAGTGAACTATTTTATCTCATGGATATGATTGAAAATGTAAAAATCCAAAATTAGCAGTCGCACATTTTCGACAGTACAAGACACTATTCAAAGCATCCGCAGAATTAGTGTCTTGCACTGTCTTTTTTTGTGTCTTTTTTTACGAAACACTTTATGTGGTAACGTTTCCATACCCGTCAAAAAAGTTGGCACGAATCTTGCATTATATAAAGTGTAGACCAAATAAATAAAAAAAGATGAGGTGAGACAAATGACAGTTGCGATTGTTATAGGTACACATGGTGCCTCTGCTGAGCAATTATTACGCTCAACTGAAATGATTATCGGAGAACAAAGTAATGTTGGTTTTATCGATTTTATGCCTGGAGAAAATGCAGACACGTTAGTCGATAAATTAAACGAAGAAGCACAACAGCTTGATACAAGTGAAGGATTACTCTTCCTTGTCGATTTATTCGGTGGTAGCCCCTTCAACGCGGCGAGCCGTATCGTTATTGAAGATGAGAATGCCGATGTTGTAACTGGAGTCAGTATTCCAATGTTACTGGAAACATTTTCAATGCGTCCTAGTCAGACTTTAGTTGAATTAGTGCAAACAGCAATTACATCAGGTCAGTTCGGCATCAAATCCTTAAAAGAGAGTTTGTCGGGAGCTGCAGAAGAAGAGAATGAGGAGGAATTATAAATGATTATTAAATTAGCTCGTATTGATGACCGTCTAATTCACGGTCAAGTTGCCACTGTTTGGACAAAAGAAACAGGTGTAAACCGCATTATCGTTGTATCTGATGAAGTTGCTGCCGATACTGTTCGTAAAACTTTATTAACACAAGTTGCACCACCCGGTGTTAAAGCACATGTTGTTGATGTTTCAAAAGCATCTCGCGTGTACAACAATGCCAAATATGCAGATGATAAAGTCATGTTCCTTTTCACTAATCCAACTGATGTTGTACGTGTTATCGAAGATGGTATCGATATCACAAGTGTTAACATTGGTGGTATGGCATTCCATGAAGGAAAACAAATGGTTACAAATGCAATTTCTGTTGATGACACTGATATCGCAGCATTCAAAACATTGCATGATAAAGGAATTGAATTAGAAGCACGAAAAGTTGCTGCTGATCATAAAGTCAACATGATGACATTGCTTGATAAAATCAAATAAACTATTGTAGGAAAAGGAGGAAAATCTCATGGAAATTGGTACTATACAAATTATCCTGGTCTTTTTAGTAGCATGTGTTGCTGGTATGGGTTCCATCCTTGACGAGTTTCAAACGCATCAGCCCTTAATCGCTTGTACGCTAATCGGTTTAGTGCTTGGTGACATCTCTCAAGGTGTTATGATTGGTGCTTCACTTCAATTAATCGCATTAGGCTGGATGAACATCGGTGCAGCTGTTGCACCTGATACAGCTCTTGCTTCAATTATTTCAACAATCTTAGTTATCGGTGGTGGCCAAAGTATTGGTGCTGGTATCGCTTTAGCTATTCCGTTAGCTGCTGCTGGACAAGTATTAACTATCTTAGTTCGTACAATCACAGTAGGTTTCCAACATGCAGCAGATAAAGCTGCTGATCGTGGCGATTTAAATGCCATATCTCGATTGCATCTCACCGCACTATTATTACAAGCTATGCGTATCGCTATTCCAGCGGTAATTGTTGCTTACTCAGTCGGTACTGATACAATTAAAAACTTGCTTGACTCTATCCCTGATGTTGTTACTGGTGGTCTTGCTGTTGCCGGTGGTATGATCGTTGTTGTCGGTTACGCAATGGTTATCAACATGATGCAAGCCAACTATTTAATGCCTTTCTTCTTCTTCGGATTCGTTGTAGCGGCATTCACTCAGTTCAACCTAATTGCTTTAGGTGTTATCGGTGCCTTCTTAGCAATTATCTTTATCCAATTACACCCTAAATATTACAAAGATGGTAATAATGGCGGTGGTGGTGCAACTGCAAACGGCGCACCGGCGAATGATTTAGACGACGAATTAGACTAAGGAGGAGGAGACAATCATGGCTGAAAAAGTACAAGAGTTAGAAAAACAATTAACGAGTAAAGATATACGTAACGTCTTTTATCGAAGCAATGTCTTCCAAGGTTCATGGAACTTTGAGCGTATGCAAGCATTAGGTTATGCCTATGCTATGGTGCCTGCGATTAAACGTCTATATCCTGAAGGTTCACCCGAACGAGTTGCTGCGATTAAACGTCACTTAGAATTTTTTAATACGCATCCTTATGTCGGCGCTCCAATTATCGGAGTTACACTGGCGATGGAAGAACAACGCGCAAACGGCGCTCCAATTGATGATGGTGCCATCAACGGTATCAAAGTTGGTTTAATGGGACCTTTAGCTGGTGTTGGTGATCCCATTTTCTGGGGAACTTTACGTCCGGTAGCTGGTGCACTTGGTGCGTCACTTGCAATGAACGGTAGTATTCTTGGACCGATTGTATTCTTCGTATTCTTCAATGCTGTACGACTTTTCATCCGCTACTGGGGTGTATCTTACGGTTATAAAAAAGGATCTGCTGTTGTTGGAGACATGAGTGGTGGTCTCTTACAAAAATTAACAGAAGGTGCTTCAATTCTCGGACTCTTCATCATGGGAGCATTGGTTAATAAGTGGACCACGGTGAATATGCCATTCGTTCTTTCTAAAGTAAAAGGCGCAGATGGTAAAGTCGTTGAAACAACTGTTCAATCAATTTTAGATCAATTGATGCCTGGTTTAGTACCGTTACTCTTAACATTTGCATGTATGTGGTTATTGAAGAGAAAAGTTAATCCACTTTGGTTGATTTTCGGTTTCTTCGTAATCGGTATCCTTGGTTACTGGGTAGGTTTCTTAGCTTAAATAATTCTAAATTATCAAGCAGGTAAGGCGAGGTCGTACATCCACCTTGCCTTACCTGTTTTTATTTTATGCTATAATTAATACAACACAGACGGAGGTGTACTCACATGTCTCTTACCACTTTGTTTTTAGGAGGCTATGTCGTTCTTATCGTACTTTATCTCATTTATGATACGTTCATCATCGACATGCTAAAGGGAAAAACCAGTTTGACAATTCAATTGCGCAAACGTAATATCATGGATACACTCATTTTTGCTGCTCTCTTCTTAGTGATTTTTATCATCACTCTTTTCAAAGGTGGTAATATGACGGATGCTTATTTATTATTAGCATTAACAGTCCTTTACCTGATCCTTTCTTTTGTACGACAACCTAAAATCCGCTTTAAAAAAGAAGGTTTCTTTTATGGCAATTTCTTTGTTCGTTATGATGCCATTGACCAAATGAATCTTGCTGAAGATGGTATTTTAGCAATTATTGCCAATACTCGCCGTCATCTCATTTACGTACGTAATATGGATGATTTAGAGCGAATGCTCCCTTACTTTACACGACAATAAAAAAACAGTTTCTTAGAAGACATGTAACACTGCTCTTCTAGGAAACTGTTTTTTTATTTTAGAATTTAATCGCCTTTACTTTGACCACTTCTGTTGAAAGATCATCTAAACTTTCAATCACTAAGCGACATTGAATACTACTAGCTCGTCCTTGATGCCAATAATAAAGTAGTTGACCCGAATTAGTGATTTCTTCCACCATTCTCATTGTGTTCGTTGGACCTAATAACTTTGTTTCGAAACCACATGTGGTCATTTTTTTATTCACTTTTTTTAAGCTCGTAGCTGTGTTTACCGTTAATAATTCTTCAACTAATATCTGCAATTCTTCTTTTTTAGGTATCTCCATGATAACAACCTCCTGCTTTTATCCTTCTCTAGTGTATCAAAGGATACAACTAAAAAAAAGAGAATCATACGCCATCTCTTCATGAAGTTGATTCTCTTTTATACAAAGTGCTTAACTCGCTGGAGCATCGCTTAAAGTCCATTCAACGACACCTTTATAATCACCTGGCTTACCTTTACCCGCATCAATTAACAAGCGGAAGCCTTCTTTGTTTTCAGACCAGTTATCTGATAGATTATTTTCTACCGTCTTATTTTTCTCTTGATACAAACGCACAAACTCGTTATTCAACGATAGTCTTTTGCCATCAGCCGTGAAAAATTGAATGGCATCTGTTAATTCAGATTGATTATTATGCAATTGTTCAACCATCCGTGCGTTTAATTGCCACGTATCTTTTACAACTCTAGAATCTCTAATGGTCAACTTATTTTTGTAATTCACTAATGGGTATTTTTTTGTGGTCGGTTTAACAGTTAAATCCTTCCCAAAGTTTAGCTCTGCTGGTACTGATGCTAACTCTAGCCCCCCTTTGTATTTAACTGTTACGGTAGCATCGTCTCCTTTAAAATCATTGCCAAGCTCGTCTTTTCCAATTGCAGATAACCTATTTGTTATCGTATCAGTTGGTGGTACCTTCACTACTTTCACCTTGAGTTTAACGTTTTTTGTTTCACCTGCTGCTAATTCAGGAATACGCCAGGTAACTGTTTGGCCATCCACCGTTACACTAGAAGAACTTGAGACATATTTCAAACTATCTGGCAGCTTATCTGTCAGCACAACATCTTTCCATGCGCCCCTATTTTCAGCATTTTTTGCATTTAATGTATATTCAAATTCTTGATCTTTTGTCACTTCTTTTACATCTGTTGTTTTGTCGATTGTTGGTTCTGGGGTAGGAATTCTGTAATTGTTCAATTCCAATTTAGCGACACCTTGACTTTGATCTGCTTCAATCATGACAGGATGTGCTTCTTCATCTTTTAGATAACCAGGCAATGCTGTTTTTTCTTTTACCACATAGTTTCCCGGCGCTAAATAATTAACTTTGATTTGGCCTGTGGCATCCGTTTCAAGTTCATTGTTAATAATTTTACCATCTTGTTGTTCAAGTTGAAAAACAACGCCTGGCAATGGTTTTTTTATATCGCCATCTCTCTTGTTAACAATTAGATTTCCCGTACTTACATTTGCTTCATTTGATTCCCGAGCTGTCTCATAGTCCGCTTGATATGTTGCCGTATTTTTAATTTTACCCGGTTTTTTTACAGTTGCTTTAAATTCAATCGTTTTTTCATCACCAGGTAAAACATCTCCTAGTTGAATCGTACCTTTATTCCAAACTGTATCACTTTTTGATATACCATTTATCAATAAACTTCCTGTTTTAAAATCTAATCGATTATCTAAGGTATCTATAATTTGACCATTTAACGATTCAAAATAGTTCTCGTTTGAATTTTTCATTACGATTTTATAACCTACTGTGTCTCCTACTTTAACTGATACATCATCATTATAAGCAGTTGCTGTCGTATCGTTTTTTACTTGTTTAGATATTGTTGCCTCATTTTGTTCTGGCAAATTTACTAATGATACTGATTGGTAGTTTGTATAACCACCCGTGGAACCTGTAAAACCCCAATATACCATATTACCGCCAAAAGTTTTTGCAAGATTGTCAACTTTATAGATGATCGGTTTGTAATCATCTAAACTGTAAGTAAGCGTTTGTGTTTTACTATCCCAATTCACTTTAAGCTGTCGCCATGTGTCATTCGCTAAAATTTTGTTGTTACTATCTGCTATCTGCAAACCATAATGATCACCCGATTTATTACCATTGTCAATTCCCGGAACTTGTACGGCAATATGTCCTTTATTAACAGCTTTTTTTGAAACTAAACGGTCTGTCCCAGGATTTCTACCGGTGTTATAGTACGTATCTAATTCAAAAGCTAACGCATTTTGAATATAGGTACCTTTTTTAGCAGTTGCATAAGCACCTAAGCCAGCTCCCGCTTCGCCTAAGACATTTAATTTTCGCGGATCATTTTGGAATACCAAAGCCATACCATCTGCGCCTTTAGGGTTACCACCTAAATAAATTGCCATTTCCATTGAAAAATCTTTTTGCAAATCAATCGGTCTCTTATACCAAAGACCTCCCATTTGACTTTTTTCATCTTTGGTAACAACTACTTGCGATTTATTTTTATCGTGAATAAAACTATCTGTATTATTTACAATATGAAATGAACTCGCAATATTTAAATTTTATGGCGGGGGTGATTCTTGATTGGCCCTTGTTACTGCTCGTTTTTCAAGTGCTGCTAAATGATCATTTTCATCAATTACACTTTCATCATCCTCATCACTATTTGGAGGCACTGTTCCACTTGTACTCTCACTTTTTTCAGATTGTGGGGATTCATTTGGAGTTGAAGCGTCGGCTGTTTTTTGGGGAAGATTTTGAACAGCTGTTATTTTTTCATCTGCTGTTAACATTATATTATTCGCATCTTTAGCCACTGCAAAGGTAATTTCATTAGATACATTTGCACCCTCATTTTCTGACGTGTGTAATTGCAATTGATAAGTGCCTATTTTTTTCGCTTGCAACTGCAAACGACTATTCCCATCAAATGGTTCGAACGTAATGCGTCTATTTTTTTCATCATATTGTATTTTTTTACCTAATTCTTTTTTCTGTGCAACCCACTCAATACCATCTGGTAAATGGATTGAGGCTTTTTTTATCATTGGCGCCTTCGTTTTAACAGCTAATATAAAAGTGTCATTCATTTTTATGCTTTCGTCTAATAGCTCAATGTTGATAATTTCTTTTTCATTTGCTTTAACACTAATACTATCGGAAACGACTGACGAGATTAACAACATCACTGCTACAAAAATTACTGAAAAATGTTTCTTCATACGATTCTTCACTCCTATCTATTAAAAATACCTCTACTGATTGTTGTACTTTGAGCTAATCGTTACAAAAAAAGCAGTCACAGAATATTTTTCTCTGTAACTGCATCCTTCAACTGTCTAAATCATACTAGTACCGCAGCAATACACTATCTTTGTAGATTAGTCTTCGCCTTCTTCTTCACTACCGTTATCAGCAACTTCGGATAATGTCCATTTTAAAACTGAACGATATTCTGCTGCTGATTTGTTAGATTTGCCAGGAATTGCTAGTGTGACCGCATTGTTGCGTTTCACTGCAAACTCTGTTGGATCGTTACCTTCTTCACCAGGTTTCCAATCAGTACCATCAACAACAGTTGCTGCTGAGTTACCAAAATGATTTACCCATAAACCAGCACCTTCACCTTGGGCGGCAGACATTACAGACACTTCTTGACCAGGTACTAACTCAATTGATTTTGGTGCAGTGCTTGGCGCTTTAATTGTTGAACCTTCAACTGTCTTAACAGTTGCATTTTCTAAAGTAATCACCGCGCCTTCTAGTTCTTTACCTGCCGTAGATGTTAATTGTTGTTCTTGATTCACTGTTAAATTCCACCCTGCATCTGCCCCGCGGTTATCTGTAACTTGGACGTAGTGTGGGCGAAAAGAACTAACGCCATCACTCACAACTTCTTGTGCATATGCTGAGTATACTTCGTCTGTTGTTGTGATTTTGCTTGTTCCGAATTGTAAACTTGAAGCGAAATCAATACTTAATGGCCCCTGTGTTCCTGGATTTGGACCTCCAGGTTTTGTTGGATCTATTGGTCCAACGGGTTTACCTGGATTAGGATTTTCTGGATCAACAGGTTTTGTTGGTGTTGTATTTTCAACAAAGTTCACAACTGCATTAGATTCAAAACTTTGAGTAGCTGCTGCTTGCACATCTGTTGCATTTATAGCAACTACTGCTGCACCTAAAATTATTGCCGTTGCTACTGTTTTTCCTAATTCGCTTGTCATTGTCATTATACTAACTCCTTTTTCAATTAATTTTATTGAATGTTCATTCTTCGCTTTAAAAGATAGACAGAACTACCTCCCAAAAGAATTAAACCACTGATTATCATGAATACTGACTGTTCATCTCCGGTAGTTGGTAATACACCAATTCCACCACCATAACCATTGCTGTTAGTATTATCACCACTTTGTGTTGATGGGTCACTGTTATTATTTTCCTCTGTAAAAACATACTCCCCGTAGAAGCTAGTAGAACCATTTGATTTGTATTGAATTGTCTCTGATGCCTCTACTGTGTTTAAATGAACTAACATAAGCAGCAATAATAGAAAGGGAAACAAAGCTACTATTTTTTTCTTTCGCATTTTTCGCCCTCCTTTTTTCTATTAATGAATACAAAGTTCTTTCGCAGCGACTTTGGTTCTTAATAGAACTAATTGCTAGCTACTTCTGAAAGAGTCCACGTTAATTGGGCACGATATTCGACAGCTGATTTCGGCGTTTTACCAGGAACTTCCAGTTGAACGTCTGTATTTTTATTAACACTCTCTTTAACCCCTTCTTCATTCACTATTTCTACCTTCTTTAGCCCTCCAAATACATCAACCCAAGTCCCATCTCCAGCACCATCTGCTGCACTCATAACTGGAACGGATTCGCCTGGATTTAAACTCACACTTTTGACTGTCGTTGGTGCGGTAACACCTTCTGAATTAGAAGCAGGCTGCCCGTTATTCAAGGTAATAACCGATCCTTTCAGTGTTTTGTATTTTGCAGTCGCATTTTCAAATTGTGCCTCTTGCTTTACTTTTAAATCCCAACCTGTTGATACACCACGGTTATCTGTGACTTGTACATAGTTTGCTGTCGCTTTACCCTCTTCTTTGTACAGCTGAGGATTCGCGTAATAGACTTCGTCTACGGAAGAAATTTTATTTGTTCCAAACTCAATACTTGAAGCAAAGTCAATGCTTAATGGTCCAGGAGTTCCTGGATTTGGTCCACCAGGAGTCAAAGGATCTACGAGCTTTCCTGGATCTATAGGGTCTACTGGTTTTACAGGATCATTATTTGGTACGAATTCAACAGCACCATTTGACGCATAGTCTGTACCCGTTTCTTCTGCCGCTACTGGAACTGTAGCAGTTGCCACTGCAGTTACACTTAAAAGCGCAACAATTGTAAGGTGTTTGCCATATTTAATCATTTTCATTCTCCTCTGCTCTGTTCTTTTTTTTCTTCACCACGATTAACCAAATAATCAATAGTACTATCAACAATAAAACGAGACCACTAATAATATATAACCAGATATTATTATCTTCGATAGTGACATCTTTTGCATTCAATGCAGAAGCTTCATCATCAGTGATAGTAAAATCTTCTTTCCAGTGCCACTTGTTTTTATAAGAAGCAGCCGAAATATCCAATGTATATTTACCTGGTTTAAGTTTTTCACCTGTACCTAATGCGATAGGATAGTTAAAATTAGTATTTGGCGCCATTTGCATCATGTCTTTTTTCGATTCGTAAAGTACTTCCGTATCGTTTTTACGCATAATTTTAGCATCAACTTTTAGTTGATTAACATAAGTCGCTTCTGTATTTTGGAGATTAGCAGTAATCACATTCCGAAAATTTCTTTGAGCAGGTCCCACTTTATTTAACTTCAATTCTGGTTTTACTGGCTTTAAATCTTCACGTAATGATAAGCCGACGACGTAGGCATAACGATTATCGATTGCCATTCCGCTCGTTTGTGTGTCCACTTTCTTTTCAGGCTCATCTTCTTGCAACGATAAACCGCCGGTAATACTACCTTTAAAACTCTCTTTTGGCATTTTAACCATTAGCTTTAATACATAAGTAGAATCCGCTTCAATAATAACTTTTTTCTCAGTTGTCACAATATCTTCGATGTTATATTTTAGTGTTTCATCAGCCTTCTTTTTTGACGGACTGTAATCAACAACCCCACTATCATTTGTGGTAGTCATTGCTATTTTAGGATGAATACTGACGGCTTTATTCGTTGAATTTGTCAATGCAACGCTAAGTTGCTGCTCTTGACCGGGTGTCATCTTCAAATCAAAATAGCCTTTTTTAAGATCAATTTGATTTCCTGGTTTTTGTGGGACTACGGCAAAATTAAATTCGGATGCACTCACTGGTAGTATTAAAATCAGTTGCAGTACCATCATTACTAGCGTTGTCATTACTAAAATGTTTTTTCTCAAACTCATAAAAAGCCTCCATCTTCATCATATATTACTTATTCTTCATCGTTGCCTGCAACTTCTGATAATGTCCAAATTAGGTTAGTTTTATAACTTGCTGCGGATTTAGCAATTTTACCTGGGACCAATAAACTGACTTTATGATTTTTGTTGATTTTTTGTTCAACCATCTCGTCATCCACTTCAACAAGTGATTTTTCATCATCTTTCAAATCGGTTTCACTTGAACCAAAACGAGCAACCCAGGTCCCTTCACCTTGGTTTTTAGCAGCACTCATAACTTGCACTGACTCACCAGGAATTAAATCTAACCCTTTATAAACAGTCGGTTCTTCTGATCCGGTGCCTTCTGTATAAGCAGTTGTACCGTCTAACGTAATCATTGAGCCCTTAAGGTCTTTATTTTTAACATCTTCTGTTGTTGTAAACTCACCCTCTTGTTTTACTGTTAAATTCCAACCAGCAGCCGAACCACGGTTATCAGAAACTTGAACATAGTTTGGTTTGTTTATTGTCTCACCTGCTTGATTCACAACTTGTTGTGAATATGCGTAGTACGTTACATCTGTTGAAACAATTTTTTGAGTACCAAATTGTAAACTTGATGCAAAATCAATACTTAAAGGACCATCTGTACCAGGATTTGGACCACCTGGGTTTAGTGGATCAATCGGAATAACCGGGCCAACTCCTGGACCTTCTGGATCAATTGGTTTTGTTGGGTCTGTATTTGGAATGAATTTAACCGCCGCATCTGATGAATATTCAGCACCATCATTTCCCTCTGCTGCATAGACTGCTGTAGTACCTCCGATAACACTTGCATTTAAAATTGCACTGATTGCCAAAACTTTGCCAAATTGTTTTGTTTTAATCATAAAAACATCTCCCTTAATTTTTTTAGTAGTCAACTAAGTAAGTAATCTGAATAATACTTTCTGTCTGCCAAGTTATCATTACGTATCTTTATTATTGATTGGACTTACTAGCTAAATTAATCTTACCAGTAATTTTTTGTATTTTTCTCTCAACATAGATACTGTTTTAACACAAAAAAAATAGGACATTTTACTATGCTCCTAAAAAAGAAAAGCATAATAAAGTATCCTATTTTGACAAATAATTTTAAATCACGTAGAAAAATATTCAAGTAAATTATTTTAATTTCCGAAAAGTGATGCGAGAATCTTTTTTTGGAATTAATTAGTTTTTTTTGAATGGCTTTTAAAATTATATTTCAGTTTAATTAGCGATAAATTTCACTTGATTTTAAAAAACAGCAACAAATAAGTATTTAATCACTAGTAACCAAAATAATTATGCCTTATTCCACCATAAAATGCAATGAAAAAAATACCTTGTCACAGGCATTAGAGAATTTTCATTTCTAATACGTAACAAGGCCTTTTCATTATTTAATAATAGGTATTTTAAACAATACCTTGTGAAACCATCGCATCTGCAACTTTTTTGAATCCAGCAATGTTGGCACCTGTTACCAAGTCATCTTCTTTGCCGTATTCTTTTGCAGTATCACTAATTGTTTTGTAGATATCTTGCATAATTTCTTTTAATTTTTCATCAACCTCTTCAAATGTCCAAGAAAGACGTTGGCTGTTTTGTGACATTTCTAACGCTGAAGTTGCAACACCACCTGCGTTTGCAGCTTTAGCTGGTGCAAATAACACACCATTTTCTTGGAAATAAGCAACACCATCTAATGATGTTGGCATGTTCGCGCCTTCTGCTACCGCTTTAACGCCATGTGACACTAATTTTTTAGCAAGTGTTAAATCGATTTCATTCTGAGTTGCAGATGGTAATGCAACAGTATAGTCGATATCGATATCCCAAACTGATCCTTCAGAATAGACAGCTTGCGGGCGTTGAGCAACATACTCTGTTAAACGCGCACGTTTAACTTCTTTACAATCTTGTAAGACGCTCACATCAATACCTTCTGCATCATAGATATAACCTGTTGAATCTGAACAAGCAACAACTTTAGCACCTAATTCTTGCGCTTTTTGGATAGCATAGATTGCTACATTACCAGACCCTGAAACAACAACAGTTGCATCTTTAAATGACAGACCTTTATCTTTTAACATCTCATCTGTTAAATAAACAAGACCATAACCAGTGGCTTCTGTTCGTGCTAAGCTCCCGCCATAAGTCAATCCTTTACCTGTTAAAACACCTGCATCATTTGAATGTTTCAGACGTTTATATTGACCAAATAAGAAACCAATTTCACGACCACCTACGTTAATGTCTCCTGCTGGGACATCTGTATTTTCTCCGATATGACGATATAATTCTGACATGAAACTTTGACAGAATCGCATGATCTCCATATCAGATTTACCTTTAGGATCAAAGTTTGCTCCACCTTTACCACCACCGATTGGTAAACCTGTTAATGCATTTTTAAAGACTTGTTCAAATCCTAAAAATTTAACGACACTAGCAGTTACTGTCGGATGGAAACGCAAACCACCTTTATATGGTCCAATCGCGCTGTTAAAGTGCACTCGGTATCCACGGTTCACTTGTACGTTACCTGCATCATCTACCCAAGGGACACGGAACTGAACAAGTTGTTCTGGCTCTAAAATACGATCAAGAATATTTAATTTTTGATATGCTTCATTCTCTTCAACAGCTGGATACACTGTATCAAGAAATTCTTTAACGGCTTGCAAAAATTCTGGTTCGTTAGCATTTAATTGTGCCACACGTTCATAAATTGCTTGTGTTTTTAAAGCTGTATTTGTATTCCCCATAAATAACACATCCTCATCTGTATAGTAGTATTACTTTAACACGTCTCCGTATTGTCTGACAATTCCGATTATTCATCAAACCGTTCTCATTTCGAGATTGATTACATCGTTTTTTTGTAATTTACGGCATTAAAAAACAATCATCCTTAAAAATAATATTTAAGGATGACTGCTATCACTGCTGTTTAATTGCTTTTACCTTTTTTCTTAGGTAACACAACATTTTGATAAAGGCTTACTGTTATCAAGTAATAAATACCATAAATCACAATGAAGATTGCAAAAGGAATCCAAATTTTGAAATACACATTAAGGCTTAAAAAGAATTCAAACATTTTCATTCCCACTAATACATGGACACTTGCAAGTAACGCTGGGAAAATAAAAATCAATACCAGTTCATAATTTAATGATTTAAATAACAGCTTACGTTTTACACCAATTTTATTAAGCATATCATATCGTTTAATATCAGATGGTGCTCCCACTAAAATTTTGAACATTAAGCAACTCGCCATCATAGCTAAGAATGCAAATCCTAAAAACAATCCCATAAAGATGATGCCACTAAACATACCACGCATCATATTATAAGCGCTATATTTACTGTAGATTTCTTTTCCAGGATAGCGGTCCGCAGTAATTTTGTCCAAGGCTGCTAACTCTTTTGAATTTGCTGTAAAATCTTTTAAAACAGTCGTAACAACATTTTCGGTTTTGCTATTTATTTTATCAAAATCCCGCTGCGCAATAATTTTAACTTCTCTTTCTGTCCCTAACTGACTAATCGCATTACTCCACTCTGACATACTATCATCTTCATAAAGTGATCGATTGGTTTTAATTTTCTGTTTTACTTTTAACACCTCTGCACCATTCTCATCATACTTCGAATAATTTAATGGTGTTTTTTCTAAATCGGATTGAAGAAAATAACTGATCTCGCCTTTATTTTTAAAACGATAAACGGCTTTTTCAGTTGTATCCATTTTTGCTAAAATGTTTTTTTCTGCAACTGTTGGATTTTTAATAATTGAATCATACGCTGTAGTACCTGAACTTGCTTCTAACATATTATTATTAAAAACCAACGCTACAGCCATCGATCCAACTGCAAGTGCGATTAGCATGGTGACAAGTGATAAAACTTTGGTTAAATCACTCACACGAAAACGTAACTGTGCTAATGTAAAACGATTGATATTACGATCATTGAAATGCGGCGTTTTTTGTAGTCGCACAATTAACAATGGTAACAGTGTCTTAAAGAAAAAATAGGTTCCTAATGAAATTGTAACTAGGGCAATAAACATCCCCGCAACTTGAAGTTTCTTTAAATCAATCATGCAGTAATAACCAATCGCTAATAAGATAACAGCCAATAGGCCCTCAATCACTTTTTTTGATGTGCTTATAACAACGCGTTCAGAGGTTTCTGTACCATTAAGTAGCTGTAAAACAGTTAAACGTGTTAATTTTATCACGTTGATAATTCCCGCAATAACAAATAAAACGATAAAAAAGAGGACTGTTATAAGTAACGATTGAGGATACAGCGCTTCAAAGTTACCACCTTCTAATCCGAGTCTATTCATTAGAAGTGTCGAAACACCTTTTGCTAATCCAGTACCTATTAAAATTCCTACAACAAGGGTAATCGCTGCAATTACAATCGTTTCAATAAACATGAATTGGGCAATTTTGTTTTTCTTAGCGCCTAACATCATATACATACCATATTCTTTTTGGCGTAAGGTTAATAAAAATGCATTGGCATATAAGATATAAACAACTGTAATTATTGCCAATAAGACGGTACCTGCATGAAAGACAATGCCCATAAACTCATATGGGGTGCTACCTTCAAGGAAAGACTTATTAATTGCTAACGTTTCAAACATGTAAAAAATTGCAATCGACATAATTAGTCCCATGAAAAGGATAATATATTCTTTTCTTTTACTTTTCATTCCAGATAATGATAGTTTTAATAATTTTATTTGTCAAATTAAGCTAGACAAAATATCATTATTAACATAACTCAAAAATACTTCCAATGGTGTTTTATAGTTCAATGACTTTCTAGGAATGTTATTTCTTTTAGAAGCAACAGACTGAATGAACGCTTCATCAACTTCATTGAAATTCATTCTCTTAGGTAGTCCGTCCTTGCGTAATAATCCGTTGGAGTTCTCATTTAACCCTCTTTGTGAGGGAGTACCTGGATCAGCAAAGTAGATATTAATATCATTGGAGTTACTGACAGATTTCCAATTAGAAAATTCTTTACCACAATCAAACGTAATAGACTTAAATAAATGAGTGGGAATTGTTTTAAACCAGTTGTTTAAACTGTTTTCAATATCTATTGCTTGTCTGCCGGTAGGTTTCAACGTAATAATTACTTTTGATAGTCTTTCAACTAAGGTAATAACAGCACTTTTATGATTTCTGCCAACGATAGTGTCACCTTCAAGGTGACCAAACTCACTTTTGAAGTGACGATTTTCCTTATCACGCTGATGAATCGTTCTTTTAAAAGCTTGTTTACCTCTCTTTTCTTTGTGACCATTCGGCTTTCTTTTCCCTTTCATTGGTAAGGCGGCTAAGTTAAAATAGCCACGCTTAAATAGTCTATAAAGAGTACGAACAGAACAAGAAATAGGAAACTCGTTACGACCAATAATCACGTCTGGTGTCCACCCTTGAGCCACTTTCTTTTGAATATAGTCAGTTTCATTATCAGGTAAAAGGATAGGAAGTCTCCCACAATTTTTTTTATTATTTTTGTATCGTTGGTAGTAATCTAGCATAGATAAACCATCATCTAAAGCGTTGTAAACATTATAAATAGTTTGTCTCGAACGTTTTAAAGTCTCTGCAACAAATTTAACTTTCTTAGTTTGATGATAATATGATTCTATTAAAACGAGTTCATCTGTAGTAAGATGTGTATAGGTCATTTGTGATCACTCTCCTTGTTTTCTTTCGTCGGAAATACAATTTGAGTGTATCACAAATGATTTTTTTAATTGTCTAGCTTAATTTTACAATCGGCGTAACATAAAATCCTCCTATTCTGCCATACTATATTCTTCAAGTACAGACAGTATTTCTTTATAAAATTCTTGTCGAGTACCTGTTCGTAATATTTCTTTAAATAACAAACCATCTTTAATAAATAAGATGCGTTTACAATAACTTGCACTAAATGCATCATGTGTGACTAATAAAATTGTCACTAATGCTTCTTCGTTTAATGCTTTCATCGATTCTAATAAACTTTGAGCATTTTTAGAATCCAGCGCACCTGTTGGTTCATCACCTAGTAATAAGTCAGGTTGATGTACAAGCGCACGAGCTGCTGCTGCACGTTGTTGTTGTCCGCCTGATACTTCATTTGGATAACTGTTTAAAATACGTGTGATACCCAATGTTTTTGCAATCTGCTCTACTTTTGTACGAATTGCCACACTTGACTCATTTTGTAATGAAAGTGGTAAGGCAATATTTTCATAGATTGATAAGTTATCTAATAAGTTAAAGTGTTGGAAGATGAAACCTAATTTTTGAGAACGAAATTCTGCTAAGCCATTTGTATCTAACATACTGAGATCCTGTCCAGTAATCGATATTGAACCTTTGGTTGCTGTATCTAACGTCGCTAAAATATTAAGTAGCGTTGTTTTACCTGAACCAGAAGGCCCCATAATACCAACAAAATCACCTTTATCAACCTCAAAAGATACATCTTTTAATGCCATGTGTTCATTTTCATTTTTTTTACCATAAATTTTTTGTAGGTGCTGAATTGTTACAATTTTTTCTACCATTTTTATTCCCCCTCAGATTCGCTTTCTTTCACTCCTATAACTATAACAAGCTTTTTCAACGGAATCGTGTGACTAGCATGACAGTTTCTCTTATTAGACTTACATTTATGTCACACAAATTTTAATTTTTTCCTAACAAAAAGCACCTTTATGACAATTGCCATAAAGATGCCCGTTTAAGTTTAGTCTTCTTCTACTTCTAATACTTTACCTGTTTTCGCATCAATTTTATAAGTGGATTCTTTGTCCCCATCCATTACAGTTATTTCATAAAAACGAAAATCAAGCTCTTTTTCTAACGTCAGTTGGGTCACATAACCTTTTCCCGCTTCTTTTAACGTTAGTTCCATCACTTCATCCATGGTCATTAAATCATCCAGTGTAAAACTATCTTGTTGTTTTTCAACACCACCACGATCTTCTTTATCTAGTTTTTCAGCTTTTTTACTCATAAGCTCGCCAGTTTCAGCATTGATTTCTACTTTATAAGAACGCTCATCATCAACACCACTCACCTCATAAACAAAGTTTCCCCAATCTTTTTCTAGCTCAACTCCAGTAAGACTAGCAGAAGAATAGGTTTCTTTTAATTGATCGACAGCTTTAGGCAGTGTCACTTTAAATTTACGATTGTTGATTTGTTCTTCATTTGTATTCTTAACCGCATTTTCTGAATCATTTTCTTTTGCAGTACCCGTTTGTTTATCTGTAGCATTGTTACCGCAAGCGACTAACAGAACTGTGGTTAAGAGAACAAGTAGAAGTAAGTATCTCTTCATTTTCTTCACCTCATTTATAGTTTATCGTTCTTTAAACTATACCCACATCAACTACTCTTAATCATATACAGCAAAGAGATACAATTTTATGTCAATGTCAACTCTAGCTCTTCTTTTAAAACTGGCTTATAATTAAACTAGTGAAAAAAATGGAGGTTCTTATGAAAAAGTCGATAATGAATAACGCTAATTTTACAAATACCGTCACAGATTCAATCGTTTCTAGTGATGCCTTTTCACCTCATACCCACTATGTTAACTGTAAAATCGATATCACTGCTTCTTTTGAAGGTTGCGAAGATATTCACTTTGAAAACTGTATTTTTACAGATTTAACATTTAAACGTTGCGAATTTTTAGATGTTATTTTTAGTGGCTGTGACCTTTCTAATAGTGACTTTGAAGATAGCGTATTTTTCCGGGTTTTTTTCAAAAGTTGTAAATTAATGGGAGCTAATTTCATTAGTACTTATAGTAAAGATACACAATGGATTGATTCTCAACTGCCTTATGCTAATTTTTCTGAAGCTAAGTTAGTGAAATCAACCTTTGAAGCAAATGATATGACTGAAAGTTTCTTCCAAGATGCTACTTTTGAAAGCATCAGTTTTATTAAAGATCGCCTTACTGGCTGTGATTTTTCTCAAACAAAGCTAAAAGGTGTTGATCTCTCAACCTGTGAATTTTATCATATTGTTGTCAGCCCTGAATTATTAAAAGGTTTGAAAATTGCACATTCTCAAGCTTCTGCGATTGTTCATCATTTTGGTGTCGAATTAACAGACTAACTGCATAATGTATGAAAACGCTAGCTCTCAAAAAGAGCCGCACTTCCAATTATTACGATGGAAGGACGGCTTTTTTTATTTCAACAAATTATAAGTAATACAGACTGGTTTTGTTGTCCGCGGATCAGTGGTAATTACTGCATCAATTTGAAATGTCTGCTCTAAAACATCAGTCGTCATCACTTCTGTCACTGGACCATCTGCAATAATTTTTCCCTTACCAATGGCTACCATTTCGTCAGAAAAACGCGCTGCTAAATTGATATCGTGTAACACCATGATAATGGTACGATTTTGTTCGCGGTTTAATGCTTCCAACAACTCCAATATTTCCAACTGATGTGATAAATCTAAATAAGTGGTGGGTTCATCTAATAAAATAACGTCTGTTTCTTGAGCTAACGCCATTGCAATCCATACCTTTTGACGTTGTCCGCCAGATAATGTATCTACTTCACGTTGCTCAAAGTCTGCTAAGCCAGTCACTTTAATCGCCCAGGAAACAATATCCTTATCCGCTTGTGTAGGTTTAGCAAAACCCTTTTGATGTGGGTAACGTCCATAATAAACCAATTCTTTAACTGTCATACCACTAGGCGCATCTTGTTGCTGTGGTAAAACAGCCATTTTTTTTGCAACTATTTTAGTTGGCAATTTTCGAATATCAGCACCATCTATTGTTACCACGCCAGCTTTTTGGCGTAATACACGACCAATGGTTTTAATAATTGTCGACTTTCCACAGCCGTTGGCGCCAATAATACTTGTAATCTTCCCTTTAGATAAACTTAGATTTAAATCTTCCACGATATAACGTTCATCATAGGCAATTGAGAGCGCCTTGGTTTCGATGCTTTTCATTCTTAATTCCTCCTAGCGACTCTTTGCCATTAAATAAATAAAGTAAGGCGTGCTAACAATTGTAATCAATAACCCCGCTGGAATAGTGACATCCAACGCACTTGATCGTATTAATGTATCTGCTAATAATATCATTATACTACCAACTAGTGCAGATGCGGGTAATGAACGTTTAGGATCAACACCCACTAACTTTTTAGCAATATGGGGACTAATCATCCCGACGAAGAAAAAGTTACCACCAATCGCTACACTCGCAGAAGATAATAAAATAGCGGCTAACGAAAAACCAATAAAGGCCAATTTGAGCGGTACACCTAGACCCAATGCTGTTTCATTTCCCAAGTGAATAATGTTTAGTTTTGGTGCGTGAAAATACACCCCTCCTGCTAAAAAAAGCACGACTGGTATGAGAATACTAAGATGTAGCCAATCAGCTCCCCATAAACTCCCCGCTAACCAACGTTGAACAAATTCGTGTTGTTGTGTGTCCATTCGTAATGATAAAAAGAGCGTCACCGCATCGTATCCTGTTCCCAACGCAACACCGGTTAAAATTAAGCGGGTCGGTGACAGTTCTTGTTTACGCTTAGATGCCAGTAAGAATATTAATCCTGCGGCAACAACGCCCCCAACAAAAGCAACTATTGGTAACATTGCTGGCGTATCACGCATTAAGCCTGTAAATAAAAATAGTATCATAAATAAACCTGAACCCGAACTAATCCCCAATGTTCCAGGACTAGCCATATCATTTTTCAAAAGACTTTGCATTATACAGCCTGCAATACCCATACCGGATCCTACAAAAACACTCAATACTATTTTAGGCATTCTAAAATCAAAGACAATTAAGTTTTGTTGTGGAGTGCCTTGACCTGTGAATACGGCAAGTAAATCAAACGGTGATACACTCATTTTACCGGTATTTAAACTCCAAATAAACACGACAATTAAAACGGTGATTAACGATACGAAAGGTAGTATTTGGCGATTAAAACGCTGATGTATTTTCATTCAAATTCCCTCCTTGTACGGTTGGATAAGAATAGAAAAAACGGCACGCCAATCATCGCAAAAATAATACCTAGCGGCGTTTCGTTCGGTCGATTGATTAAACGACCCACTAAATCAGCTAGCAATAAAAAGACTGCCCCATATACAATGCTGGCCGGTATAACCGCGCGATAATCAATTCCCACAAAGAAACGTACAACGTGTGGCACAATTAACCCAACAAAACTAATGGGACCCACTAACATGACTGAAAGTGCGCTTAATACAAACACAAGTATGACGGTTACAAGTTTAATGATTGACACTTTTGCGCCCAAACCTGCAGCAATCTCATCCCCTAAATTAATTAGCGTTAAGCCACGTCCAATACTGATACTCATTATAATTGTTATGAAGAAAAAGGGTGCGATTATTTGTAAATCATCCCAATTAACGCTGGCTGATCCCCCTGAAAACCAATAGGTCATTGATTGTCCTAAATGAAACTGCAAAGAAATTAAAGAAGACAATGCGCTGAATAACATTGACACTGCAATACCTGATAAAATCAAACGTTGCGGACTCATTGGGCGCTTCCCCATCATCGCTAAACCGTAAGTAATTGTTGTTGATACAGCTGCGCCGATACAAGCAAATATTATCAGTTGTATGTGTGATTGCCCTGGAAATAATGCCATACTTAATGCAACTGCGAATGCTGCTCCCGAACTAATCCCCATCAAACCTGAGTCTGCCATGGGATTACGTGTAGTGGCCTGCATCATCGCCCCAGTGACTGCTAAGCTGCTTCCAACAATAATATCCGCTAATGTTCTTGGTAAGCGTAAAGAGCGAATAATTTGGTGCTGAGTATTGTCGCTATCAAATTGTGTGAATGCTTGCCATGTTGTTGATAATTCAATTGATGCGGCTCCCAACGCAACTGATAATAACACTAACAATACAATTAAGAGAACGCCGATAGCAAGAAAAAGCGAAAGTCTTATTCGGGTAGGCGCTTTTTTTTTCTGTTTCATGTGTTTCTATCCTTTCGCTAGCATTCACTTGAACATGACTCATTAACCAAAAAATTGAGCTTTCAACGGAATGTTTTTTTCGTCAAACTTGTGATTATGCGACGAGACTCTCCCATGAGAATGTGCCTCTGGTTCGATGTATTTTTTCACTTGATTAACGGCGTTACCGGCATCATGGAAAGCACCTGCAATTAAATGTAATTTACCTGAATGTGAAACAACCTCTCCTGCTGCAAATATACCTGGCACATCTGATTGATTATCAAAGGATGTTTGCACATAAAAATCGTCATGTTTTTCAAGGCCGACTGTATTTTTATCGAAAATTGCGCCTTCTTCACTGTAACCATGATTAATAACAACCTCATCAACAGCAATTATCGTTTCTACCCCTGTCAGATTATCAGTTAATACCACTTCTGCAATACGTTCACCGGTACTATCTGCGATAAAACGCGTAATCGTATGGTTACCTTTGTAAGTCGCTTGACCTGCTAAAAGCTTAGATACTTGCGATTCATGGGCTTTTAATTCCGCTTGACGATACACTAACGTGACTTCTTCTGTTAATGGCGCTAATATATTCACCCAGTCAACAGCTGAATTGCCACCACCCGAAACAAGCACTCTTTTTCCGCATAAGGCTTGTGGATCTTTCACGAGATAATGAAGATTTGTTGCTTCGTATTTTTCAGAGTCTTCGACGGTGATTTTGTTCGGTAATAAAACACCCCAACCGCTCGCCATAATCAATGTTTTACTATAATGTTTGGCTCCTGTTTCTGTCGTTACAACGAATACGCCCTCTTCTTTATCAATCCCGATTGCTTTTTGACTTAATACAATGGTAGGGTTAAAAACCTCTGCTTGCTCAACCAAATAATCAATCACTCTTCCGCCAGGAGTTGGTGGTAAAGCACCAATATCCCATACCATTTTTTCGGTATACACATTTAGTTTCCCACCGAGACGAGGCTCGCTTTCAATAATTTTTGTTTTCAACTCACGCAAACCACTATAAAAGGCGCTAAATAGTCCAGCCGGGCCCCCGCCTATTATTGTCACATCATATATCTCTCGTTGCATGCGAATCCCTCCTTTTATTTAGCTACTTTGATTAACTCATCACGTACAAAATCAACTTGTTTATTTGCTGAATAAAGGTCCGTATAAAAACCGAGTGCAAATGGCATTTCTACTAAACGATTATTTTTAATGGCGGGTAAGTTTGTCCAAATCTTACTTTTATTCATATCATCCATGCCTTCATAGGTATTACGGATAATAACATCCCCTGCATACTCAGGTAATACTTCTAATGATACTGCTACATTAAATTTATCTTTATCGATGATTTTTTTCTGAATTGCCTCTGGTGCTTTTAATTTCAGGCTTTCATAAGCAATTGCACCAATACCATACTTTTTGCCATTAATATTCATCTCTTTTAAGCCACCTTCAAAGTTTGAAACCGTTAACTTATCATAACCAGCAGCCATTAATTTATTGTGTGAAGTGTCCACATTTTTTTCGTAATCAGCCAATGCTTTTTTAGCTTCTGCTTGTTTTCCAAGCAACTCACCCATAAATGTAACGCGTTCTTCTGTTGTCAATTTATCGTAAGGCATATAGACTGTCGGTGCTATTTTACCCAGTTTAGCTACTGCTTTTTTATCAATAACAATAATCAAATCAGGTTCTAATGCTAAAACAGCTTCTTCATCCCAAGCGTCCCAAGCACCTAAATCCTTCGTTTTCTTTGAATCAAAAACATCCTCAAGCGCTGAACCTTTTAATACATTCGAAATCCCTACAGGTGTTACACCTAATGCATACGCGTCACCAATTACATACTGAACAAGTACACGTTTTGGTTTTTTAGGAACTTTGACATCGCCCTCACTTGTTTTAACTGTATGCATTTCTGGTTTTTTATCTGCCGCTTTTTCCGTTTTTTCATTACCACAAGCTACCAGTAAACCAATCGCTAGAATCCCCATAATCATTATTATTTGCTTCATTGTTTTCTTCATTCCCCAAACCCCCCTTTATTTTTTATAACTCCTGTACATCTTGCTGTCTCTTTATCTTTAAACACTCTTCATAGCACTAAGCGCTTACAAACTCTTCTAATAAAAAAAAAATCATTAGCTACAACTATTAGTTACTTTCCCTACACCCCTTCAATTGATATTGATAGTCATTCTCAATTAGATTATAAAGAGTTATCATCTACAAATCAATCTCTTTTAAAGATATATATTCAAACGCTCTATAACCCTTCTATTACCGTCACATTTCCGACAAAAAAAACAGTACCCTGACAAAATATGTCAACATACTGTTTTCTCTCATTAATGATTATTTTATTGAACGTTTGGTTTTGCTTTTATTTTTTCTCGCGTAGTCCGAAAGATTCCCACGGTTGTAAGCGTTCAAGCAAGTACAATTCTTCTGGTACAATATGACCGACAATATTTGTCGTTCCTGTATTTTCCATTGTTTGTAAAGCTACATTCATTTCGCCTTTATAACGTGAGTCACCATTATTATCAATTGTAACATCACCTGCTTTGATTTCAGTTGTGTTATGAGGTTCAAATGATTCATTTTTATATTTAACACGCGATTGCGTACTACGCACAACATAAGCTGAAACATCGCCACGGTTATGGTGTGGTTCCTCAAACATTATAATATTTTCGGTTGTATTGTTTTCTGCTGCTGGAACAACATCAAACTCTAGTTTATAACGGTTTAACTCACCTAATGCTTTTAATTCTGCTTCAGATGCGTACATGTTACCGATGATTAAATCATCGATTAAACCTGTTTGCCATAAATCTTTAGCTTGCACAATGATTGATTGACCACGGTGTTCTTCCAATGTTGGTAAACCTTTTCCAGCTGCATCCCATGGGCCATAAGCTGCGTGTTGTGAAGAAATCATTGCTGCTGTTTTAATGCCATGATCTTTAAACATTTTTGATGTTTCTGTAAAATGTTTACGTGACAACGCTGTATACGGGCGTGGATAGAAGTTATGACAACCAATAATGTTTTCACGATTTGCTTGATACGATAAAATCGTTTCAAGGTATTTAGTACCGATACTGACATTTAATTCGATTTTCAAGTCACACGGATCCAATGACATGATTGCTTCTTCATGACCACTAAAGCCCATATCTAAACGAATGCCTGCTAAATGGTACTCTTCTTTTAATTTCGAAATGCCTGTGTAGTCAATCCCTAAGTCTTCAAAAACTTCTGGCGCCACATCAGCAATCACTTCAATACCTAAATCAGCTGCAAATTTATTTACATCTTTCATTTTTTGACGTTCACTTTCACTGTCTAACGAGATTAGACAGGTGAAAATACGAGTAAAACCATATTTATGTGCTAATTCAATATAAGCAGTAATTTCACTTGTTTCACTGTGTTGTGGGTAAACAGAAAATCCTAATCGTCTCATTAATAAAAACCTCACTTTTATTTTTTTTAAGAAAAGCCACATACGAAAACTCGCATATGGCTTTAAATTTTAATTATTTGCTCTCAGCTTTATGTTCTTCAACTTCAACGCGTGAAGACATCGCAACGAATGGTATATAGATTAATGTCGCGACTAAAATGATTACGATACTTAGTACCGCCCCTGTCCACGATTGTGTTGTAAGGAAACCATTGATAACCGGTGGTGTTACCCACGGAGTTGCAATTGTTGCTGCTGGAACAAAGCTTAACTTAGTTGCCCAGTAAGCAATTGTTACAGAAACCATCGGAGTGATGATAAACGGAATAAACAATACAGGGTTTAAGATGATTGGTAAACCAAACATCAACGGCTCATTAATATTAAAGAGACCTGGACCTGTTGCAATTCCCCCAACAGTTGTATATTGCTTATTACGACGGCCAACAATAAAGATGGCAATAATCAAAGCAATTGTTGTTCCTGATCCACCCATGTTAACAAAGGCATCTAAGAACGGTTTGTTAATGATATATGGTGCTGCATGACCTGCTTCAAGTGCTGCTGCATTTTCTGCAATAGCTGGTAAGTTGATTGTTTGTAAGAATGGGTCGATAATGTTTGCCCCATGAATACCGAATGTCCATAAGAATACAGGTACAAACGCTAGGATTAAACCAGCTACCCAAGTGTTTGTTAAGCCCATAAATGGTTGTTGAATTGTATTATAGAATGCTGTAATAATGTCTGGCATGTTAAATGATGTCGAGATAATTGTACGAACTAATGCAAATGCACCGATTGTAATAATCGCTGGTAACAACGCAGCAAATGATTTCGCAACTGCTGGTGGTACTGTATCTGGCATTTTAATCATTAATTTTGGACTACCTGATAAACGTGAAAATAATTCTGCTGATAAAAGTGCAATAATAAGTGATATAAAGATTCCGGCTGTACCAGTCGTCATTCCAGAAAGTCCACCTTCACCAAATGTACCAAATGTAAGGTATGTCGCTACACTGATAACACCTGCTGATAAACCATCTTTGTTATAACCTCTCGCTAAGTGATAAGCAACTGTAAACGCTATCAATATTGACATGAAACCAAATGTGGCATTCCACATGTTTCCGCCCCACTGAGTCCATACATCATGCGGCCAAATCTTATCCATTAAGTTCTGATAAGCTTTGATCGGTAAGTTGTTAATCAATACTGCAAAAGATCCTAAAATTGTTAAAGGCATTAGTGTTACAAATCCGTCACGAACCGCGATTAGATGACGTTGTGTACCTATTTTTGCTGCAATTGGTACGAATTTTTCCTCTAAAAATTTAAACATGTTCCCACTTCCTTTTTGTGTTTTTATATAGACGCCCAATAAAGGGCGCTATTTATTTGTTGATAATCGATTTACAATTAAGCGATGCGCTCATATAAATCAATCACTTCTACTGCTAAATCTTTAAAAGTAATCGCATTCATTAAATGGTCTTGACTATGGATAAGTAAAAGTGATACTTCTACTTTTTCACCCTTAGCTTCTTGTGTTAATAAACCAGTTTGTGAATGGTGTGCTTCCACCAAGTTTTTGTTTGCCTCTTCGATTTTAGCACGCGCTTCTTCAATCTTACCGGCTTTAGCCAATTGAATAGCTTCCATACAGTCACTCTTAACATTTCCACTGTTCATGATTAATCCCATGATTGCTTGTAATAATTCTTCATTCATAATTTAAACGCTCCTTATTTCTCCATTAATTCTACTGCACGATTCAGAACGTTTGCGCCATTCATCATACCGTAGTCTGCCATGTTGATTACTTCTACAGGTATATCTTTACCTGCCAATTTACCTTCCATTTGACCTTGTAAGTAACGTACTTGTGGTCCTAATAATAGAACATCAATTGTTTTGCTACCTAAAATTTGATCAACTTCACTTGCTGATACTGCAAAGATTTCAGATTCTAATCCTTTTTCTTTTGCAGCCGCTTCCATTTTTGTCACTAATAAACTTGTGCTCATACCTGCTGAACAAACTAACATAATTGTTTTCATACGTTTCCGCCTCCTATGGCTCGATTACTTATAAATCTAGAATAACACACAATGGTCTATACCACAATAAAGAAATCGCTTCCATTGCTGTTTTAACGGTGTTTATAAGCTATTTTAGTTAATTGGTACAGTCCAAAAAATAACGCTTACATTGTATAATAGACTAATTGGGACATTTTTTAAATAAGTTTGAAATAACTAAAAAATATAGTCATTTCTATACATTCCTATTTAAAAATGCTCATAGAATAAGGCAGACATCTGTGGTAATGCCTTTTCCCATTCTAACTTAATTTTATCAGATAAATCTGACAATGCATATCTTTCAATCATCGAAATATTTAAATAACCTAGCATTGCAGATGAAAACGTTGTGATATCAAGATGTAATAAGTCATTTGGTTGGTTTTCTTCCATTATTTCTTTTACAGTACCATCCGTTTCTATTCTATAGACACCTGCATTCCACGGTGCAAATTTATCGGCAATTTTCAAATGTAAGGGTGCTGTCAACTCTGCCCATTGATACTTTTCTAAGAACGGTTTTACGTCTACGATACGTACCATTTCATGTTGGACGAGTTCTTTCTTAAACTGCGGATCATTAAAATCAAAGCCTAGATAATCATTTACAATCGCTGAACCCTTTATTTCATTAACACTCGCACTATGAGAGCTAATAAAACGCCACAACGCTTGTTCAGCTTGAACGTTACTGGCAACAAAATCGTTCACCATAAATGTTAAACCTTTTAACGAGTATCGTACATACCCTTTGATTTCACCTTCTTTATGATAAACACCAAAAAAGCTATCCGCTTCACGACGTTCAATTCTATTCCACCAAGCAGCCTCTCTTTGAACCATTCCAGTACGTTTCAAAGCTTCTTTATTATGAAACGCCTGAACGGCTTGAAACTCTTTTTTATCATTATATTCAAAACTGAAACGGTGTACATCATCCATTTCTTTTCCGAAATTTGGAAATTGTGCTGTCGGAATCGTATAATTGATACGATCTACAAACAACTCCCAACCAAAGTAACGATAAAATGATACCGAATAAGGTGCCAACACAGAAACGATTTCACCTTTCTCACGCATTTTTACTAATAATTCCATAATCAATTGTTTCATAATACCTCTATTACGGTATTCAGGATAAGTGGAAACAAAACCAACGCCACCCATTTTGTAAGAAACTGTATTGATGGTCATATTCAATGGTAGAGACATAATTAAGCCCGCTAAAGAGCCTTCTTCGTAAGCGCCTAACGTAATGCTGTTTTCTAACCAATAACTAAAATCCTTACGACGTTCACCACTATAGGGTGTAAAACAATAATCCCGCAAACGATGGGCAATTTCAAAATCTTCTTTAGGGATAATTTTAATCATTTAAATTCCTCCTTCTCAATCTTCAAAGCCGTTGTTTTCGGAAACTTTTTTATACCAATGACCACTTTTTTTAATCGTTCGTTTACCGTCATTTTCTAAGTCGAGCGATACAAAACCATAACGATTTTTATACGCGTTTAACCATGACCAGTTATCAATAAAAGTCCACATATGATAGCCACGCACATTAGAACCTTCCGTAATGGCTTGATGGACATATTTCAAGTGTTCACTAACAAATTCAATACGGTAATCGTCATTAATCTGTCCCTGCTTATCAATAAAACGACTTTCATCTTCTACTCCCATCCCATTTTCCGAAATGTAACATGGGATATTGCCATAATTTTCGCGAATATTTGTTAATGTATCATAAATACCTTTTTCGTATATTTCCCAGCCACGGTAAGGATTAATCTTTTTATTTGGCATGTCATAAGTCTCAAAGAAATCCTCTGGCATCGGTACTGACCATTCATGTGGATTTTCGCGCGCTTGAATTCGACGTGGTTGGTAATAATTAATGCCTAATAAATCCACTGTATTATTTTTGATAATTTCCAAATCTTCTACTAAGTAACTCGGTAAAACATCTGCAGAGCGTAAATCATCAATTAAGTCTGCTGGGTATTCTCCCAGTACTGAGGGGTCTAAAAAAGAACGATTGAAGAAACCATCAGCAAATTGAGCAGCTTTTACATCAGACGGATTATTTTCATCGCGTGCGTAACTTGGCGTTAAATTTAAAATGATACCTATTTCACCGATTTTACCTAATGCACGATAAGCTGCTATTGCTTTAGCACTGGCCAACATTTCATGATACCCTACTTGAACAGCTGCTTTAAAACTCACCTCATGTGGGTAGTGAAAACCATAAAGGTAACCGCCTTCGACTGGAACAATCGGTTCATTATGTGTAAACCATTTTTTGACACGATCACCAAACAATTCAAAACAGGCCGTTGCATAGGCCACATAGGCATCAATTGTTTTCCGATTTTCCCAACCGCCCTCTTTTTGAAGCACCACCGGCATATCAAAATGATATAGATTAATAAAGGGTTCAATGTCATTCTCTAACAATTCATCAATTAGTTCATTATAAAATTTTACAGCTGCAGGATTAATCGCTCCACGGCCTTCTGGAATTAAACGACTCCATTGAATAGAAGTTCGGAAAGAGTTATGTCCAGTTGCTTTTAACAAGGCGACATCTTCTTTAATATGCGTATAAGCTTGTGATGTTTTTTCTGGTCCAATAGTATTGAAATATAATTCCGGTTGCTCTTTGTACCATAAATCCCAAATGTTATCGCCCTTACCATCGTTTTCATAGCGACCTTCTGACTGTGGTCCACTAGATGCAGAGCCCCAGTAAAAATCTTTTGGAAATTGATAATTTGTCATATTATTTCCCTCCTTGATATATGTAAGCGCACTCTTTTATTTCTAATCTAAATCACTTGTTAATTCATCAATTAACAAATGACTGCTACATTATCATGTAAGCGTTACCTCTTATTATCATACAAGAAACAAATAAAAATTGCACCAAAAATCTGTCTAGTCCAATTATAAAGGTACTATCGACCTAACTCATTTACACCTAAAAAAACCGCATTCTAAACATGATATTAGAATACGGCTCTCTGACTTATTTATTTTTCTTAAGGCCATAAAAGTAAATGGCTGCTACAAAGATTGCTCCTCCAACAACATTTCCAAAATACACTGGAATAACATTTTGGATAAACGCTAACCAAGAAGATTCGCCTTCGAAGATGGCCGCTGGGATGACAAACATATTTGCGACACTATGTTGAAAACCAATGGCTACAAAGGTCATAACTGGGAACCAAATCGCTAAAATCTTACCAGCAGCATCTTTCGCACCATAAGCAAGCCAAACTGCCAAACCTACAAACCAGTTACAACCTATGCCTGATATAAAAGCTTGTAAAGCTGTTGCATCGGTTTTAGCTGTAGCGACTGCGACTGTTTTATGTAAGTATTCAGCGCTACTGGTCAAACCCACAACATGTCCAAAAAAATAGGCAACAAACAATGCCCCTAACAGATTGGCAAAAGTGATCACTAACCAATTCGATAATAACTCTTTCATCGTTACTCGTTTGGCAAACCAAGAAGTCGCAACAGCCATAATATTTCCTGTAATCAATTCCCCACCTGCCATCACAATAACAATAAGCCCAATTGGAAAAACGGCAGCTCCTATTAAATTTGCAAAACTACCCCAATCCGTTATCGATGCTATCACTCGAATATAGGCTAAGTAGCCCAAGGAGATCATCGCACCCCCAACAAACCCTAAAATCATTTTTTGAATAAAACCAGTATCTACTTTTCCCCTACCTTTTTCAATCGTGACTTCTAAAATTTCTGACGGTGTTAACATCTAACTATCACTCCTTTAGGTCGTTATACTATGATTTTTTATCCATTATTAGTATATCGTTTTATTAGTCCTTTTTCACTCGTTCCTAGAAAAAAAGACACCCCTATTTCAGAAGTGTCGTTTTGTGTTCAAATTCTTATGGTAAAATATTACCTGCTACTTTATAAAGATCGTACCACTCTTCGTGAGTCAAATAAACATCTGTCGCTTTAATCATTGATTCAATGCGAGAGACATTCATACTTCCCAGTAAAACTTGCATTTTTGCTGGATGACGTAAAATCCAAGCAATGGCAATTGCTGACGAACTGACTTCATATTTATTAGCTAGTTTGTCTAAGGCAGCATTTAATTCCGGGAATTTTTCGTGTCCAATAAAAACACCTTCAAAGTAACCATATTGTAGAGGCGACCATGCTTGTATTGTCATTTTTTCACGACGACTATATTCTAATAAGCCAGCTGAAGGTTGCTCACCTTGATAGATGTTATTAACGTTAAACCCTTCATCTAACATTCCCGTATGTTTTAAGCCAAATTGAAGTTGGTTTACAACCAAAGGTTGTTCAATAGCTGTTTTTAATAATTCAATTTGTTGAGGGTTTTGATTACTCACACCAAATTGACGAACTTTGCCATTTTTTTCTAACTCATTAAATGCAGATGCAATTTCCTCAGGTTCCATTAAAGCATCTGGACGATGTAAAACTAACAAATCTAAATAATCTGTGTCTAAACGCTTAAGAATACCATCAACAGAATCAACAATATGCCCTTTTGAAAAATTAAAACCTTGTTTAGTAATACCACATTTTGATTGTAAAATTAAGTTTTCACGTGAAACATTCAGTTCTTTTATCGCTTTCGAAAAAACTACTTCTGATTCTCCACCACCATAAATATCAGCATGATCAAAGAAATTGATACCTCCTGCAATAGAAGCGTCTAATACTTTTGCTGCTTCACTAATTTCTAAGTTGCTCATTCTCATACAACCTAATGCGATATCTGATACTTTAAGATTTGATTGACCTAATTGAATTTGCTTCATGAGGTTCCTCCTATGTCTTTTATTCACTTTTTAGTTTACGCTATAACGTATCATTATACGAGTGAAAGCGCTTAAAAATCACAACGTTTTTTATCTATTTGTCACATTTCGTCCTATCTTCAAAAGTCGCAAATTATTAATTGCCGTCGAAACAGTGACTCACAACAATATTTTTATCAATACTCGTCTATTTTATCTCCTCAGCTAGCATTTATTACGATTAAGCTCTATCAAACCATTTTTATATTTACTAGTTACTTGTGTTCAAAAAAAGCGCTCTTTTGAATAAACACAGGTTAAATACTTATGTTATAATTAAGAAGGTAAATTTGAGTATTCACTCGACTGTAAAAACAGCTGATTACTCATCTAACATACGATAATATATTTTAGGAGAATGACTAATGAATAAACGTTTAAAGAAAAAAATGGAAAAACGCCAAAAAGAACTTGCGAACCTTAAAGATAAGACAGTTTCAACAGTCTCAAAAACAGTTTTACCTGTTGTTACTAAAGTAGAAGAAGTTATTGCGCCTGTAGTTTCAAAAGTAGAAGAAAAAATCACTTCTACAAAAACTAAAGCGGTTGTATCTAGCACACGAAAAGCCAAACTTACAAAACAAACATTACCTTTAGATAACGCGCTTTATCCTATTTTCACTACTATACTTGCCGCTGAAAAGAAAACAGCGACAGCAGTATTTAACGATCTTATGGCTGCTGAAGTCTCTAATTTTGTAGCTGAAGATGATATTACGGAAGTTGGTGAAGTTTTAGCCGCTTTCGCAGAAGCTAAACTTCATGTAGCTAAATACTACAAATCGAAAACGGCTGTTCGCCCATTAACTGCTAAAATGGTAACAGATGAAAAAACACGCCTAAAACGCTTCGCAGAAATCACTGCGCTCGCAGAAGAAATCACTGCTTTACCAACAACTTCAGAAGCTTTAAATCGTTCTCACCTGTCTGTAGATCTTGTAGCAGATAAAGCTTCACTTGTTGAACAACTCAATACAATTGTTTCTACCTATAATGAACAACTAGATGACACCATTGAAAAGCTTTCTATTTAAAAGAAACTTTCACTACTTTGTCAGTCCGTTGATAAGTGCTTTCTCACCCGGCGCTTATCAACATTTTTTTGAAAAAAAATCATTATCATTTTAAAATTACGAACAGGAGATTAACTATGAAAAACCGTTTTAAACAATACCGTTCATCCTTTCTTTTACTCTCAGCAATTATTTTGGGTGGCCTTATCGGGGTGCTTTTCCCACAACAAACACATTATCTCAAGCCGATTGGTGACGTTTTTGTCAATTTTATGTTCATGGCAATTGTTCCTTTTGTATTCTTCAGTATATCGTCTGCCATTGCTTCAATGGATGGTGCTAAACGCCTCGGAAAAATAATGGGTAGCACCTTCTTAATTTTTATTTTCACCGCAATTTGTGCTGCAATTATCGGCTATATCGGGATTCGTTTCTTCCCTCTCGTTCAAAATGCTAATTTAGATACTATCAAAACTTTAATGTCATCAACACCTGTCCAAGATGATATTTCACTAGCAGATCGTCTTGTCGGTATTTTTACTGTCAATGATTTCAGTTTATTATTATCCAAAGAACACATGCTGCCATTGATTTTCTTTTCAGTTCTAATCGGGTTAGCAACTTCTTCTTTGGGTACAACAGCAAAACCATTTGCTGTTTTTCTTAAATCCGGATCAGAGGTATTAATGAAACTTGTGCAATTTATCATGTACCTTGCTCCTGTAGGATTAGGTTGTTACTTCGCCGCAATTATCGGTGATTTAGGTTCACAAATTATTGGAAGCTATGTACGTGTTATCGTTCTTTACATTGGTATTGCTTTGTTTTATTTCATCGTGATGAACACTGTTTACGCATTATTAGCCGGTGGTAAATACAGTCTCCGTTCATTTTGGAGAAACATCACACAACCTGCAGTAACTGCGATTGCAACATGCTCTAGCGCTGCTTCTATCCCGGTAAATCTAAATGCAACAAAAGATATGGGGGTACCTAACGATATTGCTGAAACAGTTATTCCGCTAGGAGCTAACACACATAAAGACGGTTCTGTCATTGGTGGTGTATTCAAAATCGCCTTTTTGTACGGTGTCTTTAATCGTGATATTACTGGAATTGACAATATGATTACGATTATCCTTTGTGCCTTTTTAGTAGGAGCTGTCATGGGCGCAATACCAGGCGGCGGTATGATCGCTGAAGTCCTAATTGTTACGATTCTCGGTTTTCCACTTGAAGCCGTGCCACTTATCATCGTTATTAGCACTATTATTGATATGCCTGCGACGCTGCTTAATTCCTCGGGAAATACTGTCAGTGCAATGATGGTTACTCGTCTTGTCGAAGGGCGAAATTATTTTAAACAACGCTTCTCTAAAAAGAGGATTTGATAATGATAATGAACTCGTATTATTCTTTGAAAAGGTTACTTCTTAATTGAGGTAACTTTTTTTATGCTAAAAAGCCTATATTATCAACATGCAACAACTTGTTGCTTAACTTCTTTATCAAAAGAAACTATATTGGAAACAGAGGAGGTTGTACAAATGCAACTTGGAGAAAAAATAAAAACATTACGTCTCGCTATGAATTTAACACAGGAAAACACTGCTCAAAAATTATTCATTTCACGTCAAGTTCTTTCAAAATGGGAATGCGGTAAAAGTTATCCCGATTTAGAAAAATTACTCGCTATCAGTCAACTTTTCAATATCTCTATCGATACTTTATTAAAGGAGGATACAAATTTGCAATCACATATCATCAAACAAAGTCACTACAAAAAATATATTGGGTTCTTTTTACTTTATTGTTATTCATTTGTGGGATTACTCGTTATGCTCTGTGCAAGTTATGCTTTTCTAAATTTACCTGTCACAATGAAAACAACCGATGTTAATTTCCTTAACAGCCATTTCGAAAGTACCCACACAAAAGACGATACGTTATATATTTCTGGTGATTTGATTCCTTTTTTTGCTAGTTATCAAGGTGATTGGAGTTTTCAAACAACAGAAAAAACAATTACTATTTTCATGCATCGAACACGTGTCCCTCGTGCAGAAAATCATGTGCTATTAACACTCGAAAAAGATAAAAAACACGGGTTTGATTGGACAAATAAAGACATTTATTTTTCTGACGATACACATAAAACCTTACTGTATGATGCGTCTAAAAAGAAGCTAACTTTCACGCTTCCAGAAACAAATCAGGGAGGTGTTGGCAATGATTAAATATCTTTGGCATTACCTGTTCTTAATTTTATCGACCGCAACAATGCTAGTGTCCTTACCTTTAGTTTTAGTTGGTCGAGAGTTTAGTCGCTCCTTGTTCACTGTCGTGTTTGTTTTGTTAATCATTCTGTTTATCACTGGAACATTGGCTATTATTTTTTGGTTAATCTCGAAAACAACCACACGACATTTGAAAATAACGCTATATAGTTTTGCTGGTTTTCAGATAGTATATCTCGCTTTTTTCCTTTATCTCATTTTTATTACACGTCTATAAAAAGTTGGAATTGCGCTCTCTTATTCTTATGATACATTGACAAAACACCCTTTTGAGTGTACTATTTACATTAGTTCACTAAGTTCACATTTTATGTGAAAGGAGATGTTGACAATTGTATCAATTAGACTATAAAAATAACGCACCATTATTTGAACAAATCATTAAAAAAATAAAAGAGTATGTTGTCCGTGGCTTACTGGTTCCCGGTGACAAAATTCCTTCTATTAGAGAATATGCTGGCTTAGTAGGTATCAATCCCAATACTGTCAGCAAGGCGTATCAAGAACTTGAACGCCAACAAGTGATTGTCACGATGAAAGGAAAAGGTGCTTTTATTGCTGAGCATTCGCTTAATACTGTAATCACAATTGACGAAGTTGCCGAAAAAAAACGCTTAGAAAACACTTTAATAGACTTCATTTATAGTGGGATTCAAGTCGAAACCATGCACCAATGGATAGACGATATCTACACTAAACTGAAAGGAGCGAATGATAATGCAAATTAATCATCTTTCTAAACAACTTAATAACCGCGAACTTTTTTCAGATATAACGTTCAACGTCAACCCTGGAGAAATTATTGGTATAGTCGGTCGTAATGGAATTGGTAAAACAAGCTTATTCCGCACCATCATGGGACTCTACACGCCAGACCAAGGAGAAGTACTGATTCATGGCAAATCATTGGCACAGCATCCTGAATTAAAGGAACAGCTCTTTTTATTACCTGACGAATTTAAAGCATGGGAAGGTTATAAACTTAAAACGATTCAGAAATTTTACAGTAAAAATTACACGCATTTCAACGACGAAAAATTTACAGATTTAATGTTAGCATTCAATCTCCCTATCAACGCTAAACTCGGGACTTACTCGAAAGGTATGAGTGCGTTGTTTGGTATTATTCTATCGTTGTCGATTGGTGCTCAATATCTGTTGCTTGATGAGCCGATGGAAGGTTTAGATATTATTGTACAAAAGAAAATTATGAGTGCCTTAATGGCAGAAGTATCTGATCGTCAACTCGGGATTGTATTATCTTCACACCGTCTCGATGACTTAGCGCCCATCGCAGATTATGTACATCTTATCAAAAATAAAAAAATCGAAAAAACGTATCACCTCGAATCATTACGTTCAGAAGCGACTAAAATTCAAATTGCCTTTAAAGATGGTATTATTCCCGATTTTGTAAGAGAACAAGGAGATATTATCAATAAACAAGGTCAGGTATTTACTATTTTATTCATGCAAAAATACACTGATTTACACAAAAATTTATTGGAGATAGAACCACTTTTTATGGATCAGTTACCTGTCACTTTAACCGATTTATTCAATTTCCACTTGAAAGATGAGGAGGACTAATATGAAAACGGGATTAATATGGAAAGAATGGCGTCAAAACGTTTGGGTTTTTGTTGCATTTATTATATTAGTTATTGGATATGGACAAATCGAAGTTCATCAAACAATTGAAAATCATAATACACTGCAAAAATATTACCAATCGGAAGAGTTCGCACTCAGTCAAAAAAGCAAAGATGAAGATCTATACGAAGATGAAACAGAAATTGAAGACTTGCTTAAAGTCTATGCCGATATGCATGTACCTGCAACAGTATTTAGTATGATTTTAGTGCTTTTTATGGGACTTAAGATCACTGTGTTTGAAAAAAATAAGCGTGCAGATTATATTGCTCAAGCGATGCCCTATTCCAAACTTACAATTATTATGCATAAATTATTACTACCTTTAGTTATAATAATTGGTGCTTGTTTGCTCTATAGTGTCACCACTTATCTTACATTTACTGCTAATGTTGACGCACATTATCTGTTCACCCTAAATGAATGGCTTATCAGTAATCTGAACGCTTTACTTCTATTGCTTCTTATTTTTAGCTTTAGTTTTATGATGGGAACACTTATTGGTGACGTTGTCGTTGCAGTTGCTGCAACAGGTGCTTTGTTATTATCGGCGATGGTAATTACAGTAGGAACACTTCGCTATAATATTATCGGTTTTTATGCCTACTTTAAGAATAGTACGATAGAAAGCATTTCAAATTCTGACGACCTTTCCTTCTTATTTGATAGAGCTCCTTATGCCAATTATATAATTTTAATCATATTAGTTGTTGTTTTTCTTATACTAGGTTGTCTTTTTTATAGTAAAGCCTCATTAGAGAATAATGGTTTAATGTTGATGTTACCGAAAGCACGTATGCCTATTTTAATCATTGGTGCACTTTACACAGCATTGATTTTAACTACTTTAAATATTGATAATGATAATCGTGTGAGTGACGCTATGGTTAAATCTTATCTACTCCACTTTGGATTAACGGCCCTTATTGCGTTTGCTATTGGTTGGGTATTATTCTATAAAGTGAAAAAATTACGACGTATTTAACAAAATCTTCTTCGTAATAGTGTTTTCGTGATTCTGTCACTTTTCAACTCTCACATCATTACTTCACATGCTATACTAGATGGATAAGGAATGAAGTAATTGGGAGGTTCTCTATGATGAACGAACACATTCTAGTTGATTATATCGCACGCAAGCAACCTACTGTTATTACTAAAAAGAAGAACACTTATCTTGCTTATGATGGTGATGACATCAGTTACGTTGATATTTTGAAAAGTGGTATTGTCAAAATCAGTGTCATATTAAAAGATGGTCGTGAATTTAATATAGCTTATAAAAACAAGTTGGAAATTGTTACACTGATGAAAGATGAAGAATCCGCCATCACACAAGCGCCTTATAATGTTCGCATTGAATCTGACACCGCTGAGTTTTATCGTATTGATCGTTTAGAATTTTGGGAAGACGCAATGTATCATCAAGATTTATTGCTCTATACAAAAGAATTTTATCGTCAATCACTTCAATCAATCACACAGCATATGCAACATATGGTAATGAACGGTAAAAAAGGCGCGTTATGCGCATTATTATTGGAACTATCTCAACAATTTGGCGTACAAACAACTGAAGGAATCCAACTCAGCATTCATATTACAAATGAAGATATTGCTGCCTTTTGTGGGATAAGCTCTGATACAAGCGTTAGTAGGATGTTACGTGAGCTGCGTGAACACGGCGCACTCGCAACTGAGAACAATAATTTTTTAATCACAGACAAAGAATACTTGGAAGAATTTTTAGCAATTTAATAGTGAAAGTGAAAGCAAACGTTCAGCTACAAAGAAATTGGAGAAAACACTATTTTGACGTAATTTGTCAGGATAGTGTTTTTGAAATTTTGCAGGAGTTGTTTGTCTTTAAGTAAAAGCAACTTCACACCCATTTAAAACTGAAGAGATTGGAGAAAATCTCTTGTTGACGCTCTATGTCAGAATAGTGTTTTTGAAATCTCACAATTTTTGGTGTGAAGTGCTGGAGATAAATAAAAGCAACTTCAAGTTCCTTACATTCAAAAAAATTAAAATAAAACAAAAAACTCGAGGAGCTATTCCCTCGAGTTTTTGTTTATTTCTATTTAATTATATTTAGCTGTACCTAATAATTCATTCGCCATTTCAACAACTGGACTTTCAGGTGCATTGATACCTTCCAACGGGTATTCCAATCCTAATTCTTTCCATTTGTAAACACCCATTGTATGGTAAGGTAACACCTCTACCCGTTCAACGTTTGGCAATGTTTCAATAAAAGTATTTAAATCGGTCAAGTCTTGCGGATCATCCGTTTTTGTTGGTATCAAAACATGACGAATCCAGATGGGTTGCTCATGATCGCGAAGATAGTGGGCAAAATCTAAAATTGGTGCATTAGGACGTGTTGTAAGTTCACGATGTTTAGCTGGATTAATCTGTTTAATATCCAACATGATTAAATCAGTCACTGCCAACAATCGATCCATTTTATCAATAAATTTAGGTGAGCGACTAAAACAACCACCACATGAATCTATCGTTGTATGAACACCCGCTTCTTTACACAATGTGAATAAATCGATTAAAAAATCGAGATGAAGCAATGGCTCACCCCCACTGACCGTGATTCCACCGCCTGATGCATCCCAGAACTCTTTATATTGTATCGCTTCATAAAATACTTCTTGTGCTGTACGTTCTGTTCCAGTACCAATTTTCCAAGTATCTGGATTGTGGCAAAACTGACAACGTAACAAACACCCTTGCATAAATACGATAAAACGAATGCCTGGGCCATCAACAGTCCCCATTGATTCAACGGAGTGTACACGGCCAATTGCAGATCCTGTCATTGTTCTTCATCCTTTCATTTAACGCTTTATTAAGTGCTTCACACGCAATACCCGCTTTTACTACATTGTTTCATGCATAGTTCGTTTAATAACTTCTAACTGTTGTTCACGTGTTAATTTAATGAAGTTAACAGCGTAACCAGATACACGAATTGTTAATTGTGGATAGTCTTCTGGATGGTCCATTGCGTCTAATAATGTATCGCGATTAAAGACGTTAATATTTAAATGATGTCCCATTTTAGCTGAATAACCATCTAACATACCGACAAGGTTACTAATTTGAGAATTTTCTTCACGGCCTAAAGCTTTCGGTACGATTGAGAATGTGTTTGAAATTCCATCTTGTCCTTCGCTATATGGCAGTTTAGCAACAGATGCTAATGATGCTAATGCCCCTTTAGTGTCGCGACCATGCATTGGGTTTGCTCCAGGTGCAAACGCTTCGCCTTCACGACGACCATCTGGTGTGTTCCCTGTTTTCTTACCATAAACAACATTAGAAGTAATTGTTAAAACAGATGTTGTATGTTTTGCATTACGGTATGTTGGGTGTTTTTTAACTTTAGTCATAAATGTTTTTAATAACCAAACAGCAATATCATCGGCACGGTCATCATTGTTACCGTATTTAGGATAATCACCTTCAATTGTGTAATCAACTACAATACCGTTTTCATCACGAATTGTTTTAACTGTTGCGTATTTAATTGCTGATAATGAATCGACAGTAACCGAGAGACCTGCGATACCTGTTGCCATCGTACGTAAAACATCTGTGTCATGAAGTGCCATTTCGATGCGTTCGTATGAATATTTATCATGCATGAAGTGAATCACGTTTAATGTATTGAGATATAATTCTGCAATCCAATCCATCATTACATCATATTTCTCCATTACTTCATCAAAATCTAATACTTCTGAAGTAATCGCACGGTATGCTGGCGACACTTGTTCTTTGCTCTTTTCATCTACACCACCATTAATAGCGTAAAGTAATGTTTTAGCTAAGTTGGCACGCGCACCAAAGAATTGCATTTGTTTACCGATACGCATTGCTGATACACAACAAGCAATCCCGTAATCATCGCCCCAATCAGAACGCATTACATCATCATTTTCATATTGAATAGCTGACGTTTCAATCGACATCATCGCACAGAAGTTTTTAAAACCTTGTGGTAAACGTGTTGACCATAAAACAGTTAAGTTTGGCTCAGGCGCTGGTCCTAAGTTACTTAGTGTATGTAAGAAACGGAAACTGTTTTTAGTTACAAGATGACGACCATCTTCACCTACACCACCGATTGATTCAGTTACCCATGTTGGATCACCTGAGAATAGCTCATTGTAATCTGGTGTTCGTGCAAATTTAACCAAACGCAATTTCATAATGAAATGATCGACAATTTCTTGTACACTTTCTTCGGTTAATGTGCCATTTTTTAAATCGCGTTCAATATAAATATCAAGGAATGTTGATGTACGCCCTAATGACATCGCTGCTCCGTTTTGTTCTTTGATTGCAGCAAGATAACCTAAGTATAACCATTGGAATGCTTCTTGCGTATTTGCAGCTGGACGTGAAATATCAAACCCGTATGTTTGCCCTAATTTTTTTAATTCTGCTAATGCACGAATTTGTTCATTAATTTCTTCACGTTGACGAATAACATCTTCTAACATTGCATTGTCATTTGAAGTATTTAAATCTGCTTTTTTCAAGGCAATTAAATGATCAATTCCGTATAATGCTACACGACGGTAATCACCGATAATACGGCCACGACCATAAGCATCTGGTAAACCAGTAATGATTCCTGATTTACGAGCAGCACGCATTGCTGGTGTATAGGCATCAAAAACACCTTGGTTATGTGTTTTACGATATTCAGAGAAGATATGTGATATCTCTTCATCAATCTTAAAGCCATAAGATTCAGCAGCTTGTTCACTCATACGAATACCACCGAAAGGTTGTAAACCACGTTTGAATGGTTTCTCTGTTTGGAAACCAACAATTGTTTCTAATTCTTTATTTAAATAGCCAGGACCATGCGAAGTAATACTCGATACAACTTTCGTATCCATATCCAACACACCGCCGGCCTTACGTTCTTCTTCATTTAATTTCATTACTTGTTCCCATAAAGCATTTGTTGCTTCTGTTGGACCCGCTAAAAATTGATCGTCGCCATCATAGGCTGTATAGTTTTTTTGGATAAATTCACGAACATCCACACCATTTTCCCAGTCACCACGATTAAAACCTTGCCATTCATAATGTTTCTCTGTGCTATTTTGTTTCATGTCATTTTTCATCATTTTTAAAACCTCCTATTATGATTACTTATCTTGTATTCTAATTATAGTTTAGAATACTAACACAGTATTCTCTCATACAGATGATATTAACAAATGATAAGTAGGTTAAACGCTTCTACCACTATAAAGACCGAAAAAACTGACATGTAAGGGTTTCAATCTCGTTGCTTAATTTGGAGCAACGACAGAGTTGTGTCAATATTTCAACGTTGTGCTGTATTACACTAAATTCAAAGCTGTTATAGTCCTATTTCGGCATAACAAAAAAGCACTCTGACATATATCGTCAGAATGCTTTAATCTAAAATTTCACTCGTTTATGTTCATCTTTTGTAAAAAATTTGTTGTTATACTTTTACATTTTTCATTTTCTCAACATCGTGCTTGTAATGGAATGTGAAGTGGAAAATCACAGCTAATACTAATGTGTACGCCGCAAATATTAACCAAATCGCTGGCCAATTTTTAACGCCATCCACTGTAAAGTAATCAACAATCATTCCACTACCAATCGCACCGACATAAGCTCCCAAGCCGTTAACCATTGTCATGAATAAACCTTGAGCGCTCGCACGAATGCTTGAATCCACCTCTTGCTCGATAAAAATCGATCCAGAGACATTGAAGAAGTCAAATGCGCAACCGTATACAATCATTGATAACAATAAGAAAGTGAAACCTAGTGGTGATGGATCGCCAAAGGCAAACAATCCAAAACGTAATGTCCAAGCAATCATACTCATCAAAATAACTTTCTTAATTCCATATTTTTTCAAGAAAAATGGAATCGCCAAGATGAAAAATACTTCAGCTATTTGTGACACAGACAGTAAAATTGATGGGTATTTAACAACTAAGCTACCCGCAAATTCTGGGTTTAAACCAAAATCATGTAAGAATGGATTTCCAAATGTATTTGTAATTTGTAAAACAACACCTAATAACATAGAGAATAAGAAGAAAATTGCCATTTTTGGCTTTTTAAATAATACAAATGCCTCTAAGCCTAACAAACTAACCCAGCCTTGTTTGCCTTTTTTCTTCACAACTGGAATAGATGGTAACGTCAATGAATACAACGCTAGTGCCAATGATGCGCCTGAAGCGATGTACAATTGCGCTTTACTAAGCTCAAGTCCAAGTAAGCTAATTGCCCACATAGCAACGATGAAACCAATGGTTCCAAAAACACGTATTCCTGGGAAATTTGCTACAGTATCTAATTTGTACTTTTCTAACACAGCATATGATACCGTGTTTGATAAGGCCAATGTTGGCATAAATACCATTGCGTTTACAAGCATTACCCAAAACATCGTTGCAGAGTCCGTCACGGATGCTGCATAAAACAAGGCGATGGCTGCAATAAAGTGGCACAGTGTGAATAACCAATTGGCCCGTACCCATTTATCCGCAATAATACCAATAATACTCGGCATCAATATCGCTGCAATCCCTTTTGAACTGTAGACAATCCCAACTTCGGCACCCGTAAATCCTAATGTGTTAATCATATAGGAACCCATTGTGATTAACCAACTACCCCAAATAAAATACTGTAAAAATGACATGATTTTTAAACGATTTTTAATGCCCATCTGTCTTACCTCCTCGTTAGTGGTGTTGTTTTATTATTGCTGTCAATGCGCTTACTCTGTGCTAATGTTTTCGCGAGAACAGCACTTCCTTTGAGGAGGCAAACTTGCGAACACAAATCATATCAGATTAGAAACGTGCAATCACTTCTGTTACTAATTTTAAGAATGTTGATTTTACTCGCTCAGCTGTTTCAATGACTTCTTCATGGTTTAATGGTTGATCTAAAATACCGCAAGCCATATTAGTTAAGCATGAAATACCTACTGTTTCGATACCTGCATGACGAGCAATCAATGCTTCAGGAACTGTTGACATCCCGACTGCATCAGCACCTAACGTACGAATCATACGGATTTCAGCAGGTGTTTCATAAGTAGGTCCCGTCCACCATGCATAAACGCCTTCTTGCAAAGTAACATTTTGATCTTTAGCTACGTCTGAGACAACGCTGCGTAATTGTTTGCTGTACACTTCTGAAACATCAAGGAAACGCACACCCAGTTCATCGTTGTTTGGACCCATTAACGGATTATTTGCCGTTAAGTTAATGTGATCTGTGATTAACATTAAATCTCCAGGACTAAAATCAGTATTAACAGCACCACACGCGTTAGTAACAATCATTTTTTCCATTCCTAATGCCTTCATGACACGTACAGGGAATGTTACTTGATCGAGTGTAAATCCTTCATAGTAGTGGAAACGGCCTTTCATTGCAACGACTGTTTTTCCAGCAATTGTACCAATAACTAATTCATTTGCGTGGCCAACAGCCGCTGATTTAGCAAAATGTGGAATTTCATCATATGGAATGTGTACTGCATCTTCTAATGTATCAGCGAATGGACCTAATCCTGATCCTAAAATAATACCGATTGTTGGTGTCACTTTTGTGTGTTTTTCAATATAAGCTTTTGCCTCTAAAATTTCATTTGTTTTATGCATATTAATTCCTCCTCAATTTGTAAAGCGCTTTCATTGTTTCGATACATAAATCGTAACATGACGTTTTTAAAAAGTAAAGAACTTTTTATCATTTTGGTAATAAGTTATTTATGACCGATGTCTCGACTTGCTTTTAAATACTTTGTTTGCTAATCTTCTTTTAGAGACCACTCGCAAAGGGGGGCATTTATTATTATGAATGCGATGTTGGAAAGTTTTCATCAACCGAAATCTGCTAAAATTAACAAATTAAAAACGCTCTATCGCGCGATTCAGAAAAACGGCCCCATTAAAGCCGAAACACTGATGCTTCAAACGAATACAACTCATGCGACATGCGCACGTTTACTAGATGAGCTTCAAAAAAATAACTTGGTATCGGTAAAATCATCAACGGTTTCCACCGGGGGACGTAAACCCAACCTGTACCAAATAACACCCGATGCTGCTTATTTAATTGGTATTGAAGTCACTGCACTCTATTCTACAATATCACTGCTTGACCTTCATCTATCCATTAAACAACAAGCAAAAATAAAGACCGCTCACTTCACCTCTATTTATGACACATTAGATTTTATTATTACAGAAACAAAAAAATTAGTAACAACCGCTAATTTATCTTTTACTTCTATTATTGGAACCGGGCTTTCAATCGATGATTATTTTGATTCGTTCGACCATAAAAAAAATGATTTAACCACTGAAATTAAAACGCTGGAAGCTTATATTGAAGCACAACTTCCTTCCAAAGTGACAATTGGCAGTGGCGTTAACTTTGCAGCACTAGCCGAATACCGTTTGAATTATGGGGCATCAAGCCGTCGTTTTTTATTCAGCACAAGCGATATGGAGCTAAGAAGTTGTACTTTAACACATGGCGGAACACCTTTGAGTTCAAATGGAATGTCATTTACATTTGGGCATACAATCATTGATTCTCAGGGGCCGGTCTGTAGCTGTGGGGCAAAAGGTTGTTTACGCACATTTAGCTCATTACCTGCTATTAAAGCGGCTATTATCCAACGTGTTAACGCTGGCGAAACATCACAACTATCCGAGGTTGTCTCAAGTATTGAAGAAATCGATTTTTTCGACATTTTAAGTGCATCTGAAAATGGGGATACACTCTGTAAAAACGTACTTGAAGAGGCAGCCTATTATTATGGTATCGCATTAAGTAATCAGATCATCGTTTATCAACCAGATACCGTCGTTTGCGGCGGGACATTGATTCCTAAAAGTTCATTTTTCGAAGTTGTTCAACGGACAATTGCTGAACGTCTCGCGCCTTTCTCAGGTATTTCTACTAATGTGTACCCTGCCAAAGATTCTTATGATATTGTTTCACAAGGCGCTGGTGGCATTGTATTAGAGAAATTATTACGTTCATAACATTTGTTTGAACACCACTCAACTCCAAAATAACACTCCCCTCTTTGCCTTTGTCCTATGAAGTTGGAGGCGAGTGTTTTTTTTGATTGTAACTGCCTGTTTGATAATTTGGTCCTATTAATCAGGATTAACTTTTTTTATAATCATTGTCTATTCAATCGAACGAGACTTTCTTTAGCAATTGCGTAAAAAGTAGAAGGCTTGACAATTAATGTCAGTTACTACATCATAAAAATGTAAGCGCTGTCTTTTTTTGCGTTTATAAATACTTTTTATGATAGGAGATATATTATGAAAAAAAGAACAAAGGTTTTTTCGTTGTTATCGAGCTATTTTATTTGTATTACACTTTTAACCGGTTTAATGATCACCACTACCAGTCAGCAGGCAGAAGCTTCTAGCAAAGTCGTTCCAAAAACAGTAATGTATGTAGAAGTGAATGATCATGAGTTTCGAAATGTTGGAAAATACACACTAGCAAATTCAAAAAAAACGGCGATTGATATCGGAATCATTTTCGCAGCTAATATTAATTACGATAAAAATACTAAAAAACCTTATTTATTTTTAAATGAACAAGTCAAAAAAACTTTGAATGAAAACGCAACGCAAATCAAACCGATACAAGCACGTGGAACAAAAGTACTGCTGTCCATTTTAGGTAATCATCAAGGTGCTGGTTTTGCCAACTTCGCTTCTTATGAGAGTGCAGATGCTTTTGCCGCGGAACTTGAAAAAGTTGTCAATGCTTATGGTTTAGATGGCATTGATTTTGATGATGAATACGCTAAATATGGGGAGAATGGCACACTGCAACCAAATAACTCGTCTTTTATTTGGCTCGTTCAAGCATTACGTCAACGACTTGGCGATGATAAATTAATTACACTTTACAACATTGGCCCCGCAGCTTATAACTCTAAAGCTAACGATAGCCTATCAAAAAGTATTGATTACTCATGGAATCCCTACTATGGCACATGGAGTGCACCATCATTCCCAGGAATCGATTCATCGCGTTTAAGTGCAGCTGCAGTAGAAGTAGGTGTCAATAAGGCACAAAGTGTACAGTTTGCTAAACGCTCTATCAACGAGAACTATGGCCTATTCCTCATGTATAATCTAAGCGGAAAAAATTCAGCTGATTTTATTTCAGGAATCACACAAGAACTTTATGGTGAAAAAACAATCTACACAGAAACTGTTCCGTCTGTACGATAGTATAGTATAATGAGGCATAAACAGAGAAATCAGCCTGAAACAAAGTTTTTATGACTGATATTATTAGTTACCTATCAGTACATTATGCTATTGAACGGAGGCTCTTTTAATGAAAATAATTGGTTTTGCAGGTTTAAGTGAAAGTGGTAAAAGTTATTGTGGAAAGTACCTTGAAGAGCAGCATCAAATTCCCAGAGTAAAAATTGTCCGTTTTATTGAGCAGTGCCGCAAAGAATACATGAATAATGCGATTAGCTTGGATGAATTTCATGACTTTTTGTATCATCCCACTAATAAATTTACTGACTTTTTCATGGATGAGATAATTTCAAGAATGAAACAAATGTACAACGACCACGATACCATTGTGATTGAAAGCTTAAGAAATCCTTATTTAGGTAAGTATTTTCATGAAAAATTAAGGCATGATTTTACTATCGTTTATATGGATACCGCTTTAGATGTTAGAGTCAATCGAGAACGCAAAAAAATCAATCGTTCTTTTGAAGAAACACTTCGAGCTACTTATGAGAAAGATCAATTAAAAATCGCTCAAGGCGCACTTGAGTACAAAAAAATGAGTGACATTATTTATGATAATAATGGCTCATCCATAAAATTAGATCTTTTTTTAGATGAACTCGTTTCTCAATAAGTAATTGTTATTTAAGGCATTGGTGGTTCCCTCACTAATGTCTTCTTTAATACAAAAAACCACACAATAATGTGTGGTCAGATTGTAGACAATGTCTCGTTTTTTTCTTTGAACATGATTTAAGTGACTTTGACTACGATATGAGAGGACTGAATAGGCATGTTGTTATAGTAGAAACGACGCGCGAGTAGCGGCCTAAAACAGCGTTTATCTTCAGTCTCAACCACACACTAACGTGTGGTGTTCACTATTCATTTCAACGGTTATTCTGGCAATGTTTCAAACGCTAGTTCTTTGATAATTTCAGGATGATTGCTGTGCGATGCTAGTAATTCAGCTTGCGTGAATAATGTGAAATCACGGTAATCAAATCCTGGTGATACCATGCAGCTTACTAAACTATAGCTATCATCCGCATTAACGCTTGATCCAAAAATACTGCCTGCCTTCACAACATATTGGAGCAATTCTCCTTTCGCTGTATCCGGACCAATTTCAGTTGTTGTGTAACTACCGTCTTCTAATAATTCATGGACAGTTAATGCGTGCCCAGCATGATAGTACCACACTTCATCTGATTTCAATTGGTGGAAATGCGATGGATTATTTGATGTTAATAAAAAATAAATACTTGTATAAAGTGGACGCTCATTACCGTTCACTGTTGTGGTATGGGGTGAAGCTAATTTACGTACATAATAACCACCTTCTGGATGTGGCTCTAATCCTAATTCTTTGACCCATTCTTGTTGTGTTTTCATCGTAACTTATTCCCCCTTCAGTTAGATTACACATTAATTTTAACTTATTTAATCAAAAATTGCTTCAGTTTTTGATTTTTAGTATAAAATAAAAAGAAAAGGGGTGTCCTTATGATTACAAAAATTGGCGAACTCATGTTATACGTAAATGATCTAGATCAATCTGCAACTTTTTGGACTGAAAAAATCGGTTTCACTCAGCTAGCTGAACATAACGAAGCTGGGATGCGTTGGATAAACATCGCTCCCACATCAACAACAGAAACACAGTTTGTACTTCACGATAAAAAACAAATTGCAGCAATGCATCCAGAAGTACCTTTGGCTACACCTGCTTTATTATTCTACACAAAAGACATTCAAAAATTACATGAGGCCCTTTTTAATAAGGGGATACCTGTTGGGGATATTGTAGAAATGGGCGGTAGTCTCACCTTCAATTTCCCTGATCCTGATGGAAATTATTTCGCTGTGAAAAACAGTTGAACTTTTTTATGTGATCAACACACGAAACAAATAACAGCTTATTTTTGTTAAATAGTCGACGGATTTTTTCTGTTAGCCCCATCATTGCTGTGATATAGATGGGAATCATCACTAGACTTAGCAGTATCAAACAAATGATAACAGCGATAGCTACTTGCATTAACGTGAGAATTCCTGAAGGTATTAATGCAGCAAATGTTCCCCCTAGAATCACTGCTACCGCCATAATGACACCACCCATTTCTTTAGATGCAGCCACTATTCCTTCATAACTAAATGATTTTTCTTCGCGGTAACGCATCATCAAGAAAATACTATAATCAACACCTAAAGCCACACTCATAATAAAACAAAAGAAAGGGACATTCCACCCTAACATGGCATCTTTAAATAATAGTCCACTAACTAATTCAGTTAAACCTAAAGCAGTAAAGTAACTAATTAATAACGACGAAATAATAATGAGTGTCTGCCATGCCGAGCGTGTGATAAAGACTAACACAAGACCGATACCTATCAACATAATAATAAGCGTGCGTGTAAAATCATCTTGTGAAAGTGTTTGTAAATCAATATTTTGAACTGTTTTTCCTCCAAGAACTAACTGTTTATTTTCTAGTTCGGACGATTCATTTGCAGCAGCTACTTTACGATCTATTGTTTCAACAATCGCCATCGCTTCTTTGCTATATGGGTTCACATCCAGTACAATTCCAAAACGCATGGTGCGCTTATCTTTAGACATATACGTTGCGATGCTCTCTTGAAATTCTGCACTGTTAATTACTTTCTTGGGAATAGCGAACGTTGATCCATCATCTTCTTTACTCATCGTACCGATATATCGCTGTGCATCACCAAGCCCTGTTTTCACCTTACTTAAACCAGCAGTGCTCGCCGACATGCCCTCTGCCAATACTTTCATTTGGCCTTCTAATTCTCCTAGCCCTGATTGTAATTGTACCTGTCCTTTGTTCAATTGTTTCAGGCCACCTTCAACAGCAACGCTACCATCTTTTACTTTTATACTTCCAGTTTCACCTGTACGTAAACCTGTAGCAAGTTCTTTGGCCCCTTGTTTCTAATTTTACAACAGCTGTCTCCATCTGATTTAAACCATCTGATAGTTCATTGAAGGTAGATTCAGCCGCTTTTAAACCTGTTAGTGATTGTTCATACTTCGGTTGCACTGCTTTTAAGCCTTCACCAACAGTAGACATTCGTTCCTGTCCTGTGATGGCTCGCGCTAACGCATCTTGCATTTCTGGTAGCTCTTCAGACTCTGGCAATTCTTCCATTACTGCATAGAGGTTTTCTTCAATCTGCTTATAGTTATCCGTTTCATTCTCGATAACAGCATTTACAGCATCAAAGGCCTCACCAAAAGCACCGCCACTCGCAGAAAATGCGAGATAGATTCGCTTAAACTCTGTGATGCCTGTATTTAATTCTGTCAGTTCAGCACGTAATTGACCTAATCCAGTTGCGAGTTGATCTGCTCCCTCTGCGCCCTTTGCGAAGCCCGTTGTTAATTCGCCGACAGCACTTGTGAGCTTGGATGTCCCTTTACTTATATCACTTGTACCATCAATTAATTGTTGCACATTTTCTGCACCTGATACATCATTAGCAGCTAGTTTTTGCTCCGCCTCTGTCAAACCACTGTTAATGGTTGACAACCCTTTATTGGCTTTATCTAGCCCGCTATGTAATTGACGCGATTGTTCTTTCGTATACAGATTATCTACACGTTCCCCTAAAGGACGCGTTACAGAATAAACCGTTGCCACGCCATCAATATTTGCAATCTCAGCAGCAAGTTCATCGACCGCTTTTAAATCTGTCGGATTAGCCATGGGTTGCTCGCTTTTAATTGCTAAAGTTGTGGGTGCCGATAACCCTGCAGGGAAATGTTTAGTAATAAGCGTAATCCCTTGTTTTGATTCATATTTATCATTGATTTCCACTAAATCATCATAGTTTAATTTACCTGAATAATTAAGCATAAATGGCACAGTTAAAACCGCCACTATTATTAATGCAATGATCGGACGATAAAAGGCCTGTTTGGATAAAAAGCCCCATAGTTTACTTGATTGATGTCCCGCAAAATTTTTAGTTGGCCAAAATAACTTTTTCCCTAGCAAAGCCATGAAAATTGGATTTAGTGTTAATAACACCAACAATAGTACTGCTACTCCAATCGCTACAGGTGAAGCTGCTTGGTAAATTTTAAACTGCGCAAATATCAGTGCGGCAAAACCAATGAAAACGGCGACACCACTATAAATAACAGTTTTACCCGCCGTTTGATAGGTTGTTTTAATCGCAGACCCAACACTTTTTTGTTGTGATAATTCTTCCTTAAAACGCGTAAATAATAAAATATTATAATCTGTCCCCACACCAAATAAAACAACGACCATAAACACTTGGGTGAAATTAGAAAAAGGAAAACCAAAATGTTGTACTAATTGGGCGGTAATACCTAATGCCACAACATATGAAATGCCAACGCTCAGTAACGATACGATAGGAACAATGGGCGAGCGAAACACCAACAATAATACAAGTACGATAAATATAATAGCAATAACTTCTGTTTTCTCAACGCCCTCATGTGTTGCTTTTGCAAAATCTTCTAAAACGAGTGCATTACCTGTTAAATAACTTTCAACGCCTTTTATTTGCAGTTCTGGACGAATACGATCACCAATTTCAGTAATTGTTCCCTCTCGCAAAACTTCTAGTTGAAGCATGACCGTTGTCCCATCACTCGACAATAACTGTTTTTTTGCGGTCTTATTATCAAGATGTGAAACAATTCGATCAATACCTAAACTTGTTTGATTCGTTTGGATTGCGGTAATTCGTTTTTCAATTGTTGTCAGTTCATCTGCTGTGAGCTTTTTGTTTGAATGGAACACAGCGATCATTTGATATGTTTTTTCTTTGCCATCACGCATACCGTTAATAATTTTTGCTGCTTGTTCACTTTGAGCTGATTCAGGTAACGAAATCTGCCCTTTTTCTCTCACTAACGTTCCCATGTTTGGCATAAATAATACTAATAAAAGCGTTACCACAAGCCAACTTGTTAAAATTAGCACACGCCACTTTCTCTTGTTCATGTTCGTCACCATTCTTTCTCGTATATATCCTCCCCCAGAACAATACGGCCTTTTACTTTAGTGTACCTTATATCTTTCATTTGGACTATCACAAAAATAGTCTTTTAACGATAAAAAAAGCAACCGCACAATTGGCGGTTGCTTTAGATTACTATTTTAAGAATTATTTTTCAACGCGTTCTTTCAATTTATCAGCAACAAATTCTACATCTGTTCCAACGATAACTTGAAGAGCTGTATCATTGATTTTAACAACACCTTTTGCGCCTGCGCGTTTCAAAGCATCTTGATCAACAATATTTGTATCTTTTAATTGTAGACGTAAACGAGTTGTACAGTTATCGATAACTGTAAAGTTGTCAGCGCCACCTAATGCTTTAAGGTATTTATCACCAATAGCGTCATATTTATCTCCTGTAACTGGTGTTGCTAGTTCTTCTTCATCTTCTTCAATTGCATTTTCATCATCATCATCTTCACGTCCAGGCGTTTTGATGTCGAATTTTAAAATAGCAAAGTAGAAAATCACGAAGTAAACAACTGCGAAAACTAAACCAACTAAAAGTAAAAGGAGTGGCTTAGTTCCTAAACCGTAGTTTAGTGAGTAATCAATCGCTCCTGCTGAGAAAGTGAAACCCATTTTAATTCCTAATAAGTTAACGATAAAGCCTGAAATTCCTGCTAAGAGCGCATGCACAACATAAAGAGGGAATGCGATAAACATGAATGAAAACTCAAGCGGTTCTGTGATACCTGTTAAGAACGCTGTTAAAGCGAGTGATAACATCATCCCAAACGTTGCTTTACGTTTATGTTTTTTAGCAGCTGCCACCATTGCCATTGCAGCTGCTGGTAGACCAAACATCATAATTGGGAAGAAACCTGTTTGGAAAGCGCCCGCTGTCGGATCTTTAGCGAAGAAACGGTTAATATCTCCGTTTACAACAATACCTGTTGCAGCATCTGTAAAGCTACCATAACCGAACCATAAGTAAGAGTTTAACACGTGATGTAAGCCCGTTGGAATTAACAAACGGTTTGCAAATTCGAATACACCTGCACCGAATGCACCTGCACCAACGATAAATTCGTTAAGATGATTTAATCCAACTTGGACTGTTGGCCAAATGAAACCAAAAATAACAACAAGTATTAACGTCGCGATAGCATTTAATATTAAGGCAACATGACGTCCGTTAAAGAAAGCACCTTTATCAAATTTAAGGTACACAAGGTTATAAATAATAGGTGAAAATAGACCAGCGATAAAACCACCGAATACACCCATATTAATATCTGGATTAACGCCAATAACACCGAAGTTTAAGATAAAGTACATGAGCGCGCCACTTAAAGCTGCTAAACCACTATTATCCTTCGCTAAACCAATAGCAATACCCATTGCAAACATCAATGGTAAATAAGTGAAAATAGCGTTCCCGCCAGCATTCATAAATGGAATATTTAAAACATCAGCTGCGCCAAGACGGTTTAACAGACCCGCAGCTGGCAAAACAGCGATTGGAAGCATTAATGCTTTCCCGATTTTTTGTAATTGTGCTAACATAATTTAATTTCCTCCTTTACTTTATAAGTGTGGTAAGACAATATTTGCAATAAATGATCCAATAAACAAGGCAACAACACTTGTAATAATCGGAACAAAACGACGGCCACCAAAGAAGGCTAACCATTCAGGCATCTTAATATTGTAGAATTTGTTATACATCATTCCACTAACAAGTCCCATTACTAAACCACAAATAATGAAGAAAATTTGTCCTTTTACTTCGCCACCAAAAATAGAGATAGGTGCATTAACTAAAAATTGTGCTTTAGCATCAATTAAAACAGAGAATGATGCTCCAAATACTAGGTAACCTACCGCACCAGCTAAAGCAGCCGCTCCACTGTGATCAAACCCAATACCAACTGCAAAAGCAATCGATATAATTAACGGGAAAATCATTTTATAAGCGTTGAAAACACCTTCTAAACCTGAATTTCCTGTTAAACTTCCTGCCCAAAAAATAACTAAAAGGATTGCAGTAACTGCGACATATGAAAGGGATATTGCCAAACGTTTAACTAAACTTTCTTTTTTCATCTTTTTTCCTCCTCCAATATTTATTACGAAAAGAGCTTAAAATTCTTTTCCTATTCTGTTTTTTATCATAACATGAAACCGGTTTCTGGTCTATACCATTTTAAGATGAAACTATTCTTCTATAGTAAAAAAAATCTATCATCTATGCAATATTCGAACTATTAAAAACAATCTAAAACTAGAATTGTTTCTTTCCCCCAGACAATCCCAACCTAGTTTAATAGTACTGTTTATCTATGCTATAATAATAATAAATTAAACGTTTTTTTTAAAAGGAGTGTTTTTTTGTGACAATTGCAATTTGTGGTGGCGCCGGTTATATCGGTTCTCATGCCGTACTCGCATTACTTGATCGTGGAACGGATGTCGTTGTTATTGACAATCTTTCCACCGGACATGCTGAATCTGTACCTGCAGGCGTGAAACTTTATAAAGGTGATATTAGAGATGCTAAATTTTTAGATACTGTTTTCACCACTGAAAAAATCACAGACTTGATGCATTTTGCTGCTGATTCATTAGTTGGTGTGAGCGTCCAAGAACCTTTAACTTATTACAATAATAATGTGGGTGGTGCGATTACATTATTGGAAGCAATGAAACGTCATAATATCAACAACATTGTTTTCTCATCAACTGCTGCAACATTTGGTGAACCCTTGCGTCAACCCATTGTTGAAACAGATGCTCAAATACCAACTAACCCCTATGGCGAAACTAAATTAGCCATTGAAAAATTACTAAAATGGACTGCTAATAGTTCTGATTTACGTTATAAAGTTTTACGTTACTTCAATGTTGCTGGTGCAGACCCTACAGGTCGTGCTGGTGAAGACCATCGTCCAGAATCACACTTGATTCCATTAGTTCTTGAAGTAGCTTTAGGGAAAAGAGAGCATATTTCAATTTTCGGAGATACTTACCCAACAGAAGATGGGACATGCGTTCGTGACTACATCCATGTGTCCGATTTAATTGCCGCACATATTTTAGCACTTGATGATTTATTTGCTGACGGTGAAAATAGCGCCTATTATCTTGGCAACGGCCAAGGCTTCAGCGTTAAAGAAGTAATCGAGGTCTGTCGAAAAGTGACTGGTCACACTATACCTGAAGTAATGGCTCCCATTCGACTAGGTGATCCTGCAACTTTAATCGCAAGTTCTGATAAAGCCAAACAGCAACTTGGATGGTCGCCCCAACATGCTAAATTAGAAACAATCGTCGCAGATGCCTGGCACTGGTTTGAAAAAAATCCTAACGGTTATTAATCAGCCAACTTAAATAAAAAAAGCGTTAGTGACAATATGGAAATACCCTATCGAAATAGGATTAATCAAAAACTATTTCTTAGGCTTTAAATAGAGCGTTTCAGACTTTACAATGGTATTAATCAATTCGATACAGGCATTATTATTAAGTTCCCACCCTATGGGACCTAATGATGATGCCCTATTTTGATAGGCGTAAACTTTGTAATCTGAGCCCTAATCATTATGCAATAAGTAGCTTTCAAGTTTTGGCAATTGATTGAGAGTATCTAATACGAATGCCTTATCTTGACTATCATCAAATTTTCAATGATAAATGTCCATTATCGAAGATAAGTACATCCTTTTGAGCTGAAAGTCACGTAAATAATATTAGTGATTCAACAACCCATAAAATCATTGATATTTTACCTTCTCGCCGTTTAACTGTCCTTAAAGATTACTTTTCATCTTATTCTAGAACCGTCAGAAACGCGGTTAAAATAGTAGTTGTCGATATGAATGCCCCTTATTATGTAATGGCTAAAGAATTTTTTCCAAAAGCAAAATTAATTGTTGATCGCTTCCACTTGCCACAACTAATCGTCCGTTCTCTGTCACAGACTCGTATCCAACTCATGAATCGATTTAAAACCTCATCTCCAGAAAGTCAGAAAACATACCGTAAACTCAAACGTTATTGGAAGTTGATACTCAAGAAAGAATCTGAACTGAACTAAGCGATACGCTGTATCGTTATATACCTTTGTTCAAAGGTATAATGACCTCTCATGGTATTATAGATTACTTGACTAACTTAGATGAGTCATTCAAAGCAACCTACCGACTCGTACAGCAACTGACAGTTGCCTTTGACCATCGTAATTTTGAAGCTTACAATGCACTTATTCATCAAAAACATAGCGATGTTTCTCACTATTTGAAAAAAAGCCTACGAACGTTACGTAAATATTCACACGCAATCAATAATAGTTTTATCTATTGTTATTCAACCAAGATAAATAGAATGAATGATACTCAATTTCTGACGAAACTTCCGTCTCATACTAATCTCGTAAGCAAATAAATTCGCAACGATATTAGCAATAACAAGATTAAGCTTATCAAACGTGTTAGTTTTGGTTATAAGAATTTCAGAAATCGTATTCTTCTCTGTTTCAATAATTAATCATATACAAAAAAGGATTGTAGAACTTAATCTACAATCCAAAAAGCTTCTTAATTTAATAGAAATTTTTCTCACCAACACTATTTGACACAGTGCCTTTTAAAATCAATTATACTTTACGACATTTGTCTTGTGACCTGTATAGAATCGACCATTTGATAATTCCATCCGTGGCGAACCGTTCGAAGTATATACGATTCTTTTAACCTTAAGTATGCTTCCTACTTTATACTTTTCAACTCTGTTTTTTCCTGTGAAATCCACACTCTTGTGTGACCAATCTTCTTTTAAAACTTTAACTTTTTTAGGGTTAACCGTATAATATTTTGCAGCTGTTCCTATCGTTTGTAAAACATTTATCCGATGACCCGTATAATAATTACCATCTTCTAATTGCATACGTGGCGAACCATTCGCTGTGTATTTAATGGCTTTGACTTTCAAGATTGATCCCGCAGTGTACTTCTTCACTTTGTTTTTTTCCGTGAAATTCACACTCGTATGTGACCATTCATCTTTCAACGCCACTACGATTTTAGGATTAACCGTATAATATTTTGCAGCTGTTCCTATCGTTTGTAAAACATTTATCCGATGACCCGTATAATAATTACCATCTTCTAATTGCATACGCGGCGAACCATTCGCTGTGTATTTAATGGCTTTGACTTTCAAGATTGATCCCGCAGTGTACTTCTTCACTTTGTTTTTTTCCGTGAAATTCACACTCGTATGTGACCATTCATCTTTCAACGCCACTACGATTTTAGGATTAACCGTATAATATTTTGCAGCTGTTCCTATCGTTTGTAAAACATTTATCCGATGACCCGTATAATAATTACCAATTACCATCTTCTAATTGCATACGCGGCGAACCATTCGCTGTGTATTTAATGGCTTTGACTTTCAAGATTGATCCCGCAGTGTACTTCTTCACTTTGTTTTTTTCCGTGAAATTCACACTCGTATGTGACCATTCATCTTTCAACGCCACTACGATTTTAGGATTAACCGTATAATATTTTGCAGCTGTTCCTATCGTTTGTAAAACATTTATCCGATGACCCGTATAATAATTACCATCTTCTAATTGCATACGTGGCGAACCATTCGCTGTGTATTTAATGGCTTTGACTTTCAAGATTGATCCCGCAGTGTACTTCTTCACTTTGTTTTTTTCCGTGAAATTCACACTCGTATGTGACCATTCATCTTTCAACGCCACTACGATTTTAGGATTAACCGTATAATATTTTGCAGCTGTTCCTATCGTTTGTAAAACATTTATCCGATGACCCGTATAATAATTACCATCTTCTAATTGCATACGTGGCGCACCATTCGCTGTGTATTTAATGGCTTTGACTTTCAAGATTGATCCCGCAGTGTACTTCTTCACTTTGTTTTTTTCCGTGAAATTCACACTCGTATGTGACCATTCATCTTTCAACGCCACTACGGTTTTAGGGTTAACCGTATAATAATCATTCAGATTAATATTATCTCCAAATGCTTCTTTGTCCCAAGCGGTTAAGTTATTATAGGTAATTGTTCTTTGTAATTTTCCAGGGTAGTCAGGATCCGTTGCATAACCCGCTAACCAAATTTCATTGGTAGCTTTAATATAGTTTTTCTCGCCAAGTACTTTATAATAACGTGGATTTTCAACTAAAAATTTCCCGTGATCTTCCATACTTTCTTTCCAGCTCGGATATTTTCGGAATTCAGCATTCACAGTTACCCACTGGCCATTGATAAACTCAAGGGTTGGCCATAACTCAAATTGACCATTATAGCGCCCTTTGATACCAAATAAATTATTGGCGCTTAATGACAATCCCGATGAACCCCAACCACTTTCTAATGCGGCTTGAGCACCCGTCAATGATGGTAAAACCTTATATTTTTTCCAGCCCGATATTGCACCAGCTTTAATTTTACTCAAAAACAATTCGGTATTAGACATTGTTGGAGCAGCCAAACTACGTTTCGAACGTGTTTTAGATTCTGATTCAACTTGATAATAGCCTGGGCCTAAATCCGGTCTCAATTCCATTTTAGGTAGATTTGCCAGTGTTTCTTCCACCGCTTTTTCTTGTGGTGTTTTCTCTTCTGAACTGGATTTATCAGTAGTCTCATTACTACTTTCTGAAGTTATTGTTTCATTATCTGAAGTATTCACCGTTGCATCATCGTCAGATATTGCAGATGATGTAGTCTCACTATTTGATGTAGTCTCACTATTTGATGTAGTCTCACTATTTGATGTAGTCTCACTATTTGCTGTGTTCGCATCTGTTTCTATTTGTTCACTATCATTCAATGCAGACTCACTTAGTGAACTGCTATTATTTTGAATAGTCTTTGATTTTTCTGAAGTTACTGTCTCGTATGAATTACTTGCATACACTGATGGCATCGCTGTGAACGTAAGTACACCACTCATCAAAACCAAAAGCATCTTATTTTTTTTCACTAGCCTTCACCCCTTTTTTTACTCATATCTTCCATTATAACATTTTTCAGACGAACAAATTTTTATTTTTTATATCCAAAAAGTTATTTTTTGAAACTTCGTAGCTCACATCAATATATATAATAAATCCATAGCTATTGCTTATTATCAACTAATAGGTAGTATACACTATAAAAAAACATTTTAACCATTTGTCACCATAATGATACATAGATTTAATACACATTTTGTAATATTTTATCCGTTGTTTTTATTTAATTATTTTCAAATACGATATTACTTCATCGCACAGGTACTTATCCTTGTTTCTTTTCAATATGATTTCTCAAAAAGAACCTCTATAAATTCTCTTTTAAATATAGTTTTCGACCTACCCAGAGGATGATATATGACTCTTACAAATCATATTTTTCACAAATAAAATTGTTACTTTGTATTCGTTTCAATTAAAAGTAAATCACGCTCAAAAAAAAACATTCATAATTAAGTATCCATAAAACTGAGGCAGCTACAATTCTTGTAGCTGCCTCAATTACCACTTATTCTATTATTCTTTATTTTCTTGAGCTAATTCATTAACTAGCTCTTGCACACGCTCTTTAATTTCTGGATGATCCAAGGCAAAACGCAAAGTAGTATCAACAAAACCAAATTTATCTCCAACATCATAACGACGTCCTTCAAACTCATAAGCAAGCACGCGTTCTGTTTTATTAAGGCGGTCTATAGCATCTGTTAACTGAATTTCATCTCCAGCACCAGCTTCTTGCGTCTCAAGTAAGCTAAATATTCCTGGTGTAAGTAAGTACCGACCTAATATTGCTAATTGACTCGGTGCTTTTTCTACACTTGGCTTTTCCACAAAACCGCGCACACTATAGAGCTTATCTCCTATCTCAGTTTCTGGGTCAATGATCCCATACCTATTTGTATCTTCTAAAGGTACTGTTTGAACACCGATAATTGAGTTTTTTGTTTTATCATACTGATTGATTAATTGTTTAACACAAGGTGTTTCTGATTTCACAATATCATCACCTAATAAAACAACAAACGGTTCATTTCCAACAAACCCCTTAGCTTGCAAAATAGCATCTCCGAGACCACGAGGGCTTTTTTGTCGAATAAAGTGAATGTTGATTTTTGAAGTTTCTTGAACCATCGCTAGCATGTCCAATTTGTTTTTTGAAAGTAAATTTTGCTCTAACTCAGGCGCATTATCGAAATGATCTTCGATTGATCGTTTTCCTTTACCTGTAATAATCAGTATTTCTTCAATACCTGAATCGACAGCTTCTTCTACAATATATTGAATCGTTGGTTTATCAATAATAGGTAACATTTCTTTAGCCGTCGCTTTTGTAGCTGGTAAAAAACGGGTCCCTAATCCTGCTGCCGGTATAATGGCTTTTTTTACTTTCATATTCAACTCCCCTTCAAAGTTTTTTTAATAACTGATGATACAATTCTTTCTGTTGCTGCTCCATCATCTTGTGAACAATAGGACTCGATAAATTGAGTACTTGGATAAGTCGGTGTAATAATTGCTTCAATTAAAGCAGTTGTTGTATCTACTACTATACCCGGTAAATCCGCAATTATATCCGAATACATCCCTCTAACCTCATTTTGATAAGTCTCCCAATCCGGTGTAAAAAAAATAATTGGACGTTGTAAATTAGCGTAATCGAAAAACACCGAGGAATAATCTGTAATCAAAAAGTCACTAATAACAAAATAGCTATTGATATCATATGTTTGAGGTACTTTAATCGCAAAACCTTTGAATTTTTCAGGAATTTTTATCTGATCAGAAATAAGGTAATGCCATTTTATTAGAAGAACATACTCAGCTCCTAATACAGAGTACATTTTTTCTAAATCGATATCCAGAACTGAACGGTAAGACCCTTTTTCATGACTATTATTGTCTTTCCATGTAGGTGCATAAAGTATCACTTTTTTTGAAGTGGAAATCCCTATTTCTTTTTTCATTTCATCAACAAAATCAACATCAAAATTTTTCAAAAAATCATTTCTTGGATAACCTGTCACTTTAACTTTATCCGCAGATAAATTAAAAGCAGATTGATATTTTTCGCTTGCATAGTCATTTTGTGCAATCAAAAAATCCCATTTACTCGTATCTGATACCAACGTTTTGCGGTAAGTCGCTTGATCGATTCCAGGCATAGTTAATTTCTCTATATCCAATCCTAATTTTTTCAAAGGTGTTCCATGCCAAGTTTGAAGATATGTTGTTTTTTTATTTTTAACAACCCAATCAGGCACTCGAACATTATTCACCCAGTAACTCGCTCGAGCCATCAAAACCAGCCACTTAAATGAACCACGTTTCACCGTCTCAATATTCTGCTTAATAAATTCATCTTCATAACCAGGCTTCACTGCCCAGATTAAACGATAGGGATATTCATTCTTATTCTCCAATAAAAACTTGTGAATTGCTTTTGGGCTGTCACTAAATTGTTTTCCAAAAAAGCTCTCAAATACAATGATTTTTTTTACTGGTAATAAAGTAAAAAGACACATTATTAATTTAGCCATTTTCACTTTCATATGATTCCCCCTCGTAGCGCTAATTATTCAATAATTGATAACCAATTGCTAACAAATTTTTCCTCTGAAAATTTGTTAGAACGTTTTCTGGTTAAATTTCTATTATGAGGGGTAACTACTTCTTGTAGCATTTCTTCACATAGCGATTGCGGCGTGCTTTTTTTTGTAAGTCTCCCCGAGTTAGCGTCTAAAATTTCAGATGGTCCCCAGTAAAGATCATAACTAATTACAGGACACCCATTTGTAATGCTTTCTAAAACCGTCAAGGCAAAGCCTTCAGCTGTGCTGCACATTAATGAAAAGTCTGCTTCTTGAAAAATTTCATCTGGATTTTTAGTCACACCTTTAAAATTAATCGTTTCGTTAAGATTCAATTTCGACACTATTTTTTTTAAATCTACTTCATGTAATCCTTCACCATATATATTTAATTTATAAGCTGGATTAACTTTACTGAATTCACTAAAAGCAATAATAGCATGGTCAATTCTTTTTTCAGGAGCGAGTCGAGCAATAATAACAATTGTTTTATCTTTTACTTTATTTTTTATAGCTACTGTATTTCGAGCATGAGGTATTACCTCTACTTTCCCATCTAAATGTGGGTGTCTGGCAATGATATTTTTTTTCTGTCCTTCAGTTAAGGTTACAATTTTATCATTTTCACCCCATTTACCCTCAAAAGCTACTTTAAAACTTTTTTTCACATTGGAATCTAAGTTTGTTGGTTCACTAAGATGTGAACCATGAAGTTGTAAAATTTTTGTAATGTTAGTATCCAAATTCAAAATCGATTTATCTAGTAGACGTGCATCGTTTATAATTGTATCTCCAGGCTTAAATAGTTCTGAAAACCAATGTTCAAAGAATGCTGCTTCTGTTGAAAATACCTTTGTATCATCCTTTTTATCAAATAGTATCACTCTATCTACTATAAGTTTTTTATTATCATCATATGAATATTCCTTAGCTGCATAAGGCTTCAAATTAACATTGACAAAAACATCTGTATTTATTTTGTCAGTTCCCGCTTCAAAATAACGAATTTTATGAACATTACCATTACTATTTACATAGGCCCTTTTAACAGAACGTTTATAATTTGGTGAATAAAAATCAACATTTTTAACTTCACCTGACTTCTTATGATGTGAAACATGCATTACAATTCTACCTTCTTGATATGAATAGATGAGATTACTATTAGCTGAACGTTTTACATCATCACGGTTCCCTTTAATCTCTGTTTTTATCAATTTTAAATAATTATTTCTTTTGCCTCTCATGCTCCCTCTATAATAATCATAAATATTAACGGGATTAATAGACTCATTAATTTTATTGCTTTGCCTAAATTTTTTATATACTTGTTCATATTCTTCATTATAATTCGTTGTATAAATATTTATTTTTTTCCCTTCTTTAGAAAAAAGACGAGCTCTTCTTAACAATGAGGATGTTCTTCCTCCGTGAACTGGAGGTAAAGTACTTGTAATAATATTTATAGTTTTATTCATAATTACCCTCTTTTCATATTATTTACTATAAAATCAACCGTTTTAAACGATGATTTACCATCATTTATCGCACAGTAACGTTCATAAAAATCTTCAAAACGATGTGCGTATTTCACATTTTCATTTGAAAGACTGTTTTGAATTTCAAGCATTAAATCTTTTCTGTTTTTCACGATTGCTCCTGGCATTGTTTTTTCATAATCCAAATAAAAACCACGAAGTTCGTCTTTATAGACATGGTAATCATAAGGATAAAAAAGCATTGGTTTCTTCAGATAGGCATAGTCAAAGAACACAGAAGAATAATCGGTAATTAGCATATCAGATGCTAGATAAAGATCGCTAATATCTGGATGATCTGACGCGTTAATAACAAAATCTTCAAACCCCGTTAAATCCAACGCATTAGAAATTAAATAATGCATGCGTAATACTAAGACACTATCAGCGCCGAACTTAGCTTTCATATCATTTAGATCAAACGGCAATTCAAAAGTATATTTCCCTTGTTCAATGAATTGGTTGTCACGATAAGTAGGTGCGTATAGGATTACATTTTTATTTTCGGGAATACCCAAGTTAACTTTAATGTCATTGATATCCACCGCTGTGGCATTAATTAATTTATCATTACGTGGGTAACCCACCTTCAAAATTTTATTATCAAAGCCAAAAGCGCTACGGAAGATCGCTGTTGAATAATCATTGGGACTTATTAATGCATCCCAACGGTTTGCCTCTTTCACAAAATTACGATGATATTTTTCAGTTGTCGTTCCTGGCATAGAAACATTCTGTATATCCAAACCTAATTTTTTCAATGGTGTTCCATGCCATGTTTGTACGTAAAGTGTGTGAGTTTGTTTTTTCACCCACAATGGTATACGTGCGTTACTAACCCAGATATGTGCTTTAGCCATTGTATTCGCCCATTTTTGAGTTTCTCTCACAATATACTCAATCCCATTAGCAACACAATACTCCACTTGTACTTTATCAATGGACCAAATTAATTGATAACTTGGATAGTAGCGTTGCATCAATTTGTAAATTGCCATTGGGCTATCACTTACTTGTCTACCACCAAAACTTTCAAACACCACTGTTTGATTCTCAAACGGTTCATGTGTTTTATTTAAAATCCGCTTACATAAAAACACTTTGTTTTTTCGCATCAGCTGGTTTTTATTATTTTGAAACTTAGTATTCGCTCCTACTATTTTTTTCTTAGCTGTAATAGGAAGTGGATCCACCGTATACCTTTGTAAAAAGACAGTACCATCTGCATGAATAATGAGTTCAACATTTTCTTTTTTAGCTACCCGAAACTTCATATTAAGTCCCTGTTTAGCACCTTTATACTCTATCCTTTGATAAAAATTAATACATTCATTATGGCTGTTCACAATATCAAAAGATGTATATAAATCATATGTTCCTTTTTTTTCTATTTCTTCGATGGGGATCAGTGCATCAAAAATATAATCTATTGTTCCAATTGAAAAAACATTTTCATATCGATTATGACGTTTCTTCAAAATGATTTTTTGATTGCTCATCTTACAATTATTATAACGATTAACTCCCGATATATATAGTCCCTCGGGTGATAAATTGACACTTGTCACGTTGAATTTTTCTTCAATATGCTCTGTTTTAACACTGATTATAGCCTGACCATCACTGCTTGTTAAGAATTCAAAACTACTGCCTTTAATATCTAATAGTATTCGCTCAGTAATGTAGTTATTTTCTACATTAACAAGTTCGCTCGTATGCCCGTCATTTATAGCTAAATATATATGCCAGTTAAAACTAACAACATCTTCTACAGGATACTTCAGTACTAAAGGATCCAGTGTAATCGACATAATATTTCCATTGCTATGATTGATTGGAAAGCTAATGATTGCGTTCGTTTCCTGTTCTCTAAAAATGATATTCATGTATTTACTATCAGTAAGATTATCTAACATTTCAAAACTAAATACATACTTATCTTGTTGGCGTTTAACTTCTGAAAAAATCGCTCTCAATTAAAGTCCTCCTTAAAAATTAAAAACAAGTTGATTAGGTAAAGTGATTGCAACGTCAATTGCTTCTTTTTCATCCACGTATAATGTTATTTGTTCGTTTAAATTCAATTGTTCAATTAACTCTTTATAAAATTCATAACGATTATTCAGCTTGACTTGATTAACATAATCGATACCTTCGAATCTTTGGGTAATAACATATTGCGGTGCATTTGTTACTTTGGTTTCAGTATTTTCCATCTGCGTTGCATCCTGTATATCGTCAACACTGACATTCTCTTCAGCGTTATTATGTGTATGCTGTAGTTGAACAATCAATTCAAGTAGTTTTTCTTGTTCGCTGGGTTCACTGTTTTTTTCTTGTTCAATTATTTCTCTTTTTTCATGAACAATTCTAAAAACCATTTCTTTTGATTGGTTGAATAAAATAGTGGCCGTTGGTTTACTATCTCTAAAATAATCCACGGCTAGTAAGTGGTTATCTTTAAAATAGTGAGTCTCACTTAAATTTCCTAATATATAGAATTTAATGTAGTTTAATTTATCTTGACTCGTATAGTGATGTGCTTCTTCAACTTCATTTGAAGAATTAAAATATTCAATATATTTTTTACCTTTACTGTCATACGAGATGAGCGATGATGGGAAGTTATCTAATGGTTCTCTTATGTTATTATATGCCACACCTGGACTGTTGCGATAAATTTCTGATGCACTTGTAGTTGGAATGTTCTTTCCAAATAGCTTTTTAACAGTCTTTTCTGCCTTAAAAACATCCTTATATTGTGCCATCCCTAATATCAATTGCACGCTTTCCTCAGATGCTATACAAGCATTTATTTTTTGCGTTAGACGGCCGCTTATAATTGTATCTGTATCTGTCACTATAAACACATTCTTCATAATCACTCATTACCTCCTACAAAAATATAATCACTTCTTTTTGCGATTATTTACTACTAATATACTAGAGAATATCTTCATATCATTTATTATTATATCATTAATTCTGTGCCCTCACTATAGAAAACCGCATGTAGAACGCTTAATAAACAATCTAAAACTATTTGTGAGTGTTATTCCCCTACCATAAAAAAACCAACGATTAAGAATCGTTGGTTTTTAGTGCTATTTCATTAAGTCTTCTTTAATCATCGACGTTGAAATACCTTCAGTACGATCAAGATAAACAACCTCACATTGTTCACTTAGAAAGTCAAACTTACCTTTCCAATCATCGCCCATAACAAAAATATCAATGTCGTGAGCATCTACATCTTTTACTTTTTGTTCCCAATCGTTTTCAGGGATTACTTCATCCACATATTTGATTGCTTCCAAAATGTATTTTCTGTGTTCATAACTATGATAGGCTTCTTTATGCTTTATAAGATTAAATTCATCTGTTGAAATTGCGACAGTCAAATGGTCACCTAATTGTTTTGCACGCTCTAAAAGACGAATATGTCCCCAGTGCAATAAATCAAACGTCCCATAAGTAATAATTTTTTTCATATCATACACTCCACTCTAACTTATTTTTAAGTTATATTTTATTTAAGTTGTTTTATCAACGATAGTATAACATATTTAGCTAATAATCAGATAATAATAGTATAACATTGATTGTGTTGAAGTATGAGTAATTAATCTACATACTTATCTAAAAATGACATGACGTGGTTAGTAAATAATTTTTTATCTACTGGGAAAGATTCTACGTGATTTGCACCTTTCGCAATGTAGATTGCTTTTGGTCCTTTCGTTGCTTTATAAATTTCATAGGCATAGCTTGTGGGTACAAAATCATCTTTATCACCATGGATAACTAGCAATGGCAACTTGTTTTTTTCAATTGCTGCTAATGGATCTGCTTGTCCAAAGAAATAACCTGCACGTAGTTTTGTAATCCCACTTGTTATTGGCAACAACGGGAAACTTGGTAAGTTATAAAGCTCCTTTAATTGGTAACTTAATTCCGCTTTTGCTGAGGTATAACCACAATCCTCAACAATGGCTTTAACATTATCAGGCAGTTTTTCACCTGTTGCCATCATCACTGTTGCTGCGCCCATACTATGACCATGCAGAACGATTTCTTCCTCCGTACCATTCATGGCAATCGTTTTATCTATCCAGCGTTTGAAATCATTTTTCTCTAGATAACCAAAGCCCACAAAATCACCTTCGCTATCGCCATGCGCTCGAACATCTGGAACCAACACATTATAACCAGCATCATGATACATTTTTGCAACGCCTGCCATATCTAAACGAGAGCCCATGTATCCATGAGAAATAACCACTGTACGTTTTGTTTTTTCACTGGCTGGTAAATACGATGCTTTAAGTTTCAAATCATCTTGTGACGTGATAGACCATTCTTCTGTTTTAGCATCGTCTAAAAACCAACGTTTTTCTTTATAGAGCTTATCTTTTTTCGTTACACCCATATCTTCTGCTAAAAAGTCTTTTTCCCCCGGAACAACTGCTACATTATAAAAATAATTACCTGCAAAAATTAAACCACCACTAATAAGAACAACTATCGTGATTAGAATAATTAACATCTTCTTTTTCATCTCCGCCTCTTTCTGAATAAGCACTCATCGTTTTATTTAAATTCTCTACTTCCAATATACACTATTTTTAGCTAATATTTGTTCTAAATAGTAACTTTTAAGGACTACTTTTGGAAAGAGCATTTTGATGATAACACGACAAAGAACGTTCCAAATCAGTATTTGTCTTCAATAAAAACCAGTAGCTTGGCAGGGCTACTGGTTTTTTCTATATTATAGGGAGAGGCAAAATGAAAAAAACAAACTTGGCATTAGCTGTTCTTTACTCTTTAAATATAACAAGTGAGTGTTAACAAGTTATGACGAAGTTTGGTCTTTTTTGGGAAAGTTGTTTAGATTGGTTTAAAAATCGCATGTTGTTGATCATACACGGCAATTTTTGTCACACAATGCTTCTTCAGCAAAGCGATGGCATCTTTAAAGTGGAACCCATAATGTGCCACTGAATGCGCATCAGAACCGATTGAGAAGCGCTGTCCGCCCATCGTGACATACCATTCAATCATTTGTTCATAGAGTGCGACATTACCGTATTCATACATGCTACGCGTGTTTAACTCAAGCGCTATTTTATTTGTCTTCATCCGCTTCAGAATCGCTGTTAAAACCGTTTTATGTTTTTGGAACTCCTCCAGTGTGACATCAAATAAACGGATGCCATAATCGAAGTGACTGAGAATATTTGCTTGCGGGAAATGTTGTATCGCGATTAACAACAATCCAAAATATTCGTGCATCACTTGGCGGACTTCTTTTTTCTTCACTACGGGTTGTAAATAATCATACCGACCATTTTGATGCACGCTCAACAGCAATACATCAAATTCCTTACCCTCCAAATAAGCTAAGATTTTTTCTTTCGACTCCACCGTAAAACCCACTTCTAAACCTTTACGAATACGACGACCGCTCGTTGTTTCTAACTGGGCAATAGTTGCTGAATACGCGTCATAATCAAGTACAGTGTCTTGTTCATTGTTGTAAAAATCATGAAAATCAAGATGTTCTGTCGTCACAAGTGTGCCTTGACTGATTTTCAAATAATTGGCGAGTGTCTCTTCTGAGTCTGGCGAAAAATGTGTGTGCATATGCTGATCATACCGCTTCATGCTGATTCCTCCTTCATCCTAAGCAATACTCAAACAATTGCGTTTTTCAAAGCGTAAGTGCACCCAATCACCGACTGAAAGTAAATTGAAACTACGATACAGCTCATCAACACGTAAACGAACACCCTCTACTTCGACATAATAACTTAAAATATTCCCGCTCGTTGTCGCATCGACAATTCTGCCACGGACCGTGTACTCTTCTTCACTGGGGTTAAACGCTGCTTTGTTCGAATCAATCACTTCTGGACGGATTGCAATGTCGCTTGTAACTGTCTGACCTGTCACTTGAGCAAATGCTCTTGGTTCCAAAATATTATAGTTGCCCATAAATGAGGCGACAAATTTTGTTTTGGGCTGCGTATACAGTTCCGTCGGATGATCGGATTGTTCAATTTGCCCTTCATTCATCACATGAACCACATCAGATAAAATCATTGCCTCGTCCTGATCGTGTGTTACAAAAATAGTCGTGATGTTCAACTGTTTTTGAATGCGCCGAATTTGTTTTTGTAAACTCTTACGTAACATCGCATCAATTGCTGATAGCGGTTCATCTAACAGCAGTACTTTCGGTTCTGTTACAATCGCACGTGCCAGTGCAACCCGTTGTTTTTGCCCGCCCGACAATGACTGTGGGTACTGTTTTTCTTTACCGACAAGATCAACAATGGCGATTATTTCAGCGACTTTTTGTTCCCGTTCAACTTTTGGCACTTTGCTCATCTTCAAACCAAAAGCAATATTTTCTTCAACAGTCATATTGGGAAACAACGAATACTGTTGAAACACCATCCCAATTTCGCGTTGACCTGGCTCCAATTTAGTAATGTTTTTACCATTGATTAAAATCTCACCACCATCGATGGTTTCAAAGCCGGCTAATGCGCGTAATAAAGTTGATTTTCCGCAACCGGATGGTCCTAACAAGGTGACTAAATGCCCTTCCTCAATCGATAGGGATAACTCGTTCAATACTTGCTTTTGTCCATCATATGTTTTGCGAATGTGTTTAAATTCAATGTAACTCATGTTCTTTCTCCTCCTTATGTTAAGCCTTACGGTTAAGTCGTGTAACGCCATACGATAGCAATAACATCACCGCAAACATTAACACAGAAACGGCACTAGCCGAGTGCCCAGAAACAGCACGTATTTCATTCAGGTAAACACCTAATGTTGGGAAATAACTGCCTGCTAGTATATTGATTAAAACAAAATCACCAAACAAAATACCTACTGCCAAAAGCAATGTTGCCAATAAGCCTTTTTTCACACTTGGGACAATGATGCGGAAGTACGTATAAAACTTGTTGGCTCCTAAAATCGCTGCGCTTTCTAAAATCGGTACAACATCAATGGTATTTAGTGCATTTTTAATGCCTTGATACATATAGGGTAGTATGACGATGCCATAAGCACATATCACTAAGAAAATTCGGTTAGAGAGAAAACTATCGCTGCCACCGTATAGCGATAAAATACTGACTGCAAGAATAACTCCTTGTATTCCATAAGGAATTTTAGAGAGAATATCAACATACTTATCCACTTTTGGAAAATACACCCGAATGACAAATTGTGTCACTAACATCAACAACATCATCAATACTGTTGGGACAAAAGCCACAATCAACGTACGGATAATTGCTGGTCCGATCGCATTTCCTCGTGTAAACAAGTCGGTATAGAATGAGAGTGTAAACGCGCTTGGCATCAGTGTGGTGACATCTTTAAAGAGCGAGTTAACCAATGTTATCACTGGTGGGATAATCAAGAAAAGTGTCACTGCTACAATAATCACGTTGCTTAAAAAAGCTTTTCGTTTAAGTGTTTGCATTTATAAATCCTTTCTCAACTTCGCTAAAAGTCGCGTACTCAAAATCGTTGTCACACCCATCAACACTAATAGTATCAATGATAAGGCACTCCCCAATTCAACTTGCTGAACAACATCGCCTGTAAACATCGAAGAGATCCGAATAGGTAGTAACGAAAAATTGGTTCCCATTAACGCATAAGGCGTTGCATACGCTGCAAGTGCATTGGAGAACATCACCGCAAAGGTGCCCAGAATACTGGGTAACAACAAGGGTAACCCCACACGTAGCCAAAATTGAAAGGTGCTCGCGTGTAACAGTTGAGCCGCTTCTTTGTACTCCGTTTTAATGGCATCAAACGATGGATACAACAGCAAGGTTGCCAGTGGAATTTGAAAATAAACAAATGTGAGCATGATCCCTGACGACGAATACAGATTGAAGTTGGCTAAAAAATCGATCCCTGTTTGTTGACCCAAACGAACGAGTATACCTGAGTTGCCTAATAAGATGATGAAGGCAAATGCCAGTTGGATTCCTTGAAAATTAGCGGTCATATTCAAAACATTCACAAACCCATTACGAATTTTAGATGAGGATTGATGAATAGCATAGGCGCTCAGCACCGCAATTGCTAAACCAACCAATGAAGAAATAACGGCAATAATCAAACTGTTACGAATCGAAAGCGTGTAATAGTCGCTCGCAAAAATCTCTTTGAAATTGGCAAAGGTAAATCCCTCTCCTCCAACAGGCTTAAAACTGTTCTGTACTATATTAAACAAGGGTAATAATTCAAACATGATCACAAAAAGCGCAAATGGTACAAGTAAGACTAAATACTTCCAATACGATTGTTTCCCTAACACAAGTTGTGCCTCCCTTTAAATAAACGTGAGTGGTGCCATCTGTTCACTCGGAGTCAACCCTAAGAGCTGACAGAGTAACGGTGCAATTTGTCGTTGTTTAACGAGCACGTCGCGGTAATCCCCAGTTGTTACATCTTCTGAAAAGATATACAAAGGTACCTGTCGATCATCTGACGATATGCCGTTATGCGTTTGAAAGGTGTTCATGCCATGATCAGCGGTCACAACGATTTGATACCCTTGAGCGCGCCACTTTAAAATAAACCCTGCTAATAAACTATCGATCGCCACTGTTTGTTGAACGTATTCTTTACTATCTGAACCATAGCGATGACCCACATCATCAATGTTCATCGTATGAATCAGTGTATAATCCGTTTGTTGTTGCTGAATTAAATAATCACCATCCAATAACAAGTGACTATCAGGGTAATGGTCTTCAAAATAGAACAACCCCTGTTGAATATAGCCAGCACTATTAAATTGTAGGCGATCGGTTTCTGGATTAAACGGTGATTTATTATACAGTTCGCTCACCCAGTGATACGCTGCTGCACCTGTTGTAAGGCCCGCTTCTTGAGCGAGTTGGAACACACTCACCTCTTTAGAAGGGCTGGTGCAATGATTAGCGTAAATACCATTTTGATACGTTGGAACGCCTGTCTGCAATACTTCATAAAGCGGACGTGACTGTGCAGGCACTTCTGCTTCAACGGTGTACACCGCACACTGCTGTTGTTCGATCATATGTGCCATAAAACCCATATGCGCAAACGCCGTTTTGGCGTTAAGTCCATCTAATACGACAAAAATCGTTTTTCCCATCCGATTCACTCCCTATTTTGCTTTAGTTAAAACTTCTTCTTGCCATTGTTTACCTAAAGTCGTTGCCGCTGCATCCCACGCTTTTGTATCTTTAATTGGACGGGCTTTTTTGTACTCTGCATCATCGAGCAATTTGGCTTTAACATCTGCTGGCAATTTGACTTTATTACGAATCGGACGAGCAAATCCACGTGCGAGGTTAATTTGACCTTCATCAGATAAAATATACTCGCGTGTCAGTGCTGCTGCATAAGGATGTGGCGCATACGCATTGATGATTGTTGCATAACCACTTTGAACGCTACCATCTGTTGGAATTGAGACAGCGAAGTCAGTTTTAGCATTCCCTTTTTCAATCGCATTTTTGTAGTTCAATGCATTAAAATCCCAGAAAATACCGACAGCGATTTCACCTGCTTCTAAACGGGCAAGCGACGCTTCACCCATATCCAAACGCCCTTGTTCTGCTAACTTCGCAAAAAATGCCAATCCCGGTTCAAGATTACTTTCATCGCCACCATTCGCAATAGCAGCTGCAAGTACCGCATTTTGTGATTGTGACCCTGCATTCACATCGCCGATTGTTACTTTATAATCACCTTTTAAAATATCAGCAAATGATTTTGGTGCGTCTTTCACTTTGGCTGTATTTGTCATGAAAGAAATCGTGCCCGTGTAACCGATGACCCAGTCACCGTTATCGTCTTTTGCCCAATCAGGCACTTCGTCCCAATAAGATGTTTTATAAGGAAGCGTTACGCCCTTACTCTCTGCTATCGGACCGAATGATTGACCAACATCACCGATATCTTTGGTCGCTTTTTTCTTTTCTGATTCAAACAATGCAATTTCTTCGGCTGAGCTCATATCTGTATCTGCATGCTTGACCCCGTATTTTTTATCGATATTTCCCCAAGTCTCACCCCAGTTTGCCCATGTATCCGGCATCCCTACTGATTCGACTTTACCTTCTGCTTTCGCTTTCTTTTCAATGTCACTTAGCGATAAGCTATTTAAATCAATTGATTGACTTGTTTCTTTTTTATCGTCTGCCGACGCACCACAACCTGCTAATAATGTTGTTGCCACTAAAGATACCACTAAGCCTTTTTTCAATTTCCCCATTATAATAAATCCTCCTAGTTGTTCTTTTTTTGGTGGTTAAGCCGTTGCACCCTTACCACATCCTTAGATTAGCAGAGGATTATTGACGCTTTGTATCCCTTTCGTAAATGCTCTGTAAAGTTTTTTTGATACCTTTACAAAAATAAAACAAACAGAGAAGCCCGTTTGGACTTCTCTGTTTGTTTTATTTTATTCATGCACAACCTATATAAAGATAGTATCTTCTATATCTCTACGGCAATGAGACGCGTCATGTTGCGATATTTTGCAGGTGTCACAAAGGTTATGTTATTAACATCACCAAAAGGCGAGAAAGTATATATATGCTCTCTCGCCTTTTTGATGCACATTATTTTTTCCACTCAAAAGTAGCTGTTTTACCTTTTTCAATACTTGCTGATGTATCATAATCAAGCAATCTAGTTTCAAGTACAAATGATTTATCCTTCCAAATTTTATCGTATTGTTCTTTATCCAACACGAAAACTTGGATCCAATCGCCTGACTTACCCTGCTCTAGTTTACCTGAGGCTGGACTTTTAACAAGCATACCTTCACTTAATGTTTTTTGCGAACCATTGTTGACAAGTAATGTTGAGCTTGAAGAAGTTAATGAAATATCATAATCGCCTTGATTATCTAATTTAAACTTCGCAGTCAACAAAACAACGCCATTTTCAAAGCTAATAAAACGGGAAGCTTTATCTTCATTCGGTTTAAATTCGGTAAATTGATAACCTTCCAATGTCACTTCTGTTTTACCAATTTTCTCTTTTTTATTTAAAGCTGTATTTTCTTGTAAAAGTGTTTTCTCGCCCCAATTTTCTAACGTTACTTTATCTTTGTACAATTTTGCTTCTGAAGTGTTTTTATCACTTCCTTTTTCATTCATTGCTAAATTAACAAGTTCATCTTCACCAATCATATCTTCACGTTTGAAGCTATCCTCTTTTGAGAATGCTGCTGGAACTTCTGCTGTAATCAATCCTTCTTTTTCTATCTTTTCTAATCCCGCTTCTATCTTTTCTAATCCCGCCAAATCAATAGCATAAGCAGCATTACCAGTCACTTTTTCACCAGCGTTTATTTTGAATTTTTTACTTGTAACCATTGATGAAAAATCTTTAGACTCATCACTCAACAAACTTTTAGTACTCGAATAAGAATTTGTAGCACCTGTAAAAGTCAAATTAATACTTGGTGTAAAGTAAACTGGCTCTTTACCTTTATTTTCAACAGTAAATTCTGCTAAAACAACGCCACCTTTATCTGTGTTACCTTTAAATGGTATTTCAAAGTCACTATGAAAATCTGTCACTTCATCTAATTCAAAACCATTAATGCTGACAATTGTATCTTCGCGCTTAACTGCTTTAGCCTCTCTATCAGTGAAAATTGTTTTTACTTTCTCAGCTGACATCGTATCTTTTACTTCAGAACGTAATGAATTAAACATGTCCTCTGTTTTTTCTTCTTTAGTATTTTTATTTTCTGTTACTTTTTTTTCATCCGTACTTGGTTGTGAAGCATCATCCGTTTTTTCTGTTTCCTTTTTGCTATCTGATTGTCCAACTTTTTCTTTTTCTACCGTTTCTTTTTTATTATCATCATTATTACACGCTGCCAAACCAACTACTGCCATTAATAGCAGTAATCCCATACCAATTTTTTTCATACAAAACACTCCTCTTAAGTTAATTTGTTACTACTTAACATTATCATTAAAACTATTAAATTATTTTTCTATATTTAGTCTATCTACAAAAAAATAAAAATAAACTACGCTCTAATTTAAGTTATTAGCCGAAATTATGTTATTATTTTCAAACAACTGGTTGAACAACACGGAATTACTTCCCAGACTTCCGCGCGCCCCTCTTTATAACTAGCCTTTAATAATCACAATTAAAAGGAAATCACTAAATAATAACACGAAATAACCATTCCAAAGTTTTTTTTTGCTTTGAAAGGTGAAAAAACGAAACTTATCATAAATTGTTTTTATTTTTCACAAAAGGACTACAAAAAAGGACTGCATTAACTAAAAACAGGACATTTTCCACTTTTTGAGGCAAAAAAGAGAGATTCCTTGGATAGGAACCTCCCTTTTATTAATTTATGATGGTTTTATATTCACTTTTGAATAGCTACACCATTTGTACTAATCACATTTTTATACCATTCAAATGAATCTTTACGCGAACGTTCTAATGTCCCTTTACCTTCGTCATCAAGATCAACATAGATAAAGCCATAACGTTTAGCCATTTCACCTGTCGATGCACTAACAAGGTCAATACAACCCCATGCTGTATAGGCCATTAAATCAACACCATCAATAGTAACAGCTTTTTCCATTTCACTGATATGTTTGCGTAAATAGTCGATGCGGTAATCATCGTGAATACTGCCGTCTTCTTCAACTTTATCCACTGCTCCTAGACCATTTTCAGAGATATAAAGCGGCACTCCATAACGACCATATAAATCATTCAACGCAATTCTTAAGCCAACTGGATCGATTTCCCAGCCCCATTCACTTGCTTCTAAATAAGGATTTTTAGTGCCGCCAAAGAAGTTTCCTTCTGATTCTTCTTTCTCAGCTGTTTTCAATGCATGTGTTGTTGACATGTAGTAACTAAAAGATAGATAATCCATCGTGTTTTCTTTAATGACTTCTAAATCCCCTGGTTGAACGTCTAACACAACATTATTTTTTGTAAAGAAGCTGTGTGCATAAGTTGGGTATTCGCCGCGTACTTGTACATCGTTACAGAAGTAGTTAAACATGCGGTTTTCTTCCATTGTTTCTGCCACTGTCACTGGGTTTGAATCGTAAGCATACATCGTTGCATAGATACTCATACAACCCATCTTGATGTTGGGATTCAATTCACGGGCAATCTTAACTGCTTTTGCACTGGCAACAAATTGATTATGCAATGCTTGGAAATTATTATTAAGGCTCTCGTTACGCATCCCTAATGTGAAGAATGATCCTAAAACACCTGTGTTAATTTCATTAAATGTCATCCAATACGTTACTTTAGAGGCATAACGTTCGAGAATTGTGCGGGCATATTTTTCAAATAAACTGATTAATTCGCGGTTTTTCCAACCACCATAACTTTTCACAAGGTTTAAAGGTGTTTCATAATGTGAGATCGTAATGGTTGGTTCAATATTGTATTTTAAAAGCTCATCAATGACATTTTCATAATGTTTCAATCCCGCTTCATTTGGTTGTGCATCATCACCATTTGGGAAAATACGTGCCCATGAAATAGACATACGGAATGTTTTAAAGCCCATTTCAGCAAACAGTGCAATATCTTCTTTGTAACGATGATAAAAATCAATGCCCAAGTGGTTTGGGTATGTGTATTTTTCTAAATCAATTTCTAATGGGTAACTATCGTCACGCAATAATTTCATGCGTTGTTTCCCACCTGGAGACACATCAGCAATCGTTAAACCTTTACCATCTTCATTATACGCACCTTCAAATTGATTCGCAGCTGTAGCGCCACCCCATAAAAAACCATCTTTAAAACCTTTTTTCATTTCAAACATTACGCATCCTCCTCTGTTGTTTTATATACTTTTGCGCCATTTGTTGCAATCACATCTTTATACCAATGGAACGATGCTTTTTTAGAACGTGCTAACGTTCCTACACCGTCATTATCGCGATCAACATAGATGAAGCCATAACGTTTTTTCATCTCGCCAGAACCAGCACTCACCAGGTCAATACACCCCCATGGTGTGTAGCCCCAACACTCAACGCCATCTTTAATGGCCTCTCCCATTTCACGCACATGTGCTTCTAAATAATCGATACGGTAATCATCATTAATTTCACCAGTTTCTGTCGGTGTATCCACTGCTCCTAAACCATTTTCAACGACGAACAATGGCTTTTGATAACGATCGTACACCTCATTCATTGTTGTGCGCAGCCCCAGTGGATCAATTTGCCAACCCCATTCGCTTGCTTTCAAATAAGGATTTTTCAACGTCGCAAACACATTTCCTTCCGTTTCTTTATTTACTGCTGGATCCGCACTTGTTAAGCGAGACGAGTAGTAACTAAAAGATACAAAATCTACCGGATGCGCTTTCAACACTTCTAAATCTCCTACTTTAATATCTAAGACAATGTTATTATCTTCAAAGAAGCGTTTTGAATAGCTTGGGTATTCACCGCGCGATTGTACATCAATAAAGAAGTTGTTCTCACGATTTTTTTCAACGGCTTGCCATACATCTTCTGGCGCGCACGTGTTTGGATATGTTTGTCCAGCAGCTAGCATACATCCAATTTTAAAATCAGGATTAATTTCATGCGCTAATTTCGTTACTTTTGCTGATGCTACCAATTGATGATGTGCTGCTTGATAAGTCAATTGTTTCGGATTATCTGCACCACTGACATCAACACCCCCGCCGAAAAATGGCAAGTGTAAAATCATGTTAATTTCATTAAATGTTAACCAGTACTTCACTTTATCTTTATAACGTTTAAAAATAACTTCCGAGTAGTTGACATAAAAAGCAACGAGACATCGATCTGCCCAACCATTGTATTTTTTCATCAGTTCTACAGGTGTATCAAAATGATTGATTGTTACCAATGGTTCCATTCCCAAACGCACACATTCGGCAAACAAATCATCATAAAAAGCTAAGCCTGCTTCATTTGGTTCAGATTCGTCACCGTTCGGGAAAATACGTGGCCAACTAATCGAAGTTCGAAATGTTTTAAAACCCATTTCTGCCATAAGCGCTAAATCTTCTTTATAATGTGTATAAAAATCAATCGAGTCGTGACTTGGATAAAAATCATAATTACCTTCAAATGCCAATTTCGGATCAGCTAATGCTTCCCAACGCCCATGTGCCGCATCTGGTAATAAATCTACAAGCGAGAGACCTTTACCGTCTTTTTGATAGGCACCTTCACATTGATTGGCAGCTACTGCGCCGCCCCATAAAAAACCTTTTTGAAATGGTGTTGTCATAATTTTTCCTCCTCTGATGTTTTTTAAACGTTTAAACGACATTGATTATTTTGTTGCTTTTAAGGATTTGTCTCCTTGTCTTTTATCTAACACGATTGTTAAAACAAACGCAAGGATAAAGGCAACAGCGATAGCTATAAAAATACCATAGAACGTACTATCTATCCCTGTTTTCGGATTAATCATACTTGGAATTCCAAAAATCCCTAATCCTCCTACAATATAACCTTTAGTGCCCATTAAACCTAATACCGCTCCACCAGCCGCTCCTGCGATACAGCTTGCAATAAACGGTTTTTTACGTGGTAGGGTAATCCCATAAATTGCGGGCTCTGTTACACCAAAAATACCTGAAATAAAGGCCGAAATTCCTAAACCTTTTGTTTTTTTGTCTTTTGTTCGAACTACTACTGCTAAAACAGCACCAATTTGTGCGAATGATGCAGCAAATGTTAATGTTAAAATCGGATCATAACCCAGTGTTGCAATATTTAATATCGCAATCGGCACAAGTCCCCAATGTAAACCAAAAATGACAAGTACTTGCCATAAACCACCGATGATTAATCCAGCAAGTATCGGGCTGAACTGATACACTGCTAAACTTCCCGCGCCTAAAGCTGTTCCTAACCATGTTGAAATGGGTCCAATGACTAAGAAGGTAATCGGGATAACAACCAGCGCCGAACAAAATGGCACGAGGAATGTTTTAACAACATCTGGAATAATTTTTTTGAAGAATGGTTCCACTTTAGATGCAAACCAAACAGCCAGAATAATTGGAATAACTGATGATGAATAACTCATCATTACGACGGGTATTCCTAAAAAGGTAACATAGATAGGTGATTCGAAAATTGTTCCACCAAACAGCGTATATAACGGTTCAGCGCCTGCACCTGCCATCGCCATCGGACTCAAACCAACGATTGATGGATAAACAAGTGTTGCTCCTATCACCATCGCAAGAAACGGATTAACATTAAATTTCTTGCTGGCTGTATACCCTAACATAATAGGTAAGAAGTAGAAGAAGGAATCACCGAGCGCTTGCAAAACAACATAGGTTCCTGAAGTTTCTGCAAGCCAACCAAAGGTGAGAAACAGTGCCAATAGCCCTTTAATCATCCCGGTTGCTGCCAACAAACCTAAAGCTGGGGCAAAAATACCAGAAATTAAATCGATGAAACGATCAAGCAATGATCCTTTGTTGTCATCTGGTACTTGTTCTTGTCCATCAAGGCCTGTTTGTTGCATTAACTCTTGGTACACATCAGCCACATGATTACCAATGACAACTTGATATTGTCCTCCACTTTGTACAACCGTCACAATGCCATCTGCTTCTTTTAAAAAGTCAGTGTTCGCTTTCTTTTCATCTTTCAATTTGAACCTTAATCGGGTGGTACAGTGAACAACACTGTTAATATTATCTTTCGTTCCCACATTTTCGACAATCATCGCTACTAATTTTGTGTACTTCATATCTAAACCCCCATATTCATTTTATTGTGGCTCAAAAGCTTAATTACCTATTTTAATTCAAGTACTGCATCACCCACAGCAACATTCCCCTCTGCAATAGCTTTCACAGTGTTGTATTCACTCGTATTGGTTACAATCATCGGTGTAATCACTTCATAACCCGCCGCTTTAATTTGCTCAATTTCAAACGTCACAAGCAGCGTACCTTTTGTAACCATCAACCCTTTTTCAACGTGTGTTTCAAAGAATTGACCATCTAATTGCACTGTATCCATACCGATGTGCATTAATACTTCAGCGCCTGCATTTGTTTTCATCCCAACAGCATGACCTGTAGGGAATACAAGCGTCACTTCACCATCTGTTGGGGCATATAACTTACCTTCAGTCGGTAAGATAGCTACACCGTTCCCCATCGCTCCTGAGGCAAATACTTCATCACTAATACCACTTAACTCTTGTAAACTACCTGTTAGTGGACTAACCAGTGTTTCTTCTGTCAAATCAACTGTTTTGATAATGTCTTCTACCACTGGTTCTGCAAAAACTTCATTTTTATGTGATTTATCCATTAACAACGTTATCAATAAACCTAGAAGAAGTGCGACCACGATTGCAACCAAGTTACCGTAAAAACCGGTATCGATTCCTTTGGGTGAAATTTTACTTGGGATTGCGAAAATCCCTAATCCACCAACCATATAAGATTTTGTCCCTGCAAAGCCCATAATAGCGCCACCGACACCTGATGCAATACAGCTGGCAATGAATGGTTTTTTACGTGGTAATGTAATCCCATAAATCGCAGGTTCCGTTACACCGAAGATACCTGAAATGAATGCTGATATTCCCAAACCTTTTGTTTTTGGATCTTTTGTACGCAGTGTTACTGCCAACACTGCACCGATTTGTGCAAATGATGCAGCGCCTGTTAATACTAAAACAGGTTCAAATCCTAGTGTGCTGATATTTAATAAACCGATTGGGACAAGTCCCCAATGTAAACCGAAGACAACTAAAACTTGCCAAACGGCACCTAAAATGAAGCCTGCTAAGATGGGATTAAACGTGTATACTGCTAAACTTCCCGCTCCAATTGCAGTTCCTAACCATGTTGAAATCGGTCCAATTACAAGGAATGTCACTGGCACGACAACAAGTGCTGCACAGAATGGCACTAAAAATGTTTTAACGACATCTGGCATAATTTTTTTGAAGAAAGGTTCTACTTTTGAAGTTAACCAAACCGCTAAAATAATCGGAATAACTGATGATGTATAGTTCATCATGATCAGCGGAATACCTAAGAATGTAAGATAAACTGGTGATTCAAAAATGGTGCCACTAAATAGTGTATATAATGGTGTCGCATCTGACCCCATCATCGTTAAAGGGTTCAAAGCAGCAATCGTTGGATAAACGAGTGTCGCCCCTATGACCATGGCCAAGAATGGATTAACTTTGAATTTTTTACTCGATGTGTAAGCTAACATGATTGGTAAGAAGTAGAAGAACGAATCTCCCAACGCATTTAAAATGATATACGTCCCTGACTTATCACTGAGCCAACCAAATGTGGTGAAAATTGCTAAGAAACCTTTAATCATACCTGTTGATGCTAATAAACCTAACGTCGGTGCGAAAATACCAGAGATTAAATCTATTGCCTTATCTAAAACGGAACCCCCTTTTTCCTCAACACCGCCTTCTTCGGATAAACCTGTTTGCTTAACAATTTCGGCATACACGTCAGATACATGGTTACCAATCACCACTTGATACTGACCGCCACTTTGAACGACCGTGACAATACCATCCGCTTTTTTAAGAAACTCTGTATCTGCTTTTTTTTCATCTTTCAGTTTAAAACGTAAACGTGTTGTACAATGAACCACACTATTCACATTCTCTTTTCCGCCTATTTTTTCGATAATCATCGAGACGAGCTGTTCGTATTTCATAAAAATTCCTCCAATATTAAATTTAGTTTCTATTAGGTTGTTGTTGCGTGTTATTAAAGTGGCGTATTATTATAGCAAGTGGATTTAACAGGTATTTTTTTCTGAATCTCTTTAATTTTATGAACAAAAAAATGATCCAAAAAACACCAAAGTATGGTTGTTTTCCGGATCATGCCTAATTGAATAGTCACACGCCACTCTTTTTATGCTATTTATAATTCTTGTTTATTTGTTACACGCCAGATATGCAGGCAAAGGTATAATTTTTCATCTTGTGTTAACTGCCAGCCTTCCGTTTTTTCTAAATAGACTGCAATTTTCCCCACTGTTTTATAGGCTTCAGCATACTTGATGCGCATCATTTCGAGTAAACCAGAGTCTAGCGGCTCTATCAGTACACTTTCATTATCCAAGTGCCTCAACACAAAATACCGTAAGTGAGAAATAAAACGATCATAATGAAACGACTCTTCATTGAGAATAATTTGATACTTCATTTGAATAATTTCGAGAATATTATGAATTAATTTAGACATTTTCATCGTTTCTTCCAATTTACCTTCACTCGATTGCGCATTTACAAAATGATACGTTAAGAAAACATCTTCGCCTCTCGGTAAATCAATCGCAAAATTTTTCGTTAAAATTTTGATTGCTACTTTTGCGGCTTCGTATTCTTTAGGAAATAATTTTTTAACTTCCCAACGAATTGTACTATTAGTCATTTCTATTCCTTTTGTTGCACGTTCTATCACAAAACTAATGTGATCTGCCAAAATTAAATAATTATAGTTCTCAAACTTGATGTTCAGGCTGTGTTCTACTTTCCGTGTAATTTCTGATGCTGTTTCAACTATTTTTGAATCCATTTTCAACAATGAAATGACACCTTCATCCATCAAAGCGCTGCGTGATTCAGCCACAAAACGCCGCTCAATTTTAGATTTGTCAATCGCATCATTCACCTTCTTATTAAAACCAATACCATTTCCGATAACAATCCATTCTGTTAAGTCCACATCTTTAACAAGTACCGCATTGTTATTAAAGCTCCGGATGACCTTCATCAACGTCCCTCCCGTAAACTAAAAATTACCTGTTAAAATACAATGCTCTATCACCTCAATCGTAATAAAAAACACTCTATTTCAACAGGTAATGCCTGACTTATCAGTAACACCCTCTTGTATAAGACTAATAGTACATCAGGCTGAAAGCGCTGTCAAGACTATTTTTGAAAAAGTGTGTGTTTCACTAGTCGAAATTCACAAAATGTGAATATCTTTTGACTATTCTAATAAAAAAACATTTTCTTGCTATTGTAAAAACCAATAATCCTATAGACAAAAGAAAACAGCCATTACTGACTGTTTAGTTGTATTTATCTTCTCAAATTCGAACATAACTATTAGTTACGAGTTAACGGAGTTCACTTTATGCTCTTTTGTTTTTGGTCGCATGTTGAAAACAATGTTCAGTATAATTGCACATACACTTCCTGCAACAATGCCGTTGCTAGTAAAGAGTTGTACAAATTTAGGCAATACCGCGAATAACTCGGGTACTGTTGTTACGCCTAATCCTAGACCAACGGAACAAGCAATGATTAACAAGTTTTCTTGTGAAGCGAAATCAACACTGCCTAACATTTTAATACCTTGTGCGACAACCATTCCAAACATCGCTACCATTGCCCCACCTAAAACTGGTGTGGGAATGGTTGTTGTAATAGCTCCAATTTTAGGAATTAAACCTAAGATTACTAAAAACGAAGCGGCTACATAAATAACATTTTTCGTTTTCACTCCTGATAACTGGACTAAACCGACGTTTTGCGAATATGCTGTGTAAGGGAATGTATTAAAAATCCCACCTAATATAATGGCTAAACCTTCTGAACGATAGCCGCGTGATAAATCTTTGGTCGTTAGCTTTTGTTTTGTGATATCACTGAGTGCGAAATAAACACCGGTTGACTCCACCATGCTGACTAATGAAATAATTATCATCGTCAATATCGCTGATAAATTGAATGTGGGCGCTCCAAAAAAGAACGGTGTTGGCACATGTACCCAAGCCGCTTCAGAAACGGATTGAAATGAAATACCGCGGTAGAAATAAGCAAACAAGCTCCCTGCTAAAATCCCTACTAATACAGCAATTGATCGTAGAAAACCTGAACCAAAACGATACGTTAGAATAATAACAATCAGCGTTCCAAATCCTAAACTCAGATTAAAAATAGATCCAAAATCTTTACTGCCTTGTCCACCAGCAAGGTTATTGATTGCTACTGGAATGAGTGTTAAGCCAATAACTGTAACAACGGATCCCGTAACAACCGGAGGAAAGAAACGGACAACTTTAGAAAAAACGGGGGCGATTAATAATACAAATAATCCTGAAACAATAATAGCACCATAGATAGCACCTATTCCGATATCCTGTCCAATTAATACAATCGGGGCAATCGCTTGTACTGCACATCCCAAAACAACGGGTAAGCCGATTCCCATAAAACGTCCCACGCGTAATTGCAAGAAGGTTGCAATCCCACACATGAAAATATCAATCGATACTAAATAAGTCGTTTGCATCACTGTAAAATTCAATTGATTTGCAATTAGCAAAGGTACAATCACAGCACCTGCATACATCGCGAGTACGTGCTGAAAACCCAATGCCACTATCTTCCCTTTTCCAAACATTTACTTAAAATCTCCTCTCGAATTCCACAAAAATTATACAAAAAACCACTTCTCAAATGAGAAGCAGCTAAAAAACATCAAAAGAGTCGACTCTTTTAAATATTTTGGCTAAAATCTCACTCATAGTCCAACTATTTACGGCAGTTGGGTAGAAACGCGTCATCCATATTATGACTATTATATAAGTGTTTTTATCTGGTTGATAAGAAACAACCAACTGAAGGGTTCTTATCTTGTATTTCACTAATTTTAGCGGTTTTTCAAGTAAAGGTCAATAGTTTATTTGGTTTTTAGAGAATATTTTGTCTTATATTAGACAGAATGTTCGGTTTTATGTCTATTTCAACTTGATGATAGATACTATCGTTCCCTTTTCAAAAAAACAATCTTCCTACTGACGAAAAAGCTCGCAGTAAAAAGATTGTTATTAGGAGTGCTTTCTATTTCAAAAATAGGCTAACCCTTATCATTAAAATAGTTATAAGCGCTTATTTTTCGCCGCTTAACTCAACCAAAATTTTAGCTTGTGTTTTATCAGTTGTTAATGCTTCAAATCCTTTAGCAACAATATCATCTAAGACGATTTTAGAAGTTACAATTCCTTGAGGTTTTAGTTGGCCTGTCCCCATCAAATCAACTGTTTGTTGGAAAGTTGTTGGTGTATAAGCTATTGTTGATGTTAACTTAACACCTGTATTTGTAAGATGAATCGGGTTCCATTCAATTGGACGCGCAAAAATTGAGACGATAACCACGGTTCCACGAGCACGCGTTGCATCAATCGATGCTTTGAAGGTTGGTGCAACACCAGCGACTTCAAACGTTACGTCAACTCCACCAGGAACGATATCGCGCACCGCCTTAACACCATCAACTTCACCAGAGTTAACGGCATGCGTTGCACCTAACTCCAATGCTTTTTCTAAACGATTTGCTGAGAGATCAAGCACGATGATTTTACTTGCTCCTGCAGCTTTTGCAGCAATAATCGTTAATAAACCAATTGGACCTGCACCAAAAACAGCCACTGTATCGCCAAATAACATTTCACTTTCTTTCACGGCTTGTACAGCAACAGCCATTGGTTCCACAAGTGCACCATCTTGAAGTGACAGTGATTCTGGTAATTTATACACTTGTTTTTCAGGAGCGTTTGCAAACTTCGTAAAACCACCGTCTCCATGTAATCCGATGAAACTAAAACCATCGTATGTATCTAATGCTTCTGGTAAGTTGCCGTGTGTTAATGTTGGATTAATCGCTACACGATCCCCTACTTTATATTTTGTTACTTCACTACCGATTTCTTCAATCACACCAGCGAATTCATGCCCCATAATTAACGGTGCCACTTCTCCTGTTAACTCGTCTTCCTTGTCAACTGGAATAAATACTGGTCCTTCTTGATATTCATGTAAATCACTTCCACAAATCCCTGCCCAAGCGACACGTACTTTCACTTCATCAGCTTTCATTGGTTTTAAATCCCTGTCTTCAATACGCAAATCTTTTTCTCCATACCATACAGCTGCTTTCATTAATAAAAACCCCCTATTTTAATTAACTAAGAAGCAACGCACAAATGCAAGCGCTTCCTCTTTGTAATTATAGTATAAACCTCATAACTTTTATTGTCTACACTTTATATCTTTTTAGTTATATGTTTATCTTTTTTCAATTTCTTATTTTTAACCGTCTAAATTTCTTACTTGTAGCAAGGCATTCCATTCGTTAAAATAGAGACAGTTACATCATTAACGGAGGTTACTTATGAAAATACTTGTTTTAGCAACTGGCGGGACCATTGCGTCTGTTGAGACAGACAATGGCTTGCTTCCTGGTCTGAATGTTGAAGAATTACGTCGCTACTTTACTGAACAAAATAAGCAATATAGTCAATCAGAACTTGATTTTGACTTTCATCTTTTAATGAACAAAGACAGTACAAATATCAGCCCTCATGATTGGGTAACGATTGCTCAGGCGGTCGAAACACACTATAACGACTACGATGCTTTTATTATTACGCATGGTACGGATACTTTAGGTTATACCGCCGCCGCATTATCCTATATGTTACAGGGATTTGATAAAGCTGTCGTGCTGACTGGCTCTCAAATACCCCTCAGCTTCCATAAAACAGATGCTAAACGGAATGTTCGTGATGCTCTTACTTATTGTTTAGAAGGCCAACCAGGTGTGTTTGTTGTCTTTGATGGCAAAGTGATTCAAGGCACTCGAGCAGTTAAGATTAGAACCAAAAGTTATGATGCTTTCGAAAGTATCAATCATCCCTATATCGCTAAAATCATTGATGGCCATGTGGAAATGTGTGCATCTCCTGCCCAAAAAACAGAACGATTACAATTTGAAACACAATTGTGTTCAGATATCTTTCTGCTCAAGTTATTCCCTGGGCTTAAAGCATCGTTTTTTGACGCAATTGCTGACAATTACAAAGGTATTATTATCGAAAGTTTTGGTAATGGCGGCTTACCCTTTGAAGATGAAAATATCCTCGATCGTGTCGGTAACTTAACAAAGCGCGGTATCTCGGTTGTTATGACCACTCAATGTCTTGAAGAAGGCGAAAATCTTCTATTATATGAAGTTGGACAAAAAGTGGCTCAATACCCCATTATTCTATCGGGTGATATGAATACGGAAGCAATTGTCCCTAAATTAATGTGGGCGCTCGGACAAACGACGGATCCAACAGAAGTAAAAACATTATTTGAAACACCTATCGGTGGCGATTTATCTGCTGATTGGGATATGCAAATAACACCATAAAAAAACGCCCGTCGGGTTCTCCTCTATATTGAGGAAGTACCTGACGAGCGTTTTTAGTTTATTTATTTTACTGTAACTATTTCTTCGTTCATTTTCACTTGACCATTTTCTTTAGCGTATGTGAAATCTGTATAATCAGCTGTATTTGTTACGATAACCATTGTAGTGGTATCATACCCTTTTTCTTTAATACCTGCGATATCAAATGACCCTAGAACGTCGCCACGTTTAACCGTTGCACCCGTTTCTGTTGTCATTGTGAAACATTCACCATTCAATTCAACAGTATTAATACCGATATGAATGAGAACCTCTAAACCTGTCGTTGATTTAATACCGATGGCATGTTGTGTTCCATAAAGAATAACAATTTCACCATCGACAGGTGCTGTTACAACACCTTCTGTTGGTACAACCGCAAAACCTTTACCCATAATTTCTGCACTAAATACTGGATCATTCACATCTTTAAGTGGAATTAACTCACCTGTTAACGGGCTGGTAATTGTACTATCTGAAACGTTTGCTACGGGTACAACGTTTTCAGGCGTTGTCACTGCAGGTACTGGTTCTGCTTTTTTCGGTTTTGGAAGTCCAAAGAAAAGCGCACCGATAAATGCAATCACAATTGTAATCGCTGAAGCGACAAGCAATGCAGCAAAGTTAGAATCTTTCCCAATAAATAACGGGTAGAATAATGGGTTTAAGATTGGTGTAAAAGCAAAGATTTTAACTTCAAAGAAGCTAACAATCCCACCACCTACGGCAGCTGCAATTAAACCTATAATAAACGGACGTTTATATTTCAAGTTAACCCCGTATAATGCGGGTTCTGTAATCCCAAAGAAACCAGGGATTAACGCTGATACTGCGATGCTACGATCGTTACCTTTAAGACGCGCTACCATACCGGCAACTGCAGCTACTTGACCGTAAACTGCCATAAACATAACTGGTAAGATCGTATCGTATCCTTGAGTGTTCACATTGATCATTGCAATCGGCAAAATTGCCCAGTGCATACCAAAGACAACTAATAGTTGGAAAACACCCCCGAGAACAGCACCAGCAATCATTGGGCTTAAGCCATATGCTGATGAATAACCTTTAGAAATCATCTCACCCACAAACGTTCCTAGTGGTCCGATGAAAAGGAAAGCTAATGAACCCGCAACAATTAATGTTGCAAATGGTACAAGTACAATTTGTGCTGCTTTAGGAATCCAACGTTTAAAGAAACGTTCAACATAAGCAGTAACCCAAATCGCTAAGATTGTTGGTACAACGGCACCACCATATTTATCAAAGTAAATTGTATAACCAAAAGGTGCAAACGTTAATTCACCTAACGCATCAGTTAACGGGAAAACCATTGCCGCGGCAATTGCTAATGCGATAAAACGGTTGGTCTTAAATGCATCTGCAGCTGTGACAGCAATAAACAAAGGTAAGAACTTGAAAATACCTGTTGATAGTGCTGTAAGCATAACGTAAGTTAATGATTTATCAGAGATAACACCGTACATTTCTAACGTCATGACTAATGCCATAATAATACCTGCACCTGTCAATACACCGATATATGGTGTAAAGAACGACGCGATGACAGCTAATAAACCACTTAATGATTTTTTAGAAGGCGTATCCGACTCATTACTATCTTTCGCTTCTTTATTGTTAACATTGAAGTTGGCTTCGATTGAGCTGAACACATCATTGACTTCTGCCCCAATAACCACTTGATATTGTCCGCCTGCTTGAACGACTGACATTACCTTATCAATATCTTGTAATACTTCTTTATTAGCCTTTGACTCGTCTTTCAATACAAAACGTAGTCGTGTTGCACAATGTACAACTGATTTAACATTTTGTTCACCACCGACATTGTCGATGATTTTGGTAGCAATACCTTTGTATTTATCTGCCATTTTTTATACCCTCCTATTATGTTATCAAATAGAAAATCACCTTTTTCAGAGCAAAAAAAATAACCAAAGCTACCCGACATTATATCGAGTAAAACTTTGGTTATGCCTGATCGAATCAGTAACAGTCCATTTATATATGAAATCAGTTCCATCTGTAACCGATTTCTTTACTACGTTAGTATAACTGAATTCAAATATAATATCAATTCACATTTCGATGAATATGTATCATTAGATAAAATTTTTCATCAATATTCAAATTCCAACCATACATTTCGTTTAAATAGTGCTCAATTTTATTGACACACTGATATTCTGAAACATAACGTTCTTTAAAAAGCTGATACATTTCGCTTTCTTTTTCAGAAGAATCTTCACCGCTCAAGTGTCGAATAACAAAATATTTGAGATGGGTGATAAAACGCTGATACATAAATGATTCTTCATCAAACTCAACATTATAATGGTATTTTACAATATTCAACACATTTGTCAAAATCAGCATAACTGAAGTAGTTTCATGAAAATTCGATCGACCAATTTCATCATTGATAAAGTGCATTGCGATTGAACTCGCTTCATCTTTGGGAATAATAAGACCGGTCTGTTTCTCAATGTAGCGAATGGCTTCTAATCCAATTTCATAATGTAGCGGGAAAAAATGTTTTATTTCCCAATTCAAGGGGTTTGTTATTTCCATCTTTTGTTCTAAGCGCTCTATTGCAAACGATATATGATCTGCTAAAGTTAAGAACACTGACATGTTCAATTGTTTACTGAGTATACGTTCACCGATATTTACTACAGCATGTGTGTATTCAATTACCTCTGGTGAAAAACTTTGCAGTAAATCAATTGTTGTATCTTGTGGTACCTTATAAATTTTTTCTATTTTTGTCGAATCTTCTAATTGATAAGGTGTTTTTGGAAAGCCGATGCCCTTACCTGCAACAATAACCTCTTGCCCTGTATCATTGAGTGCCATCGCAAAATTATTGTTTATTTTTTTGATAATCTTCATTGCATCAGTACCACCTTTCTGACTATTTGAAGGAATTATCTTTTCACTTCATTTTTAACCATATGAAGTTAATTTTATACATCCACTTTTTTTTTGTCAATTTTTTATTACGCGTGACAAAACGAAACAGGTTACAACGCTATACCTGTCTCATTATTATTTTCCCACAAAAAAAGAGAATACTAAAGGGGATTAGTATTCTCTAGGGAATAAGGGATATTTTTTAAAGGGATAATTATTATAGGGAAATAATTATATTCTAAGTATACTATATTTTTTGTTATATATTATTCCAAAAAAGGTAATCTAGGGCGCACTTTTTGAAAAAAAAAAAAAAACGTGCTGCACTATTTTATTTCAACGAGTGCATGAACACTTTATATGCTTATTTATCTCGGCTCTATAATTTATGCTGTTGATGATTCTTAGTGAAAAATAGCAATAAAATTAAATCGCATAAAAAATTTATAAGCGATGAATTAAAATTATCAGCAACCTCCCCTAACTGAAATACGACTTCCAAAATCAGATGAATCGATAGAATAGTAACTATTAGAAAGATATTAAAAAATGGAGTAGTACTCTCAAGATATAAAAAAATGGATTGGTACTCGCTTTCGCTCCGTCCCATACTGGCCTTGTATGCTCATGTCTTCGCAACAATGTCAGCACCCATACTGTTCTCGTAAGCGAATAAATTCGCTACGAGAACAGTAAAAAAGAGAGAATGGCTAAAGGGGATTAGCATTCTCTCAGAAATAAGGGATATTTTTTAAGGGATAATTATTATAGGGAAATAATTATATACTAAGTATACTATATTTTTTCGCGTCCGTATTTTCAATAATAGTCTTTTAAGAAGCAATTTTTGAAAATATTTAATGATCAGCTACTAAAATAACATCCCTTATAAAATCCTATTAAATTATCGTTAGTTTTTCTTAACGAACTCTGATTTTAACTTCATTGGTCCAAAACCATCAATTTTACAATCAATGTTATGGTCCCCCTCAACGAGACGGATACTTTTAACTTTAGTTCCTAATTTCAAATCAGATTGAGCACCCTTAACTTTAAGATTTTTAATAACAGTCACCGAATCTCCATCAGCTAGTAGGTTGCCATTCACATCTTTTACAACCAAGCCTTCTTCAGTTGTTTCAGTTGTCGTTTCATTGTTCCATTCAAACGCACATTCAGGACAAACGAAATTGCCACGATCTTCATAAGTATATTCTGATTGGCACTCAGGACAGTTTGGTAAATTACTCATTGTAGCCTCCTAATTAGTTCATTTTATTTAACACTTACTATCTATTATACCTAATAGCTCAATAAATTCAAATCCACTTTTATGATTATTCACTAGTTAAACAGCTGTAATAGCTTATTTGTTTGACTTACTCCAAAATCTGTCACATTTTCCCTATAAAACAATCATGACCTTACATTATAATAACAAGGTCGTGTATAATGAAAGCGTGAACATTTTATGCAGAATCTACGCTTTAAAGGAGTGCAAACAATGGAAAATAAACTCATATTTATGGATGTTGATGGTACCTTATGCAACCCCTCAGGTATTGTACCTGACTCTGCCAAAACGGCAATTAAAACAGCTCGCTCTAACGGTCACAAGATATTTCTTTGTACCGGGCGCTCTAAACCTGAAATCATTGATGAAATTCTAGCAGTTGGTTTTGATGGTGTCATTGGTGCTGGTGGTGGTTATATCGAAATTAAAAACACTGTTTTAGAGCATAAACTGATGCCAGAAAAAGATGTCCGAGATATCATCGATTATTTTGAAAAGCATACTATCGGTTATTATATTGAGTCTAATAGCGGTCTCTTTGGTAGCGCTAATTGTCTTTCCTCAATCATCTCTCAAATCTCAAATGGTGCGATAGAAGGTAGTGTTGAATACGAACAAGCAATCGCTGAATTTGATTGGTTCAAGAAAATACTAGATGATAATGCAGGCAAAGCCATTGATTACGGTTTTGTTAATAAGATCTCTTTTATTAGTAACGGTCATCCGTATGACGCAGTTGCTTCTAAATTTGGCGATACTTTCCAAATGCATCGGACAACAGTGGCACAGTTTGGCCCTCAAAGTGGCGAAGTGTCCATTAAAGATGTCAATAAAGCCACTGCTATTGCAACAGTTTTAGATGAATTAGACATTGATATTAAGCATACCCTTGGTTATGGTGATGGGAATAATGATATCGATATGTTCAATGCGGTTGCACATGGTGTCGCAATGGAAAATGCCACGCCCTCTTTAAAAGCACTTTCACATGAAATTACCCCAACAGCAGATGATCATGGAATTGCTCTCAGTTTCAAAAAAAACGGCTTCATTTAAAGAAGACCTCTAAAAAGGAGTTTTTGTATCATGCCAACGTTCAAACAACTTAATGCACAAAAAGCTGCACTTGCGCTTTCACCAAAATTTCAGTTTAGTACAGTAACTGCTGATTCTATTTCAGAAGATGCCGGTGTTTATTTTATCGCCCGTCCCACAATTAGCAAGTATGGTGAAAAACATGAACAAATCCTTTATATTGGGCAAAGTAATAATTTACGGCATCATCTTTATGTCGAGCAATTTATTGGTCACACTGATACTGCCCGTTTGAAAAAAAGACTCATTGCCGATTATGATTATCCCGAAATAATGACCTTTGAACACGCCCAAAAGTTTTTAACCGACAACTGTTATTTTAAATATCACCTCGTTGAAACACCACGTGACCGCTCATTTTTAGAACATGGATTAAAATTTTCCTTATCACCCATGTACTTAGAGTGAAAGCACCTTCACCTACTTTCAAACATGTAAAGTGCGAGAAAATAAATAAAAGCAAAAACAAACGTTTAACTACAAAGAAATTGGAGAAAATAAAACTTTGATTCTTTTTATCACAATGTTATTTTTGAAATTTCACTGTAGTTGTTTGGCTTTTACTGGAGAAAAAATAAAAGTGAAAAAAGACGGTCAGAACTAAAGAGATTGGAGAAAATAAAAGGCGTGAACTATCTATTAAATCGTCACTAGATAAAAAAACAAAAACACGGTACATTCACTGACCATGTTTTTGCGCGTTGTGAAATTATTATAAAGATACATTCGGCTATTTTGTTCAACTATATTAGTTTTATCTAACATTCTTTAGTGACCTTCGATTTGTTATTATTTTTAGCATATTGCATAAACTCGCTAGGCAGTATATGTGTGTATTTTTTAAAGATATCAATAAAGTAGCGATAATTGCTGAATCCGACATCCAATGCAATTGTACTGATTTTATCTTCACCTTTTTCTAATAATAAGATTGCCTGTGAAATACGATACCGATTGAGATAATCATTAAAAGTGTAGCCCGTAATTGCCTTGAATTTTTGATTAAGATACGTTTTACTTCTTCCCAGTTCATCAGCAATATCTTGCACGCTGATTTTTTCATCATAACGCTCTTCAATCAAAGCTAATAATGCTCTGATACTTTTTGATGGCTGTACGGCTGCCTCTGTCTGTTTAAAGACAAATAATTCACGTTCACTTACTTCATGAATCTTTTCTTTAAACGTTTGATATTGACGTTTTAGCAATAGAGATTCCTTACAACGGTGGAGTGCCTGTATTAATTCCTCATGATCTAATGGTTTTAAAAGATAGTCTGTCACACCATACTTAATCGCTTGCTTAGCCTTTTCAAAATCGTTGTAACCTGAAATAATAATCGTCGCAAACACTTGTTTTTCTATTTGGCAACGTTGTAATACTTCAAGACCATTCAACAATGGCATGTTGATATCCAATAAAACGATATCTGGTGCCAATGTCTTTATTTGACTAACTGCCATTTCACCATCACTCGCTTCACCAACAATACGACAGTCTATTTTAGCCCAATTAATACTCATTTTAACACCTTCGCGCATAATATCTTCGTCTTCAATCAGCAACACTTTATACATGCTTTTCACCCTTTGCGATTGGCAATACGAGTCGAACACTAGTCCCTTCACCTAATTGGGATTGTATCGTTAATCCATAGTTTTCACCGTGAAGTAAGACTATTTTACGATGGGTATTATACACTCCGATTCGATCGCCATTATTTAGTGGTTCATGTAACGTTTCAGTGATTTCACGTAGCTTTTCAGGTGCAATCCCATGGCCATTATCGACAACAAGTAAATGTAATTCCTCACCTACTTGCTCAACCGTAATCGTAATCATCAATTGAAGTTGCTTTTCATAACCGTATTTTATAGCATTTTCAACTAACGGTTGTAATAATAGTTTTGGAATTTCAATATCATGCAAATCGTCTGGAAGATTTACTTTATAGTGTAAACGATCATTATAGCGGTAGGCGTGTAATTTCAAATAATCTGCGATGTAATCCATATCTTTTTTCAATGTCGCATGCTGTTCACCTTGATTAATACTATATCGTAAAATGCGTGACAAAGTCAGAATAATACGCTGCGCTTTTTCTTCATCTACTCTCATAGTATAACGAATCGTTTCAAGCATGTTAAAAAGAAAATGGGGATTGAATTGACTTTGAAGAAATCTAATTTCATCTCGTTGCAAAATATATGTGAGTTCCTGGTTGCGTAATAACAATAAATCAAGGCTTTTCAACATCTCGTTGTAACGATGCGCTAACTTTTCAAATTCATCACCTGTAGGTATTTCTACATAATTATTCAATTCACCACTTTTCAAATGATCCAGCGCATTCATCATTGTATTGAGCGCCATCGAGTGTTGGACTGACATTCTTCTAGATAAATAATGGAGCAAAATAAATAGTACGCCACTTGAAATTGTGGTAAACAGTACATAAAAAATAAATAACTCCTGATAATTAGGGCTAGCAATTAAGGAATACACCCGAAGCGGATAGGCCATCGCAACTTGTTCATTCATATAATAGGCTTTATTTCCCAGTTGAACGCGTTGTCCGTGTTCTCGTTTATACGTGAATTTCCCCATTAAACCTTTGACACTATTACTGTTTGAGACAATCACACGATCATATTTATCTGTTACAACTAACACATCCGCTTTGTTGCCAAAAAACATGCGTTGAAAATCCTCATCTTTCAATCGTACAACGAGATAACCAATAATTTCACCTTGATCTTTTACTGCTTGTGAAAGTAATAACACGGTCTTTTTATTGTGTGCTAAATTTTTTGTTTCCGCTTCAATTATCAATTGATCAGAGCGAGACCATCGCTTCAGTCGATAACTAGATATATCTAAGGACGTGCTATCTTCTAACATGGCTGAAGATAAACCTTGTCCTTGAGAATCAACTAATTGAAAAACACTTTGAACTTGTTGTTGGCTATTGAACGCATAAAAAGCGGCAAAAACCTTGTTGCTGTGCTGCTTATATTTCAGATAATTGATAACTGCTTGATTTTTAGCTAATTCATCAAACCCAGTTTCATAATTCCGGAGCACTTTACTAATATCTGCTACTGTTGTTTCACCCACTTTTTCAGCATCATGACTTACTTTCCAAGCAGAGAAGCTAAAAAGTCCAATGCCAAAAACAATAAACAAAAAGATAATCGGGATCAGTGTATATTTTAAAAATAGTACACGTGTCTGTTCTTTAAAATTACGTACCTTTTTCGACATCACTGATTCCCCTTTAAATTACATTGATATCTCTTTTTTACCAGTTAACTTGAAGAAAATCAATAGCGAAATTACTGTAATGGCTGTCAATATCGTTGATAACGCTGCAGCTGTACCATAGTTTCCTCGAATAACTTCTGTATAAATAGCGACTGACATCGTACGCGTACCGGATGTATACAAAATAATCGTCGTGCTCAATTCTGTAATAATAGTCACCCAACTTAAAATTGCCCCGGAAATAACACCTGGAAGCATCATTGGAAACGTAACTTTAAAGAATGTTTTGAGATTTGAAGCTCCTAAACTGGTTGCAGCTTCTTCAATACTAGGGCTAATTTGATGTACAATTGCTGCACTCGACCTTATGGTATAAGGCAAGCGTCGAATCACAAATGAGATAATTAAAATCATCGCTGTCCCGCTTAATAATAGTGGTGGTTTATTAAACGTTAGTAACAAGGCGATACCCATTACCGACCCCGGTACAATATAAGGAATCATTGAAACCACATCGAGTGAGTTTGTTAAAACATTGCGTCGTCTCACTGTTACATAAGCGATTAGTACAGCAATTAAAATAACAAAAATAATCGCAACAACGGCTAATGAGAATGTATTTTTAATTGCATCACCCGAACGATCCAGTGCGAGTTTAAAGCTATCTAACGAGTAACCTTTTACAAATATACGGCCTGACGTTTTAAGGAATGCTGTATAAATGACTGTTAGTTGCGGGGCAATTGCTGCAATAATAAAACCGTAAATATAAACATGAGCTAAAATGCTTTTCCAACCGGTTACTTTCTTGGCTTCAATTGGATGCAGAGCACTCATCGAGAATGATTTTCTATTTGTAATGTACTTCTGAATTAAGAATATTGTGATAGCAAAGATGATAACAATGATACTAATGGCCGCTGCAAACCCATCATCGCCACCCATTTCACTGATAAATTCATTGAAGATCAACACAGGGATTGTACGGTATCCCTCACCAATTAACATCGGTGTCCCAAAATCTGCCAATGCGCGCATAAATACCAACAAGGCTCCTGCTAATAAGGTTGGTAATATCAATGGGAAAATTATTTTCCACATTTTACGTAATCCTGTACATCCCATACTTTCTGCGGCTTCGATAATTGAATTGTCGATACTCTTTAACGCGCCCATTAAATACATATACACCAAAGGCACAAGTTGTAATGTTAATACCAAGACAATACCGACAAAACCATAGATATCCGGCGTCTGAATGCCAAATACATTGGATAAAAACTTAGTAACCGCACCGTTACGACCCAACAGTAAAATCCAAGAATACGCACCGATAAACGGTGGTGCCATTGAAGATACTAAAATCAAAATTTGAAGATAGACCTTCCCTTTAATCTTGATTGTTGTCATTAAGTAAGCTAATGGCGTTGCTAAAATAACGGATAATAATGTGACAGAAACAGTCACTTTAACACTATTGAATAATGCATCATAATAATAATTAGCTCCAAAAAACTTTGAAAAATAAGCCAGTGAAAAACCACCACTTGTCCCATCGGAAAAACCAGCCTTAAGCAATGTAAACAACGGGAACACAAGCATCACAAAGTAAAGTAATAAAATACCAATCGTTACATAAGTCCAGATATCTTTCTTCCTGCCTTTATTGAACATTGTTCACCACCCCTTTTGTGATACTTAATTCTGATTCGTATTCAAATACGTTAATCTTATCTATTTTTATTTTCAGTCCCACCCAAGTACCTGGTTCAATGATTTGACCAATTGTAGATTCTTGAATGATTTCAACCTGCTCACCATCAACAAGTTGCACATTATAGTGCGTGTTAAGTCCTAAGAACATATTATTAAGAACTTGTCCGCGAATCCCCTCATTATTTTCAGCAATAATAAACTCTTCGGGTCGGATTGAAATTTTAACCGTTCGTGTCTCATAATTAGTTGTGTCTAAGCTATTTAAAACCACACGATGGTTATCATCAAATACTAACGTTGCAATCTCACCATTGAATTGCAGCTCACGTTCAATAATATTTGTACGCCCTATAAAATTAGCAACAAAGACATTGGCAGGACGATGATAAATGTTTTGTGGCGTTCCAACATGTTGAATTTTACCTAAATTCATGACAGCAATTCTATCTGACACGGCCATTGCTTCCTCTTGATCGTGTGTCACATAAAGCGTTGTAATCCCTACTTCTTTTTGAATGTCTCGGATTGCATTACGCATATCCACACGTAATTTCGCGTCTAAATTAGAAAGTGGTTCATCCATTAAAAGCACACTGGGTTCAATAACAATTGCGCGTGCAAGCGCAATACGTTGTTGTTGTCCACCCGAAAGGTTTTCCGGTAACCGGTCTTTAAATTGGGAAATTTGCACGACATCCATCATTGTAGCTACTTTCTTTTCGATGTCGGCTTTTGACAGCTTTATTTTACGATTTTCTAAACCGAAAGTGATGTTTTTCTTCACTGTTAAATGTGGGAAAATAGCATAGTTTTGAAATACCATCCCGATATTACGATCTTGTGGTGAACTCGCGTTAATGGCTTTCTTATTAAAACATATTTCACCACCTTCAATACTATTAAAGCCCGCTACCATGCGTAGTAAAGTTGTTTTGCCACACCCTGACGGTCCTAGTAAGGTGAAAAATTCTGATGGTTGTACTCGTAATGACAGTGCCGGAATAACCGTATTGTCTCCATACTTTTTGATTACTTTTTCAAATGTGATTTCAGTGCTCATTTTTAGCAACTCCTTTAGGACTGTTTGATTGATATAAAACGGCCCATTACCCCCCATGTTATCCGAAAGTAACAGACCCTTGTGTTATTGCTTTTTAGTGAATAATTCTGTATATTCTTTCACGATTTTATCCTTGTTTTTTTGAACATAATCTTCATCTTCTTCAAGTGTTTTAATATCTTTCATCGGTGTCATATGGTCACCTAATTTTGCATCTTTACGAAGAGGACGATTGGTTAAATCATTCCCAAAGACATCTTGTGCCTCTTTTGAAGTCATAAAATCAACAAATTTTTCTGCGTTCTCTTTGTGTTTAGCATTTTTAATAATACCTAATGAGGCATCTAAATAAACGGAACCTTCTTTAGGATAAACAACTTTCACGGGCGCACCATCACGCACATAACTTGCTGATGGATCTTCATATGTTAACCCCACAGCAAACTCCCCATCAGCCACTCCTTTATGAACTGCTCCCGATCCATTAGCAACTTTACCATCAAGATTTCCAATTAATTTACCCACATAATCCCAACCTTTTTGTGAGTTATAATCACCGCCAACTGCTAATAACATGTTTGTTAACTGTGCAAAAGCTGAACTTGAGCTTGCTGGATCTGCTGCCGCAATTTTACCTTTTAATTTAGGGTTTAATAAATCTTCATAACTTTCGACCTTAATATCGCCGATTAAGTCAGTATTAACAAGGATATTACTACCATCTGTAATATAAGGTGTAAGTACGCCATCAATATTTTGATGACCCGTTAACATTTCTTTATCATTCTTAGACGTGTATTTTTCAAACAAGTCTTCATTTGTTAGTTTCGACTTATTCAAACCGCCAAACATCACATCTGCATAGGGTTTATCTTTTTCAGATGAAATACGTTTTAAAAGTTCTCCCGTTCCTGCAGATACCAATTCGACTTTAATCCCTGTTTCATCCTCAAACATCGGAATTAACGTGTTCACGATATTTTCACTGTTAGGCGAATAAACAACCAATGTATTATCTTTTTTGGAATCCTTATTTTTTGCTGAATCACCATTTCCACATGCTGCTAATAGTGTGACGAGTACTAATGAAAGAACCACTACACTTGCGATTTTCTTCATTTTAAAGCCCCCTTATATTTTATTAAACCAAGCATATCACAGGTTAAAGCGCTTACAATGCTAAAATAGAACACTTTTGTCTAAAATAGAACAACTTATATTCTTTTTTATTTTTCTGTTTAAGATACTCATAAGCCCCAAGCCATTGACAATTAGCACCATCGATGGTATTATTCACTTATAGTTTAACGCGGTAAAGCGTGTTAGAGATGAAAATTTAAAGGGGTTCTTTTACAATGTCAAATTCAAAACAAAAAAATATTCTCGAAGTTTTAATTATATTAGCGCTTATTCTCGCTATTTTAGGATTCAGTGTCATCAAATTAGGACTAGCGCCACAAGTACCCATTATGGCTGCGATTGCTCTGTTAATTTTATGGGGTAAAATGCATCGCGAATCGTGGCACTTAATTCATCAAGGCATTACGAAAGGGATTTCGACAGGCCTCATTCCAATGATTATTTTCATTCTAATTGGGGCTTTGATTGGGGTATGGATTGCCGCAGGAATTATTCCATCAATGATGGTACTCGGATTTGAAATCGTTAATCCGCACATCTTTATTCCCTCTGTATTCGTTATTTGTTCAGTCGTTGGTGTTGCAGTTGGGAGTGCTTTTACAGTTACTTCTACCGTCGGAATTGCCTTTTTAGGTATCGGCCTATCAATGGGTTTTTCACCTGCATTAATCGCAGGTGCTGTTATCTCAGGTGCCGTATTTGGTGATAAAATGTCACCCTTGTCTGATAGTACTAACCTTTCAGCAGCAATTGCAGAAGTAGATTTATTCCTTCACATTCGTAACTTAATGTGGACGACAATTCCCGCTTTCTTTATTGCCTTGATTGGCTTTGCTATCTTAGGAACAAACAGCCAAGAAGTGCCTCTTGAAAAAATAACTGAAATTTCACAGTTGTTACAATCACAATTTACAATCAGTTGGTGGTCCGCTGTGCCGGTTATTTTGATCTTTGTCTGTGCACAAATCAAATTACCTGCAATACCGACACTCTTCATTTCAATTACTGTAGGTATTATCATGTTACTTGCTACCAAAACAAACGTTAACATTAAAGAAGTGGCAGATATCATCCAAAACGGTTATGTTTCTAAAACAGACAACGCTACAATTGACACGCTCTTAACGCATGGCGGGATTCAAAGTATGATGTGGTCGATTTCATTAATCATTCTAGCGTTAGCACTCGGTGGTCTTTTGGTTGAACTAGGTGTTATTAGCACCTTGATGAATCTCCTTGTCCGCCAATTAAACACACGTGGAAAACTCATTTTAACAACTGCTCTGAGCTGTATTGGTATTAACTTATTAGTCGGAGAACAATACTTATCGATTATTTTACCTGGTAATGCCTTTAAAGAACAATACGCAGTGAATGGTTTACATCCATTAGCACTCTCTCGCGTTTTAGAAGATTCTGGCGCTGTAGTGAACTCTTTGGTCCCTTGGAGCGTTAGTGGTGTCTTTATGGCTGCTACACTCGGTGTTCCCACGTTAGATTACTTACCTTTTGCCTTCTTCTGTTTGCTTTGCCCTATCATCACTGTGATCGCTGGCTTCACAAACATTGGTATTAAGAAATTAGCTTAAATAGTCATAAAAAAAGTAGCAGCAGTGAATGAATCATCATTCGCTACCGCTACTTTTTATTTTGTCATTTACGAAACCGCTAAGCGATTAAACCTACTCCAATTTTTGGAATGACTCAGGTGTAACAACACATATTGCTGTTTGTCTCCTGTATAAAAGGGATGATCCTGCGACTCAGGCCTTTCTTGTATTTTCTTCATTGCGCAACAACCATTTCTTCCGTTCAACACCACCACCATATCCACCCATTTCACCATTGCTTTGAATGACGCGATGACAAGGGATTAAAAGGGAAATTTGATTGGCACCATTCGCTCGAGCAACTGCACGTGCCGCTTTATCGTTACCTAATTGTTGTGCCAATGCCTTGTAACTTGTAGTGGTACCACTAGGAATCGTTCGTAATAAAGCCCAAACAGTTCTTTCAAATGGCGTACCTATTTCGGCCGCTATCGGCGTTTCGAACGCTGATAGTTCACCGTTAAAATACTGATTCAACTCCTGTTCAAGTCTCTCCAATAAAAGATTTGTTCCTGGTACGATGGCAACGGTTTGCCGTTTTCGTAGCTTTTCAATCTCTTTTTCCAACCCCCGACGGTCAACAAACTCCAATAAGTAAAGCGCCTCGTCATTTGCAATCGCCAACATGGGTCCTAATTTAGTTTCAATCCAACAAGCACTTAACAAGCGGATGTCTTTATTTTTCTGGGGCACAATTCCCATCGTACGTGTAAAAGCATCACGAAAACCATTGCTTGATTCAAAGCTGCTGTCCAGTTGTGCATCGATTAAACGCGTACCTTTACGAATGGAATGGAAGGCTAGTCCTAAACGGCGTGCTCGAGCATATTCAATAAAAGTCATTCCAAATTGTTTTTTAAATTGACGGCGTGCTGTGTTTGGGCTAATTGTGAGTTCATCAAAATCTCGATCCGTCCATTTTTTCTCAGGATTTGCCTCTATACTCGCAACAAGCTCTTTCACTTCAGGTGATAAACCACTTGGTGTATTACGCGGCTGACATCGTTTACACGGCCGATAAGAAGCAAGCGTTGCTTCTTGGGCTGTATCAAAAAACTCACAGTTTTCTTCCTTTGGCTTACGCGCGGGACAAGTCGGTCGGCAAAAAACACCTGTTGTTTTTACACCGACATAAAAAATACCTTCATAATGCGAATTTTTTTCAATTAACATTTTATAGTAGACCTTTTTTGTTTGCTCATCTTGAATCATCACATCTTCCCCCACTCATTGATTGAATCAGCAAAAGCCTCTTTCTGACTAAGATAAATGCTCGGCCCATAACTTATTCGACTAACGCCTATCGCTTGATATTCTGCTAATGAAACGCTGTTATTCGTTATCATTATATTAACAGGTACCGGTGCTTTTTTCACGAATTCAGCCAACAATGTTAAATCTGTTAAACCCGGTATAAAAATACCATTTGCACCATTATCGGCGTAAATTAAAGCGCGCTCTAATGCAGTCGCTACTAACTCCTTTGTTTCCTTACCAGCCTCTAAAAAGACATCTGTACGTGCATTTATAAAGACTGGCCGTTTTGCTTTTTTAGCTACCGTTGAGACAATTTCCAGACGCTTGGCTTGCTCAGATACTGTATATAAGCCTTTTTCAGGGTGGCGGTCTTCAAAATTAATTCCTGCTACACCTGTTGCCATTACTTGTGCTGCATGCGCTTCTAACTTAGCCAGTGATTCGGCATATAAACCTTCAACATCTACTGACACAGGTATGTTCACGCTAGCGACTAAGCGCTTGGTCATCCAAACTAATTGCTCAAAAGGGAGCTGTTCACCATCTTCATAGCCCCACGCGTTTGCAATCGCATAACTACTTGTAGCGACTGCTTGTGCACCCCTTTCACTGATGACTTGTGCTGACACGACATCCCAACAATTGTGCAAGATTAACGGTTGTGCTTGGTGATGTGCTTCAAAAAAGGTTGATTTCATTATGATTCCCCATTTCATTTTTAGTCTTCCTGTATCATAATTTATTTCGCTACACCACATACCCACAAAATTAACAGCAATATTTAAGGTGTTTTTAGAGGGACATAAAATTAAAAATCAACCGCTGTTAACCTCGTGCTATCATAGGTTGACTAGCTATCTGTCTTATGCGATTACGGCTTCAAAATTTTTGCCCACGATTTACTATGTTACACTTGATATGTGAGGGAAACCTGACAGACTCCAAAAATACTGAACTTAGGGAAGAAGTAATCATCGTGAAAAAAACGATTGGATTTATTATCAGCCATAAGGAAAATGAACATCGCTTGGCATTATTACCAACAGATTTCATTAAGATAAAGAACCCATCGTATTTATTTTTTGAAGAGAATTACGGCGCCTATTTAAATATAAGTGATCAACAATATCGTGATGTTGGTGCCCAGATTGTCTCTCGAGAGATGGCACTGCAACAAGATATCATCTGTGAACCTAAATTAGGTGATGCAGATTTTTTACACACTCTAAAACCACACCAAACATTGTTTGGTTGGATACACGCTGAGCAAAACAAGCAATTATCGCAACTGCTCATTGCCAAAGAACTGAAAGTCTTTGCTTGGGAAGAAATGTTCCATCTTAACCGCCACCTCTTTTGGCGGAACAACGAACTAGCTGGTGAGGCAGCAGTACTTCATGCTTATTTATTACATGGTTGCCTCCCCTACGAAACCAAAGTAGCTGTGATTGGACGCGGCAATGTCGCAAATGGTGCTGTTAAAATTCTTCAACGTCTAGGTGCTGAAGTAACAGTCTATAAGCGTAATCAAGAGCTATTATTGCATGAAGAACTTGGTGAATTTGACGTGATCGTTAATGCCCTTTTATGGGATAACGCTCGTAAGGATTACCTTATCACACGTGCTGATTTGAAAAGAATGAAATCCAACGCACTTATTATCGATGTAAGTAGCGATTATGATGGTGCGATTGAAAGCTCACATCCAACTTCTTTAGAAGAACCGACATTCACTGTTGAAAATATTTGCCACTATGCCGTAGACCATACCCCTAGTATGCTCTACCGTACATCGACGCAAAGTATTTCAACTGTCATTGCACCCTTTTTGGATGATTTAATTACGGGAACAAGTAATCCTATTTTAGCTAAGGCCGAAATTTTACGTAACCCAGCGAGTAAGACTGTTAAAATCCATAAAATTAAACCACGTATTGCTGATAGCGGCAATGTATCGAGTAATAAAAAATAAATAAAAGCACTCCTCTTTCATTCGAACTGAATTTAAGCAGAAGTGTTTTTTTTATGGGGACATTTCGCGGCAGCTGACTGGTCAACTAACATAAAAATTCATCGCAATATCATCCCCTTCATTAGTAGTTACACTCTCTTATTTTCTAGCTACTTTCAAAATCACAAAAAAACACTATCCTGACAAACTGCGTCAAAACAGTGTTTCCTCCAATTCAGGCGCAATAGCGATGTTGAGATAGTAGGCACGACAAGTGAATGACGGTGCGCATACCTCAGTACGCAATCCCGAATGAACGAGAAGTAACGCCCTAGATTAGTATCGCTATTGTGTCTGAAAATGCTTTTATTTGTATCTAGTATTTCAAGCCATAACTTCCAAAATTTCAAAAACACTATCCTGACAAACTGCGTCAAAATAGTGTTTTATCAAATTCAGGCGCAATAGCGATGTTGAGATACTAGGCACGACAAGTGAATGACGGTGCGCGTACCTCAGTACGCAATCCCGAATGAACGAGAAGTAACGCCCTAGATTAGTATCGCTATTGTGTCTGAAAATGCTTTTATTTGTATCTAGCATTCCAAGCCATAACTTCCAAAATTTCAAAAACACTATCCTGACAAACTGCGTCAAAATAGTGTTTTATCAAATTCAGGCGCAATAGCGATGTTGAGATAGTAGGCACGACAAGTGAATGACGGTGCGCGTACCTCAGTACGCAATCCCAAATGAACGAGAAGTAACGCCCTAGATTAGTATCGCTATTGTGTCAGAAAATGCTTTTAGCGTTTTCTGAATAATATAATCAATGCCGGTAACACTGTTAACGCGCAGATTAAGCACAGCAGTGTATCTAACACGGTTGTTATTCCGAAATCACGTAAGATTGGGAAACTTACAAACATTAGTGTTGAGAAACCAACGATAACTGTTAAACCTGATACAGTGATTGCTTGTCCCACTTTAGATAACGAGACGTGAATCGCTTCTTTTGTTGCCAAACCTTTTGCTTCTTCTTCACGGAATCGTTCCATAATTAAAATCGTGAACTCTGTCCCTATCCCTAATACCAAACAGCTTAACGCGGTTGTTAAGGGGTTGTATGACATCCCTAGCATTTTTAATAGTAACGGTGAAAAACCGAGTACTAATAAGATTGGAATAATTGGATAAATCGCATGTTTTACACGTCGGTAAACTAGGAATAATCCCACAAAGATAATCAATAAACCTGCACCAATCATTAGATTACTGTTGGCTCCAATATTATCAATACCAAAGAGCATCATAACTTGTGCGCCTGCCGGTTTTACTGAGATGCCTTTGCCAGCATCAATTTTAGCAGTAATTTTATTCAATAATGCTAACTGATCGGCAGAAGATAGATTATTATCAATTTGGAACTGTAACGTTGCATAGTGTTTATTTTTACTTACAACCATTTCTTGAACTGATTTTGGTAATTGTGACACACTCTCAGGTAATTTTTCATTATCCTTTTTAACTGTCCCTTTACCTTCAATGTCTTCCACATAAGTTGCGACAGATGTTACTCCCGTAACGTCTTTAAATTCACCTTTAACTTTATCACCAAAAGTCTTCATCCATGATACAACTTCTGGCTGTGTCACATCATCAGCTTCTACTAAATAACTGATAAAGGTTGTAGAACCCACTGTTTCTTGTAGATAATTAGTGTTTTGTAATGCCTTCATTTCTTGTGGAATCATTTTCATCATGTTTGTTTCCGTTGGTATTGATTTTTCAACCGAAAAACCAATGCCTGCTAGAATAACGCCGACAATCAAAATTGGAGCTGCAAATTTACCAACCAATTTAGCGTAACTTCCTAACCCACGCGACAACCATGTTTCATCATTGTTTTTAATTTTCACTTCGCCTTTTTTCTTTTTCTTGTCCATCATATTGAATGTAGAGAACATTAATACGAGTTCAACAATGTAACAGAAAATAACACCTAAAGCGAGTGTTAAACCAAATTGTTGCATCATTGGTGCTTTTGAAAGGAACATTGTTAAGAAGCTCAATGCCATAATAGCGACTGCAATTCCTACAGCTGGTCCGATATGTCGAATAGCAGTGACGGTTGCTTCATCTGCTTTATAGTCGCTTTTCTTAAATTCTTCTTCATAACGATTATGGAATTGAACACCAAAATCCGTTCCTAGCCCAATGATAATCGGTAAGGTTGCCATTGTTGCTAGCGTAATTGGAATTCCTACCCAGCCCATAAAACCAAATGTCCAGATGAGACCTATCAGAACAAAACCTAATGAGATCACACGTCGACGCACTGGGAAAACAACTAATAATACAACAATCATTAATACAACTGACAAGGATAACATCACTGTCATTGTTGTCATTACTTCACCTTGAACATCACCTTGAATAATCGGCCCACCTGCTAATTTAACAGTGATGCCATCTCCAAAATCAGTGTTTTTAACTAATTTTTTCAGTTCCTCATTTGTATGTACTGCTGTATCCATCTCAGTATCATCTGATGTGTTAAGCATTATTAAAACATTGCCACCATTGTTGGGTATGATTTTTTCCAATGCTGTCGGTATTTTTCCTTTATCAGAAAAGACGATTTGACGTAACAATGAGTTATCCATATCCTGGATTTTAGGCATTGCTTTAATCACAGCTTCTTGCATATTAGCCGATTGTTTTTTTGTTAAAATACTTTGCGTATATGCTTCTACTTTTTGACGCTGTTCTTTTGTTAACGTAGACTGAACAATTCCTGCTTGCTGTTCTGGTGTCGCTGCAGCACCCAAGCCAGCAATTTGTTGACCGACTGTCATTTTTTGTGGATCTGTTAACAACGATTGCATGTATTCTTGAATTTTTGCACTTTGATTAGCAGATAAACTTGCTTGCATATCTGACTCGATTTTTTTCATTTTTGCTGCTGGAATTGCTTTTTGAATACTCTCAGATAATTTCGAATCACCTGACATATTGAAACCAGCACTTGGGTTATTTGATGCTAACATTTCATTCATTAAGCTAATATAGTTTGATGCACCCGTAATCGCTTCAATCTTAGTCGCTTTTTCAGAAAATGTTGTGATTTTTTGAGCTGTTTCATGTGAGATCAACTTGTCTTTATCACCTTCAAGCAGCAAATAGATGCCATCCCCACCAAAGTTTTTTTGATAAGTCGTTGTGTCTTTATAGACATCTGATTTACTGCTAACAAAAACATCATTGCCCATTTTCATATCTAATTTAGTTGCTCCAAACGCTAAAAAGACTGTCACTGCTAAAATGACAATAATATTTACCTTGGCATGTTTAATGATGAAATGGCCAATTTTATTAAATAATTTATCCATAATAATTGTCTCACCTTCCCTTTATGATAGTAAATATATCAACTTTAAAAGGGGCTGTCTAAGTCCAACATTCACCATTCGTTCTAAAATGAGACATATGTTTCAAAATGTATTATTTAATGAGATCATCAATGATTTTAACAAACTCTTCACGCGAATAATTGTCGCCGCTACTCACCATCCGCTTCAATACCTCAATAATACCACTGCTATAAAAATGGCACATCATTTCTGGATAAGTTGATTTCCTAATTTTAATTGAAAGGTCGTCATCCCAGTTTTGATAATGATCAAACATAATTGCGCTAACTTTTTTTATAAGGACTTCATATAATTCATAATTACCATTTTTTGTAATCACATTCATGAAATTGGTTTTATTTGCTTCGATAAAACCAATCACTTCTTCAGACATTGAGCGACTCGTGGGCTTACTAGCTTCGACTTTTTCATACATATCAGCGCTAATAAACTCCACTAGCTCTTCCAACAAAGCGTATTTGTCCGTGTAATAACGATAGAATGTACTGCGGTGAATGTGTGCAGCTTCACATAATTGATTGATGGTGATACTCGAAAATGATTTAGTTTCTAATAAAGACATCAACGTTTGTTCAAATAATTTTTTAGTCCTGGTTTGAGTTAAATTAGCCATACTTGGTCTCTCCTTTTTTACACTCTTTTACTTACTATTACAAAAGTAATCACACAATGCAATAAATCAGCATACACAACAAAAAACAGGTCTTAAATCGCTAAAAAACCTGTTTACCCTCACATATGAACGAAAAAAATTGCTCTATTTAAACTAATTCTGTTTTTAGATAGGCTTCTTTAATACGTGCAATCAAATCCAGCATATTTTCCGATGGATTATTTTGTTGTGCTCGCGTTAAAACTCCAATTGACGGCCTAATTGATACGCCTTCTGATTCTTTTACAACTGTTCCTGCAATCGGATTTAAATTAGCTGTTCGCGTAAATAGTGAAATCCCTAAATCTGCTTGCACGTAATATTTATGTGCCATGCTGCTAGACAGAACCATTTTATTGTAGTTAGAACCGATTTTTTTCTGTAATAGATGTTCGATTTGAATACGAATTGGGCAATTATTAGGGGTAAATAGAAAACGCTCTCCCTTTAAATCTTTAATCTTTATGCTATCTTGTTGTGCGACACGATGATGTTCATTCACTAACACCACTAGTTCATCTTTAAAGAAACGTTCATACCGATTACCTACACTTATTTCAGGCTCTCCACAAATAGCGAAATCAATCTCATCTTTTTCTAGCAATTGACTACATAAATTCGCATCACCTACGATAACATCTACACCTATATCTGGGTTATCTTCTAAAAATCGTGCCAATACTTTAGGAAACTTCACACTTGCTGTGGGTTCTGAAATACCGATTCGGAAATTCGCTGCTGTTTCCGTTTTGATGTTACGCACTGTATTCTCTAATAGTACAAACTCGTCCAATAATTTGGCTGATTTTTCTAGAAACAAGCGCCCGCTCGTCGTCAATTGTGCCTGTTTGCCACGTTTGAACAACTGCACACCTAAATCTGTTTCCAATTGTTTAATGCGAAAGGTGATTGTCGGTTGTGAATAATTTAATGCCTCGGCAGCTTTTTGAAAACTACCAAATTTCACAACAGCATGAAAGGTTTCAATTGCACGTATTTCCATATTCATCCCATCCTCCTTCAACATTTAATCCTCTGTGAACTCTTCTTATAACAATGTTTCACACTTAAAACATACTAATTACATCATTTTACTATGAATTAAAAAAATTTGATAGTCACACGCTTTTAGATTATCAATAATACTAATATTTTTTATTCATTAATTTAATTAGTCAGATAACTTTTATTGCGTTACAATTACATACAACCAATACCAACTTAAACAGTAGGGATTAAAATTTGTGAGGAGGATTTTTATTTATGACTACGATAACATTAATTGCTGGCGGCTATTCAGAAGCTTCACGTTTAACTGCCCTTATTCAAAAGGCGGATGCTTATTGTCATCCTCGCCATATCAATTTCCAAGTAGTTCAAGTTCATCAACTCAATGCAGAAGCACTTATCACAGCTGACTTCAAACATCCTGACATCGTTGCTGCCCACTTACTAGTGGAACAAAGTGCCGCAGTTATTGTGGTAACTCCCACATTCAAAGCTTCTTATTCAGGTATCTTAAAAACATTTTTGGACTTGCTTCCTTCTCGTATTTTAAAAGGTAAACCTGTTCTCCCTTTAGCTTTAGGTGGTTCCAAAGGTCACCTATTGATGTTGAAATATGCATTAGAACCGATTTTATCGGAATTAGGGGCTGAATTTATTGCACATGGCACCTATATAACAGACGATCAAGTAACTAAAGATTTCAATAATCATTATCACATCAATGAAGAAGCGACGAGCCGTATTGAATCATCATTAACATCGTTGCTAAATCAAGTGTCTCAACAACAAACTATTTTAGTTAATTGATTACACAGGAGGAATTCAAATGACCACAGAACGTATACGCATTGCTACTGAAGATGATATCGAAGCGTTTCATACTTTACTTTATAAATCTTTTCAAAGTATTCGTGATTTAGGCATTGATTGGCCGAGTGCTAACGCTTCTCGTGAATTAGTTTTAGAAAACATCACCAACTACTCCGCTTATGTACTTGAAGTAGATGGGAAACTCGTTTCAACCATCACCATCCGTTTTCCTTGGGAAAGCGAAACACCTGTATCGAAATACCCGTTTGTTTGGTGGTTTGGTACCGATCCTGAATACGCATCCAAAGGATACGGGAATCAGTTGCTTACATATATAGAAGAAACACTCTTACGCGATACACTTAAAGTCCCAACTTTAACGCTGGGCACGTCGGCACGAAAACATCCTTGGTTACTTGAGATGTATCAGCGTAAAGGTTATGAAATTTATTTCGAGCATGAATCGCCTGATGGTGATTTAGGTGCCATGTTACGTAAAGTCTTGATTCCTGAAAAATTTAACGCAGCGCTTTTATCCATTCCAACATTCTAATATTTTATCTTATTGGGGGCTTATCTATGAAAAAAATATTTCTTTGTTTTACAGCATTAACGCTTATTTTCCTTGTATCGTGTGCACCGAAAGCTGCAACTTCCGACAAAAAAAAGAACGTTGAAACTATTATCGTTGGGACAGGCACACAATATCCTGGCATTTGTTTCATTGATGAAAACGGCAAATTGACAGGCTATGATATCGAGGTGATTCGTGCAATTGATAAAAAATTACCGCAATACAACTTTGAATTTAAAACAATGGATTTTGCCAACTTACTTACAAGCTTAGGCGCCAATAAAATCGATATGATTGCACATAACATGGCTAAAAACAAAGAACGCGAAGAAAAATTTCTCTTCAATAATGAACCTTATAACTACTCACCGTTGTACATCACTGTTGCCAAAGATAACAATGACGTCAAATCCATTAAAGACCTTGATGGCAAAAAAGTGGTGGTTAGTGCCACATCTAATGCGGCTGATTACGTGACAGAGTACAACAAAAAGAATGGTAATAAAATTGAAATTGCTTATGCGGGTCAAGGAAGTAATGATACGGCCAATCAACTTAAAAACGGACGTGCTGACGCTACTCTTTCAACACCCTTTGCAGTTAAACACCAAAATGATACGAGTAGCATCAAAGAAAAAGTCGTTGGTGATATTCTCTTAGATACAAAAGTTTACTTCGTTTTCCCTAAACAAAAAACAGATCTTTCTAAGGCTGTTGATACGGCAATTAAAGAGTTGAGTACTGACGGTACTTTGAAAAAATTAAGCAAAAGATGGCTAGGCGACGATTACTCAAAATCGAGTTTTAAATAGAAGAGGAGCATTTATATGACAAAAACAAGATACCTATTATTACTATTATCCGTTTTCACATTGGTATTGCTGAGTGCATGTGGCGCAAGCGCTGGTTCGACGAAAGATAAAGTTACCAAAGTCATTGTCGGGACTGGTACGCAGTTCCCTAATGTTTGTTTTATTGATAAAGACGGTAAACTCACAGGTTATGATGTCGAACTTGTGCGTGAAATTGATAAACGCCTTTCCAACTATGACTTCGAGTTCAAAACAATGGATTTCTCTAACTTAGTGGTTAGTCTGGGTGCCAATAAAATCGATATGATTGCTCATGAAATGGAAATTAACGATGAGCGTAAAGAAAAATTCACGTTCAATAAAGTGCCTTATAACTACTTTCCTAACCAAATTACTGTTTTAAAAGATAATAAAGATATCAATAATATTGCTGATTTAAAAGGTAAAACAGTCATTACAAGTGCTACTTCAAATGGTGCAGCTTTAATCAATAAAATTAACAAAGATAATGGCGATCAATTTAAAGTCGTGTATGCAGGTCAAGGAAGTAATGATGTTGCTAAACAACTCGAATCCGGCCGCGCTGATGCAACTGTATCGACGACATTTGCTGTTAAATTCCAAAATGAAAGTAGTCCTATTAAAGAAAAAGTAGTCGGTGACGTTTTTAGCGACTCAAAAGTATACTTTATGTTTGATAAAAAAGACAAAACACTCAACAAAGAAGTTGATAAAGCACTTAAGGAAATTATCGACGATGGTACGTTGAAAAAATTAAGTGAAAAATGGCTTGGTGGTGACTACTCTAAATCAAGTTTTGGCAGTTAATCACATCCCAATTAAAAGCAGGTGAAACAAATGGATAAATTTTTCGATGTGGCGTTAATTCCACAGTTTCTAGCAACCTTAATTAAATATTTACCAACGACCCTTTATATTTTAGTTGTCTCTCTCTTGTTAGGCTTTGTACTGGGTGTGTTGATTGCTTTACCACGGATTTACAATATTCCAGTACTGAAACAACTTGCGATTGTTTACACTTCTTTTTTCCGAGGCACACCGATTATTGTACAGCTCTTCATTGTGTTTTACGGTATCCCCATTCTCACCGCACTAGTGAATGTGGATACAACACGAATGGATCCACTATACGCTGCCATTATAACGTATGGCCTTAGCAGCGCTGCTTCCATTGCAGAAATAATTCGTTCTGCCATCAATAGTGTTCCAAAATCACAAACAGAAGCTGCGCTATCCATTGGACTCACACAGCGTCAAAATTTCTTCCGAATCGTCTTTCCACAAGCACTTAAACAAGCTACCCCCAACTTTTGGAACTTAATTATTGGGTTCTTAAAAGATACTTCGTTAGCCTTTTCTATCGGGGTTATGGATATGTCTGGGCGTGGCGAGACACTTATCACATCTAGCAATCACTCGCTTGAAGTTTATGTTTCTTTAGCGATTATTTATTATCTTGTTGCACTTGTTTTAGAAGCAATTTTCAAACAAATAGAACTTCGGCTCAAACGCGACAAAGCCAATACGCGCACTATCTTTGAAATGATTCGTCAGTAAAAGGAGCTGAGTACCTATGTCAATCGATTACGCCTTTATTTGGACAGCGTTCAAGCTATTGCTAAACGCTATTCCACTCACCTTGTTGATGACTGTGCTACCTTTACTTTTCGGTTCACTCATTGCCATCGGCATCACTTATATTCGTCTGTACAATATCAGATTTCTTAATCCAATCGCCACTTTTTTTGTTTCTTTTTTCAGAAGCACACCCGCGATTTTACACATTATGTTAATTTATATTCTTTCACCAATTCTGATCGATTATTTAGCAAAAACAATTGGGTTTAGTGTCCAAACCAACAAGATACCTATTGCTGCCTTTGTGATTGTTGCACTTTCATTTACAGCGAGTGCCTATATTGCAGAAGCTTTGCGTTCCGGTATTCTTGCAATACATGTAGGTGAAGTAGAAGCTGGTTATGCTGTTGGCCTCACCTTCTCTCAAACCATTAGGCGGCTCATACTTCCACAAAGTTTTTATTACGCTTTGCCTAACTTTGTTAACTTATTCGTCGGCTTTTTGCATACGACAGCGATAGCAGCAATTGTTGCCGTACCCGAGATTACTGGGCGCGCTACTGTCGTCGCATCAACCAATTATTCATTTTTAGAAGCTTACATTGCCGCTGCACTTATCTATTGGGGATTATCCATCTTAATTGAGTGGGCGGCCCATTTATTAGAACGTAAAATAACTGCCTTTAAAGGAGGTATTTCATGATTGAAATTAAAGATATTCATAAATCGTTTGGTAATCATCATGTGTTAAAAGGTATTGATCTAACCGTTGAAAAAGGGAGTGTTGTCACTATTATTGGTCCAAGCGGCTCTGGTAAAACAACGTTTTTACGCTGCCTCAACCTCTTAGAACAACCTGATTCTGGCGCTATACGTATGAACAATCAACAGATTGATTGCGAAAAACCTTCAAAAAAAGACATTCTTGCGTTACGAAAACAAACGGCCATGGTTTTTCAACAATATAATCTTTTTTCACATAAAACCGTTTTACAAAACATTACTGAGGGTTTAATTGTTGCTCGTAAAATCAAAAAAGATATCGCTGAAAGTATTGCCCATGAACAGCTAAAGCGTGTGGGTCTCAGTGATAAAGCTGATTTTTATCCGGTACAACTTTCTGGTGGCCAAGCACAACGCGTTGGCATTGCTCGTGCGTTAGCCCTCAATCCTGATGTCATTTTATTTGACGAACCTACTGCTGCACTTGATCCAGAATTGGTAGGTGAAGTATTACAGGTAATGCTTGAAATAGCTAAAACTGGTGTCACGATGATTGTGGTGACACATGAAATGGAATTTGCCAAACGTGTCAGCGATCATATCATTTTTATGGATGAAGGACGCATTGTTGAGCAAGGGCCGCCACTCCTCCTCTTTAATAGCGCTAAAGAAGATCGCACAAAAAAATTCCTGCACCGCGTGTCGGCAGAATATTTATACGAAGCCATCTAAAGGAGGATCTCTATGACCATCTCATTAAGTATTTTAGAACAAAGTATCCAACCGCATGATTTTGATTTAAAAGATGTATTAACAGAAACAGTAGCCTTAGCACAACTTGCTGAGTCTTTGAATTTCAAACGTTTTTGGGTAGCTGAGCATCATAATATGGCGAGTGCAGCTGGCTCAGCGCCTGAAATTTTGCTTGCTTACTTAGCTGCAAAAACAGAAAAAATACAATTAGCGTCGGGTGGTGTCATGTTGCAACATTACAGTCCTTTTAAAGTGGTTGAGCAATTTAACACATTGAATAATTTAGCCGATGGACGTATTAGCCTCGGTGTTGGTAAAGCACCCGGTGGTCTACAGTCATCTACTCAAGCACTACAAGAAGGTTTCGCTAGTGATACCGCACCTTCATTTGAAGAAAAATTAGCAACATTGACACATTTCACACGCCATGACTTTGTGGAAGGGCATCCCTACGCTGACTTAAAAGCGCAACCAGATGTGGGGACACCTCTACCCTTATATTTATTGGGTGGCAGTGTAACAAGCGCTATTTTAGCAGCCGGACTGGGCATCAATTTCGTTTACGCCCATTTTATTAACGGTGACGACACGCTGTTAAAAGATGTTCACACAGCCTATCATCAGCATTTCACAGGTGATACTCCTAACTTTCAATTAGCATCGGTTTATGCGCTTGCCTCATCGAAGGCTGCAGCCGAAAAACTAATTACCGTTGGCAAAGGCTTTCGGGTTGTTTCAGCAGATGGTAAAAAGTTAAATCTCAATACGCGTGAACAAGTGGATAGCTATGTCGCTACGCTGGATCAATCCTACGAAGTGATACAACAGCAGGCTGGTCGATTTGTCGGAACGCCCGCAGCGGTTTTACAACAATTACATGATTTCCATACAACCTATGGCATCAGTGATTTTATCGCCGTCACACCGATTGAAGATGCAGCAGCAAAACGAAGCTCCATTACAGCTTTAGGAGCATTGCTCCCCCAACTAAAAATCTTAGAGAAAGTGGTGTAATAGATGACTGAAAATACACAAAAAGTAATTGTTTGGAGTAAAAAAGGTTGCCATTATTGCCAAGATGTAAAGGATTACCTTACAGAGAACTACATCCCCTATACTGATATTGATGTGACTGAAAATGATAATTTACGCGATGTTCTTGATGCTAAATATGGTATTCGTTATGTGCCTGTTGTTGAAATCGGCACGGGTTCTAACGATTACAAAGCCGTCACTGATATTGGGATTGAACATCTTGCCAAAGCACTTAAAACGAAAGAGGTGATATAATGGGACGTTCAGACAAACTAAAATTCGGTGCCATTTTACATGGTGTTGGCGGTTCAACAGATGGTTGGCGCCACCCTAGTGTTGATCCTGCAACGAGTACAAATTTTGATGCATACAAGTACAAAGCCTTAACAAGCGAACGGGGGTTATTTAGTTTTGTTTTCATTGCCGACGGGCTTTATATTTCAGATAAATCAATCCCGCACTTCTTGAATCGTTTTGAACCTATCACAGTTCTTTCTGCGCTTGCTGCAGTTACACAACATGTTGGTTTAATCGCTACTATTTCTACTTCTTTTAGTGACCCGTTCACTATTTCACGTCAATTATTATCACTTGATCATCTGAGTAACGGGCGTGCCGGTTGGAACTTAGTGACCTCGCCACAAGAAGGCGCTGCCCACAATTTCAGCAAAGCTCACCTCCCATCTCATGCTGAACGCTATGAAATTGCACAAGAGCATCTTGATGTTGTGCGTGGTTTATGGGACTCATGGGAAGATGATGCTTTTACATATGATAAAAAAACAGGACAGTTTTTTGACCCTGAAAAATTACATCGCCTTAATCATCAAGGTAAATATTTCCAAGTCAACGGTCCTTTAAATGTCCAACGCTCTAAGCAAGGGTATCCGCTTGTTTTTCAAGCAGGCGCTTCAACAGCTGGAAAGTCATTTGCAGCTTCAAACGCCGATTCAATTTTCACAATGTCAGAATCATTGGAGAAAGCAAAAGACTTTTATCGTGATGTAAAAGAACAAGCAACAGCCGCAGGGCGCAATGCCAGCACACTTCGTATTTTCCCTGGTATTAGCCCAATTGTTGCTGAATCAAAAGAAGCAGCTGAGGCCAAATACCAAGAATTTGCTGCTCTTGTTCCAATCGAAAATGCCGTCACTTATCTTGGGCGCTACTTTGACGATTATGATCTAACGCAGTTTGATTTGGATGCTCCTTTCCCTGATTTAGGTGATATTGGTAAAAATGCTTTCCAAAGTTTTTCAGATAATATGAAAAAACGCGCCAAAGAAGAAGGTCTCACCTTACGGTAAGCAGCTATTGAAGCAGCAACACCACGCCCCCAATTTATTGGCACGGCTAAAGATGTCGCTGACAAAATTGAGGAGTGGTTTGAAGAAGAGGCAGCCGATGGTTTCATCATCAGCTCCGACATCCCTAACTCGCTAGATGACTTCGTTGATTATGTCATTCCGCTTCTACAAGAACGTGGCATCTATGATACTGCCTACGACAGCAATACATTGCGAGGCAATTTAAATATTCCGCTTCCAGACAATCGTTATACATTAAAAAAGCAGAAAACTCATTAAATTGACAACTATTAGAATAGAATAAAAACAGAACTGCCCTCTTTCAAGAAACAAATAAAAAAACATTTCGTGTTGAATTCAAAATTAAATTTAACACGAGATTCTTTTAGTGTAAGCGTATAGGAAGTCATATTTAGAAAGAGATTTCTCTAAAACGAGCAGAAAAGAAGAGCCATAAACGCTAACTTCGATTCTTTTACAAGTCCTTACTTCATTACTGTGTAGTCGCTTCGTGACTTTTTATTGTTGCAACTTTTCTTAGTATCAGTTACACTAAAAGCACATAAAAAAAGACACTAGCTTCAACTAGTGTCCGTGTAGAACCGTTTAAGACGGTAGCTATACAATTAATAGAATTTAAATAACCGTAAACTCGCTAAAGTTTTTGACGGTTATTTTTTTTGGTCTAATTTTATGAATACCACAACCAGTGTTAATAATGAAATGATGAACATTCCAAAAACAAACATTAGTTGTAGTGACTCAAAAATAGTCACAAAAAGGCCTTTCCTTTCCTAGATTGGACACCTATTTCCATAAGCATCACCACCCTTCGGGATAGCCACCGTCTTCCACTTCTCTACCTCAATTACTATAACATATTCAATCCTCAATCGAATGTTTAAACTAAATGACTACTCACGGTATAGCCTATCCAAAGTAAGTCGTTTAGAAAGCGATTGTTATGAAATTAGCAAAAAAGAAGAGCAGTAAATACTAACTTCGATTCTTTCACAATTCCTTACTTCATTGCTGAGCAGCCGCTCCGTGACTTTTGTTGTTGCAAGTTTTCTTTGTATCAGTTACACTGAAAGTACATAAAAAAGACACTAGCTTCAACTAGTGTCTGTGTAGAACCGTTTAAGACGGTAGCTATACAATTATTCTATTGAAAGATAACCGTTAACCTGCTAAAGTTTGGACGGTTATTTTTTTTTGTCTAATTTAATGAGTACTACAACCAACATTAATAATGAAATGATAAACATTCCAAAAACCAACATTAGTTGTAGTGACTCAAAAATAGTCACAAAAAAGCCTTTCCTTTCCTAGATTGGACACCTATTTCCATAAGCATCACCACCCTTCAGGATAGCCACCGTCTTCCACTTCTCTACCTCAATTACTATAACATACTAGATCCTCAATCTAATATTTAAACTACATGACCATTCTTGTTATCAAAATGAATAATTGGTATATAATATAGAAATTATGTAGCACACTTGTTCATGGGATTAATATAAAAAAGCATTTCTTGTCGAATTAAAAACTCAATTTAACAGGCGATGATTTTAACACGTGTGTGTTTGTCTTTCACTCGCGACACATATAGTCGCTATTCATACTTCTTCAACCCCTTTGTTTCTGAACGGCTTATTTTACTTTTAGTTTTCTCCAGTATTTACCAAACAACTCCTTTGAAATTTCAAAAATAATATTTTGATAAAAACAATCAAATTTTTATTTCCTCCAATTTCTTTGGAGCTGAACGTTTGGTTTTACTTTTAGTTTTCTCACAGTAGTTTGTTTATCTATGCTTTGAGCTATTTCAGAGATAACAGCGATGCCATCAATCCCTGTTTCACGAACAATTTGTACGTTTGTGCTTGTAATTCCTCCAATAGCCACTTGGGGTATCGCAGAACTTAGTGCTTGGCAGTCTTTTAACAATTCAATGCCCACAGTGGCTTGAGCATCAATTTTTGACACTGTATTGAATACAGGACCAATACCAATATATGCTAAGTCTTTTTGCGTCATTGCTTCTTCAAATTCGCTTAATGTATTGGTAGATAAACCTATTGCCAAACTATTTTTCACATGCTCAACCGTTTCTGCGAGTGCTGTATCCGATTGACCAATATGAATCGCATCCGCTTGTATTTTCATAGCTAGCGCAATATCATCATTCACAATAAAAGGAATATCATAGCGTAGACATAACTTTTGACACGCTCGAGCAACTCTTTCAATATCATCAGGTTGAGACAAACTGCGCGGCCCTTTTTCACGATACTGAAAAGCTGTAATACCAGCATCTAAGGCTTCTTCTAGCATGTCTGTTAGTGTTTGACCCATTGGTACATCTTGTGTACCCGCAATAAAATAAACGTTTAATGCCGCTCGCCAATTAATCATTGTTATCTTCCTCTCGGTAAGCCCAATGATTCGTTGGTCCATGTCCATGGCCAATACCTAAGCCGTTAGCAATAGCAGACTGAATAAACGCTTTTGCGATGACAACCGCTTCTTGTATGCTATGTCCCTTTGCTATTTCAGCAGTGATACACGCGCCCAAAGTACAACCGGTACCATGTGTATCTTTGGTTTCAATACGTTCACCATGCAGCCATGCCTCTTCACCATTCTCTAATAAGATATAATCGACCGTGACAGTGGGATTAGAACCATGCCCTCCTTTAATAAGGACATTACGACAGCCCATTGCTTGTAGCCTCTCAGCCGCATTCTCCATATCTGCTTCAGTAGTGATAGTCATACCACTTAAAGCCTCAGCTTCAGGTAAATTTGGTGTCACTATGGTGGCTAATGGCAATAACTCTGTTTTCAATACCTCTAATGCTTCTTCTGCCATCAATGAAGCGCCGCCCTTAGCAATCATGACAGGGTCTACGATAAGTGGAATATCTGGGTATCCTTTAAGAATATCACTCACAGTTTGAATATAACTCGCATCCACCAACATTCCTGTTTTGATAGCGGATAGCTCAAAATCACTGAGCAGTGCTTCTAGTTGTTGTTTTACTCCAATAAGTGGCACAGGGTAAACATTCTGAACGCCTAACGTATTTTGCACTGTAACAGCTGTGATTACAGATGTGCCATAGACCCTTCGTTCTTGAAACGTTTTAATATCCGCTTGAATACCTGCGCCACCGCCACTATCACTACCAGCGATTGTACATACTTGTGGTATTGTCATTTATCCACACCCTCCCATCGATTAATTTTCTTGTGTTGTTGATACTGAGGCACTGTTAAATTTGCCAATCCATCCATAAAATGAACTCTAAACGATCCAGGTCCATTGGATTGTTGTTTGGCTTTCTCGCCAACAATACCATAGGCAGCATGTGCAGTAATAATGGCCTCAATTACTTCCGTTTTATTAGCACAGGCGATAAAAGCGCCACAAACACCACTCAATAAACAACCCATTCCTGTGACTTGCGCCATCAGCGAAACCCCATTCCTAATTTCTGCGGATTCCCGTCCATTTGTAATATAGTCAACTTCACCACTCACCGCCACGATACAGTTGAAGCGTTGGGCAACCTTATTCGCCATCTCAGAAACCGAAACCTTCCCTTGACCAGCATCTACGCCTTTAGCTTGCCACTCTACCTCAGCTAAATTTGCTATTTCACCGCTATTCCCACGAATCAATGTCACGTTCACTGCTGCTAAAATTTCGCGCGCCTTTTCTTGACGGTAGCTGCTTGCACCGACTCCAACTGGATCTAATACCACTGGTACATCTGCTTTATTTGCAGCGGTGCCTGCTATCATCATCGCTTCTACACCTGCAGATGTTAACGTTCCAATATTAAGGACAAGTGCTTTGGAAATGCTTGCTATACTAGCGACTTCTTCAACCGCATAAGCCATGACCGGGGAAGCACCCATTGCTAGTAAACCATTTGCGACATCATTTGCTACCACTTGATTGGTCATATTATGCACCAACGGGTTGTTTACTCTCACCTTTTCCAATAAGTGTGTCATTTTTTTCTTCTCCTCCTTCTGCAACTGATTGAACGTTACCTAGAAACAACAAAAAAAGCCATTCTCTTAAAGAAAATGGCTTCACCGTAGGAAACACAAACGAGACGTGTCCCTTCACTTCTGCCACATTTCCTCCGCTGGTACTAACCAGATCAGGTCCAAGGGTCAGGACAAACCTATCTCAGCCTTAAAAAAGGCCCCCCTAGTGGTATCGATTCAATTCACTTAAAGAATAGCACGCTTAACAGATTGTCGCAAGTTGTGGCACTTTTACTGTTTTTGAAAATAGTCGGTGAGTTCTGTGATAAACCTTTGTGCCGCTTTACTCAAATAACGATCATTGCGATAAATAATGGCTAATGACCGTTGTGGTGCGTCTTCTATTGGAATAGCTATCATATCTTTCTCCTCAAACGCTTCAATTAATTTATGGGGTTGGATTGAAGCCCCAACTCCCGCTTCAATCAATTGAAAGATGGCCGTTGAAGAACCAGGTGCCATTATCGGTTCTACACGAATGCCTTGTGTCAAACACCAACGGTCAATTAAATCACGGCCATAAAAACCTTTTGGGTATAAAATCAATGGTATATCTGCTAATTCACTAATTTCAATTTTTTTCCGTGTCGCCAAGTGACTTTTTTTAGATACAAAAAGGCAATAGGATTCTTTGAAAATTGGACGTGCTGTTAATTGTGAATGTGCGGGTTCCACTAAGGCTAATCCAATATCTACTTCATTAAGCAATACTTTATTGGGAATATCAATTGAAGGGATTACCTCGATATGGACAGACGGAAAGTCACGATGAAAGGCCACTAATAATTCAGTCAAATGATAATCCAAATCAGAAGGTAGCACTGCAACACGCAATGTCCCACTGTATGCATCTTTTAAATCATCTATCGCTGTTTGGGCGTTTTCCAATTCTTTAATTGCTTTGATAGCATACCGTTGTAGAATCAAACCGGCTTCTGTTTGCACTGTTTTTTTACCTAGACGATCAAATAAAGGCACACCCACCTCGCCCTCTAACACACGGATCTGCTGACTTAAAGTTGGTTGTGAAATACCGATTTTGAAAGCTGCTTCTGAAAAATGTAATTCCTCACATAATGTTAAAAAATAGTGTAAATGTCGCAATTCCATTATTCCACCTCTTCCTATAGCTAAAAACTATCGTTTGTATACAAATAATAGTGTTGTTGTATGTTTAAATCAAGTCTAAACTGATGATATCGCTAAATAATTCACAATTTAAAGGAGTTACACTATGAAAAAGTTATATCTAATACTCATTATTATTTTTGTCTCACTCAATTTACGACCTGCCATTACATCTGTTGGGCCCTTATTAGGCCAAATCCAAGCTGATTTACATATAAGCGCCGGTTCAGCAAGTCTTATCACCACATTACCCGTTTTATGTATGGGTTTATTTTCATTGCTAGCGATCAAAATCAGTCAACGTTTCAGTGTTGAAAAAGCCTTGTTCATTGCAATGTTACTGTTATTTGTTGCTACACTTGCTCGTTTCTTTGTAGATTCATTAACAAGTTTATTATTAACCGCTCTAATCGCAGGTATCGGCATCGGTATTGTCGGCCCTCTAATTGCCGGCTTTATTAAGAAACATTTCCCGGAAAATAACGGAATGATGAGTTTTTATTCAGTATCAATGGTTGTTGGCGCTGCTGTTGCCTCTAGTTTTACAATCCCCCTCTTCACTGCCTTTAATGACTCTTGGCAAATGTCCTTGAGTTTTTGGTCATTGTTGGCAGTTATCGCTGCGCTACTGCTACTACCACTCATAAAAAATAGTCCCACTAACAAAAATCAGCTTGTTAAACTTTCCTCATTATGGCGCCAAGCTTTTCCTATGATACTCTTTTTCAGTTTTATGGCAGCCATTTTCTACATTCTTACCGCATGGTTATCACCTTATGTACAAGCAACTGGCATGTCTCGTTATCACTCTGGTTTATTATTAGCTGTATTTACAGGTGTACAAATTCCTGTGAGTTTCCTCATTCCATTGTTAGTGACTCGATTTGGTAAACAATACCTTTGGTTAATATTTTGCGGGATAGCCGAGCTTCTGGGTGTTTTATTCCTGATTGGTGGTTTATCACCTTGGTTTTCTACTATTATTCTTGGCATCGGTGCAGGCGGCCTCTTCCCACTCGCATTGCTTCTACCTATGACCAGAGCGCAAACGTCTCAAGAAGCTATTTCTCTCTCTGCTCTTATGCAATTCGGCGGTTTTATCATCGGTGCTTGTGGACCGCTTCTATTCGGTTTAATGATTGATTACTTCGGTAATTTCTCTCTCGCATGGGGAATGGTAGTTATCCTGATCGTTACTATGTTAGCAAGTGTTATAAAACTAGTTAGAGCTTCATACTAAAAAGAGCCCTTCATTCGAAGGGCTCTTTAATCGAAGATAAATTGGAAGATAAATCCGTACTCTTTACTTTTTTAAAAAGTTCTTTTCATAAAAAGCTGCGATTTGGTCCATTACATCTCCTCGAACAAGATGACGCTCATGCTCATCTGTTAAAAACACAGTATTTTGAGCATATTTTTCTGCTTTAATCGTGTTATAAAAATCATAGGCTGCTTCATAAGGTATCTTTTCATCTAGTTTGCCATGCCAAAATAAAAAGGGACGATTCGCAATCATTTCTGGATGTTGCGCTAAATCATAATGGCCCACCCAGGATAAGGCCAATCGTAAATCTTTAGGTACAGCTATCTGTCGTTTAGCTGCAGAACTTATGACTAAATCAATATAAGACAGCGGACTCGGCGTCCCCATAACACAAGCCGCTGCTTGTATTTCTGGGTGTTGCGTTAATAACGCACAAGTGGTTATTCCGCCCATTGACACACCACCAACAGCGATTAAATCCCTCTCAATCATCTGTTTTTTTTCAAAGAAACGAACCAAAACAGAGAATTCTAAAATATTATGCTGAATACTCGACCAAAAGGTAACCGAAGGTATGGAAGAAGGTTCTCCCAACTTACGTTCACCGTGAAACATTGCATCTGGTAAAATTACCCGCACACCCAAACGCGCTATTTTACGTGCTTGCGTTAAAACAAGCTCCTTTGACGATTGCCAACCATGATAATAAATTAATAAGGGTAATGCTTCTGAGCGTGACTCCTCTGATACAACTTCTAATACTGGAATACGTTCAATTGAACGATGACGTACTGCTATCTTCATCTATCTCATCCTTTTATCAGCCTTCGTTTGTTAACGAAATAGCGTTTATTTAAAAATTAACCATTTGCTCGCTGCATAGTTAACAATAACAACCACAACATTCGCAATAATCTTGGCTATCAGTGCCATAATGCCAAAGACGCTTACCATTAATACCGTTAAACCAACGTCAATCCCTAGCGATACACCACGAAATCCTAAAAAAAGAAAAATCTCTTTTACAGTGCCTTTCGTATCTTTTTCGATGCGTTCAAATACCCATAATTTATTGCTGAAGTATGCGAAAATAATCGCTAAGATATTCGCTATGGTTGCACTGACCGCAAGCTCTATTGTTGTATATTCGTCTAAGCAATAAAACGCTACAATATTTACTAACGTTGTTAAACCACCCATTACTAAGTATAAAAACGCTTCTTTTTTATTGTTATTACTCATTATGAACTCCTTTTATTTACTGTTTACTTTGTGTTTTATCATAACCTTTTGCTATTGTTTCTGCAAATTTACAAGCGTTCTTCTTTTAACTGGTAATACCACATAACTGTTTACAAATAACGACAGTATTTGTTATGCTGAACCTTTAAATAATCAATAGGAGGATCTACTAATGCAACGCGCTAAAGAAAAACAAAAATCACCTTGGTATGATTATTTAATACTTTTATGCTTCGCCTTTTTCACCTTATTGTTCTTCACAAAATCATCACCCTTATTTTACCTTAACGATTGGGTTGACTCCAATGCTTACTTTACAGTTGGGAAAGGGATTATTCATGGCTTAATCCCCTACAGAGATTTATTTGAACAAAAAGGGCCTTTACTCTATTTTATTCATGCCGGAGCCTACCTCATTGAACGTAAAAATTTCACTGGTGTCTATGTTTTTCAAAGTATTGGCTTATTTATATCATTATTGTTTGCTTATAAAACCTTCACCCTCTACACTACACGCAAAATTGCATTGCTAATGAGCTTATTTTTACCTCCGCTACTTTTAATCACCTTATTTTATCGAACAGGTGATTCTGCAGAAGAATTTTCTACCCCCTTTATTTTTGGTCTCCTTTACTTCACTTTCAAAATCATCCATTCTCAAACTTTTCAGCATGGCCTCAGTTGTTATTTATATCAAGGTATTTCTTTAGGCGCTGTCTTTTGGATGAAATACACCTTAATCGGTCCTTGGATTGGTTTTTTCTTCTTTATTTGCTGTCTCCTACTTATAAAAAAAGAATTCGTTTTATTATTAAAAATCACCCTAATTAGTTTATGCGGTTTCAGCTTGATGTCTATCCCCATTCTCTTTTATTTCTATTATCATCAAGCCATCACTGATTTAATAGATGTTTATTTTTACTTTAATATCTTTTATTACCCTCCTACTACACACGCTTTTTTCAGCATCATACGTTCGTTCGTATTCACCGCTGGCAACATCATAAAAGCACCACTCATTCTAAAATTGATGCTAATAGTTGGGCTTTTTTCAGCCTTTTGCACAACCGTGATTTCAAAACGATTAATTGATAGATTACTCCTATTAACTCTGTTCAGTTTCACATTCATTACAGCTTATTGGGGTGGGAAAAACTACCTTTATTATTTCCTCATACTTTTACCATTTGTTATTTACGCTTTTATTGCCGCCCTTAAAACAATCAAAAAAAGACTAATTAATATTACTTTTGAAATAACACACCGTCATCTATTTATTGCTATTTTTGTAAGTATGGCGCTTACTTTTATGAATAATCCACTGATTTTAGAATCAAAAATTTTCCCTAACAATTCCACGCTGGTCAACAATAAACAAAATATTTCTACGAAAACGCCTCAAACTATCCAACATATTTTCGCTAATATTATCAAAAAATCTAACAACCAAACGCTCCTTAATTATGGATTTTTGGATTACGGAGTCTATACTGCTGGGGATTTCCTTCCAAATGTACGTTACTTTATGAAACAAAACATATCGAACGAGATTTATCCTGATATTATGGACGCACAAAATAAGTACATCAAATTGAAGACCACTCAGTTCGTTATTGTAAAAACCAAACACCCTCTCAAAGAAAAAGATGTTGGCACAGCTCTCTTACACAAAAATTATCAGTTGGTTGCTGATTATAGCGATAAAAAAACGAAAACAGTCCACTATTGGTTGTTTGAATCAAAAAAATAACATGCAGTAAACTGTCACTAACAGCCTTACTACATGTCTTCCGTTCATTCTAATGGCACAAATAAGCTGATTAAATTTCCATCAACATCTTCAAGGATACAATAACGTTGCCCCCAGAAAGCATCCCATGGTTCACGAACACCTTGATAACCTTTTGCGATAACATTATCATATAAGCGATCTAACTCCTGAACGTTTTCGCATAAAAAGGCTAACTCAATCCTTTGTCCTTTAGGTTTTTCTAACTCACCAAACAACGGCGTCACCATTTCTTCCGTATTAAATGATAAACGGACCCCGCCTTGATCCACTTCAACATAGGCCTCTTTCTCAGCATTATCTGGAAAACTAAAACCTAATGCACGATAAAAAGCTAACGATGCTTTCATATCTTTAACAATGATACCAACCATATCAAGTTTCATCTTATAACCTCCAGTTACTTTTATTTGAACTAACCTTCGTTAATCTCAGCCTTCATTTTCTTGGTTAACTTGTCGTAAATTAATTGGTACGATTGTTTTAGACATTTTTCTATTATGGGTGCACCAATCGATTCATCTTCCAATAAAATTGAAATCCAATGTGTTTTATTCATATAGTACCCTGGTGAAATTGCTGCATTTAATTCAATCAACTCTTCGTTATCAGAAGGTAAACCTTTAACGGTTAAAATCGTTTGTCCTGTTTTGTTGGTGCCGTTCATTGCAAATATTTTCCCACCAACCAGAAAAGTATCTGCTCCCCATTCATCTTTATGGACAATCATTGCACCAGGCAATTCAGACACAATATCCTTCAATAATTCACCTGCATTCACCATTATCTCAACTCCTTTTTTTCAAATGTGTTAATAGACGAATCAATAGCGGGGGTAAGGTCAACGCGTAAACATCTGTAATACGTTCAACGATTTTATCATCTCTGCTCATGTCATCTTTAGTTAGATAGAGCACTTCATATTTAACGCCAAATGAGCGCCAATCATATGGACTACGTTGCGCACCATTTTTTTCATAAAAATCGATACGCTTTTGTTTACTTTCATCTGTCGGATATTCACATTCAATCAACAAATTAGGCAGGTTTTTTTCCTTATGTAAACGCTGTAAAAAATAACTGCCATATCCATCTTGTTGATGCTTTGGCAAAATCGCAAACAAATCGAGAATACCAATATTTTGTTTTGGATCTCTTAATACCGCTGCAAAACCTATTAATTCACCCGCTTTTTCCAATATCCAGACAAAATAACACCCTCGTTTCATCAATTTTTTCAAACCTGAATACCTTCTAATTTCATTGCGTGGAAACATTGTCATAACATAGTTCTGATGTATCTGTTTAAAGGCTTCAGCCTCGATTTCTCTTATATTCATAGAGCTCCTTTTAAAGCACATTCATTCTTAACTTTAATTATACGGATAGAAAAAACATTCGTCAAAAATGTCCGCCTTAAATAAAAGATTTAACTAACATAACTAATCAAATAATTCATTTAATTAACAGTAATATTACAAATATTACATTTTTAACTTCCACCTGAGTGTACCCTATGTTATAGTACAGTTGTACCCCTTTCTAACAAAGCTCTAGGAAAATTTATCCTGTTCATTGTTGTAAATATCTTTACGATATATTTAGACTGATGACTAGTTAGTAAACTAGCTACTCGTCATCTAATTACTATAAAAATCAAACCACAAAAGGAGTTTTTACATGAATTTTTTCAAGCGCGCATTAGTTAGCATTTCACGAAAAAAAGGCAAGTCCCTTCTTCTTTTTGCAATTATCTTTATCTTAGGGAATGTCATTGCAGGTGCTGTTTCGATTTCACAAGCGACAAACAATGTCGAAAAAACAGTTAAGGATCAATTGGGTGCACAAGCAACCATTGATATGTCTGAAGAAACAATGGAAAAATTATTTAAAGATAGTAACGAAGATACGGAATTTCCTGAACCACCAAGTGTTGATGTGATTAAAAAAGTCGGCGCACTTGATTCTGTAAAATACTACGATTATAACATTGAGGATTATTATACCTCCGAAAAAGTAAAAGCAGTTATACCAAAAGATGAGGAAGAAAACGCTGAAGACATGGGTAACAGTTTCCAAGCTAAAGGTGTTGAGTACGCCAATCTTCTTGATGTTGAAGAGAATAAAATAAAGTTAGATGCAGGAAGTGTCTTTACTAAAGAACAGGTAGCAGATGGTAAAAATGTCATTATTATGTCTTCCCAAGTTGCCAAACTCAATAACATTTCAGTTGGTGACAACTTTGTTTTAGATAATGTCTACACTTCGTACGATGATAAAACTGACAAAGAAAAAAAATTATTTACACATGTCAATTCTTTTAAAGTAGTGGGACTTTTCACACCTACTAAAATTGAATCAAAGAAAAAATTAAGCAACGATAAAAAAATGGAACAAGAATGGGTAACGAACGAGCTTATCAACACTTTCTATCTACCTAATAAGACCGTTTCAAGAATGAATCAAGCTTATGTGAAAGAATCGTTTGAAAAAGATACCACAATGGCTGATGGTATGAGCGAAAAAGAACTGGCGAACTATAAAAAAGGTGCTAGTCAAGAGGCTTATTCATCAACATTTGTAATTAAAAAACCTGAACAAATGCCTGATTTTGTAGCAGATGCAACACCATTATTACCAAAACACTATTCAATTATTTCCGCACAAGATAAATACGATACAATTTCTGGTTCTATGAATAAAGTAGCCAAATTTTCTAAATATATTTTAATTACAGCAGCAGCAGCTTCAATTATTATATTAACGCTTGTAATTATTCTCTTTATTCGCGACCGTAAAAAAGAACTCGGTATTTATCTTTCACTTGGAGAAAAGAAAATAAAAATTATCGGTCAAATCTTTATTGAAGTTCTCATTGTTGCCTTCATTGCTATTTCAATTTCGCTTTTCACTGGGAACTTACTGGCGAAAAACGTTTCAACTTCATTGATTAGTAATGATACAAAAACGGAACAATCTAGCGGTATGATGTCCTCAGGTAATCAAATTGGCAATGCTAATGCTGATATTGATTTTGATACTGTTAAAGATTCATATACTGTGAAAATTGATGGTCCTTACATTGCCTTCTTCTATCTCATTGGCCTTGTGACTGTGATTCTTTCAACTGCGCTACCAATGCTTTATATTCTTCGATTAAATCCTAAAAAAATTATGATGTAAGGAAGTGAAACCATGAGTATACTAACAGTCAAAGATGTCGATTATTTTTATCAAGATGGCGATCGCCAACGTTTCATTCTCAAAGATACCGATTTAGCATTTGAGAAAGGGAAATTTTATACTATCCTTGGGCAATCTGGCTCGGGAAAATCAACTTTTCTTTCATTGATTAGCGGCTTAGATACACCGCATAAAGGCCAAATATTATACAACGATGTTGATATTAAAACGATCGGTTACGAAGAGTATCGTCGCAATGATATGAGTATTATTTTCCAGGGTTACAATTTGATTCCTTATTTAACTGCTGTTGAAAATGTTTTAGTTCCGATGTCGATTACTACAAATGATATTCCCACAGATCATAATGAAGTAGCCTTAAATTTATTGGATTATATTGGTTTAAATAATGACAAAGCAAAACGAGTGGTCACACAACTTTCTGGTGGTGAACAACAGCGTGTCGCTATCGCGCGTGCCCTAGCAACAAATGTTGATATTATTCTTGCCGATGAACCGACAGGTAATCTCGATGAAGATATGGAACAAGAAATCGTTGCTATTTTCAAAGAACTTGCTCATCAACACAATAAATGTATCATTGTTGTTACACACTCTAAAGAAATTGCAGAATTATCGGATGAAACGTACTATCTGCATAAGGGGGCTTTCAGCCAAAATGAGTGATTTTTTATCCAATTTCGATAATAAAAATTATCGTTCACGCACTGAAAAAAAAGCAGAAGAAAGCTCTGAAAAAGCTACATCGTCACAAACAGATGCTACTTCTACTCCTGAAATAGAAAAAAAGACAGTGGCCCACAAAAAGCAAAAGCCTATTCCATCTCGTGTTGATATGAAGAAAGCAGCAGCGAATCCAACTGATATGGACCCTAATGAAAATACGCAAATCGATCCTACGTACGCTAAACGTAAACGTCGTAAACGTATTTTAACAGCTGCCATTTCAATTATTCTTATCGCTTTAATTTGGTGGATATACTACAGTATGACTCATGTTAAGTTACCGAACTTTGTCGATAAAAACATTAGTGAGGTGCGTACTTGGTCAAATGAACAAAATGTGAAGCTACAGGTCGAACAAAAATATGATACTAAAACTGAACCAAATATTGTACTCTCACAAGAACAACAAGCTGATACTAACATCAAAAAAGGCGGCAATTTAATTGTTACAATCAGTATCGGTCCTAATCCTGATGAACAACTCAAACTGCCTAATTTTTCTGAAATGACTAAAGCTGAGGCTCAGACTTGGGTAGATAAGGAAAAAGCTGAAAACATTACAATTACTGATGACTTCAACAAAAAAATCGCGAAAGGGAAATTCATCAAGCAGACTTTCCCAAGCTCGGATGTCACTGCCGACAATTATAAGCGTAAAGATCAACTCGTGTTATATTTCTCTAAAGGTGAAGAAATATTTGAGAAAAACATCGAATTGCCAAACTTCTCTAAGAAAACTAAAGACGAGGTTTCTGAATGGGGTAAAACAAACGATGTGAAAATCACTTTCGAAAATGGAACAGCTGACGGAGCAGAAATTGGAACTGTCATCTCACAAAACTTTTCAAAAGGCACCAAAGTTGCGAAAAAATCGACATTAGTTGTGACAATTGCAACACTAAAAGTTCCTAATTTTGCTGATTACACGATTGAATCCGCTGGTGAAATCGAAGGTATCACTGCAAGTGTGAAAAAACAATTCTCTGAATCAGCTCCCTATGGTAGCTTAATTTCACAATCTCTTGAAGCTGGTACCTTCATTACTAACAAAGAAGGCGATGCAACAGTCAAAGTTGTTTATTCAGCCGGTCGTCCGTACTTGAAGAGCTATTTCGGCACACTTGAAGGGCAACTAGCAGAAGATTTTTATAATGATTATAAAGCAAATGGGGCTAATATCACTTATACAACTTATAGTGTTGATTCAGATGAAGAAAAAGGTACTGTGGTTAAAATGAGTAATTATAACGCCTATGTATCGATGAATTATACTGTTTCACTCGGTATTAGTAATGGAAAAGGTTATACACCTTCTGCTGAAAATACCGAAAAAAACACTGATACTGATGCTATCGATGACGATACTGCTGAAAATGATCCAAAAGATACCAAAACTAAAGACGATAAAAAAGATACAGCAACTAATGTTGATGCTGAATAACAACATAATTACAGACTCCTAAATTTAGGAGTCTGTTTTTTTGACTCTATATCAAATAGTGCTAATATCGTAGCGGATTTATCCGCTTTACGAGAGTAGTATGGGTGCTGACATTGTGCGAAGTTATGAGCTTACAAGGACAGTATGGGACGCAGCGACTGCGAGTACCACTCCATTATTCAAGCAGTTGAGTACCTCCCTTTATGTTAATTCCTTAAGAGTGCCAATAAGTTTTTCATAATTAGATACTCAAAAACACCTTATCAAAAAGACTGATAACAAGTCTCCTAATGATAAGGTGTTTTTGATGATTTTCGAACTATTCTTATAGTGAGCTTTATTCTATATAGTTAGCACCAATAAAATTCCCTTTCATTATTTATATTAGATTAATATCACTTCTCTCTTCTAATTGTTTTTTTTATAATTTTACTAAAAGATACCTCTGGTGCTAATAGGGATTCTTTGTAACTTCTGCTTGCGATATAAGATAACAAGATAATCATTGCAATTGCTAGTACTAACGAAAGTAAAAGCTCGTAAACATTTACATCTCTTGATGTCATACGAAATAACATCGTAAAAGGTGAAAAGAAAGGAATATAACTGGTCAACTTTATCAAACTATCATTAACCTCATCGATATTAAATATGATTAGGTAGATTGGAATAAACAAGAGGACATTAATCGGCATAACTGCTTGATTTATATTCTCTAAATTTTTTGTCATCGCTCCAATAATCATCGCAAAAATAATATACGTCGCTAATCCAATAAAAATATATATAATGCTTATTAGTATCAACAAAACTATATGCAAATTCACTTCTGTATCCATACCTTTTACAGAAATAATATCATTATCAAAAAGCCAACAAATTAATATCGTAGCGATTACCACACCTAACTGCGTCAATGCTACCGCGATTAAAGAGAGTATTTTACCCCATAAATGAAGCAACGGAGAAATACTTGTGAGAATCATCTCCATAACTTTAGAGTTCTTTTCTGTAGCAATCTCTAATGCCGCCTGATTTGAATAACTCAATATAATAATAAACATTACTGCAATACTAAAATAGACAATATATTGAATGAGTTCAGCTTCTTTACTTGAGTAAGCCGTATCACTTTTTATTTTTTCAGTTATTATTACATTGCTTTTTCCCAATTTTTCAATTTGTTTAATACTCAAACCGTAGTCATTTGCCCTTTTTTCAAACTGTAGTTTAGACAGCAACAATTGAATGTTAACTTTTTCACTTTCCTCGACAGCCCCTTTATATATCAATTTAGACTCTATATCTTTATGTTCATTTTCCTTAATAATATAAAACCTTGAAATATCATTAGTTTGGATGTTTTTTAATGCGTCACTTGCACTACTCATATGGAACTTTACTTTCGGATTTAATAACTCATTATTATTCTTTATTTCCTGATATATTTTCGCGTTATTAGTTACAATCGCAACATTACTAACTTCTTCAGAAACAAACCACTGCTTAATATTATCAAAATTTAAAAGTCCTACAACCCCGATTACTAATATAAGTGCCAGCGATACGAAAGATACACTACAAACTTTTTGACGGTATGTGAACTTGAATACGAGCCAAAATTTATTCATCTGTATCACTTCCTTTTTTATTCATAATCTCTAGGAAAACATCTTTTATTGACGGTTCTTGTATTTCAAATCTAGTAATAAATTTTTGTTTTTTTACTTCTTGGAATATTTTGTGACACGTATCTTCATCCTTAACTTTTAATGTCAGAACATTTTTTTGTTGTATTACCTCTTGCACACCTTCAATATCTTTTAAATAGCTCATATCTATATCACTAGCAATCACGATTGATTTATACTGCAGTTTATTCTTCACTTCAGTTATTGTGCCGTAGGCTTTTAATCTGCCATCATTTAAAATAGCTACTTTATTACAAAGCTCTTCTATATGCTCTAAACGGTGTGAACTAAAAATAATAGTAGTGCCTTGTTCATTTAATTCTATTATCGCTTCTTTTAAAATTTCGACATTTATCGGGTCCAGACCACTAAAGGGTTCATCTAAAATCAAAAGTTCTGGATTGTGTATGATACTAACTATTAGTTGTATCTTTTGCTGGTTGCCTTTCGATAGCTCTACTATCTTTTTATGTGTATATTGAATCACACTGAATTTTTCCAGCCAATAATCTGCATTTTTTATAATAGTTTTTTTATTTAATCCTTTCAAACTCCCCATGAAAATAAGTTCCTCCATCACAGTTAAATTAGAATGAAGGCCTCTTTCTTCAGGAAGAAATCCGATGTTATCAAAATCTTTTTTTGTGAATTCTATACCTTTAAATAAGATTGTACCGCTAGTTGGGTTTAATAAACCCAGTATTATTCTAAATGTTGTTGATTTCCCTGCTCCATTCTGTCCTAAAAAGCCAAGCATATCACCTTTCTCAAGTTCTAAATTAAGATTATCTAATACGATATGCTCTTTGAATTTTTTTGTTATATTTTTCACGCGTAACATTTATACATCTCCTTTATATAGCTGCTGTATTTATAACTAGTAAAAAGAATGAATTTTGAAAATTCTGTTTTTTATAAACTTAAAAAAATTTAATATTTGTGCATCATATCTAATAGCTATTTATGATAATAAAAAATGCCTTTTGTATATTTTTGTGGTAAAAATACCTATTACCATCAATCTATCATACACAAGTTTCTTTGTATACATCAATCGCATTATACAGTTAATTAGAACCATTCAAATTGAATTAAAATGATTATGCGATTATTTATACCTATGCATTTATACATTAATCAGAACAGTTTATAATACATTCAAAAAATACGTCATTAAGCGCATTTTTGCATTCCGTCTACAAAGTAGCAAGCCACATTCCTAGAAAATTAAAAGCACTTCTTGACAGAGATTGTCAAAAAGTGCTCTTTTAAATAAAATAGGCTTGATTACTTAAATATAATACAGATTATCTGATGGATAGACTGGATCACAGGTGATATCTAAACCTAATTTACGGAGTGTTTGTTCATCATTATCATTCAACATCACTGTCGAATGCGCTTGAACGCCATTTAATTCAGATAACTTATCGTAAGCTAACTGCGCCGTTGGGTTTGTTACCGCACTAATTGCTAAAGCAATTAATACTTCGCTTGCACTAAGTGCCGTCAGTTTATGATGTAACTCATTTTTTTTCATTTCTTGAATCGTTTCTAAAATAACAGGTGATAATAATAAAATCTCATCTGATATATTAGCAAATGTCTTGATAGCATTAAGAATCGCTGCCGCACAGGTATCCATCAATGCTGTTGTTTTTCCTGTGATAATACGACCGTCATTTAGCTCTAATGCAATCACAGCAGGCATATCATTGTTACCTGTCGTTTCTTTGAGACGCATTGCATAATCACGTGCAGGTTGCACAGATTTACGATCTTTTTTCTTGAGCTCAACTTCTTCCATAATCAACTTGATGCGATTTAAAGTATCTTCATCTAAAAGTCCCTTTTTAAAATCACATTCTGTGGCAAAACAACGACGAATAATTTCTTGTTTCGATGCTTCTTGAATTGCAGCATCGTCTGTAATACCAAAACCAACACGGTTAACACCCATATCAGTTGGTGAATGATAGACAGATTCTTTACCTGTAATTTTTTCAATCATTCGTTTAATGACTGGGAACGTTTCAACATCGCGATTATAGTTAACCGCTACTTCTTGATACGAATCATAGTGAAATGAATCAATCATATTCACATCTTTCAAGTCAACTGTTGCTGCTTCATAAGCGATATTGAGTGGGTGCTTCAAGGGTACATTCCAAACAGGGAATGTCTCAAATTTAGAGTACCCTGCTTCGCGACCTTGATGACTTTCATGATAAAGTTGATTTAAACAAGTTGCTAATTTACCGCTACCAGGTCCTGGTGCAGTGACAACGACAATCGGTTTTGTTGTTGGAATATAAGCATTTTTGCCAAATCCTTCTTCGCTAACAATTTTATCAATATTAGAAGGATAATCTTCGATTGCAGCGTGTTTAAACACCTTAATATCACGGCGCTCTAGCTTGTTAATAAATAATTTTGTAGAGGGCTGACCACTATAACGTGTGATGACAACACTGTTAACTTCTAAGCCAAATTCACGTAACTCATCAATTTGTCTCAAAATATCTTTGTCGTATGTAATACCATAATCACCACGTACTTTATTACGTTCAATGTCGCCTGCGTAAACGCACATCAAAATTTCTGTCTTATCTTTTAGCTTTTGTAACAATTTAATTTTGGCATCTTCATCAAATCCAGGTAACACACGTTTAGCATGTTTATCACCAATCAATTTACCGCCAAATTCTAAATAGAGTTTATCATAGTCATTAACACGTTCTAAAATATATTTTGATTGCTCTTCAATATATTTTTGTGGATCGAATCCTACTTTTGTCATTTTAAGGCCCCCGTTAATTTTGTCGCTCATTTTATTTTCCGTGTATTCAACACATTCTTCTCTATTATAGACGATTGAGATAGATTGACAACCTCTTATAGCGATTAATTCAATCGCAAAATGGCAAGGTTTTTACATAATGCGACATAAGCTATTGAGGAAGGTCTCTAAAAGACTATTCTAGAGACTTTCCTAATAACCGTAGCATCTTATCTCTACTTAATAGACTTCTCGAAAGCAGCTAATTAAGTTACATCCAACACACCAAAAATTTTATCATTACATCGTATCTTTACCCATATGAGCTTCCCATTTAGCTGTCTTCTTCTCTAACAATTCACTAAAAGTAGCTTCAGTTGCCGTATCTTCTGCTGATAATTTTTCAAACAACGCCAATGCTACCAAAATAACATCTACACATTCTTCCTGTGCATCTGCCATCGATAATTTTTTATAAACGCTGCCACTACTATTACCAGCTGATAAAATTGCTTGAGCGACTTCGCCAGTTTCTTCAGCTAATTTCAAAGCCATTTGTTCTAATGTTTTAGGTTCACGCTTTGCTAATGCTAATATTGATTGAATATTATTTTGCATGCCTTCATCCCCTTTATTTTGATTATGTATACGCTTCTTCTTTATCCGCAAAACCTTTTTCGTAGTGCAATTCACTCATTTCAACTTCTAACTTATCGCCTTGGGGGCTACAAGCATATACACCGATTTGCAGTGGTTCGGCTGTGGGTTCCATGTGAAACAAGCGGATTGTCTCCCACTTTTCACCCTCTATAGAAGTTGCAACATAAACAGTTTCGCGGATTTTTATTATTCTGAAATAATAGCTATCACGGTCAGGTACTGCCATTGTTGCCCAATCAGAAAAGCCATCTTTTGTTACAACTGAACCTAATTTATTATCTGCCTCTGGGATATATTCAACAGATGTTTTTGCCCAGTTACCTTCATCTAATCGCAACATTAATCCGGCTTGATCATACCTTTGCTGTGGCAACATTTTTATTTTCACTGAGAATAAAAAATTATCTACTGCTTCAGTACTTAAAAAATGACCATCATCACGTTTAAAACCATAGTGTGTTTGTTGCCAAAAGTCCGTGTCTTTTTTCGTTGTGACAATCAACAGCTCTTTTTCTGTATCCACCTGCATTTCTGCTGGTGCATTATACCAAGACATTGTTGGATATAAATCATTAAATGTCATACTCTTTTGCCCCCTTTATTAAAATGAGTATTCTCTCTCTTATTTTAGCATGATTGTGAGATAAACTCTTGTGACTTCAATCCTTAGGCTGATATCTTTGCTTTCAAGCCATTCTTTGTTAGAGTGGGGGTATATTTGTGATACACTCACAGACATCATATCGTTAGTTAACGTCGTTAACTCAGAAAAGGAGTTTTTTTCATGAAATTAAGTATTTTAGATCAGGCTGTTGTTCCCAAAAACACCGATGCAAGCGAGGCGCTAAACAATGCCGTTGAGCTTGCAATTGTGGGTGAAGAATTAGGTTATGAACGTATTTGGTTAGCAGAACATCATAATAACGAAGGTATTGCCAGTTCTGCACCCGAAATAACAATGGCTCATATCGCGGCTAAAACAAAACGTATTCATGTTGGTTCTGGCGGTACGATGGTGATGCATTACGCACCTTACAAGCTTGCTGAAACATTTAAAACACTCAGTGCACTTTCGCCCGGTCGTGTTGATTTCGGCGCTGGACGCGCACCAGGAGGCGATCATTATTCAACTATGGCACTATCAGAAGGACGTCCACCAGCTTATGACTCCGCCTATACAAAAATTAGAGAAGCGCTCGCCTTGATGAATGACCAAATGCCAGAGAACCCACTCTATCATAATGCTTTTGCTGTGCCACTTAACGTCACATTACCCACCGCTTGGTTACTTGGTTCTACAGGTGATAGCGCCTACCAAGCAGGTCGCATGGGACTTGGTTATTCTTACGCTCAGTTTTTCACAGGGAAAATGGAACCTGATGTTTTCAAACGTTACCGTGAAAGTTTTTCACCCTCTTACTTCATGGAAAAACCTAACATCATTGTTTGTTATATGATTACTGTCGCTGAAACGATTGAAGAAGCAGAATACGAAGCATTGCCTGCTGATATCTCACGTTTAAACTTAATGAGAGGTCGGTTAGAACAACGTCTTTCTCCTGAAGAAGCACAAAATTATCCCTTAACAGAGCGTGATCGTTTGGCGATTAGTGAGAATCGTAAAGCACATCTTGTAGGTACACCTGCAATGATTAAAGATATGCTAGAAGCAGAGCAAGCCTTACACGGTTTTGATGAAGCAATGATTTTATGTCCACCTTATGCACAATCAAAACGTCTTGAAATGTACCGTTTGTTAGCTGATACCTTTATAACACAATAAATAAAAGAACCGACCTCAAAAGTTAGATCACCATCTAATTTTTTGAAGGTCGGTTTTTTTGGGGGCTAATATGGGCGTTACACCTAATTTGCAGCGTTAAACAGCTTACTTTTTTTATTTTTAATCCATTCTTTTTAAAAAGTCTTTATCAATTTGCACAGCATATTTCTCCATAATTGCTGTCCAAACCTCACCTGTTGGATCACCTGTTTCAGTGAAAATCGTTTGCATTTTTTCTATTTGAGCCGCACTGATCTTATCATCAATTGCTTTACCCGAAGCAGTAACATAGACGTTTTTCTTACGTTTATCCTCACTGTTTTGAATAGTTTCGACCCACCCTTTGTCCACTAACTCTTGCATGGGACGGTTCAATGCTTGCTTGGTAATATCCAGCACATCTAATAATTCCTTCACCGTCAGACCAGGCATCCGCACTACAAAAAATAAAATACGTCGATGAACCTTGCTCAACTGATAGTGTTCAACTAAATCATCCGCTGTTTTGATAAACGAACGGTAACCAAAATAAAACAAGGCGAGCTTCTTATCAAAGTCTACTTTTTTATCTGCCAATATACTCATTCCTTCCCGCCATAATAATGTGTTAATTATAGCATATTTCAGAAAATTGAATTATAGGTCAATCAAGTTGACTTATTATACCGATAGGGCTATAGTGTAATTGAAATAGAATATTAGGAGGAGATAGACATGTATACAATTGGCGATTATTTATTAGATCGTTTAAACGAATTAGGCGTTGAAGATATTTTTGGTGTTCCTGGTGATTACAATCTCACTTTCCTAGATCATATTACTGCTCACCCACAGTTATCTTGGGTCGGAAATGCCAATGAATTAAATGCTGCTTATGCAGCAGATGGTTATGCTCGTACAAAAGGTTTCGCTGCTTTAGTGACAACTTTCGGTGTGGGTGAACTTAGTGCTATCAATGGGTTAGCTGGTAGCTTCGCTGAACGTGTTCCCGTGATTGAAATAGTCGGTTCGCCCGTATCTACAGTACAAACCGATAAGAAATTAGTCCATCATACGCTAGGAGATGGCGATTTCTTACACTTTGAAAAAATGCATGATGCGGTGACCGTTGCAAGTGCTCATTTAACCATCCAAAATGCGACTTCTGAAATTGATCGTGTGCTTACAACAGCCTTATCATTACGTCGTCCTGGTTATATCAATTTACCTATTGATGTTGCAGCTGCTCCTGCAGAAAAAGCACAAAAAAAATTACAGCTAAAAGTGACATCGCCAATCGATAGTACTCTGTTAGAAAAAATCCAAACAGCCTTTTCTTCGGCAAAACAACCTGTTTTTATTACGGGACATGAAATCCAAAGTTATCATTTAGAAGATACTGTCGCTAAAATTGCTGCGCATACAACTGTTCCTGTTGCTGCTCTTTCTTTAGGAAAAAGTAGTATCGATGAAACACACCCACAATTTGTTGGTATCTATTCAGGGGCTTTAACAGCAGAACCCTTAAAAACTTACGTAGATAATGCTGACCTTGTTATTTTACTGGGTGCGCAACTAACGGATACTGCAACCAGTGGTTTCAGTCAAAGTTTCAGTGCTTCTAAAATCATCGCTATTCATCCTGAAACAACAACTGTTTTCGGACAAGATTATCCTTCAAATGACTTCAAAGAACTCATTGAAGCGTTAACTACGATTGATTATCGTATGGAAACAAGTGCAGCGTTAAAAACAATGCCTTCTACTAAAGAATTCATTGCGACTGATACGCTCTTAACACAAAATCGTTTTTGGGAAGCGATTGAAACCAATTTCAAACAAAACGACACCATTGTTGCTGAACAAGGAACCTCTTTTTTCGGTATTACAAACACTCAGTTTAAAAAAGATATGCGTTTAATTGGGCAACCACTCTGGGGTTCAATTGGTTATACTTTCCCTGCAGCACTTGGAAGTCAACTTGCTGCTAGAAGCAAACGCCATCTTCTCTTTATCGGAGATGGTTCGTTACAACTTACCATTCAAGAACTCGGAATGGCATTACGTGCAAAATTAACACCACTTATTTTTGTTATTAACAACAATGGGTATACTGTTGAGCGTGAAATCCATGGGCCTAATGAGCGTTATAATGATATCCCTACATGGGACTATGCTCAGCTCCCAACTGTTTTTGGTGGCACGGACCAAAATGTAGCGACTTATAAAGTAACGACTGAAACAGAGTTAGCTGAAGCACTTGTAACCGCGAAAGCTGATACAACACGCTTACAATGGATTGAAGTCGTTATGGACCAAACAGATGCACCAGAATTATTAAAAGAAATGGGCCGCATTTTTGCCAAACAAAACACACACTAAAAATATTGTTAACGCTATGTAACACAAGATAGCTGCACTAAAAAAGGAGTAAACTCAAGAGTTTACTCCTTTTTGTGTTTAAAACAAAACCAGTTCGTTTAGCTATATTTGATAAACAGCTTAAGCTTCTCGTTTCATCATATGAGTGTTCAAAAAGACAATGTAATGAATGATGACATACAGTACCATTGCACAGGCAATAACTGTTTCAATGATTCCCGCCACATGTAAAAATTGTAGTTGTGGTAATTGTTTTGCACTTAATGTTAATGCTGTTGCTGATATTACCATCGGGAATGTCAACGCAGCATAACTTGGATAAAACGATAGACGTAGTACACGTGGTATTTGCAGTAATACAAACACATACAAAGCTTGAGCTAAACAAAGCAATGCAATCGCCAACCAACGAATTTCTCCACCATAAATCGTGATACATCCTGCTAGACATAATGAAGCCGGTGCAGCAATAATACCGATCAACGGGAGTGTTGCTTCTGGCATTTTTTTGTGCCAATAGACACGTTTAAATACAATTGGTAACACGATTACATACAGAGCTAGTGCAATCCATAAAAAGGTTTTTCCTAGTGTTGGGTAAAAATTCAAGCTGGTAACGGGGATTACGCCAATACCAACATACATCACAAACCAACTAGGATATATTTTCCCAATATGCCAAGGAAAAACAAATCGTGCTGTAAAATAGGTCATTAAACCAATGTGTAGTACAACAGCTACTAACCACAAAATTTGAGCTACAAGATGCCAACCAGCGAGCGGTTCTATATAGGTTGCTAAAATCATTATTGCCATCGTAAATGTGGGTGTTACAGCAACGATTATTGGATTATTAAAATCTGACCGTACATGACCTGGGTGTATCAATAGTTTCAATACTAATATAAAAACCATCACTCCACCTATAATTGCTAAACCATTCCCTATCAGAGGGTTGCCCCATAACTTAAATAAATTACCTAACGAACATACAGCTAAAGCCAAACCAGCCATCGGTAAAGGAATACCTGCTAAAAAGTGTTTCATAACATTGACGCCCCTTTTCTTCCCTTGAAAAATTCTTATATCATTTCTTTACATATCCTATCTTACAATAGTATGATTAATAAAGGAAATCGTTATTTTTTATGCAATTGATAAATTTTCTCTATAGGAGGGGTTAGATGTTTAAATTACTCAAAACATTCATCGCAGTATACGAGCAAGAGAGCTTTACAAAAGCAGCCGATTTATTATTTTTAACACAACCTACAATTTCGGGTCATATCAAAAAACTTGAAGACGAACTCGATACCTTATTATTTATTCGCACAAGTAATAAGGCTGTTTATCCTTGCCAAGCAGCGCAGATTTTTTACCCTAAAGCGATTGAATTGTTAGCCAATTGGGAACAGGAAAAACGTGCCCTTCAAAATGAAGAAAGTTATCATCAGCGTCTCCATTTAGCTGCCTCATTAACAATTGGCACTGAAGTTCTTCCGAAAATTTTAGCGGAAATTGCGCATGATTATCCACAGTTGCAAGTAACGCTCACCATTTGTAATTCAGATGAAGTCGCCGCTTTAATGGAAAATTCGCAATGTGACCTCGGCTTTGTAGAAAAAACTATCTTCTCTCATCATCTAAAAAGTCGCTTGTTGTGTCAAGACCGCCTCATTAAAATTACAACCGCACCCGATCTTAATCATTGGATTATTCGTGAACAAGGTTCTGGTTTGTTATTTGCAACACAAAATTATTTCGACACGAATAGAATCGTACCTGAGCATATTCTCACCGTCAATAATAACGATGCCATCATTCATTTACTTCATCTGAACATGGGCAATGCTTTATTGTCTGAAAGATATATACATCGTTTAACAATACCGTTCACTTACTTACCCGATCACTACACGCGACATTTTTCATTAATTCATCGCCCACGACAACTCGAAGATCCTTATTATGCTAAATTGATTGATCAGTTGACAACGTATGTCCAAGAGGATACACCTACGCCTTAATGGGTAAGTGTAAAATAAAGGAGAAGTGTCCGTCAACAATCGCTATTTTTGTACGATAACCGTGTGCCTCACTAATCGCCGCAACAATTGCCAAACCTAAACCTGTACCAGAAAGCGCTTCGTTACGAGAAGGCTCATGCGTATAAAAGGCGTCCCATAATTTATTGATGGGGAAATCCTCAGATAATGTTGTTTGATTGCTTAACACCAGTGTTACATCAGTAGTTGTTTGCGACCACGTCGCAGTGATTATTTTACTACTCGCATATTTCAGGCTATTGCTTACGATATTATCAAATAATAAACGCAGCACTTCTGCCTCAGCAAAAATAACGGTTTCTTTTTCGAGCCCGATTGTCTGCAATTGATGTTGTGTTAAATTTAATGCAGGTGTGCTTTCGTTCACGGTCTCTGACCAGAGTTTATTGATGCTCACGGCTTCACGTTTAATTTCACGTTGCTCGAGTTGTGAAAGTTTTAGCATCCGATTAACAATGTCATTCAAACGGTTGTTTTGTTCTTGAATAACGGTTAAATAGGCCCCATCATCTAGACCATCTTTTATTCCTGCTGAGTAAGCACCAATAAGGGCAATGGGCGTTTTTAATTCATGTGTCAAATCAGCTATCAATTGCTTCAATTGTGTATTATGCGCCACCAGTTGTTGCTGATAGAGCTGTAAATTTGTACTCATTCGATTAATATTTTTTGAAAGATCTCCAATTTCATCCGTCGTAATATGAGTCATTTTCACGAAATCAAACTCGGCAATCTTACCCGTTACTTCTTTCAATTCAATCAAGGGTTGCACCATTTTTCGTGCGGCAATAAACACTAAACTGATTATCACTAGTAACGTTAACAGTAACGTAACGCCATTAAAACGGTTCATCACTGCACTGGTTTCGGAAAAGTGAACGGTCGAAACACCTACCACGTAAAGTTGATTATCCAACACTTTCAACTGCACAAGAAAACTCGCTTTTTGTTTATCTTGATTGTATTCTTTCTGAATTGTTTCAGGATTTCCCTTGAGTTTTTCTAACGTATCCTCCGTTATCCAAAATCGATTGAGCGCAACTCTGTTTCTGGTTAATTCAAACGACACTCGCTCATTAAAAGCATCATTATTTTCCTCTACGATGGGCACTCTAACGATTACTACCTGTTGCTGCTCTTTTTGCTCTTGTAACCATTTTTCTGTTCTTAAGGCTTTGGGTTTTTCAGAAATATCCGCCATCATCGCACTGATTTTATTTTCCATCTGCCAATGATAATAACGTGGCGCAACATAACTATTAACGGTATACATGACCGCAAAACAGACCACAATAATCGCTGAAAAAAACAACGCCATTTTGATACTAATTTTATTTTTCAATACAATACCCCAATCCTCGTCGCGTCGTTATAGTATCGGCTCCAATTTTTTCTCGCAAACGACGAATATGAGTATCAACTGTACGGTCGACACCCTCATAATCTAAACCCCAAACATTATCAATCAACTGTTCACGCGTGACGTTTCGCCCACGATTTAACAACAAGACGTTGAGCAACTCGTATTCTTTTTTCGTAAGCTGAAGTTCAACCCTATCCTTCCAAACACGATGATTTTTCATATCTACAACTAAGTCACCCACATGATGTAGTTCATCAATACCGAGCAATCTTTTAATTCTTAAAAGTAACACTTGTGGATCAAATGGTTTACGAATGAATTCATCGGCACCGACTGTTAACGACTCAACCTCATCTGTAATTTCGCTTTTCGCTGTTAACATCATAATTTTCAAATCAGCAACTTGTTTAATTGTTTGAATAATTTCAATGCCATCCATTTCTGGCATCATCCAATCGACAATTAGTAAATCGATTTTTTCTGTTTCTAATATCGCTAAAGCATCCCTACCATTCAAAGCAGTATACACTTCAAAATGTGCTTTTTTCAAATAAGCTGTTAGTATTGTGACCATTTCTGGACTATCATCGACTACTAAAATTTTCATTCTTAATACTCCTCTCACCGCGGACGATCGTATTTAAATAAACTGTACTGTTCAATTATTTCAATTATTTTTTCGGCATATTTTGGATCGGTCGCATAACCACCCTCTTGCAAAATATAGGCTGATTCACGATAATTTTTACTTTTCTCTAACCCACTGTATGTACCACCCTCTAAAAATTCCGCATGGTCCAACACAGAATCAGCAATCGAATCATAGACTTTAAAATTATCAACTATTGTAATGCGTTCGCCCTCTTCATATTCATCGGTTGTCATTTTAATCGTTTCGCCTTTTATACCAAAGAGGTTGTTACTTTTTAGCGCTAATTCACTGCGACCCCAATCTGACTCTAAGATAGCTTGTGCAATTGTAATACTTGCTGAAAGAGATGTTTCATCCTCTAATTTTTGTGCTTGTTTAGAAATATCTTCAATGAATTTTGTTTGATATCTTGTATTATAACGTTCTTCCCAGTCAATCGCTGCTTTCTCCTCTGGCTGACTCAGTAACCCTATCGTTATTATTCCCACTAAACAGACTAAAAATCCTATAATAATATATCTTTTTTTTATATTTTTTTGTTTTTCCATTTCAACTCACTCCTTAAGATTTACTTGTTAACCTTATCTTAAGGGAGCAATGTCACAGTAATATGTCAAAATAAAAACCACCTGTCAACATGTGACAAAGTGGCTGAAATCTAATTGCGGTAACGTAAAGCTAAACCTTTTAGGAAGTTACGCGCAAATTTATCGCCGCATTGTTTAAAATTACGGTGATCATCCTTACGTAAAACTGCACTTAATTCGCCTTTAGATAAGTAAACACCTGCATCATCTAAAATTTCCAGCATATCATCGCTCGTTAATGATAAAGCAATTTTAACTTTCTTCAACAAAAGATTGTTGATGTGACGAATTTCTTTGCTTTTTTGTTGAGGGGGTAATGGTTGGTCATCTTTACGCCCTCGTTTAAACGTTATAAAACCATTGAAAAATGAGTCGATCATTGCATTGTCACACGATTTCACATAAACATTACCATCATCTTCACTCGTCATTAAGTATTCTTGTTTTGTTAGCATGTCTTTTACTTCTTGCAAAGTTAATTCAACACCTGCTAGTCGAAACATTTCAACCATGTCTGTATCTTTGATGTCTAGTGCGTAACGTAAACGCAACAGTATATCATTATTATTCATCGTCGTCTTCCTTTCACTTTACCGATTTGACTCGCACTTATAAGTATACTTCTTTCTGAGTAGTCTTGCATGTTTTTTTGTGAGGGTTATAGAGCATTTGCCTTAAAAGTAATTCCTCTGAAAAGTTAGTTAACCCCACTATTCTGTGAACCATCATTTTTAATCAACATTTTCTGCCACTTGTGTGATTTAAATCGTCAACGTCATCATAAATAGGATTCATATAAATAAGTCCCCCTTAATAAGGCAGCAAAAAGCCTAAAACAATATTAAATGTTTTAGGCTTTTTATAACTACTTTAGCGCGTATAAACTTGGCTACTCATACCATTGACAGCTGTAATTTCTTTTAATTTCAAATGACGTTTTGTGCTGTTTCCTTCAAACAAAGAGATTCCTTGTCCTAAAATAACAGGAACAGTTGTGAGGTTGTACTCATCAATTAAATCTGCTTTGATGAGCGGTGCTATTAGGCTAGCGCCACCGACCAACCAAATATCGCCACCTTCTTCAGCTAATAATCGTTCAATCAGCGATACGACCGATGCATTGACAAATTGCACGCCTTCCTTTGCTTTTAAATGTTGTTGCGTTGTTAAAACATAGGACTTTGCCCCTTCGTAGGGGTAATGATCTGGCGAAAGTTCTTCCACAACTTGTTGATAGGTTGTTCGCCCCATTACAACGGTATCAATTGTTTCATAAAACCGTTCATAAGAATCATCACTGACTGGTTTATCCACCGTTACCTCACCTAAAAAATCAATACCGCCTTGTGTATCTGCGATAAAACCATCAATGCTCACCGCAATATAAAGAATAACTTTTCTTTTCATAACCATCCGCCTTTCATTTATTACTAATAAATATAGTATACTCTAGAAAGGATAACGACATCATCCGACAATGTTATATCAGTGTCGGTCTTTGGAGGAAAATCATGAAATTAACCATTTGGAAAACCACTTATCGTTTATTAACTGAACAAAAAACACCTTTTTCAAAGCTATCTATCCGAGCAATTTGCGAAGCATGTGCGATTCACCATACCTCATTCTATTACCATTTTAACGATAAATTTGATTTATTTAACTTTGGTATACAGCAACTTTTAGCTGATTATGAACGGCTTTCAATACAAACTAAATTCACGTCACCTTTTAGTGTATCGAATACTTTCTTTAAAAATTCTGATTTACAATTATTAATAACCGCACAAACTCATGATCCACTCGCACCCTCATTAATTACCCGTTATGCTGAAAAACAATTAGTCACTGAAGCCTTTTTGTACCTTGAAAATAAAACGATCAGTGTGCCACAACAATTATTGGCACAACAACTCGTCCGTACGATTTTCACTATCAGCGATTGGTCTCAAACGCAAGCACACATTTCCGATACTGAACTAGATGCCTTGTATCAAGAGTTGACTGCAGATTTATTTATATAGTGAGTTATTTGAATGAGAATGGTAATGATACTTCATATTGTGTATTTAAGCGTTGCAGCGATAAACAAATCATCCCATAAACATAGTAGGCATAAAAACCTTGCCGCACTGTGACTGTTGTTTTTTCAACTGCTGGAAAAACCGCTTCAATTCGCTCTTCTATTTTTTGCTTCACAGCAACAGTTGCATGTGTACCAAAAACAACGACATGATGCGGGTCATACATACTGACTAATGATTGTGCCGACTGAATGATATTTTCTTCGATATCTGTCGCAGTTACAACCGATTCCCAATTTTGTTTGACAGGCAAATACTTAATTTCTCCCGCGAGACCATTCTTACCTTTTATCAATTTACCATTAAGATAAATCCCTGCCCCTGGCGGGTTTGAATCCGGGTAATATAGACCAACGACAGACTCACTCTGTAAGAATTTTTCACTAGTACAAAAACCAATAATTGCCGCATTAATATCATTTTCTAATATAACAGGTAATTGAAACCGTTCAGTCAATGTTTTTTCTAATTGAACATCCAGTAGTTTTTCAAAATCAATCATTGTTAATCTGCCATTGATTTCTTGTCCTGGAATCCCTACGCTGATTAATTTCAAAGTAGAGTAACGCGCAACATATGGCGCTAATGCTTCTATTAAAAACGACAGTGTTAGCTGCTGAACTTCCTTACGTTCTTCAACTATTGCCTCGCCAAAAGCATTTCCTACGACTATATCAACCACTTCATTTTCTTTTTCTTGGGATAAACACACCGTTAAAAATAATTCAAACTCACCATTGTATGCATATAAAGTTGCTTTACGTCCCGCTGTAGATTGTGTTTCTTTTAATTTTAATACTTCCTGACTATCCACCAATTCTTGAATAATCGCATTAATTGTGACAACACTCAAGCCGCTTATTTCAGATAATTCCGGCTTTGTCATCGTCTTTTTTGCTTTCAATATTTTACGCACCGTATTGACGTTGAGTTTTTTCATCAGTCTCGCATCGCCAATTTTCATGTCTACACCTCTTTTATATTCTCTACTGCTTTGTTAAATAGTTATTTCAATTTGATTTCCTTCTGGATCTTTAATACAACTTTCATAATAACCGTCACCTGTTGTACGTGGTTGACTCACGACTTCATACCCCTCGTTTTCTAACTGTTCAGTGAGCTGATTCACCTTTTCTTTACTTCCTACGTTGACAGCTAAATGCGTCCAACCTACTCTGTATAAGCTGCTTTCTTCAGGCTTATTTTCTGGTCGTGTCATTAATTCGAGACGCGCACCTTCTTCAAAAGATAAAAAGTAGGTTTGTAATCCTGTTTTTGGATTGTGATATTTTTCGCCCGCAACACCGTGGAAATAAGTTTGATAAAACATACGCATTTTTTCTAAATCCAATACATATAAAGCAATATGATCAATCTTCATCGTTTTTCCCCCTTAATTTGTGGTTAGTAATCCGTCACATCAAAACGTTGGTTTTTATAATAATAATCACGATCTTCTTCTGTAATTGCACGGAATACACGACAAGGGTTTCCCACGGCAATAACATTGGCGGGAATATCTTTCGTTACCACACTGCCTGATCCGATGACCGTATTTTCACCGATTGTTACACCAGGATTAACAACTGTATTACCACCAATCCATACATTATCACCGATAGTAATGGCAATGCCATATTCATAACCAGAATTACGCGATGTCGGATGAACAGGGTGCCCGGCTGTGAACAGCGATACATTCGGAGCAAATTGTACGTTTGATCCAATAGTGACAGGACCCACATCTAAAATCGTGCAGTTATAGTTGGCGTAGAAGTTTTCACCTACCGAAATATTTGCACCGTAATCACAGCGAAACGGTTGTTTGACTGTAATCGCTTCGCCCGTATTACCAAAAATAGCTTTGATCCCTTTCGATAACTCCTCACGTTGCGTGGGTAATAGTTGATTATACTTATGTACTTTTATTTTTAGTTCATCGCGTTCTTTTACTAAACTTGCATCTTTATTTGCGATATACGGCAGACCTGCTATCATGCGTTCTCTTTGATTCATTTTGACGCCTCCCTGACTTTATAAAGGTTCTTTATAAACAGTTTACGTCACCGTCTTAACCTTGTCAAACTTTAACTTTCACTTACGATTGGCACAAAAATGCTCAGCCTGTATTCACTTCCCACATCTGTTGTCTCTAATGATGTGAGTTGGTAAGCCACGCTCCCTATCCCTGGTAAATTAAAGATTAATTGTAAGTCTGGGTCACGATTAATCGTATTGGCATGCCACATTTTTTTAAATGTTTCACTTTTTGCTTCGAGTGCCTGAATAAAAATGCCGTATTGTGGATCAGCGGTATATTTGCCGTAATTACCTTTAAAAATCGCCACAAATTGTGTAGCTAATTCCGTCCAATTGAGTGCCAAACGACGAATTGCCCTTTTTGTAAAAATCACATCAATCAAATTACGTTCGGTTACCTTCAATTGTTGAAAATCAATCAGCAATCGTGTTGCAGCATCATTCCAATCTACAATGTTCAAATAGCGATCAGTGACTAATACGGGATAGTCACTAATTGCCTGCACTACTTTATGTACATCTTTGTGTTTATGGGTGGTAGCAGGTTGTGTCGGTGCGACTGCCTCATATTGGTAGTGTACCGCTAGCGAGAGTAAATAATTATTTTCTTCAGGTGTTAGTTGTAATACATTGGCAATGGCACGTACTGTATCAACTGATAGCTGTATATTTTTCCCTTGTTCAAATCGTGTGTACCAACTTGTGCTCACACCAGCAAGCATTGCGACTTCCTCACGTCTTAAACCAATAACACGACGTCTTTGCCCTCCTAAAGGTAAACCGACTGCTTCTGGTGACAATGATGCCCGTTTGTTTGTTAAAAAAGTTGAAAGTTCTTTTAATCTTGTTTCCGCTTCCATTTTGATACACTCCCTTTTATTAGCCTATTACTTTTTATCCTACCATAAATACAGTTCTGTCATAGGATATAACAGCTTGCTATACTAGCATTATCTTAGATAAATGAAGGGTTGGATAATTATGCAAGAACGTGTTGTCATTACAGGCATGGGAATGATTTCCCCGCTTGGTTATACAGTTGATGAAAGTTATCACAATTTACGTGCAGGAAAATCGGGGATTCAAAAATTACAAAATAGTGACGCGCAGACAGCATTAATTGGCGGTGTCATTAATGATCCTTATTCACACAGCTCTATTACAGTTAAAGAGCGACGACGCTTAGATAGATTTGCCTTTTTCGCACTCGAAGCAGCACAGCAAGCGTTTGACGATTCAGGAATTGAAAACAACTGTGATTCTTATCGTTTGGGCACCTTTGTTGGATCGGGGATTGGCGGAATAGAAACATTGATTAACAATATTGAGCTCTACAACACAAGAGGTCCTCGTCGTGTGAGTCCTTCTTTTGTACCGATGATTATGCCTAATGCTGCCACGGGCAATATAAGTATCGCGTTTAATGCTAAAGGTCCTTCTTACGCGCCTGTTTCGGCCTGTGCTACAGGAAATACGGCAATTGGTGAGGCTTATCGTCAGATTAAAGCTGGTTATATTGACGCTGCGTTTGCTGGAGGAAGCGAGGCTTCAATGGTGCCTGTTGCTTTTGCTGGTTTTGCAAACGCTCGCGCACTTTCTTCTGCTTATACAGAAACACCAGAAGCTGCCAGCCGTCCGTTTGACGATGCTCGTGATGGTTTTGTAATGGGAGAAGGCGGTGCTGTTCTTATTTTAGAAAGTCTCAGTCATGCCAATGCTCGCGGCGCCAACATCTATGCGGAGATAACAGGTTATGGCACCACAACCGATGCTCATCATCTTGTTGCACCTGAACCAACTGGCGATGGTGCTTATCGTGCGATGACCTTGGCATTAGCTGATGCCCATTTACAACCAAAAGATATTGATGTCATCAGCGCCCATGCTACAAGCACCCCTCTTGGTGATGCTATCGAAGCTGCCTCTTTACATAAGCTCTTCAAAGAGGAGTTAGCACATATTCCTGTTACTGCCAACAAATCGATGACCGGGCATTTATTCGGTGCTGCTGGTGCCTTCGAAGCTATCGCTCTTGCTAAAATGCTCGCAAATAATGAAATAACACCTACCCGCAATTATCGTTCGGATCATCACGAAGGCGAACTTAATTTGAGTGACAAATTAATAACGAAACCCCTCACACATGGCCTCAGCAATAGTTTTGGCTTTGGTGGCCATAATGCTGTACTCGTGATAAGCGCCTTCACCTCTTAAAAAACAAAAAACTGACATTAAGAGTCAGTTTTTTTTGTTGGGAATAATAAATTTGAATTCAATAAATACTTCATTTGATACTTCACTGTTAACGCACGTAAAAAGGGCAATAACTCATCCGTGGTGGGTGAAAAATGCTCACTCAATTCACGGTAACGTACGAGCTCCTCAGGTGTTGCTATGCGTTTGAAATAGCCCCACACATGTTGATATGCATTTAACAATGAACCTCTTGTAGGAACCGTTTCATAAGCGTTCTGAATCAATCGACGATAGGAACCTTCTTTCTCTTCGCTCCATTCATTACCTTTAAACAACTGCCGTATGGCGTTGTACTCTCTTTGGGAATGCGCCATCACATCGTATTTAAGCGCCGCCCATTCCTGCTGTTGCTCTCGCGTAACTTGCATTGAGTATCACTCCTCTACAATTTAAATACTGAAATCAACAGTTGTTTCACCAATGATCTCACCGTTTAATACTAAACGAAAAACATACGTTCCTGTATAATGTTGACGCGTCGTTAAGTTTTTCCAAACGTAATTTTTCTCACCGCCATAAGTCTTCATTAGTGGCGTTATTTTCTTTTCACTTAAAAAGAAACGTTTAGTAGAAGTTCCATGTTTTTTTACAAAATCCACTTCTAATAGAAGTCGTACGGTTGTTTTTTCACTTGCTAATGCGTCGAATGAATACGTAAACGTTGATGTCTCGCCCAAACTAACTGCAATACGATCAACATTAAATACAACATCCGTGAGTGTCATGTCAGAAGCAGCTGCATAATCTAACAGTGCCAACACATCTGACTGACCTTCTTTCAGCAATGTTCTTAACCCTTTACGTATGAGCCACATGACTTCTGCTGATGCGTTACTATGCCATTCACCCATCAATTCTATCACCAGCTGTGGGTGGTCTTTGCTCAAGTCATTAATATTATTAGCCACGCTTTTTCGTACATAAAGTGACTCATCATCTTTTAGTTGTTTTAAAATAGTGATAATATCAGCTGTTTGATCTACTAATCCCGGCACTTTTTTTGCCCATGGTAAACGCGTACGACATCCCTCGCTGGCTAAACGACGGACATGTTCATCAGTTGGATGTTGTGACCAAATCTTCATTTTCGTCATTGTTTCTTCGTAATGATTTGTTAGAAAGGCACGGATTGCAAATTCACCTGTCGAACCGCTTGTTAATTGCTCAAGTAATTGTAGCGCTACTGGCACATTATTTTGACCGTATTTCGCCACGTAATCAGGTAAAAAGATGTAAGCTAGGCCTTTACCTGTTTCTTGTATGTGTAACAATAATGGTCCAACAACTGTCAGGTCTTTGTTTTCCAAACTCTCATGCAAAGCACTTGAAAACCGGTCCACTCGACCCATTAACGTTAATTCTTCCCAACCTTTTGCTTCTATTTTTTGTTGAAAGAGCGCCTGGTTAAAGGTCGCATCATACTCTAAAATTGCTGACATGATTGTCTCCAAAAAAACTTCTGAATAAATATCCTTCACTAATGCCATTTCATAACCCCTTATTAATTTTTAGTTTGCATTGTTGAAAGAAGTGCTATGTTTTGCAAAGAAGCGCTGATAGGTTTGAACATTTTCTAATGCTGTCCAGTCACATGTATGCAATCCCGGTAAATCTAATTGATAAATGGTACTTTCCAATCCACCTAGTAAAAAAGGTGAATGTGTTGCAATAATAAATTGACAGTTTAAAAACCGTGCAGCATCAGCAATAAAATCAACTAGTTTCAACTGGTTTTCAGGTGACAAGGATGCTTCTGGCTCATCTAACAAATAAATACCCTCGGGTTCAATAAAATCTTCATATATATGTTTTGCTGTTTCACCGTTTGAATATTTTTCTTGAGAGAAACTGAGCCTATCAATACTTTTCTTCATCTCATATGTTTCGAGATGCTCTGAACGCTCTGCTTTCGTCTCACCAAGCTTACCACGTTCATAGAAATAACCTTCACGCAAAATAGCTTCTTGCTGTATCTTTTTTATCTCATATAAGATATCTTCACTTTTGATATAACGACTGTTTGCAGGTATATTAAAATCACGATTAGTCACTTCATCAAGCTCGAAACTAATCTGACTCTCATTCACATAGTTGGCAAAATAATCAACGCTACCTCCTTGTTTGGGTGGTTCTGCACCTGGTATCCCTAACTTTTGTGCCAGGATATTTAACAGCGTCGATTTACCAGAACCGTTAGTGCCATATAATATTGTGACCGTATCAAATACGAGAACTTCTGAACGCTTATTGGCTAGAATATTGTACGGATAGATAGTACACGCCTTCATTTTTTTAGCAGACAATTGAAAACTTCGTAGATAACGCATCCTGCCACTCCTCTAATTAATTGTTAGAACCATTATGAGAATGGGACTCTGAGTCTTCTACATAATCAATCGCAATCACTAACGCAATAATCGTATGTTCTAAACGCTCATCTTTAATTTCGACTTCAAACGTGTCACCCCAACTCAGCAACTTCTTTCTCACGCTTGCCACTCTTTGTCCATCACGCAGAACATCAAAGTTACGCTCCCACCAATCCCCATTGATTTCAAGACCTTCCGCTTCAATGTGATAACGCGTTTTGAACAAAGTTAATGCCTTCTTGATAATAATTTCTTTCTCACCCTCTACAGCGACATAAAACGTGGGATGCAAACTGAACATTTTTTTCGTAATAGTTGCTATTTCATTATCTTGTGTATCACGAATCACGAAGCTTTTTTTCATTGAAAACACACTACCTTCAACAAAATATTTATCATTTTGCCGTTCATCTTTGACTGTGAATTTACCGCCAAGACTAAATACTTTTTGCTTAATATAAAGATAACTCATTATTTTAACATCCCTTCTCATTGGAATTAGCTTACTCCTATTATACACTCAACAGGTTAATTGCGTCGTTCCTCACTATCTGTAGCAGAGGTCGTCACTTCTAATGACAAATCCGCCTCCTCAAATAGATGTCGAATCGTTATCACAGCATCTCTTCCTGCTTTATCCCAGATAGGTGCCTCTGACAAATCAAGTCGCATCCCATCTTCTAGTGTTATGTTCTCAAAATAAGTGATCATCGTTTGGGCCGAAACAAAAAATAGCGGTCCCGTAACTTTCACAGTTTTATTTTCACGTGAAACATTAATGTTTGCTAATTGAACGATAAAAATCACCATGCTTAACAATACACCTACCAAAATACCAATTGCGAGATTGTGTGTGTAGACAACAAGTATTACTGTAACGACCATTATAGCAGTCTCAGTTGCTGGCAAATGGGGGGGTTCTCGTAAGCTTGACCAACTAAAGGTTTTAACAGCAACCACAATCATAATGCCAATCAAGGCTGCTGTTGGTATTTGAACCATCACATCTTTGAAAAATACAATTAAAATGAATAAGGTCAACCCGGCAGTAAGTGTTGAGAGCCGTTTTCTTCCACCCGATTCCACATTGATGACTGCTTGGCCAATCATTGCACAACCAGCAGGGCCTCCAAAGAAACCTGTGATGATATTTGCTAACCCTTGTGACTTCACTTCGCGTTTATTATCACCCAGCGTTCCCGTCATTTTATTAATCAGCGGTAAGGTCAACAACGATTCCATTAAGCCAACAAAAGCGAGTGCAAGTGCCGTTGGCGTTATAATTACCAATGTTTCAAAAGTGAACGGTACCATTGGAATACCTGGTAAAGCTAAGACACCCGTCATCTCGCCTAAATCACCAACTGTTTGTAATTGTAGTTGCGGCATCAATGCAATACACGTCATCGCTACAATAATAATTAATGCGGGTGGCACGGCACGAGTGACACGTGGTAAAACATACATCAACACAACCGTAATTCCTACCACCGCATAAGTTGTTCCATTTTGATGCTCCAATTGTTGAATTTGCGCTAAAAAAATCAATAATGCCAAGGCATTTACAAATCCCATCATTACAGGTTTTGAAATGAACCGCATTAATTTATGTATCCCTAAATAACCGAATAACAACTGGAAAACCCCTGTTAAAATGGTGGCTGCAATCATATACTCGATACCATGATTTTTAATTAACACGACCATTACTAGTGCCATTGAGCCTGCTGCTGCTGACATCATCGCTGGTCGTCCCCCTGTTAAAGAAGTAACAATCGCTGTAATCACTGAGGCAAATAGTGCTGTCATTGGATTAACCCCTGCAATAATCGCAAAACCAATCACTTCCGGTATTAAAGCAACCGCCGTCACTAATCCACCTAGCAGATCATTTTTTACATTTCCGAGCCACTCGTCTCGTTTGATACTTAGTAACATTTCTTACCTCCTTTATTTTACGTTAATAAAAATGAACAAAAAAAGATGTGGTTGAGTTACCCACATCTTTTCTGAGAGATTATTTAGCCGCACGTTTCAAATACGAACCATCAGCTGTGTTAACTTCTAACACTTCGCCTGCTTCAATGAAATCAGGAACGTTAACTGTTAAGCCAGTTTCCATCTTAGCTGGTTTACCTGAACCTGTTGCTGTCGCACCTTTAATTGAAGGTTGTGTTTCAACAACTTTTAATTCAACTGTTTTTGGTAACGTCACACCAATTACTTCAGTCCCATAAAATTGGATTTTAACTTCCATGTTTTCTAAGATATAAAGCATTTCATCTTCAACGATTGTAGTTGGAATTTCGTATTGGTCATATGTTTCTAAATCCATAAAAATCTCAATGTCATCTTGGTTGTATAAGTATTGAACTGGTTTTGATTCAATGTATGCTTTTGGCACTTTATCATCTGGACGCATTGTTGTTTCAATTGTAGAACCTGAACGGATATCTTTCAGTTTCATACGCATTACTGTGTTACCTTTACCTGGTTTATGATGACTTGCTTCCAATACTTTGATTAATTTACCATCTTGTTCAAATGTCATACCTGCTTTAAGATCGCTCACTGCTATCATTTTATGATTCTCCTTTTTTCTAACTATACTCTTTACTCATTGTAGCAAATTATCGGAAAATATTCTATAGAAAGACCAGCACTAACCGCTGTTTTTTTCTATATAAAGTGGTTTTTTTAAACTTTTTAGATACACCTGTTTTATTTAAAAGCCTCTAAAGTACTAATTAATCACTAATCAAGCTTTTTTTTGCGACGGAAAGAATAGACAATTACCGCTAGCCAAGATGCGATAGTCACACTCAAGGCGATTTTAAAGAGCACTGTCGAATGATAAGCGACACTTAAACGATTTTTACCGCTTTTTTGTTGAACAATCGGGGTGCCCAGTCCTGTTTTACGGATTTCTTTATCCACCAATTTCTCTCCATTTAACGTTAATTCAGTCGCCCTATATTTAACAATAGGCAGCGCCACTTCTTTACTTTCTTTGCCTTGCCACTCCAACCATAATTTACCATCTGCAACAGTTTTTGTTACTTGATGATTTTTATCAATAATAAGCTCTGCGTAATTTTTGTAGGTATTACCCGTTAGTTTATCATTGATTGGTAAATAATCAGGTGTGGATTTTTGCCAATATTGTAAACTTAGCGCTTTATCTTTAGCAAAAAACGACCTTTTTATTTCATCGTTATCTTTCTTACTAATAATTGTATAATATGATTGATTAAATTCTTTTGGGTTTTTATAATGCCACATGTCTACTGTCGCGTTGATAGCCAAAACTGCTTGTATGATACTCAAAATAACGGCAATGCTTACATACCAACGGAGTCGTGTTTTATGGATACGACCCGAATTAAGAATGAGTGCGAACGAGAAAAGCAATAATACCGTACAAGGAACAAAGAAACGAAATGGAAATTGAATCAATTCAATCAAAGGCACATGTGCCTTCATCAATGTTTCCCATGGTATCACACTGGTCGAAAGAATTAAAAAGAAAGCAGCTGTACTAATAACCACTTTATTTAATTTAGAAAAATCACGCCAATAGCGAATCGTAATAATTAATTGTATGAGCAAAATCACCACAAGAATCATTGGATTTATTAACCAATAACTGCTGTGATTATTAATCGTATTGAGTGACATGTTGTTATTCACAAATGGTGCTAAAATATTATTTTCCTTATATAGATTAAGGTAGCTCACCCATATATTGCAGGTGAGTATAAAGAATAAACCGATAGCCATCGCTAATTGTTTCACCATAAGACTTTTTTCTTTTGAAGCCAACCAACCACTAATTACAAAAGGAAGGTATATTAATCCTAAAATCAGACTTGTAAACACATGCGTTTGAAACATTAATGCCATGAATACTGCCAGTTGTATCGGATGAATACGTTGCTTTGTTATCATATCCCTAAGTGGAATTAAACAGAGCGGTAAAATACTGGCCCCCCAACTAGTAAAGCCTTGTCTAATCGTCCAGTATTGTACTGCAAATGTCGTCATATAGATGATGGCTGCTGCCACACTAATCTTTATTTTGACTTTATTGGTACGTAATAATGCATACATTGAAAATCCTGATAGCAGATACAATATAAAATTAGAAAGTACTTGATAATAAAACCACGAACCACTTGCCAACACTAATAAACCTTGTAGATATGCAAACAATGGCCCATAAAAAGCATTTACAATACGCCCCGACTCTTGAAAACCAAACATCGAAATGAAATACTGGAAATTACCTGTTTTTATTTGCATGGCGGTATCATAAAATCGATTAAAATGAAAGATTGCATCTGATCCAATAATCATGCCTCGGCTAATAAGGTGAGGTATTATAAAAATAAATGCGACAATAATAATAATTAGAATTGGTGTTAACTTACTCCACTTGAATTTTTTCACGTTTATTAATTCCTTTCATCATTACTGAGAAGTCTATATATCTAGTACTGAATAGTTTTTATTAACCCGGTCATTATTCCTATTATATAGGATTCCGTTGCATTTTTCACTTATAAAGGGAAAAGGTACTATTTCATTTAAACTTCTACAATAAAAATAACCAGTCACCGATAAAACCGCTCACTGGTTACTAAACTATCTATTATTTACCTATACTCAAAAAAGTAGCGATGTTTTTGCAAACTTACTATTTTGCCATATCAATATGTTTGATGTCGTCTTCTAAGTAATAATCTGATACAGATTTAAAGCCAAAAGACCCATAAAATTTTTCCAAGTAGGCTTGTGCTTGTATTTTAACAAGTCTATTCGGGTATCGTTTATTAATTTCAGCTATAACAGTTGTTAATAATTTTTGTCCTTCACCCGTTCCCCGATATTTCGAAGCTGTGATAACACGTCCAAATGTAATATATTCCTCATTATCAATAATACGCGCGTATGCAACTAAATCTTGCTTTTCATCTACCTTAAATACATGTAAGCATGTTAAGTCCTCTATCGTTGGTTCTTGGAAGACACACTCTTGTTCAACGACAAAAACTTCAGAACGTGTATAGAGAATTGCAAATAGCTCTCTTGCTGTCATTTCCTCTAATTTCTTAACTTGCCATTCACTCATACTTCAATCTCCTCCCAACAAAAAATATTATTCCTATAATTTAACACAAAATTAGTAATATACCGAATTTAGGGTATTGTATAGTCTATCATTATTTTGCTAAATAACTTCTATATTTTATCAATTTTTATAGTTCACTACCACCACTAAGGCTAAGGAAAGTAAAGAAGAACATGTAAGTTAATACTAACCAAGAGATTTTTTTATAAAAAATGCAAATATTTATCAATTAGTCCTTTTTTTGATATAATAATAGATAATACTGACTAATTGAAGTAGGAGGTTCCAACTTGAGAAAAATACTATCTACTCATGATTTACGCGTTTTGCATATTGTTGAGTACCTACATTTACATGAACAACCTTCTGTAAGTGAAATCTGTCGTTTTTTCAATATCACGTCGAAAACATTACGCACTGATATTAATTTTATAAATGAATATTGTATGCCTTTACACATTACAACCCATAATTTTGATGGTATCTTCCTGGATATACCACAAAACTATACCGTTGAATATCTTTATGAAACCATTCTTTCTAATAGTACTGAATTCAAAATAATCGAAACTGTTTTCTTTGATGAAACGCATACCGTTGACTCTTTAGCTGAAAAATTATAACTTAGCACATCAACAGTGCGTCGTCTCATTAAGCGTATTAATAAGGCATTAGTCCCTGAAGCTTTTTCTATCAGCCTTACTCCTCTAAAAATCGTAGGAAACGAGACAAATATTTGTAACTTCATCATCTATTATATCTCTGAAAAATATACGGGTCGAAAAAAACCTTTTTCTAGAATACAATTGAATGTTCTTGATAAAATGTTTATTTCAGCTACAAAGTCTAATGGTCACACAGTAAATTTCCCTCAAATTGAAAAATTACGTATTTGGATAATGGTTATTATTATTCGTCTTCAAAATGGGAATCATACCGATGTGTATACACCCTTTTCAGAGGATGTTGATTTGTCTGCACTAGAAAACCCTCTGTTTAAAAACCTTTTCAAACTAACTTTCAAAGTAGAATTAACCGACGAAGTTATCTTTCGATTGTTTTATCCTTTTATAAATGAAAATTTTGCAGTTAATCAAGAAACACTTACTTCTATGGTCCAAAAAAAGGCTGAAGTAGCGGAAAAAGTTACTGCTCTACGTACATTATTAGATAATATTGCTTTAAAAATGAATATCCCACAACCTAACCAAAATGAGGTATTACTCAACCTCTATAATATTAGTATCTTCCAATATGGGAAACCCTATATACTATACAATCGTTACCAATATTTTGTTGATAGTATTGAAAAAGATTACCCCGAATTCATCGCTGTCTTCAAAGAAGAACTTAGCAAAAGTAATTTAGGTGAATTAGAGACGCATACAATTAATTCATTTGCCTATACTATTTTTACAAATTGGCAAAATCTAATGCTTGAGCTAGAAAAATTAGCACCCAAAATGTCAGTTGGCTTATTTTTCAATACTGACGTGGAACATATGCGCATGTTAAAAGATAAAATCACATATCTTTTTAATAACAATCTCGAATCGACTATAATAATGGACCTTTCACTCAAGTCATTTACGAAACATGCTCAAAAATACGATATTGTACTGACTAATATAACTGGATTACACGTCAATAATGTGCCTGTATTTTGCGTACCTGTTTTCCCGACAACAAAAGATTGGGTAGTTATTCATAACTACTATGAAAAAAACATAAAAACCTCTCCCAAATGAAATAAGAATGTTCAACCATTCTCTTCCGTCTAAGAAAAAGTTTTTATGAAGTAGCACATTATTTATAGGCATCTTTTATAACATCTGATATTGTATAACTCCTAGTATCAAAACGATTCCGTGATTTTGAGTATTCGAATGGGATACCATTTTGTTGATACACAACTTGTTCAACTTCTAATACCGGTGTTGTTTTTTTACAATTGAGATATTCAATATCATATTTGTCTGGAATATCTGCGTGTATTTTACGATAAGCACCACCAATAACCAATCCTAGTTCTTCTTTGATGTATCTGTAAATTGATTTTTCTAATATAGATGGCACTAACTTTTCAACAATACTTGCAACAAAATAAGTTTTTTCTAATACATACGCTTTTTTGTCTACTAAACGTAGACGATGCACAAAGTAAACGGCATCTGTCTCTTTAATCATTAATAATTGTTGGAGTGCTTCATCGGGAAATTCAATTTTAAATTCAATGATTTTACTGGTGATTTCTTTATGTTTCATCTGAACTGTTAGACCTTGGTATTCTATTGCCAAACTATCGTTTTGATTCCATAAGGCATTTTTTAGTACCCGTGTGCCCATACCTCGCTTACGATATACAAGACCTTCCATTGCTAAAATATCAATTGCTTTTTTCACGGTCATACGACTCACTTCGTATTGTTCAGCTAACGTGACTTGATCGGGCAAAAGATTATCGGCCTTATACTCACCGCTTTGTATTTTATGCCTGATATCATCTGCTATCAGTTTATATTTCAGCATCACTTTCACTCCTCTATAACTAAAAAAATGAAGACCAGAGGTCTTCATTTCATTATCGCATAGATTATAACTTTGTTGAAGCATTGACCTTTTCAAATATTTTCAAGAATGGGAACCAGCATAGGACAACAATAACAAGATCGAGTAGTTGTAAAATCCCACCCATCACTGAGTTAGTTGCCATCATCCCACTTAAGAAAATTGGAACTGTCCAAGGTACTGTAACTCCTGTTGGAATCGGGAAGATTCCTAGTGCCATGACCGCATAGTTGAAAGAGGTAACAATGAGTGGTGTGATTACCCACGGAATCATAATCGTCGCGTTCAAAACAATTGGAAGTCCAAAAATAACCGGTTCATTCACATTAAAAACCCCTGGCGCTAGAGCTAAACGACCAATTTCTTTCATCTGTTTATTTTTAAAGAAAAACGCCATCATTAATACAACGGCCAATGTCATACCAGAACCACCTAAACCAACTGTATACGTTTCCATAAATGATTTAGAAATAATATGTGGTAATTCATCACCTAATTTGTAGGCTGCTAAATTTTCTAGTGACAGTGTTTGCCAAATCGGGTCCATTACCGAGTTCACAATCACTTGGCCATGCAAGCCGAAAAACCATAACAACTGAGCAAATAAAAGTGCGACTAATGTTGCAGGTAAACCACTACCTAATCCAACAAGCGGTTTTTGTATAATTGTGTATACAACATCGTGTAAGTTTGTGTTAAAAAAGCCATTGACAGCAGCATTTAAAAGCAAGAATACGGTCAATGTTGTAATCGCAGGAATTAACGCAGCAAAAGAGCGGCTAACTGCCTCAGGTACGCCATTTGGCATCTTAATCGTAATACCTTTTTTAGTGATGCGCACATATATTTCTGCAGCAATGAATGCGGCTATCATTCCGATAAACATCCCTTTTGCACCTAATCGGTCAAGTGAAAGTGCACCTGTAACCGCTGCGCCTTCTGCTGTTTCGAAGAAAAATGGAGTAAGAATTAAGAAAGATGCTAAGGCGACGACACCACCAAATACACCATCTTCACCATAGGATTTAGTAAGATAATACCCAATACCAAATGCTACAAATACTGTCATGATAGACATTGTTGCATTTTGACCATTCCCCAATAATGTATTCAGTTGTAATGAAACATTTTCGGGCCAAAAAGGTAAGTTATTTAATACAACGACAAGTGAACCAAACATTGTTAATGGAAATGCCAACATAAAAGCATCTCTCAGAACAGTTAAATAACGATTTTGGCCTAATTTAGCAGCCAACGGCATCATTTTCTCAGCAAATTTATCAATCCATCCATTCATTTCAATTCCCCCTAATTATCAAACCCATTATTGTCAGCAACAGTTTTAAACCAGTGACCACTTTTCTTAATTGTTCGTTTCCCCTCATTGTCGATATCGACAGACACAAAGCCATAACGGTTCTTATAAGCATTAGTCCATGACCAGTTATCAATTGCTGTCCACATGTGATACCCCTTCACATTACTGCCTTCTTGCAGTGCATCATGAACATAACGGAGATGTCCCGCCACAAAATCAATTCGGTAATCATCTTCTATACTGCCATCTTCTTTTATAAAGCGCGCTTCGTTTTCGACACCCATTCCATTTTCTGAAATAAAACATGGAATATTACCATAATTGTCGCGAAGATTAATTAATAAGTCGTAAACGCCGCGTTCATATATTTCCCAACCGCGGTAAGGATTCATTTTTTTATTTGGCATATCGTACATATCAAAGTAATCATCAGGCATTGGTATTAAAGGATTGTTTGGTGTTTCCTTCGCTTTCACACGGCGAGGATGGTAATAATTAACACCTAATAAATCCACCGTATTCTCCTTAATAATGTCTAAATCATTTGCTTCATATTCGGGGAGCATACCTAACTCTTTTACAATATCAATGAGTTCTTGTGGAAAGGTACCCTTAATAGCCGGATCTAAAAACGAACGATTGAAGAACGCATCACAAATAATTGACGCCTTTACATCCTCTGGATTATTAACATCACGAGGATAGCTAGGTGTGAGGTTTAAAATAATACCAATTTCTCCATCAAGATTTAATTGACGATAAGCCGAAATTGCCATCGCACTTGCTAAATTCTCATGGTACCCAACTTGTATCGCTTTGCGTAAATCAACGATTGCTGGGTAATGAAATTGGTAAAGATAACCGCCTTCGACGGGTACAATCGGTTCATTATTGGTGAACCATTTTTTGACACGATCGCCAAATAATTCAAAACAGATTTTAGCATAACGCACATACGCCTCAACTGTTGCACGACTTTCCCAACCGCCTTTTTCCATCAATGACATTGGCATATCAAAATGATATAAATTGATAAAAGGCTCAATATCATTCGCTATCAGTTCGTCAATGTATTCGTTGTAAAAACGAACCGCATCCTGATTAACTTCTCCGTCACCCGTTGGAATTAAACGACTCCACTGAATAGATGTTCGAAAGGAATTATGTCCTGTTTCTTTTAACAATTGAACATCTTCTTTGAAACGCAAATAGGTATACGATGTTTTTTCAGGTCCAACTTGATCAAAAAACAGTTCTGGCTTTTGTTTATACCAATAATCCCATGTACTGTCACCTTTATTATCACCAGGGAATACCCCTTCAGTTTGTGGGCCACTTACCGCTGAACCCCACCAAAAATCTTTTGGAAAATTATATTTCATCATTAAATGCTCCTTTTATAACAAACTTTTTAGTTGTTTAATTTTTCTAAAGCAGCCGCTAAAACATTGCCGCCATGCATCAAACCGTAGTCACTCATGTTGATGACATCTAACTTCACATCTCGTTCACCAATTTGTTGCGCTACTTGTTTTTCAGCATAACGTACTTGTGGGCCTAATAAAATAATGTCGATGACCTCTTTTTCTAATTGTTGTGGCACTTCTGAAACAGAAACTGCGTATATTTTTGCATCTAGACCTTGTTCTTTGGCAGCTGCTTGCATTTTTGTAACCAATAAACTCGTACTCATCCCTGCTGAACAAGCTAACATAATTGTTTTTTCTGGCATTTTAACTTCCTCCTTTTATCAAAAGACTATACTTATGTTTATAATATACTGTACTTTTTGATAATTGTCACGCTTTTTTTGAAAGCGCTTTAAATTTAAAAAGAAATCGCCTTCAATTAATTGAGTATTTCCACATAATTCGGCTATATTTTTGTTGTATCATGAAATATAAATCTTTACAGTATTGACAGCCCTTACATTTTTTGCTAATCTGAAACCAATACCATAGATGTTATTACTTCGGGTAAGCATGCTATTTGTTAATTACTACCTATTTTAATTAGTTAATTTTGGATGTTATCACATTATTGTGAGCATGACCTATTTGCATTTCATAAGAAATGATAAATAGGATTTTTTTTTGGCAGGTGATTTTATGATAATAAAGCGTGTACTTAATAATAATACAGTTATTTCGACCAACAAGAGTGGGTTTGATATCCTTGTCATGGGACGAGGCATTGCCTTTGGTAAGAAAAAAAATCATGAAATCGATATGGAATTAGTTGAAAAAACGTTTTTATTAAGAGATAAATCGATGCAAAATAAATTCACAGAGCTATTGCTTGATGTGCCGATGGAGCATATATTAGTCGCTGAGACCGTTATAAACTTCGGGAAAATCAAGCTCGGAAAAGCCCTCAATGAAATTATTTACGTCAACCTAACCGATCATATACACTCTGCTGTCGAACGTTATAACACAGGAATAATTTTAAAAAACCCTTTGCGTTGGGATATCAAACGCTTCTATCCTGATGAATATGCGATTGGAGAAAAAGCGATTGAAATTGTCCAAAAAAATTTAGGTGTTCAGTTTGAGATAGATGAAGCCGCTTTTATTGCCATTCATTTTGTGAATGCTGAAGAGGGGAAATCCTTCGATTATGCCTATGAAATTGCTGAAATTACAAAAAACATTGAAAATATTATTAAAGAAAAATACCGTACGGAGTTTGATGAAACATCACTTGATTATTACCGTTTCATAACGCATGTGAAATTTTTTGCACAACGTATTTTAACGAGTGACCATTATGATGATGAAGACTCTGAATTACTCATGATTTTAAAAGAAAAATATCGCAATGAATATGAATGTGCCATTCTTATTCATGATTATGTTGAAAAAACATTTGATTACCCTCTTAGTTCAACAGAATTATTATATTTAACCGCACACATTCGACGTATCACTAAAAATTTATAATTAGGGTGCTTGCTGTCACTAAAGACGGCGCATGACCTAAAGCCTTGTTTTTTTGGGGGCTTTAGGTCTTTTTTTATTAGAGGAGGAAAAAAGATGAAATATACAAATACTGCAAAAGAAATACTCAAAACGGTCGGTGGCGAAGATAATATTGAATCATTAGTACACTGTATGACTCGCTTACGCTTTGTATTAAAAGATGAATCACAAGCAGATGATGCTTATATGAAAAATATCCCAGGCGTGATGGGTGTAATGAAAAAAGGTGGCCAATATCAAGTCATCATGGGGAATGATGTCGCTTCTTATTTTAAAGAGTTACAAAAAATAAGCACGTTCAGTACCAATGCCAACACAACCAGTTCAAAAAAGAAAAATCCATTTGAAGCTTTTGTCGATATCATTTCTAGTTGTATGTCGCCTCTGATTCCAGCATTACTAGGTGGTGGGATGATTAAAGTTTTACTCATTCTGTTGCCACTAATGGGACTGTTAGATGCAAAGGGACAAACGTATACTATTTTGGCATTTTTTGGTGATGCGCCCTTCTATTTCTTACCGATTATGTTAGCTTATACTGCTGCTATCAAATTTAATGTCACACCAATGCTCGCTGTCAGCGTTGCTGGCATCATGCTTCATCCAAATTTTGCGGCTATGGTAACTGCAGGAGATCCAGTCTTTCTATTTGGAATACCTGTGACACTTGCTTCCTATTCTTCATCCGTTATCCCGATTTTAATAATGGTCTGGTTAATGCAATACATCGAATCTTTTTTCGAAAAAATAATCCCGACTGCTATTAAAAGTTTTATGAAACCTTTACTCATTATTTTGATTTCTGGTTTCTTAGCTCTTGTTGTCGTAGGTCCATTAGGTACGTATGCAGGCGAGTTACTTTCAACAATTATTCTTGGCATTCAAGATAAAGCAGGCTGGCTTGCACTTGGATTGATGGCTGCCTTTATGCCTCTTATCATCATGACAGGTATGCATTGGGCATTTGCACCGATCTTTTTAATTGCCTCACCTGCAACACCCGATATTTTAATTTTGCCAGCAATGTTAGCTTCTAATATTGCGCAAGGTGCTGCTACTTTAGCTGTTTCACTTAAAGCGAAAAATAAAAACTTAAAACAAATTTCAGCAGCCGCAAGTATTTCTGCGTTAGTCGCCGGTGTTACCGAACCAGCTCTTTATGGCGTTAACCTTAAGTTGAAAAAACCACTGTATGCGGCAATGATATCAGGCGGGATAGTCGGTATTTATATTGGCATTACTGGATTAAAATCGTTTGCCTTTGCAGTGCCTTCTGTTGTTTCTTTACCACAATTTATCGGGGGCGGTAGTAATATTAACATCTTTAATGCGCTTGTTGTCACTGTCGGTTCGTTCCTCCTCACATTTATCCTTACATGGATTTTTGGTTTTGATGAGGAACCAGAAAACGCGCCGGTCCCAAACTCGGACGCTGAAAATACGGTGCAATCTGGCAGTGGCGATACAAAAAAAATTGCTGCCCCAACTTCTGGTAAAGTCGTACCGTTAGAAAAAGTAGCTGATACGGTTTTTTCTGAAAAAATGATGGGTGATGGTATTGCGATTCTCCCTGATGATAATACTTTCGTAGCACCCTTCAATGGTACAGTTACCACAGTCTTCCCTACAAAACACGCCATTGGTTTAACTAGCGATAGCGGCATTGAACTCTTGATTCATATCGGACTTGAGACCGTTTCATTGGATGGGAAATTTTTCACAACTTTTGTTGAAGCTGGTGACACAATTACTGAAGGTCAAAAACTCGTAGAAGTGGCGTTAGACCAACTTATTGCCGCAGGTTATGACATAACTACACCAGTTATAGTGACAAATACAGACGCTTATATTGATATCATTTCAAAAGATGTGACAACTATTAAAAAATCAGAAACCATTTTATATGTGGTCTAAGGAGGATAAAACAATGCAATTTCCAAAAGATTTTTTATGGGGTGGCGCTATTGCCGCAAACCAAATCGAAGGTGCCTATAATAGTGACGGTAAAGGATTAAGTGTTCAAGACGTTACGCCACGAGGGTGGAGAGAACGACCGACTGAAACACCGACTTCAGATAATATGAAATTAGAGGCGATTGACTTTTATCATCGCTACAAAGAAGATATTCGTTTATTTGCTGAGATGGGCTTCAAAGTATTCCGTCTTTCGATTGCATGGTCACGCATTTTCCCTAATGGTGATGAGCACACTCCAAATGAAGCAGGTCTTGCTTTTTATGATGATTTGTTTGACGAGTGTCATAAATATGGGATTGAACCACTTGTTACGCTCTCACATTACGAAACGCCGCTTCATCTTTCTAAAGAATACGATGGTTGGCGTAATCGTGAGTTAATTGGGTTTTTTGAGCATTATGCTCGGACAGTTTTCTTACGCTATAAAGGAAAAGTGAAATATTGGCTCACTTTTAATGAAATCAATTCAATCGCACACACACCTCTATTAAGTGGTGGGATTTATACACCAAAAGACGAGTTAACTGAACAAGACCTCTATCAGGCGATTCATCATGAATTAGTAGCAAGCGCGCGCGTCGTTAAAGCCTGTCATGACATCTTACCTGATGCTCAAATTGGCTGTATGATTTTGGGAATGCCTGTTTATCCCTTAACACCGCAACCCGAAGATGTGATGAAGGCTTTACAAACAGAAAGAGAAAACTACTATTTTTCTGACATTCAAGTGCGTGGTTACTATCCAAGTTACAGCAAACGATTATTAAAAGAAAAAGGAATCGAACTCGTTGTCACACCTGAAGATATCGGTGATTTAAAGCACACGGTCGACTTCGTTTCATTTAGTTATTACATGAGCACATGTGAATCAAGTAACCCTGAACATAAGGGTGGCGAAGGTAATATTATCGGTGGGGTTCCGAATCCTTACTTAGAAGCTAGTGAATGGGGTTGGCAGATCGATCCTGTCGGCTTACGTTTTTATTTAAATACGCTTTATGATCGTTACCAAAAGCCTGTTTTCATTGTCGAAAATGGCTTAGGCGCAGTAGACGAATTAATTACATTACCTGATGGTACTAAAACAGTTTTAGATGACTACCGAATTGCTTATCTCAATGATCACCTTGTACAAGTAGGTGAAGCCATTAAAGATGGCGTTCCTATCATGGGCTATACAGCCTGGGGGTGTATTGATCTTGTAAGTTTCACCACCGCTGAACTAAAAAAACGTTATGGTTTTATCTATGTCGATCGTCATGATGATGGTAGTGGAACTTTCAAACGCTTTAAGAAAAAAAGTTTTTCTTGGTATAAAGAAGTCATTGCGAGCAATGGTACTTCTTTGAAATAATAGCAAAATCCCCTTGTAAAAGACGTCTTTTACAAGGGGGTTCTTTATTTATAGGGGTACAGTACAATTGCTCCTTTATCATACTCTCCAATATAGATATCACTCATTTGATACCCTTTTTCAGTGAGTTTGTCCAATACCCATACCGCATCTTTTTGTATCAAATCCAATACATCTTCATTTATCTGTCCATCGATAATCAATGGGTATTTAATATTATCATCACCGTATTGAATCACAGTTAATTGTCCATTTTGTTCCATTACTGCCCGTTTAACAGTTTTTATCTCATAAATACCTAATGCCCTTAGTTTAAAAGTGAGGTCATTGCCTGATATACCTGATCGTAAGCAAGCCTCCACAATTACTTTACCATTGATAATAAGACCCACAGGTCGTCCATCAATGATATTTTTGGCAAAACGATTATGATTTTTCAAGAATTTCAGAGTAAATACCACAATTGTCCAAATAACGAGCACTAAGAAAAATTGTAAGATTGTAATGTCTTGATTGTAGATCACACCACCGATAATACCACCCAGCACATAATTTTGAACCTGATCCATTGCTGAAGATGGCGCTAAATTACCTTTACCCAGTAAATTTATTTGAAAAATCAAACAGATAAACCCTAAACTTAGCTTCACAATCGCTGTATAATATAGTTCCATTATTAATATGCCCTCATTTCTTACTTATGTGTTTTAACGATATCAATATTCTTATCTAACAACTTAACTTCCTTTAAATGATACGCTTCTAAGTTAGGGTTAAGTTCTACCTGATAATAGGAGTCTTCTAATTTAATAATCATATCATTGCCTACACTCGTCGTATTTACCAATATTTTTGATGTCGGTACTTGTTCTTCATTGCTAACCGATTCAATAAAAACAGCCATTTGAGCTGATTGTGATAAATTATTTTGATCCTGCGAATAATCCGTGAATTGTATGCCGATAATAAATATTAAAAGCAAGCAAAAAATTATGCTAAGATCACGATATTTTGTCTGCAATTTATCACGCATATACTTAAAAGTCACAAAACTTAAAAAAAGTAAAATAACGATTGTTAAACCATACTTCACATAATTAGTTAGATTAGATTCATTCATGAGATATTCATATGTATAAAATGACATGTTATTTGACACCTCCCTATATATCTCTTTATTTTACCTAACGTCTTATTCATACGTCAATATCAATTCCTTATACACTCATCAAAAGGGTCTACTTTTGATACTCTAAATATACCTCACATCTTGAATAATAAATGATGTAACTAAAAAAACGCCAAGACTTTTTTACAAAAGTCTTAACGTTCCGTTTTATTTTATGATTTAATACCACTAATTATAACCCTATGATTAGTCGTAAATAAAATCATGCCTTTATTTAAGTTCGAATTTGTATACTTCTTTACCTGCTTTATCAAGCACTTTTAGAGCATATGCATAGTTTTTTTCATTTCCAAAATCTTTAGGAATAATCGCTTGGAACGTATGGTCATCGCCCAGACTTGTTGGAATACCCCATGAAGTTGGTGCACTGTGTAAGTTTTCAATTGTTTTTACAACTTTATTTGAACTGTCTTTAATTTCTAACGTTTTGTTGAGGTCTTTAAATGATTCTTCCCCTGTCACATAACCATCAAAAACGAGTTCAGTATTATTGTTCCAATATTTATTGAACAATCTAAGCTGTGTGTCTTCGCCAAATTTTTCAATCTTAATCGCTGGAGAGTTATCGCTGACAAATGGCGATACTTTATTCTCTTTCAAAACAACACTTTCAAGATCATTGTATTTATCATGATAAGCACCACTACGCATTGCTGGTTTATTTAGCTCTAGCTTAACTGAATCTTGATCAACACCATCAATTTTAATATTCATCGTGAAGCTGTAATCATCCGCTGCTAAATCACCTAACACATCATTGTTAACGATGAATTGATAACCATCAAATTGCCCTGTTTTATACCAATCGGTATTAGCAGCTGTGATTGTTTTCACTACTTGACCTTTTGAATCAGTAACAGATACCGTTTTTTCAACTTTTGTCTTATCCGTTAAATCCCAATCATCATTGTTAACTTTCCCTTCATAAACTAAGCCGAATTTTTCCCAGTAGCCTAGTTTAAATTCAGAAGTTGTCTCTGCAGCTGCTGCTTTTTCTACAATGGTTGTAATGTTTTCTGACTTTTTATTTTCTTTTCCGTCTTGATGACCAATTAATGTCGCCGTAATTTCGTCACCTTCAGCTAAAGTTACATCTTTTGGTAATGAAAAACTAAATTCTTTTTCTGATTTCACTACTTCTGAAATGATTTTTTCACCATTTTGTGCAATTTCAATTGAATAATTACGTCCAAAATCAACTGCTTGTTGAGGAATATTACCAGTGATTTTTGTATCTTTAACCGTTAAATTATTCAATTCTGGATTAACGATTTTCCAATCCGCCCAGTTACTAGCATCCTTAACTTTTGTAGTGATTGTCTCACTCAGTTTAGACTCTTTATCTTTTTGATGCCCTTCAACTGTAATGGCAATTTCATCATCTTCTTCTAGTGTTACTTTTTCTGGTAATTCGAAATTGAATTTAGAATCAGATTCAACTTTTTCGTTTATAATTTCCGTACCATTTTGTGTGATAGTGACAGTATAATTACGATCAAAATCGATGTCTTGCTTAGCAATTTCACCTGTAATAGCAGTTGATTTTGTTGTTAATTCATTCAGTTCTGGGTTAGCGATTTTCCAGTCAGACCAGTTCGTACCATCTATTACTTCTGTTGATACTTTATCACTTGATACATCATCAAAATCAACTTGATGACCTACGACAGTGACTGTAACATTATCTTTGACTGCTAATTTCACTTCTTTTGGTAAGTCAATTTTATAATCACCATCTGGTGTAATTGCTTGTGTACTAATTACTTCATCATTCACCGCAACCTCAATTTCATAGTTACGGTCAAATTCGGTATCTTCTACTGGTACAGTTCCTGATACAAATGTGTCTGTATCTTTTACATCATTGATAGTCGCTGCTGCAACTTTCCAATTTTCATGATCTGTAACATCTTTCACAGTTTCTGTCGTATCTTCACTATCTTTGTCTTCCTTGTCTAGTTCGTGCCCCACAACGATTGCTGTTACTTTGTCCTTGTATTTCAAGTCGATTGAATCAGGAACACTCACCGAAAATTCACCACCGCGGGCTGTATAACCTTCTTCAGTCGCGACTAACTTATCATTCACTAACACTTCAACATCATAAGTACGACCGTTAAATTTATTTTGAATCGGGATGACACCTCTAATAATTTCATCACCTGATGAAATAGTTTCTAATTCTGTTGGTTCAACTGTCCAATTTTCCCAACTTTCTTGCCCTTCTTTATTTTCCTGAACAACTGTTTCAGCAACAAGGCTTTCTTTATCTGTTTCGCCTTCTTCATGTCCGATAATATAGGCCTTAACAACGTCACCTTTTTGAAGCACTTCATCAAATAACGGTGCGACTAGAGAACCAGATTCACCTGAAATAACAGCACGTTGTTTCTCAACATCATTAACTGTTACAACAGTTTCATAGGTGCGGCCATTTTGATGATTCTGCTCTGGTAAGTTACCTGTGATAATTGTTTCTTCATCATAAGCATCCGCTAAGGTAGGTGTTTTAATTTCCCAATCTGCCCATGATGTTGAATCTTCACCCACAGTATAGAAAGTAGGTGCAGAAACTTTTGTATTCACAATACCATTACCATTAGCTTCTGTTTCAGTACCCTCTACATAAGCCTTTACAACTGTTCCATTTGCTAAAGGTTTATCTTTACCATTACCCAGTGGTTTATCAAACGTTTTTTGCCAGTTTCCTTCACTATCTAGCTGGATGTTTTTGTATTTTTTTCCATCAATTTCTAATGTTACAAAATAATTTGTATCATGTTCATTGTCCATTGGTTGATAACCTACTCCAGTAAAAGTCATTTCATCTTCTGAAGTAATTGTAGTCGGTTTCACCTTATTTTCAATCCACGTATCATCTGGTAAATCATTACCGTTTAACACTGATTCTGCTGCACCCCATGACCAGTTAATACCAAGGTCAGCGTTTCCAGATTTCACCTTAAAGTTGAAGAAGTCTTTACGCTCTACTAAACGCCCCGTATCTTTAGACCATTTATCTAAATCAATTTCTAGATTAACATTTTGATATTGATTCGCAGATACTACTGATACTTCACTAAAAATAACAATGGCATTTATTTTTTCATCAAAATAAGCTGTATCAAAACCATTTAGCGGCCCCGTTTTTTTATCCCATAATTTTTGAATCTTAACATTGCTATTACCAATCCCAATATTATGAAGACGATCTACAGACCCTCCTAAATATTGTTTGTAATTCGGTGTACTAAAAAATTCTGATGCAAATTCAGGATCTACTGTAATCGTTGTTTTCGTTTGCGTTGCAAATCCAACAGCCAATAATGCCGATGAATTTGTATTAATTGTTAAGACACCATCTGTGTTTTCTAAATTTTTAAATTTGTCAGAGTAGCCTGTTCCCATACTAGCAAGAGGTGTTATACCTGCGCTATTTGTAATGTTATTCAGTTGACTCTTTGTCACCTCTTTGTTAGTCATATCGGCTGATGCAACTAAAGGTACCATCATAATTGCAGGTATCATGAGTGTTGACGTTACTGCTAATTTTACTGCCTTCTTCTTTTTATTAATTGTCATTCGTTGTTCCTCCTTTGATATCTCATACTTTCTGCTTTATTTTAGCAGAATTACTACGCTTGATTCCGTCATGAAAAACAAGCTAGTTCTTAAAATTGAAATTCATCCTGCTTTCGATTTAACTCATTTTAATAAGTGCGGCTATTATTTTAGCAGAGGCATTACCATCTCCATAAGGATTGCTCGCTTTACTCATTTGTTCATACAGCACTCTATCGGTTAACAAATCTAGCATAGCGTTTTGAACAGTTTCTTTTTCAGTACCTATTAGTTTTAATGTGCCAGCTAAGACACCTTCCGGTCGTTCAGTAGTCTCACGTAAGACTAATACCGGCTTTCCTAATGAAGGGGCCTCTTCTTGAACTCCGCCAGAATCAGACATAATAAAATAGCTTCTCGCAGCCATATTATGAAAATCAAAAACATCTAGTGGACTAATGAGGTGAATACGGGGATGATTACCTAACAATTCATGTGCACTTTTTTGTACAATGGGATTCAGGTGGACTGGGAAAATAATGTGCGTGTGTATATCTGCATTTATCACCTCAGTTATCGCTTTAAATACTTCTTCCATTGGTGAACCCTGATTTTCACGTCGATGCATCGTCAGTAGTACAAAACGATCCTCCAGCGGAATTTTATGTAACACGGGGTGTTCATATGTATCTGTTATTGTATATTTCAATGCATCAATTGCTGTATTACCGGTTATATGAATCGCTGACTCATCATGTGCTTCATTCAAGAGATTTTGACGGCTTTCCTTAGTGGGTGCAAAGTAGATATCACTTAATGAATCTGTCAATTGACGATTCATTTCTTCAGGAAATGGTGAGTATTTATCATAAGTGCGTAGTCCAGCCTCAACATGACCTATTTTCACTTGATTATAAAAAGCTGCTAAGCTAGCTGCTAATGTTGTTGTTGTATCACCATGCACAAGGATTAGTTCTGGTTTTACACTTTTTAGTACACAATCTAATTGCTGAATAACATTACTTGTTATCTCAGACAATGTTTGTTGATCTTTCATAATGTCTAGATCAAAATCTGGCGAAATTGAGAACGTCGCTAATACTTGATCCAACATTTGGCGATGTTGAGCTGTTACTGTGACGATGACCTCAAAATTAACATTTTTTTTCAATGCTAAAATTAGTGGCGCCATTTTAATGGCTTCTGGGCGCGTGCCAAATACTATCATTATTTTCCTTTTTTTCATTGCTGCCTCCTTTTTGCTAAATGCTAAAGAGCTCTTTACTGTAGCCTTCTCCAACAAACATGTCATATTGAAATAATTGATAATCGTGCAGAGCCTCCTTTAGTGGCGCTGTTAAAGCAATTTTTTCACCTTTCGAATTTAAAAAAAGGTTCTTTGCAATATTATATGCAGGTAACTTTTGCATTAAGTCATGTTCAAACTGGTAGAAAGGAGCTTGTGCTACGCTCATTTCGCTGAAAGCTAAACTACCTAAAAAACCTGGGTTGATTATCTTTGGTTTTTGTTCACCATTTATTTTATTGTTCCAGACAAAATAAGGCGTTAAGTATTTTTGAAGTTGTTTATCGTCTTTAAAAAAAGCGTTATCGTATAATGATTGATTCAGAGCTGGTCCATGGTCACCGTAAAAAACAACTGTTGTCGGTTGATCTAGCTCGGTTAACTTTTGAATAAGTAAATCAATTGTTGTATCCATTTTTTTAACACCACGCGCATAAAGGGCCAATTGGTCACCATCAACGATATCTTGGTAGTTTTCTAATAAATTATCGTCTTGCTTCAACTTACCTTTTGTGGCTTCTGTATAGGGATAATGATTTTGCATACTGACACTGTTAATAAAAGTCGACTTGTCATTTTTGTTAACTTCTAACAAAATACGGTCAACAAAACTCATATCACTGATGTAGCCTTCATCATAATAAATCGGCAATTCCTTACTTTCAGCAATCATTGTTTCTCGTGATATAAAGGAATCAAATCCTAATTTTTTATACACCTCATTGCGTTGATAGCCTTTTTTCAAATGTGAATGAACCCCTTTTGTCTCATAACCTTGTTTTTTCAAAAAGAAAGGAATGCCGATATTATGATCGTTTTTTTCCAAAATATGATTATAGGCAATACTATTTTTTTGTAAAAAGTTATAATCAAATCCACTCAACAAACTAAACTCGACATTAACTGTACCACCACCAAAAACTGGGCTATACATCGAACCTCCGAATTTTTCTTGTAGTTTATGAATCGTTGGCAACGGATCTTCGGTCCACTTTGTATCAGGAAATTTCGTGGGATCAATCAAGGATTCGCTGAGGATATAAATAATTTTTTCTTTTTTCACAGGAACTGCTATTTTTTCTATCGGATATTTTGCATTGTATTTTAAAACAAGGTCCTTCATTACTATTTCTGAATAATCAGTTGGTCGCGGCATTATTTCAGGATTCATACTTTCAATAAAATACTCAACTGCACCACTGTTTTGATTTTCGCTTGTTCTTTGGGTTGCATAACTGGTTGAATGATTGATATATAGTAAACAACTCGCACTTACTACTACACTAATACAGAGACCTGTTACTCGTAATTCAAGCGACAGTTGTTTGTCTCTCCAAAATTTATTGTACAGCCAGCCGCATAACACTATGACACTAACTGTCACTAAAACCAATATAAAATGCGGTTTACTAGTCATTTCCCAGACTACCTCTTTCAATAAATTATTTTGGAAATCCGCCCAAACAATGGGTAAACCTGTACTTACGTTTTTTACACCATTGGCGACCGTAAGCAGTACACCTATCATGATAAATAGATAACTTCCAATCGCTATATTCGTTAATGAAATTACAAATAATAATACTGAATAACCTAATAAATAAATCGTTAATGGATAATTAAACACATTTGAAAAGTCCCTAATATTACTATTTTCAACCATTGACGTTACTAATAGGCCAACCAGCAATAGATAACCTATCAGATATATCCTCGATTTTTTATTAGCATTGAAAAATACTGTTGCTAACATTAACGCTAAAATAACACTCACATTAATAACTACATACATTTTCTATTTACCGCTACTTTCTATTCAGACTGTCCGTAGAAATTGCACTTGAATGTTCCGTTTTTTTCCAGTGATTTTGTGGTAAAAACCATGTGAAAAAGCCTTGAATTTGTGCAAAGTAATAAAGAAGCGTTGAATAAAAGTAACCAATCCATAGCAACAAATACTCTTTGATACGCTGAGAAACTGACAGATCTTCAAAATAACTTTCACCTTCTTGAATAATATAAACTGTCGGTAATAATATATAATTAATAAACTCAAAAAATAACCAGAGCCAAAATAGCGAAAAGAAATAAGGAAAGCTTTCAATAAAACGACGATCAATCACTATTAGAAATACTAAACCTAATAACCATACCGAGCGTAGCATTGAATAAGAATAAACCAATGTTTCACATTTACTTATTAATTCTATTAATGATTTAGATTTGAAAAGAGAGCCTAGCTGTTGACCTGTTTTTGAAATCGCAATATACCAATGTCCTTGTGACCAACGTGTTCTTTGGACATGACTTGTCTTAATGTCATTTGGTTTCTCATCATATACTTTTGCAAAATGATTCCAAGTACTTTTTTGCCTTGAATTGATAACTCTACTTGAATTTCAAAATCTTCAGTATAACTACGCGGTGTCCAACCATTTTCTTTAATATAATTTGTATCGATTGCAAAACCTGTACCACCAATTGATGTATTCCATCCCAAACGGTGTTTTGCATATTGAATCGCACGGTTAGTGATAAAATAGGCCGCTGCATACCCACGCGACATAAATGATTCATTGATATTTTTAGAATCTAGATAACCTTGTATGACTGTTAAGTCTGTGTGTGCTAGAAATTGCGAATTAATTTCCAATAAATAATTTTCTGAAATTAAATTGTCGGCATCAAGAAAAACAATGTAATCAAAATTTTGCCAATATGTTTTATTTTCACGTAAATATTTACCAATAACATGAGGTTTACCTCGGGGTTCTCCTCTTTTACTTCTGTTCTCAAAGAGATTAACACCGTCCCTTTTTCTCACGATACTTGCGGTCTTATCATTGCAGTTATCTGCAAGTGTCACCACTTTATAGAGATTTTTATCATAGTTCAATTGACCGATACTTTCTAAACAGTTATCAATTACATTTTCTTCATTATGTGCGGGTACAATAATTAGGAAACTTTTATCAGCTGCTTTAATATCATAATTACGTTTTACCTTTTTCAATCCAAATAAACCTAAAATTGAATAAAAACCTAAGTGAATAAAAACCACTATCGACATTATTAAAGTAAAAACCTTAATAAAATTGTATAAAAAATCTGGTACTACAAACATTATTCATTCCTCTTTTCTAAATTAAATGCTCTTTTTATAAAAAACACTTATGTTCAAACACTGTAATAAATAAAAACAGCCACTAATACTATAAATATAGTTAAAAAAATAACGTTACTCCGTGCGATACTCTTCTGACTCATTATGCTATCGCTCTCTTTTTGTGACTTAATCACCACTCTCGACTCCACTATAATCCCTCCCTTCGTTCTTTAGACAACCACATAAAGTGAAAACTTTGCATCTATATTACTAACTCATTATATTTAAATTCTCAAATAACCACCGTTCAAAATTCATTTTTGTTTTTTTTTTTTTGAAACTATCATAAACAGCATTAAATGTTACAATTCCAGTAAGATACATAAAAATGTATCTTATTTTGTAATTATTCTAATAATCGGAGGTCAAATTTTGTTTTTACTTACGAATAAAAGTTATAAACGACAGTTACAATTAATACAGTCATGTTTCAACGCCTCAAGGCCGCTCTCACAAAAATATTTAACAACTACTTTAAAGTGTTCAATTTCAACCCTCACCAACACCATCAACTATATAAATGAAGAATTCGAATCCTTACAGTTTGAATATCGTGATGGCTGTTACACCCTCATTTCAAAAAGAGGTTACCGACTTAACGAAACATACAAACACTTTTTACAAACAGCTGAAGAATATAAACTTTTCGAACAACTTTTTTTTCATGAAGAAAGTATTCAATACTATGTAAATACGCTTTTCATGAGCGAGTCAAACATTCGAAGGATGGTGAAAAATCTCAATAAAGAACTGCGGCCAAAAGGTCTGTTCATCACTACAAATCCGATGAAGCTAAACGGAGATGAGTGGACAGTAAGACAAGCTTTCACTAGTTTTTTCTATGAAAAAAATCGTTTGGATTTCCAACAAACGTTTGGAGAAAATGTTCTATTTTATGATACCCTCACTGAAAAAACACTCTTTATTATGGGTGCTAAAGTATCTATGACAAACGCTCTCCTGTTAAAATACTGGTTGTATATCAGTGTTCAACGAACAAAAAAAAAGTATCATTTAAATAAACACACTTCTGCTACTAATGATGACTATTTCGCAAACACTCTTTATACATCAATTAAAGCGGATAATATTTTCCAACTTGAATTCACTAAAAATACAGGTCTTGCTGTCACAATAGAAACAATTGGAGATATACTTCCACATATAGATAGAGCATTCATTAATAACAATCAGCCACTGAAAGAAACCGATTATTACTTTTCTACCTATACAAATATTTCTTTACAGATGATCAGTGACCTCATAACTCAATTAGAGCGAGGATTAAATAGCTACGCTTCTTCAACTGTCAAAAATGAATCCATACATATGCTTTATAACTATTGTTCAACCCATTATTGTGTCCCTTCTTTTGCATACGATTTTAATAAGGCCTTTATTGATCTAATTCGCGAGAAAAATCCGCTCTTTGAACCCTTACTAAAAAAAACAATGACTCAACTCAACTATCCTCCAATGCTCCTTGAAGATCTAAATCAATATCATGGATTTTTTGAAATGATTACAATGTTATTCCCTGATTTTTTCATAACTTCTTCCAATTACAAACCGATACGAATCTTTCTAATAACAGATTTCATCCCCTCTTATGTTAGTTTTCTTATTTCCAGATTGTATGATGAATTTGGAACAGAAATCATTATTAACACGTGTGAGAACATCTCACGGGATACCCTTTTAAGAAGTGAGGATCTTTCTGAAAAAATTATTCTTATCAGTAATTTTTATGATTTACCAATCAATGCCAAAGAATATGATGCGTTCATCTTTTTTAATAGTTTGTTAAGTGCTAATGACATTGCTAATATAAGAGCATTAATCGCAGTTGATAAAAAAAATTGGACCCTTTAATGCTCCCTACTACAACTCTAATGCTGTGACATTATTATAAAAAGCAGTGTCATAACACCTTTTGTTTTAACACTGCTTTTTATAATCATACTTACATTAAACATTTTTATTTTGATAACTACCTTACGTTTTCTTCTTACGTATACAGCGCCTTACCTCTAAGTGGAGGAATAATGGGCATCAAAAAAAAGTTGCACAAAAGTGCAACTTTTTAATTACAACTGATTATAGCTTTGCTACAAAAACAACTCTCTCTACGACACCTTTTAAAGCTTCAATCACATCCCCTTTTTAGATACCTCCACCAATTAAAAATATAGTTGCTAATGAACCCTCTCTGTATAATCGATGTCTTTTCTAGGGGTTCAAAATTAACATACACTCTGTAAAAACATCTGCATAAACATCTGAAAGCCTAATCTAATGCTCAATCGTATTCCTTTTTTATAAACGGACATCAGCAAATTGACTGAGGTGTTACTCATTCCATTCATTTGGAAATAAGATATCCCTTAAGTTAATACTTTTGTTAATTGTGCCATCTCCAATAAACTCATAGCCGCGTCAACACCTTTGTTACCTGCTTTTGTACCTGCGCGTTCAATTGCTTGTTCAATCGATTCGGTCGTAACCACTCCAAAAATCACAGGTACGCCAGTTGTCAGACCAATATTAGCAACACCTTTACTCACTTCATTACATACGTAATCATAATGTGAAGTCGCACCTCGAATGACGCAACCTAACGTGATAATGCCATCATATTTACCACTTTCAGCCATTTTTTTAGCAATAAAAGGAATTTCAAAAGCACCTGGTACCCAAGCAACATCAATATTATCTGTTGGTACATCATGGCGAATAAGGCTATCTACCGCACCATCCAATAATTTAGTGGTAATAAAATCGTTGAATCTCGCCACCACAATCCCTACTTTTAAATCTGTTCCTCGTAAATGTCCTTCAATAATATTCATCTTATTTCCTCCTCTAGTCAATTGTGAGTTGATGATTAAATTTTGTTTGTTTTGTTTTTAAATAGGCTTTATTTTCAAGGCGCGGGGCTATTTGCAACGCAATACGCTCCACTACTTCAATGCCATATGCTTGTAGAGCAGTTACTTTATCCAAGTTATTCGTCAATAGTCGAATACGCTGAATCCCTAGTGTTTTAAGCATTGCTGCTGCTATACCGTAATCACGACCATCTGCCTCAAACCCTAACTCAATATTTGCATCGTAGGTATCCCGTCCCTGTTCTTGCAATTGATACGCACGCAACTTACTCACCAGACCAATACCGCGACCTTCCTGGCGTAAATACAAAACTGCACCAGTACCATCCGCTTCAATCCGTTGCAATGCTTCTACCAATTGCTCACCACATTCGCAACGGTGCGAACCAAAAATATCACCCGTCATACATTCTGAGTGCAAACGAATTAATGGGATTTTTTCTGTTTCAAATTCGCCTTTACTAACAACAATCTGCTCTTTTTGATCCGATAATGAAGTCATCACCTGTACCTTAAAGTCACCATACTCTGTCGGTAAATCGACCTGAACATCCGCTTCAAGAATACGATCATTGATGAGATGTCGATACCTAACAATATCAGCAACGGTAATAAAAGGGATTGCCATTCTAACAGCTTGTTCTTTTAACTCAGGTCGCCTTGCCATTGTCCCATCAGTATTTAGAATTTCACAAATGTAGGCCACTGGTTGCGCACCTGCTAATCTAGCTAAGTCTACTGCGGTTTCCGTATGCCCTGCTCTTACAATGGCTCCATTAGCCTGCCCTACTAAAGGAAAAATATGACCCGGTCGTAAAAAATCACTCGGCTTTGCCTCTGGATTGGCAAGCTCCCTAATTGTCAATGCACGTTCTGCCGTAGATATACCTGTTGTTGTTGTGTGATGATCAACACTGATTGTAAATGCTGTCCCATATGCATCCGTATTTTCACTCGTCATCTGCCCTAATCCTAGTCGCCGGGCTGTCCTTGCGCTCATCGGCACACAGACTAAACCACGTGCCTCTGTTACCATTTGATTTAATGTTTCACTCGTCGCATATTGAGCCAAACCTATCAAATCACCTTCAGCTTCGCGGTTTTCATCATCTGCAACGATAATCAGTTTTCCTTGTTGTAAAAAATGTATGGCTTCTTCTACTCTCTTTTTTACTGACACAACGTTTCCCCCCTTTATTGTTAATAACCATGTTGTTTTAAAAACGACTGACTGATACTTTGTCCATTATCTTCTACTAACGCACCTAAATACTTACTCAATAAATCGCTTTCCAGATTAACAATATCACCCACTTTTTTTTGACCTAACACCGTATGTGCCGCAGAATGTGGAATCAAAGCAACGACAAAAGCATCTGTACTTTTATCAATCACAGTAAGGCTTGTACCATCCAATGTGATTGAACCTTTTTTTACAATACGTCTTTTTTCTGAAGACAACAACGCCAATTCATAATAAATGGCATTTTGTTCTTGCCAGCGGCGATTAATTTTCACAGTACCATCCACATGGCCTGATACAAAATGTCCGTCTAAACGACCTGTGATTGGCAAGGATCGTTCGAGATTGACGGGTTCACCCTGCTTCAAAAGGGATAGATTAGTCGTACGATACGTTTCGGGCATCGCCTCAGCGCTAAATACGCCCTCATTAATAGCAACAACTGTTAAGCAGACACCATTAACTGCAATACTATCACCCATTTTAGTTGCTTTTAAATCTGTTTCTGGAAATAGAATGTCTAACACCATACTCTCTCGCTGATGTGTTGTTTTTTGTAACCGACCCATTTTTTCAACAATTCCAGTGAACATACTAGCCCCCCTTTTCCTGTGGTAGCCATTGTAATTTAAAGTCAGTTCCTAACTGCTCCATACTTATTAATTTTAAATTTGGCTGTTGTACAATGGCTCCGTCAATAGCATCAACTCCTGCTGACCCTAAAAGATGAGGCGTCAGATAGCTCAATAATTGTTGATAGTACCCACCATTTATAAAGGCATGTAATATTTTTGCGCCACCTTCAACAAATACGGACTGTATCCCTTCTTGAGCTATTACCATTAAAATTTGCTCAATTGTCCATAGTTCCGCGAAAAAAAGTCGAACATGTTGGTGGGTTAAACGCTGTTTCAAATTACTATTTTCTGTAAACACCCACGTAGGCTGACTAGTATCTGTAAACAACATGAGTTTGCCTGTTAATCTACCGGACCGATCAATAATAATCCGTGTTAAACCCTGCTTTCCTTGTGGGTTCCGAACAGTTAAGGAGGGGTTATCGACAAGCGCAGTTTCACTGCCTACTAAAATTGCCTGATATTTTTCACGTTCTATTTGAACATCTTGCCATGTCTCGCTACCACTGAGATTTGTTCTGACACCTCGTTTCGCAGCAATCTTTCCATCTAAACTACTCGTATATTTCAAGGTCACATAAGGCAATTTGGTTTCATGAAAGTGATTGTAGATGAGATTGATACGATAGGCTTCATCTCTCAGTATATTTTCGATGACTTCAATCCCCGCTGCTTGTAAAAGTGCCACTCCTCGCCCCGCTACTATGGGATTAGGATCACGTTGACCGATGACGACTTGTTTAAAGCCACCCGCAATAATACGTTCAGCACAAGGAGGAGTTTTTCCTGTATGGGCACACGGTTCTAAAGTAACATATAACGTTGCTTGAATAGATTCCTCAAGGCTGGTGAGTGAATCAATGGCTTGTACTTCCGCGTGTGCAGCACCATAGTGTGTATGATATCCTTTTCCTAAAACAACATTATCTTTAACAATCACTGCCCCCACTAGTGGGTTGGTATATGTTTCCCCTTGTCCTTTAAGCGCTTGTTCAATTGCCAAGCGCATATATTTTTCATGTCTCACTTTCTTCACCTCCAACAAAAAAGCCCCTCATATTTGAGGGACTTTTAAAAAATAGACAGTATTAATCTAGGTTAAACCACACATTCGTCTCTTTTGAATCAGATAAAAACCCCACTAAAAAGACTAGTGGGGTTAAAAAAGGTGTGCTTTAAATAAACGGATGCCCTTATAGGTAGGTGCTTTTAAAAAGCCTACAGCTATCGTTGGTTAACCGTTCCTTTGATTACTTCTCCCATCCAGACTTTAACTGTCGGTTTCAGATTTTCACTGAATCAACCACAATCGAAATTATGGTTCACGGACTTCAAAAATAATATTTTTGTCACCGCCGGTCGGGAATTACACCCTGCCCCGAAGAATCATTATTCAATTGAACACAGCATATCACCTGTTTTTTTATTTGTCAATATCAGTATTTTTTATTAAACACAGCAGAACCATCAAGTCAGTAAGTTCCCCTCACCTATAAATGCAAATAATAGCAACGAATCGAGTCAAAAGACTCTTCACTGTGTTATATCACTCCAAAAACCATGAAACTGACGGCAAATATTTTTGATAATAATTAATCACATCTATTGCAGAGTAATAGCCGAGCACTACACAACCAAAAATGAACACTCCCGTTAGCATCATAATCTTTATCTTTTTTTTACGGATACTTAGAATAAATATCGTACCTGCTAATGGAGTCAAAAAAGCACTTATACCGAGCATTAGCGGTGAAACATTCCCTTTTATTTTTCTGTAGCCAGACCTGTCCGAATAAAAAGTACCTCTATAAAAATGATCGTCCATCTGGTATTTAAGAATAAGTGCACCAATAGTCATTAGTATGGCGCAACTAATAAAACATTTAGTCTTCAAAGACATTTTTGAGAACTCTTGCAATCCCATTTAAAGACAACAATAATGATTATAGCACCCGCAATCATAATCTTTTGGAATATCAACATCAATGCAGTAACTGACATTATAACTAAACCAGTCGTGTTTTCTCCAAATAAGAACATAAAAACACCCACAATCATTAAAACTACAGCGGTAGTAATTAACCAGTCTCTTAAAGACATTTTCTTTAACTTTATTATCAATTCTTTGATTTTATTCATTTGTACTTATCCTTTGCCTATTTAATACGTAACTGTAGTAATAATAACATAGCCAAAGACTTCATTACTTACTTAGTTATGAACATTCAACGACTCTCTGAAAATAATAAGTTCCATCGCTCATCATAGTAAAAAGCCCCTATTCTAAGAAATAGGAGCCCAAAATACTAATCTCATTCTTTCATTCTCACTGACACTATTGCTTCTCTGTTCTTAAATTATCATTAACCTTATCACAAATAAAAACAGCTCGCTCTGCGCCTTCAATTAATGATTACTACTAGTTGAAAATTCAAATACTAGTTAAGTCCAAATTTAGCACTTAATTCCTTTAGGAATTCATCTTCATTTTGCACGATCCACTTCTCTTTAAACTCGGGATCTTGCACTAATAACATCGTTATTTTTTGAGCTTTTTTATTAGCCTTCACTTCATTCACTTTTTTATTAATGACACGTAAACTACTATTTTTAGCTATATTCGACAGTTCTTTATCGGTCGTTTTATGTGTTATTTTTACTTTTTGTGCAGTTAAATCTTTTATGACTTCTTTTTCAAAATCGCCTGTTTGCCATTCAGTTAAGCCAGTAATCATTAGGTCCACTTGAGCTTTACCCTCTTTATTTTCAATCGTTTCAGCCTTGAATTTTGTTTCATCTTGCAATTTTTTATTCAGTGACTCATAAATTCTACTTAAATTAGCATCATATGTATGATCTAACTCTAGTGCAGCTGATAACTCTTTTACAAACGCTGATTTTGATTCTTTTTTGATGTCACTTGTTTTATCCTCAAAAAAATCATTAAATTTCGCGTTATCTTTCCCATATATGTAAGTATCCACATAACTTTCGGCTGCTGCTTTTGGATCAGTCTGTTTTTGACAGGCACTTAATAATAAAATCATTAATAGGCCTAACAAAATTATTTTATATTTATGCTTCATTATAGATAGTCTTAACGACGTCCTCCTTGTCTATTTTGATTATAATTTTTCTTTTCTTGGATAATTTGTTGACGTTCTGATTGCGTAAGATCGGGATTACTTAATTTTTCACCATACGCTCTATTTTGGTTCGCTTTTTCATTACCATTCACTTGATTTGACTGGTTTCCTTGATTTGACTGGTTATAATTTTTCTTTTCTTGAATAATTTGTTGACGTTCCGCTTGCGTAAGATCTGGATTATTTAATTTTTCACCATATGCTTTGTTTTGATTTGCTTTTTCATTACTTATCACTGTATTCGCTTTTTTATCAGCTGCTTTTTGTTGTTCTTTTGCGGCAATCTCTTCTTTTTTAGCTTTAACCACTGCAATGTTTTTTACCTTTTTTTCCTTAACTTGTGTTGTTAATGTTGCTTTAGCAACTTTTTCAATTCGAGTAAACATCTCACGGATTTTTTCTTGTTTTATTGTTAGTTGCAAGTCTTTATTCATATTTGAAGCCTGAACATCAACGCCACCACCTAAAGAAATTCCAATTGCTGTAAACAAAACACTACACATTAACACTACTTTTTTAACCACTTATAATACACCCTTTCAAATGAAGTTTAAACACCATTATATAACTACTAATAACTAAAGTAAAGCTCATTTTTAGTTTATATTAATCATTTAATTTTATCTATAAAATAACCCCCCGATAATTACACCGTTCTTTCATTGCAGACGAATACTTAATTTTAATTGTGAAACCAAGTATTTATTAACCAGGATAAGTAATCACTAGAATCAATTTAACTTTTAAAAAAATTAATTAACGTAAAAAAAGAATAGATTTCTCTATTCTTCAAAAGACTATTTTTCCACATAAATGATTCACTTTATGTTTTTATTTTATGACTTTATTTATATTCCACACAATCCAGAAATAAGCCTTGAGCTGGTACTGTCATACCCGCATTTTTTCTCGTTTTGCTCATAAATACATCATCGATGATGTTAGCCTCTAAAGTTCCTGCACCAATTTCTAAAATTGTCCCCATCATGATTCTCACCATATTGTATAAGAAGCCTTCTCCCTCAAATTTAAACTGCAGCAAATCGCCCTCACTCGTAATTGTGATTGCTTTTATTGTACGCACCGTTGTTTTTTTTGATTTTTTAAGCGAAGAGAAACCAAGAAAATCATGGGTACCTTCCAACATACGGCAAGCACTATTCATTTTAGTAATATCTAACTTTTGCGAAATATGGTGGCTGTAATAACGTTCGAATGCTGATGGAATCGGATTATTCCAAACATAGTAGCTATACTGTTTACCAGTAGCGTTATAACGCGCATGAAACCGTTCAGGTACCTCTTCAACTTTTTTGACAATTATATCCCAAGGTAAATAGTGATTAAGTTGATTTAATAATTTATCACTCGTCAATGGTGAATCTGTTTTAAAATTAGCCACTTGCCCCCTCGCATGTGTTCCCGCATCCGTTCGTCCTGATCCAATAATCTCAATTTTTTCACCTGTAATTTGTGTTAAAACCGCTTCAATTCGTCCTTGAATTGTTTTATCAGAATCACCCAATCGTTGCCAGCCTAGATAACGTTTCCCATCGTATTCAATCGTTATTTTTATATTTCGCATTATCATTTTTCTCCTCATATTCGTGCTTATTATTTATTAATTCATTGTAGCAATAATCCCTTAAATTAACAATTACAGCCAAAATCCTCGTATCATGCTAAAATTAAAAAGAATATACTCTAATTAGATGGGATGATTTGAAAATGTCCAGTAGCTACTTTGAATTTACAACACGTAAAGACTTAAGAAATTGGCTTGTTGCTAATAGCAAAACTGAAACAGAATGTTGGCTCGTCATGAGTATTTCTATACAAACGAACACATTACTCTATCTAGATATCGTGGAAGAAGCACTTTGTTTTGGTTGGATTGATGGCGTCAAAAAAAAGTTACCTGATAACCGTTTGATTCAACGTATTTCACCACGCAGTAAAAGAAGTAATTGGACTGAATTGAACAAAGCACGTGTGCGTCGTCTAGAAGCTCTTGGTTTAATGACAACTGCCGGCCGTGCTGTTTTACCTGAAATGGACCCTAATCTCTTTGAGTGGGACGCTCGCATTGTTGAGGCCCTTCAACAAGACGATGTTGTCTACCAGAATTTTAGAACGTTTCCGATTTTGTATCAAACCATCCGGATTGATACGATTCAAAGCTATAAAAAAGATACCGAACTATTTAACAAACGCTTAGAAAAATTAATTAAATATACTAAAGCTAATAAAATGTATGGCAGTTGGCATGATAATGGGCGTCTTTTGGAAGATAATCAAAAACATTTTTTAGATACAACAACTAAAAAACTTAAATAATTTTTAATTTATTACATTCGAAGAACCCTCATCAACAACTTTTTTTGATAAACACTTTCTTAAAAAAAAGGAATTAAGCAATGATGCGTTGCTTTTTCATAGAATAAAAATTTATTTTTTTAACATCGGAGGAATTAAAATGTCAAAAACACCACAATGCCAAAGTTGCGGGATGCCAATGAATAAAGCAGATGAATTTGGTATCGAAACAGATGGCTCTGCTTCAGAAAAATACTGTATTAAATGTTACGATAATGGTCAATGGACCAATGGTGAGGCAACATTTGATGAATTTTATGAAATAAGTTTACGAGGCTTTCAAAATTCAAATATGAACAAAGTACAAAAATATTTTCTTAATAAGATGTACACTAAAAAATTCCTTAAAAAACTAGATCGTTGGAAATAGCAGGATTAGCCTCTTGAAACATCTAAGAGGCTTTTTTTACGTGCACTCTCTTCCACTCTTTTTTTAAGTTAACTACCATTACTATCAACTCTCTTTTGAAACGGTTATAATGTGCTCAAGAGGTGAGCTTAATGTTGCAATTTTTGCAAAGTACTCGTCAACCCTACACACTATCGAACGTCTTTTGGACAGCTATCACACTCAACTGTTCAATCCCCACTGTTACACCTATCCTATTCATCTCAACCCTGAATTTCGCGCTAACACTTTTTCTTTTTTTATTCTATCACTTGACGATACAGATATTGATGCACTTGCGCTAGCAAAAAAGATCCGACAATTAGCTCCTCCTGTTCCATTGATATTAACGACTACTAGGCAAAGGCTATTACCTGATCTATTGACACTCGATATCTTTGCTTGTATTCCTCAACCTATACAAAAAACACAGTTTTTCTCCACAGTTAAACGTTTATTATTTTCCCTTAAAACCACTCCTTCCTTATTTCATTTCAGTGAATATCAAAAAAAAATTCGGCTCCCCTGTGAAAACATTCTTTATTTTGAAAAAAAACGTCGCTTAGTTATTATCACAACTTTCCACGAAGTTTTTTCTCCTTATTTAACAACCACGGAAGTTCTTAAACAACTCGATACCTCTTTCATCCAAATTCATCGTTCCTATATTATAAACAGTCGTTACGTTATAAACTTGGGCAATAACAACGTCACAGTAACCGATTCACATGAAGAAATTATCAACTTGCCGATTGGTCGGACCTTTCAACAATCAGTTAAACAAAAATTACGACGATTGTGACAGCGAATTTTCGAATAAAAAAACAGACTGTCATGTCAGTCTGTTTGTAATCTACTTCTTTCGGTATTTATTAATCTCATAATTAATGCCTAAAATAAGGAAACGGTAAAAGATAAATACCGTAATAGTTAACAGGATATAGTTAGAGGAGTATTCTCCACCCGGAAAGGCATACATCGGATAATAAACCAAAAGACTCACAGTAATTAATTCTATCAGGGCTTGCCGTTTACCAATTTTACGTAAAATTTTTTTAAACGATTTGATATTAAAAACATCCGCCAACTCAAGCGTAAGCAAACCTTTTAAAGCGCCCATTACAAGAAGTGGCGCCATCACCATGTTGATTGAATCAATATTATAGATACGTAAAATCGTTAGATACAGAACAGTACTTATTAATAACATCAAGATTATCAGTCCTTTACTATTGAGATGATATTAGATAACCAATCATTTTCAATATTAGTATAGCACTAATAACACCTATAAAATAGCTAATGTAACCAACTGCAGATTATATGTAACAAGTGGAAGAGATAACTAAAATAGCCGTGATAAAGATGATGGTCTTAAAACAGCACCTAAGTTGTTTAGATTTTCGGATTCAATATATGACTTATTTTTCACTAAACAATCATGGTAAGATATGAATGAAACCTCTGATTATTTATCAATTTTTTAACTATTTTTATGGAGAAGAAAAAAACAGCCACATAAATGGCTGTTAAAATGAACAATTTATTTTACTATGTTGAAAGCAGTATAGCTATTAAATGTTATAGTTGTCCACTGCGTTTTTTGCTTCTTTTGACGTAGAACCACAACAAAACAGCTATACTAATAAGAATAGACCCTAAAACCGATAACCAAACGAGCGTTTCTGCACCTGTTGTTGGTAAATCGCCTGTTTTAATAATCGTTTGCTTCTTTTCTAAATTAGGCGTAACCACATCTTTTTCATCTGAATTTTCAACGATCGACTCAATGGCCTTATCTAGATTTCCAGTGACTTTAATGACTGAATTTTCGCTTGTTGCATTTACTATAAAAGGCATCGAAGTTAGATGGAGTGATAAGAGTGTTACTAGCACCAGTTTAATTGTTTGGTTTATACTTATCATCTTTATCCATTGTCCCTGTAAATTCAAAATTAGTAGCCCTATCTGCATCTGTTTTATCTGCAAATTCACCTTCATTATTCGCTAATCTTACAAGTTCTTGATTAATTGTGTACTTTTGCACCTCTGCTTTTGTAGCAACTAAAGGCACAATTTCATTTCCTTCATATTCTGTTGTACGTTTAAGGTTTAACTGAGTTAACGCTGGAACACCTTTCCCTCCACTGATTTCATACGTATCAACATCAACTTTTACAGGACGACCAGACTTGTTAATAATTTGGTAGTTTTTTGGTGAAGTGATGGTTGCTTCATCTTCAGACTCAAATATGACTTCAGTCGGTAATGTTACATTAATCCAACGATTGTCTCCATTAGGTAATGGCGTGTTAGGGTCAGTATTATCAATTTTCCCTAAGTTGCCTCGTGTACTAACATCGGCAGAAATATATTTTAAATAAATCTGTGACTCACATAACTGATACTTATTATTTAAATACTTGTGTTGCTTTTACTGCTTTTTGCCATCCTTCATAAAGCAATTCTTCTTTTTCAGTACCTTCGATTGGCTCAAATTGCTTTTCTAACTGCCAATGTTGTTGAATTTCTTCCTTATCTTTCCAAAAACCAACGGCTAAACCTGCTAAAAATGCAGCACCTAACACAGTTGTTTCTTTGTTTTCAGGGCGTTCTACTGGCACTTGTAACAAGTCACTTTGGAATTGCATTAAGAAGTTATTCGCACTCGCACCTCCATCAACACGAAGCGTTTCCAATTTAATTCCAGAATCTTTTTCCATACTGTCGATAACATCCCGTGTTTGGTAAGCTAATGATTCTAGTGTTGCTCGAACAAAATGCTCTTTCGTAGTTCCACGCGTTAAACCAAAGACTGCACCACGCGCTTCTGCATCCCAGTATGGTGCACCCAATCCTACAAATGCCGGTACGACATAAACACCTTGAGTTGAATCCACACGCATTGCATATTCTTCTGTTTCCGATGCTTTTTTCACCATGCGCATACCATCGCGTAACCATTGTAAAGCTGAGCCAGCAACAAAAATACTACCTTCAAGTGCATAGCTGACCTTGCCATTAATACCCCAAGCTAACGTTGTCAACAAACCATTTTTAGACTTAATTGCTTTATCGCCTGTATTCATAAGTAAGAATCCACCTGTACCATATGTGTTTTTACCCATTCCTTTTTCAAAACAACCTTGACCAAATAATGCGGCTTGCTGATCACCAGCAACACCTGCAATTGGTGTTTCTATCCCAAAGAAATGATAGCCTACTGTGTGACCATATACACAAGATGAATCATGTACTTCTGGCAGCATTGCTGCTGGTACATTAAGCATGTCTAATAATTCAGTATCCCATTTTAAATCGTGAATGTTATATAACAAGGTACGACTGGCATTCGAATAATCTGTTACATGCACTTTTCCACCACTCAGTTTCCATATTAACCATGTATCAATCGTTCCAAAAGCTAATTCACCTTTTTCAGCGCGTTCTTGAGCGCCATCCACATGGTCTAAAATCCAACGCACTTTTGTTCCTGCAAAATAAGGATCGAGTAACAAACCTGTTTTATCCGTTACCATTTTTTCATAACCTTTTTCTTTTAAATCCGTACAAATATCAACTGTTTGACGCGATTGCCAAACAATAGCATGATGAATGGGTTTACTTGTTTCACGATCCCAAACAACTGTTGTTTCACGTTGATTTGTAATTCCAATCCCAGCAATTTCTTGTGCATTAACACCTGTTTTTACCAAAACACCTGACATTGTCGCTAAAACAGTTCTCCAAATTTCATTAGCATCATGCTCTACCCAACCTGATTGAGGAAAATGTTGTTTAAATTCATGTTGATCGGTTCCTAATACTTTCCCAGCTTTATTTAATATCATTGCACGAGTACTTGTTGTTCCTTGATCAATCGCTAAAATATATTTTTTTTGCATAATTATGATTTCTCCTTAGTATAGTTATATTTTTGGACCTTATTTTTTTTTTGCACGTTTTGTTCTTTTTTAGTGCTAGATATCGTGATAATCTCTACAATGATTAAGACAGCGATACTGATAAATAGCCATATGCTTAACTGATGATGAATAATCAAATTATAAGCTGTAGCAGCGATTGTTGCTCCTAATACAGGTCCTACAACCGGTATCCACGAGTATCCCCAATCCGATGAGCCTTTTCTGGAAATAGGTAACACAGCATGCATGATACGAGGACCTAAATCACGCGCTGGGTTAATTGCATAACCTGTTGTGCCACCCAGTGCCATACCAATAACAACTATTAAAGTACCTACAATTAATGGATTCAATCCAGCACTAATTTCATTTGCCCCTATTGACATAATTCCGAAAACTAAAACAAATGTACCTACTACTTCACCAAATAAGTTTGATGTGTAATGGCGAATTGCTGGTCCTGTTGCAAATACACTTAATTTAGCTCCTTGATCTTTTGTTGCTTTCCAATGTGGGTAGTAATGTAACCACACAACAGTTGCCCCTATAAATGCGCCGATAAACTGCCCTCCAACATAAGCAGGTACACTTGTCCACGGAAATTCGCCTGCAAAAGCTAATCCTAATGTTAAGGCAGGATTCAAATGTGCCAAACTGAGATACCCTGAAACATAAGCTCCCATCGCTACAGCCAGACCCCAAGCAATTGTAATGACGACCCAACCTGCATTATTTGCTTTTGTCTTATCTAACACAACACCAGCAACAACACCTCCACCAAATAAAATCAAAATAAATGTACCTAAAATCTCACCTATAAATTGTAATACTAAACTTGTATCCATCATAATACCTCCTAAGTTAATTAATGAACGTAGCATGATGTATCATTCAGAGAACGAGTGTCTTACAAAAATGATTTTCCTAACCTTGAAACGATAAGATAATCGACACTCCCACTCCACATCCACATATAAACTGCTTACTATTCCGATACGTCACCAATAATGCTTCCTAAGTTTATTCTCCTATAAATGCATTGTCAATCACTTTTGACACAGATTGGACATAGTAATTATTTATGCTCGTCATAAATAATTACTATGTCCAAATAACAACAACTCCTTTGAATTTCGTGCTATAGTACGTGATATTAGTACCTGATGTTAATTCTAGTCTGATTGAAATTAAAAAGCACACACTTTTAGGAGATGATATATATATGTTCCAAGCAATAGGACGATCGTCAAAAAAATTATACTTTGAAGACAAGCAATATTCTGCTGTACTATCCTATGTGAGAAAGCTCAAATTACCTTTACCTGAGCCCCTTCAAATTATTGAAAAGAGCCAAATTAAAACATTTATACTAGGCATCACTATGACCAACTGTTATTCTAAATTATTATGTGATGAAACGATGCATTATAGTTTTATTTTTAAAATTAAGCAAAGTGATTTTGATATAAATCCTGTCAATTTAGCCCACGCATTTAATGAATTCAAAAACAATGCAGACGGTGAATTATTAACGCTCAAATTTGAGAATAAATCCTTTTTTATTGTATTAAACTCACAAATGACAATTATAGTTAAAAACACTAGGGACATGTTTGAGAAAGAAACAAATAATACTGTTGTTATGTTAAACAAACGTCAAGAAAAAGAAATTTTCAATTTATTGAAAATGAGAGATTCTCTCTAAAGTTTCCCTCTTGGACTTTGTTTGTGAAAGTTGATTGTTATCTTATAAAATTTAAGGAGGAATTATTAGAATGAAAAAAATAATTGTAACAATACTATTAGTAGTTTTTGGTTTGTTTTTTTTCATAAAAAGAAAAAAGCACACCTATATCCCTATAACTCAAGAAAATAATCGTAAGTAACGCTTTTCTAAAAAATATAAAAGTAGAGCCGCTATATTATATAGAGGCTCTACTCTTATACAAAGCTGAAGTATGCACTTCACTAGTAAATAAAATTCAGTTCTATAGAACCAATCGCTCACCTTAATAATTAGTTTTTATAAACTGTTATTTATGTTATCGGTTTTATTTAACTGGTTCCCATTGTACAATGTAGAGATATCTATAGATAATATTTAGTGATGAGGTGGGAAAATGAAAACAAAAATCAGTCTTTTAATAATAAGTGTTGTACTGTGTATCACTGCCTATTCATTTTTCATCGAACCTTTCTTAGTTAAAATGAATTATATTGAATTAGGAGATGAAAATAAAAAAGAAACACTAAAAGTAGTGCAACTGTCTGATATCCAGTTGTCCGAGAGTTACACAGAAGACCGATTGGATAAAATCGTAAAAAAAGTAAATAAGGAAAATCCTGATATTATTGTTTTTACTGGCGATTTATTTGATAATTATTCAGTCTATTCCAATGAAAATAAAATTATTGATCAATTAAAAAAAATGCACGCTAAGATAGGAAAATATGCAGTTTGGGGAAATCATGATTACGGCGGGGGTGCTTCACGTATATATGACAGCGTCATGACAGCTTCAGGCTATACCGTATTAAAAAACAACGGTACTACACTCAAATTAAAAAATGATAAAGAGGTTTATATTGGGGGCTTAGATGACTCACTCTTAGGAAATCCCTCGGTCGATGATACCCTTTCTTTTCGTGAAAAAAAATATGACTATTCTATTATACTCACTCATGAACCTGATGTTGCTGATGATTTTAAAGGCACAAACACTCAGTTAGTATTGGCAGGTCATAGTCATGGTGGACAAATATGGATTCCATTTTATCAAGTAACCAATACGCTAGCTGAAAAATATGTAAAAGGTCTGTATGACTTAGAAGATGATATGAAGCTTTATGTTAATACTGGTTTGGGTACCACTTCCATACACGCAAGATTTGGCGTTATTCCTGAAGTTACTACCTTTTTGATACATATTTAATTCTGTTATGATTGTTTTTGTTGAGATACTATTTTAATAAGAAGAAGCGATTTCTAGCAATAGGAATCGCTTCTTCTTATTTATCCACTATCTATTAAGCTTAAAAGAATGACATGAAAACTTTTCTGACAAAAACATTTACTACTTCTTATACCCTAGTTCCCATCTAATTTAATTTAAAGTTAACATCCTTTTCCGAAATATTGACTTTTTTTAAACAGTATTACTCTTTTTGATATCAAATACATCCGCCCATATAACTGCAGAACAGCTATATGTAAGTCAGCTATTTTTATAGTTTCATGTGGAACTATCTGAAACCTATATATTTTAAAACTAGCGACAATTATGAATATGTGGATAGGCTACACTAAGTTAGACAGAATAAATGAGGGCTTGTAAACTAAGACTACTAATAAAAAGGAGTGTGCTACTATGCCACGTCAACGTCGAACATTTACGCCTGAATTTAAACTGCAAATGGTGAAGCTTTATGAAAATGGAAAGTCACGTGCTGATATTGCTCGTGAATATGATTTAACCCCTTCGGGATTAGATAAATGGATTAAAAATCATCAAGCTACTGGCTCGTTCGCAGCTAAAGATAATCGAACAGAAGATGAAATAGAACTAAATAAATTACGTAAAGAAAATCAGCGGTTACTAATGGAGAATGATATTTTAAAGCAAGCGGCGCTGATCATGGGACGAAAATAAATGTGATTCGTAATAACGCTCACCTTTATTCGGTATCAGCAATGTGTGCCGTCCTCGAGATTAAAAGGAGCACCTATTATTATCATATAAATTTAGATGCCACTTCGCAGCGAAAAACAGAGGACATCGCACTTTCAAAAGAAATTGAACGGATTTTCAAAGAAAGCCGTAATAATTATGGTACGCGTAAAATCAAAAGAGAATTATTAAAGTTAGCTGAACCTAAACATGTATCAAGACGCCGAATTAGCCGCATAATGCATTCGTTAGGTTTAGTTTCAAACTACACTGTGGCTCAATTTAAACCGCAAAAATCACGTTCGAATGAGGCACTTATAAGAAACGAGTTAAAACGTGCGTTCATTCAAGAAAAAGAATTAGCTGTCGTTGTAAGTGATTTAACATACGTTCGTGTCGGTGGAAAGTGGCATTATGTATGTTTATTTGTAGACCTTTTCAATCGTGAAATTATTGGACATAGTGTAGGAGAAAACAAGACTGCAAGTCTTGTCTATGAAGCATTAGCAAGCATTTCTGCAAATTTAAATGACATACAGCTGTTTCACACGGATCGAGGGAAAGAATTTGATAATCGGTTGATTGATGAAGCGCTTGAAACATTTAATATTCAACGTTCACTAAGTATGAAGGGTTGTCCTTACGATAACGCTGTAGCGGAAGCAACATTCAAAGTGTTTAAAACAGAATTCGCAAACCAAGCTCACTTTTCCAATCTTAATCAGCTGGAACTTGAATTAAATGATTACGTTCATTGGTTTAATAACATCCGTATTCATGGAACATTGGGTTATTTAACGCCTACCGAATTTAAATTACAGCCCTTATAATTTTTGTTCAATTTACTGTTGCCATTCCAATGTTTTAAAACAAACTATTCTAACACTCTACATTCAGATGATTCCTAAACGGCAGAATATATGCCTCTAAATAAAAATAAAAAAAGAGCGAACATTAATGTCCACTCCTTTTTTCTATAATAACCACATGCGGCACTACCTACCTTTTATTGGCTCCATTCTGTTAGCTCTATTCAAACAATCATCACCTATGATATAAATGTGTAGCTCATGAGTAGTTTCTATTTCAAATTAAATGTTATTTTGCAAAAGTAAAATTCTTTAGGGCCTTCTCACAACCCTACTTGTTCTTTTAAATAAAGTAATCATACTTCAAGAGTACACAATAGTGAATGAATAAAAACGCAATGAAGAACAGTAAACATAATATTATTGAAAGTAGTAGTAATTTTTTCACAATGACCACCCACCTAAAAAATACTTTACAACAAGCTATTCTAATTTGTTAATTTTAGCTACAAACATATTACTGTCATTAATATGTGTTTTTAACTCATAAGGGTAGTTTAACAACATCATCTTAATTAAATACAAACCAAGACCTGTCCCTCCACTGGGACCAAAGGAAACAAATGGCTTCCCGATATTTTCCATATTGATAATATTTACGTTTGTTATGGGATTGTTCATGGTAAAGCTATCCGCGGTAATCACTATCCTAATAATCGTATGCTCATTTGTGTAATGAATGGCATTGCTTAATAAATTAGATAATATTTTTTCAATCAATTTAATATCAAACTTAATCTGAAATTCAGCCTCTATGATTAAATCAACATGAATATCTTTGTCATCTAATAAAACATCATACTTTTCAAGTGTTTGTTGTAACACTGTACTCAAAAAAATAGTCTTATCTTCTTTTCCTGCATATTTTTTTTGTGTCACAAATAGCACTTCATGTATCAATCTTTCCAAATTTGTCATTTGTTGGAGAACACTTGGAATAGTCTCGTTATTTGGGATTTGTGTCTGCAGTTGGCCAATCAATAATTTAGTCGACATTAATGGTGTTTTCATTTCGTGTGTAATTCCCTGTAACAGCGAAACATTTGCTCGTTCAAGTTCTTTTACCAGTAACATTTCTTGCTGCATTTTATTGTTAGATGTTTCTAGCGAGTCATATAAAGCTTTCACTTGTTTCTCAATAATGGCATAATCTTTCACCCGTATGCCAAAATCGGTTTCACTAATAGTCTCACTCGCAACTCTTTTTTCTGTTAAGTGGAATAATTTATTAAGTTTATTCTTCTCATTACGGTATAGAAAAATGTATAGCCCTGCTATTATTGCTACGATGATAAGTGTCATTACCAAAAGTATAGGGATTGATTTTAAGACAATCATTTTTATTTCTGGTGCCTGCAGTTGAACTGGATAACCTACAGATACCTGCTTGTTGCCAACAGTAAACGTTGTTAAGTAACCGTCTGAATCTTCCAAAAGTGAAATGTTAACACTTTTGGTATCCAATGCCCATGAAGAAAGAGCTTTGGGATAAATAAACATTTTACTAGTGGTATTGAAAACAGATATCTTATAACCTTTTCTAATAAATGGATCTAGCCCCTCCAAAGTGGGATCGCTAACAATACTATCTTTTACCGCTTCCGTTGCTTGATTAAATGTTTCTTGTTGAACACGTTCAATCTGCTTACCTAAATTACTAGATATAACACTTACTATCGTTATGAATAGAATAGCCGCCATAATAATTGTTGAGAAAATAATAACAGTACTCGTTTTCCACAAAACACGTTTATTTGGCAACACGATAGCCGACCCCTTTAACTGTTTGAATCAATTCTTTGCCTAATTTGATTCGTAAATTTTTGATGTGCACATCAATCGTACGTGAGTCGACAAAGTAATCATATCCCCATAACGCTGTTAAAAATTCTTCTCTTGAAAACACTTTCCCTTGGTTTAGTAACATTGCCTCTATCACTTCAAACTCTTTTGCTGTTAATTCAACTTTTTTCCCATCGCGATAAATTGTATAGTTTCCAATTTCCAAACAAATATTTTTGTATTCAACCATCGATTTAACAGTTGTTTGTACACTGCTTCTGCGTAAAACTGCCTCAATCTTCAGCAATAAAATATTCATCGAAAAAGGTTTAACAATAAATTCATCAATTTTTTCATTATAAATATTAATTTGTGTAAATTCGTCATTCAAAGCACTGATTACAATAATAGGAATGTTTTTCTTGTTATTAAACCTTTTCAAAAATGTTTCACCGCTCATTTTCGGCAACATTAAATCTAATAGTATTAGGCTAAACGTTTTATTTTGCAAACATTCTAATGCTGTTTCTGCATGCGAAAATGCATATACACCGTAACCTTCTTTTTCTAAACTGTAAATCATACTATTGCGGATGCTTTCATTATCTTCAATCAATAAAACGGAATGCTCCATTACTCTCACCTCTGTTAAAATATAGCAAACAGTTTAAGTTGCTGCAACCAACGCACCATCCTCAAGAGTTAAAACAACGTCGGCTTCTGCAGCTAGGGTGCGGTCATGTGTCACAACAATTATACATTTTCCCTCATTACTTAATTTTTTAAATAGTGACATCACTTGTTTTGCATTACGTTTATCTAGATTTCCAGTTGGTTCATCCGCAATTACTAAATTCGCACCCAACGCAATTGCTCTCGCTATGGCTACTCTTTGTTGTTGTCCGCCAGATAATTCCGTACATTTTTTCAATGTATTCTTTTCCTGTATCCCCAGCTCTTTTAGCGTATAGTTAATAGCAGGCAGACTCACTTTTTTACGATGAATCTCTAACGCGATTTTGATATTATCAACTGCTGATAAATACGATATAAGATTGAATGCTTGAAAAATATAACTGATACTTCGTCGGTATTCGGGATAATTTGTGATTTTCTTGTCTTTATAGTAAATCTCACCTTGCTGTAAAAATTCTAATCCAGAAATTAACGATAAAAATGTTGATTTACCCACACCAGATTCTCCCACTATCGCATATATTTTACCAGTTTCGAATATATAACTCACATTTTTCAATATTTCTTGTTCTTTATAACGATACGATAAATTTTTAATTTCTAGCATATTATTCTCCTATTCTGTGCTTGATAGTATATTTTTGGGGCTTTTACGGATAATCCTAGTTGTTGGAATTACTGTAGATAAACCTGTGATTCCTAAAATAATAAGGAAAATAATACTTGTTTCTACAGCATTACCCGTTCCTTCTTGGGCATCTATTTCAGTTTTTGCATCTAATTTCACACTATCATCTTCTTCAAACAAAGGTCCTCGTGGCATTCCTTCTGCCGGCTTATCATCCATCATGGTGGTTTCCATTTTCTCGTTCACAATATTCGTTGCATAAGGCGTAACCATGAAATTAGAAACAGCCAGACTTATTGCTGTACTAACAATCAAAACAATTACTACTTCCAAAAACATTTGCAGTAAAATATTAGCTTTTTTCTCACCTAATGATAATAACAGACCAATTTCATATTTTCTTTCTCGTAATGATAACAACATAATTAAACTAATAATGACTCCTGCGACCACAATTGTAATTATTTTTAACATTGAAAACATTCCAGTTAAATTATCAATCATTGAGCTAATTGATTTATATTCTTTATAGCTACTATTAAAAACAATACCTGTGAAATCAGCATCCCCCTTTTTAATCTCCTTTATAAATTTTTCAGTCTCCATTGGATTTTTTAATTCAATTTTTATTTTGTCATAAGGTGACATAACTCCCGCACTCTCGCCTTCAAAGCTCTTTTCATTAATAGCTGTCACTAGTTTTGCAGTTCCTAATAATGTTGAACTTTCCTGTTGCTTAGCGATATCTGAACTTTCAGAAGATAACTTATAAATACCTGAAACAGTTACAGGGTATTCTTTCTTTTCTTTAGCATTTTTTTCATAGTTCAAATTCAGTTTGATTGTATCACCAATCTTGATATCATTTTCTTTGGCATACGATTCTGATACCACAACAGGGCTTTTTTCTTTTGAATCTTGTGGCATTTTACCTTTTAAGAGATCGATGCTATTTTTAGCTACTTTTGCATTGGTGCTATCAAACACTGATACTGTTAAATTTTCAGGTGTACGAGCATTACCATACACAGAATAGTCTTTGACATATTTTGATTTTTTCACCTTTTCAACTAGAGTATCATTGATCTGCTGACGATTATTCTTACCCATATCTCCCGAAGTCATTTCTCGCATGAGCAAATCTAAATCTGTTTCAATCGATACAATCGGATTAACATTCTCCTTGTTTTTTTCTAAAATATTGTTCATCGCTCCTTGCAAAGATGCACCTGTAATGAGAAAAGTCATCACTAATAGAAAGAGCAATCCTAATATTAGCGTTCTTTTTTTCAAATGTATTGCACTCTGTATCGCTCGTTTAATAATTTTCAAAAAATTACCTCCTTTTGATATCTTTATGTTAACTGAGCAATGTAAGGTATACGTGTATCTAATGTGTATTTAACGTAAAGTGATTATTAACTAACTATTACTAAATCATGACTATTTCCAGTTAGCCATTACCTATTACACGACCTTTTTCTATTAGAAAAGAGACAATAATTTCAATAGCTTTGACTTTCATTGGATATATATAAATAAAAATTAGCCAACTCTATACGATATTAAATCGAATAGCTGTTAGCTAATTTTTGTAGTATTATCTTTATGCTTATAGACCCCGTATATAATGAATTAGAGCACGCTCAGTTAAAAATATCACTCAGTTCAACTCTTCTAACATTTCTCGACAAATGTCTATGGTAACAAATATTTTATGAAATACATGACAGCCTTAATTCAACATTGTATTTTAATTTTAAAATACTCCTTATGTGCTTACTATTATTGTTGAAATTTTTTTCCTTGATACTCAATATATGTCTCGCCTTCATTCTGTTTAATAACAAATTGCACGTTAAATTCGCGGTCTTTAGATGCACCATTTAATCGATTAGCCTCTTCATAAGCTGATATCGAAAGTGTATTTGTATTTCCATCAAATGATTGCTCCACTATATGACCAAATACGGCACTACCGGACTGTTGTTTTCCCATGACAACTTCGCTTTCAGTGATACTAATAATTAGATTTTCGCTTGTCCAATCGCCCATAAAGCTAGATTGTGTAAACTCAGGGGTATCATCGATTGTTTCTTCAGAGGGTGGCACAAACTCAGGAATAGCATCGATCATTTCTTGAGAGACATCATCGAATATATTACCGTTGTATTCAGGTAGAACGTTCCCCGTCGCATCGGTATATTTAAAATCGCCACGATTCGTTAGTGTATAACTTCCTTCAACACTACTCGTATTGGTTAGTGGATTAAGATACATGATATCACCATTACTAGGCGAGCCACTATACGCCACACTATAGTTAACTTTGACAGAGTCATCCGTAATATCCGTCTGGCTAAAATAGTAAGCCTTAACTCTATTAACTATTTCAACTTCTGATAAATTAGTTATATTTTTTCTCGCTTCCTCTTCACTTTTCAAAAGTTCTTTTTCTATTCCAGTTAATTTGGTAGCTAAGTTTTTTTTCAAGCTATCATTTTTAATTTTTTCGTTCCTACTCATTAATTTCTCGTAGATAGCTCTCGATGTATCTTCATTAATATTTGTATTTTTATAAAGTGTCTCAATTTCTTTCACTAACTTAATATATTCATTATATTGTTGTTGTGCACTTGAATAACTTTTTATATTATCCGCATAAAACTTTTTGGAAACCGACTTTACTTTGTCCAAACTGTCTTTTATATCATTTAATTGTTTAGTGGTTACTTTTTCATTTATGATATTTTCATCATTCAAAATAGCTTTTAATCCTTCATTAACATTTAACATACTAGTTGCCGTTATTAAATCCTCTTGTAAGCTCTTTTTCACCTGCGGATTAATCACCTTACTAACTGTTCTATTGACCATTGCTAATTTATCGGAAGTCACATCTTCCTTCAAAAGGTTATCGGAATCAAATAACGCTGCGACATCTTTTTTAGCAACTTCATTTTGATGCTGCATATATAGAAAACCTCCAGCTAAAATTACGAGTAAACCTACAAAACAGAGACTAATAATTAAAGTTTTTTTCTTATTTTTCTTTAATGCTCTTCCTGACCTGCTGATATCTTGCTGTTCCCCACAAAAATTACAAATAATCGTATCATCGCTAATTTTCTTCTTACACTTCGAACATTTTTTCATTACCAAACCCTCTTTTCAATTTAACTATTCTCAATTCTAATTTCACACTGACCCCAATTACTTAAATGTATTCGGCATAGTATCGTAGCTATATAAATATAATAGTTTAATCGTTGATAACCCTTTAATTCTCAATTTCATAAACTACGCAGACAATAGCTTCAAACCGTTCTCTAGTTTTTCTACCTCATTATAACGTTCACATTAATTACTTATATTCACGTTGAAATCACTGCCTACTCTCTTAATGATAACAAACCGTAATAGTAAGTGCTATTTAATTTTTAGAAATAGAAAGGTGTCGCTCATTCTTGAAAAACAATGTTAAATCGCTTCCACTCTCCATCAAAATGATTGCTTTTTGTCATTATATTAAAAAGAGATGTATCGCTATAAATAGCAATACATCCTTTTCAGTCTTCTCTTCTTACTAATAAAAACAAGCTCATATAATCTTACCTCAAGTAATTATTTCACATTTATTCATTCTAAGATTACAACCTAGATCCCCCCTATCCGAGTCCGCTTAGGTGAAAAAATGTGGCTATTATCGATTTAGTAAAGCTGTATAAAATAGCAGCTAAATTATTTATGATCCGTCTTAAGCATGAAAAGAGAATGAATATTTATATTCACTCTCTTTTTCGAATACTGTCTCAATGATTAAATTATTGAACTCGCTATATTTACCTCCGAAATCACTTTTTTCATTCCCCTAAAGTACTCTTTCAAAATATTCATCACATATTTTTGTAACAGCTAAGTTATCATATTCATCATAGATTAAATAATCTAGCATGATTTCATCGATTTGCTCCGAGTTACCAACACTAGATAGTTTTTCGAAGTAACTATATCTAATATCTTTATACTGATATTTTTTCGTCAATTGATATAGCCGCGGTAATTCTCTCTCTGTAAATACCTGACAATATGAAAAAAGACAGTCCAATTGTCCTTCCTGTAATACTACTTGTTCCTTAATAACCCGCTCGCACAGTAAGAGCATTTTTTCATGTGTCGTAATAGTTCGCTCTTCCATTAAATATCTAATATAGCAATAATCTTCAACTGTTGGTAATTGTGCTGTTCGCCCATTAAAAAACACTTCTTCTACTAATTTTTCCGGTGTGATGGGTTCTATTACTTTTTTCTGTTCTAATTTTTCAATTACTAAGCACTCAAGTGCTTGTTGACGTTCGTAAGCGACAGTCGCTTTATGATGACCATCTAATAAACAGCCTAAAAAACCAATGTAGCCCAACACTACTCCTCTTCCTAAAAAAGTTTTTTTTCGGTAGTCCTCTAATGTTTTTTCAGCTATTAATTCTTTTCCCTGTGTTGGCAGCATAAACCGCACACAGCTATCCATATAAACCGAATCATTATCTAACCATTCGTAATAGAGGTCAACAGAGGCTTTTAAAATTTTTTCAGTAGAAAATTGACTAAAAACATGTGTTTCCCCATAAGTTGGAAAAATTTTCTTAAGGGAAACACGATAATTACCTGATTCTAATAAACAAAAAAGCATTTCGTTAACTTCTAACAATTCAGAAAACGTTGTATTTTCTTGCATCATCGCTTTACGATATTCTGCCAATGCGTCCGTTAAAATGACCTGCTCAGTAGTTGGATAATGACGACGAATGAGCTTTTCATACGTTGGTGAGCCGTAACTTTCATCAATGGCACTATATACCTTCTGCCCTTTTATACTAAAAGTTACATGTGATTCTGTTTCATATTGTTGCATAGGTTCCTGTCTCAAATCACCACGACCATGCTTTACAGTTAGTATTATACTGTCATTTGTACCATCGAGAGTACTCATGTATTTTATTTTTGGCTTTCTAACAAACATTCTAAAACTCCAGTCCAACACTACTAAAGACAAAAAAAAATAGCATTTCTATCTAATCCAAGTAGCTCATTGTCTATTTTATTTGCGATTAATTAATTAATCACCAATTACTATCCCTATATAAAAAAGAGGGAATGAACACTACCTCATACCCTCTCCCCCACTAATTATGCCCCATCGGACATTAAGTCTACTTTATAAATTTTTTGTATACTTAATTATAGCAGTAACCATTACTTAATACTAATGCTAATGCTAATGCTAAAACAAGAGTATCAACTGATAATCCAGCTAATTATATATTGCTAATAGTTGGAAATCGCTCTATTTATGATACGTATGTCCATGGATAATTCGGTAACTTCGGTAAATTTGTTCCACTAGCACCAATTTCATTAATTGGTGGGGGTAGGTTAGTTTCCCAAAAGAGATTAATTGATTACTTTTATGTAAGACTTCATCACTTAATCCAAGCGATCCGCCAATAATAAACACGATGCTACTTTTACCACTGATACCGATTTTATCAATTTGTTGCGCCATACCTTCCGAGCTATATTGCGTCCCATTAATTGCTAAAGCAAAGATATAGTCTTGATCTTTCACCTTCGCTAAAATACGTTCGCCTTCTTTTTCTTTTACTTGTATCATTTCAGCTGCACTGAGATTTTCCGGTGCTTTTTCATCAGGAACTTCGACAACATTAAACTTACAATACTTCGTTAAACGCTTCGCATATTCTTCAATTCCTTGTTTTAAATACTTTTCTTTGAGTTTACCCACAGATATGATTGTTATATTCACAGTTTTCCATCCTTTTCCACAGACTTATGCACAGGGTGTTATCCACACAATCCACAACTTTATCCACATTATGTGTGCGAATGTATGTTCCCCACTATATAAACGGCATCCTTTTTACAGTACGCACAAGTTATACACAGGCTATCTTCTGGTATTTTGTTCATTTCGGGAAACGTTTCTCCCTCATAAATACAGTCATCTAAGATATAATCAACATGCTCATCGCATGCATAGTAAAGCTTTTCATTATTTTCACTCATTTTAAAACCTCCTGACTATTTAAGTATAGTTGATATTATCCACATTTTCAACGAGAGTTATACACAGACGTTGTCAACACTGTTGATAAGTTTTACAAAAGCAACTTCTGCCTTTTTAAGTTTCGTTTAAGCTTCATTGTTTATAGTGAACTTACTTACAAAAGGAGGTTATTATAATTATGAATTTTATTAAACGTGCTTGGTACAGTATCATCGTCAAACGAGGTCGCACCTTTTTATTAATTGCTGTTTTTTCTGCTATTTTAATTTTTATTTTAGCAGGTTTAACGATTAAAAGTGCTGCCTTACAAGCATCCGAAAATGCTAAAGAAAACATTGGTGCAACCGCAACGCTTTCGATTAACCGTGAAAACATGAGAGAACAACGGGGAAATCAAGACAAGAGTACAACTGAAAAAAACGAATCAGCGACGGAACGTGTCGTAAAATTAACGGATGTTGAGAAAATCGCCCAGTTAGACAATGTGAGTTCTTACAATATTCTTTCTTCAACATCCGCAGGTGCAACGTCCAAATTCACTGCTATCGAAAGCAGCTCCGATTCTAGTTCTACTACCGATACAAAAGAAGCTGACGGACATAATGATAGTGGTGGTCCACAACAAGCTCAGGGTGATTTTGCTATTTCTGGCGTATTATCAACTGCTGCTTTAGAAGCTTTTAGTGACGATGGCAATACAATTATTAGTGGAAAAGCAATTACAGAGGCTGACAAAAACACCAATAACGTTATGATTGAAAGCACACTGGCTGAACAAAACGATTTAAAAGTTGGTGATACCTTTAAGATTACAAATGCAACGGATACATCAGTGACCTATAAAATGATCGTCAAAGGTATCTATGAAACGAGTGAGGTTGCTGATGGTATGGGCATGAATTTCGCCTTTATGGATCCTGTGAATACCATTTATACATCCTATACATTTGCCAATACAATGAAGGGCTCTACTTATAAAAACACAGCTGATTCCGCAACTTACACGCTTGCTCAACCTAAACAACTAACAGCATTCGTCAAACAAGCGAACAAGTTAATTGATACGGATACATTTGAATTACAAACGAATGATTCACTTTATCAACAAATGTTGAAACCGATTAGCAATATTACATCTTTCTCAGAAAATATTGTACTCCTAGTTAGTGTTGCTGGTACGATTATTCTCGCTTTAATTGTAATGTTAACGATTAGAGAACGTAAATACGAAATTGGTGTGTTGTTGGCACTTGGAGAAAATCGCTTTAAAATGATTGCTCAATTCTTTACTGAGTTGATTTTGGTACTGTCCCTTTCGCTTGTTATTGCAGGGTTTAGTGGTAGTTATGTCGGCAATATTGTGGGCGAACAATTGCTTGCTCAAGAAACAGAAAGTACGACGACGTCTAATACTTCTAAATTTGAAGGTGGCGAACCTAATGGTGGTGGCGGCCCTGGCCAAGGTGGTGAAATGGCTGAAAAAGCGAAACAACCTGACGAAATTAAATCCCTCGATATCACTTTATCACTTACAGAATTATTGGAGTTGGGAGGATTAGGCTTAGGTATTTGTTTCCTGTCTGTTCTAATTGCTTCTGTCGGTATTATTCGTTTACAACCTAAAAATATATTAACTAGTTGAGGAGAATGTGTATGTTAACAGCAAAAAATATTTCTTATTGGTATAAACAGCAAGATGATTATTTATTTAAAGATGTGAATCTTTCATTTGATAGTGGTAAAACATACGCTATCCTCGGTAGCAGTGGGTCTGGTAAAACAACATTTTTATCCTTATTGTCGGGGATGGATAAGCCAAAGGAAGGCCAGATAGTGTGGGATGACCAAGATATTGCTAAACTGGGTCTTACACGTTACCGTAAAACCGGCGTATCGATTGTATTTCAGGCGTACAACCTACTTCCTTATATGACAGCATTACAAAATGTCACAACGGCTATGTCGATTACACGCGCAAAACAAAGTGATGCTAAAAAATATGCGCTTACAATGCTAAAAAGCGTTGGTATCGATGACGTTTTAGCTAAAAAAAACGTCACGAAACTATCGGGTGGTCAACAACAACGTGTTGCGATTGTTCGTGCAATGTGTTGCGATGCTCCGATTATCGTGGCAGATGAACCCACTGGAAATCTCGATCAAGCGACATCAAAAGAAATCATTACAATACTACAAACAATTGCTCGTCAACAAAATAAAACAGTGATTATTGTCACTCATGAGCTAGAAGTAGCTCATCAATGTGACTTTGTATTTGAACTAACAGATAAAAAATTTCAAACAATCATCTCTTAAAATAATAGTTCTATAATTTATGACGTTGGTGAGTTTTCACTGACGTCTATTTTTACGCAAAAAAATAGTGACATTTTCAACATCCCTGAAACATTAAGTCACCATAACAAATTTATAGGGGAGGCATTGAAAATGTCAGCTACTACTTCTAATAATGGCGTAGTTCTTCTGGAAATACAAAAGGATGGCACTCTTAAGACATTAACATAGGGAATTAACATAAAAAACGGTACTCTTAAGACATTAACATAGGGAATTAACATAAAAAACGGTACTCTTAAGACATTAACATAAGGAATGGTACTCGCTTGCGCTCCGTCCCATACTGTTCTCGTAAAGCGGATAAACCCGCTACGATAACAGCAAAGGATTGGCACTTACTTTCTAGCGAAAATCATCATGAAACACGTACCGCCGCTTGGATTTGCTACTGCTTTAATTGTGCCTTGATGTAGCGTTACAATCGATTGCGCAATGGCTAAACCTAATCCGTGTCCCCCGCTTTCACGTTGGCGTGCTTTATCCTCACGATAGAATCGTTCAAATAATCGTTCGGCATGTTCTGGTGCAATGCCAATACCTGTATCAGAGACTGTAAGTTCCCACTGTTTTGCGGTATCTGTTACGCTAATTGTAATCTCGTCCCCTTCACGTGTATATTTCAAAGCATTATCAAAGAGAATAATCAGCAATTGCGTCATCAATGTCTGATCAAAGTGTAACTGTTTTGTTGTCTCTATTTTCAATACGAATTTTTTCCCCTGACTTGCTGCAATTTCGCTATAGGGTTCGCATAATTTTTCGAGATATGGCGCTATCGCTGTTGATGTCATATTCACGTGGACTTCGTTGTTATCTGCCCGAGCTAACATCAGTAAATCACTTGTCAATCGACGTAAACGTCTTGTTTCACTTAATGCTAGGGCAATGCTTTCTGCTTCATCTAAAATCGTATGGTTTGGCGTTGTTAAAAGCTTTTCAAGTTTCGTTTGCACAATGCTTAACGGCGTGCGCAACTCATGTGACGAGTTCTCCACAAATTCTTGCTGTTTCTGCCAAGCAACCATAATGGGTGCCATATTTTTCCTTGCTAGGTAGTAACTTAGCACAATCGAAATAAGCCAAAACACAATCATACAGCTAATAATTACCTTTTGAAAAAACTGTACTGTATTTTCTAATTGGTTAGTGTTCGAAACCAATTGTATGTAATACGTTGTACCGTCTAACTTAATTTTCTTGATTACTGAGCGAAAACTCATTTGTTGGTCGTAACTATTTTTCACTTGAATGCTGTTAATTTGGTCTGAGTCTGTTTTATTAAATGTGATGTTTTTCAAATCATCATAACGATTACCGAGTTGCTGTTCATTCAATAACTTCCCTTTAGCTGACCACACCATCAATTCTGTTTGAAAGCTGTTAGGTGGGTTGTTTAGGTTTCTAAAATCACCTTCTGATAAGTTACGTTGTACCTCACTACGAATAAAATGTTCATTTGTGATGGCGAGTTGTAATTTTTCATCTACATCTTTATACAGTGATTGTTGTAAAATTTGACTAATAATCACACCTAATACCAAAAAGAGTAGACCAAATGCTATCATATTACGAATGAAGAGTGAGCGTTGTTGTCGATGAGCCTGCATTAAGCACTCTCCTCTGTTAAGATATAGCCCACATTACGAATGGTATGAATTTCCACTTGTGAGTGCATCTGTTTTAATTTTTTGCGCAAGTTGCTCATATAGACTTCGACCACAGTATATGTTGTTTCTGAATCAAAGCCCCATATGCGCTCAAAAATTTGTTCTTTTGTAAGAATACGACGTCGCTCTTTAATAAAATAGAGCAGTAAATCAAACTCTTTCCCTTTTAAGATAAGGTCCTCATCATTGACTGTGACACAACGACTGGTCAAATCACAAGTCGTATTTCGATAAACAACTGTTTGTTCTGCAGTGAGACCAAGACTACGTTTTAACATCGCTTGCGCTCTCAAAAGCAGCTCTTCGCGATAAAAAGGTTTTGTTAAATAGTCATCGGCACCATTTTTAAAACCTTCAATTTTAGCAGCCAAACTATCTTTTGCGGTTAACAATAGTGTGGCTGTGTTAATGCCGTTTGCCCGTAATTGCTTCAATACCTCATAACCATCTAACAATGGCAACATAATATCCAGTACGAGCAAATCATAACCGCCATACTGTGCTTCATAAAGGCCTTCTTCACCATCATTACAGTGTGTGACGTTACCTATTTCTTCTAAAATTTCAGCGATACTGCCTGCGAGTAAAATATCATCCTCTACGAGTAAAATCTTGATTGTTGCCATCTGTCTGTCACCCTAATCCAGTTATTTATTATTCTTTGTTCGCTCAATTTCACTATTTAAAACAGCTTTTGCTTTTAAAATAGTTTTTATTTCAGCTACAGGTACCGCCTGATTAAATTTAATCTGCAGTGTTCCTTTGCCTAATTTATAACCTTTTGCTTCTAATTCACTACGCATTTCAGCTGTTACAACATCTGAACCAAAGCCAAAACTAATATGTTGTTTATGTGCACTAAAGCCGACAAATTGCCCATGATAGTGGTAAAAGGGCACATTATAACTTATCTTTTCTTCTAACCCTGGAATGGTTTCTAAAATAATTTGACGCAAAACTTCCATAACCGGTTGCGCCTCTTCGTCTGCGTTTAGAATATAAGTTGTTACATCTGGTATTTTCGTCATCTCAATTTCCTCCTAATTTTTACAGTAAAAAGGCTGTCCCAACATTATCAGGACAGCCTTTTTAATTTATGATTAACTAGAAAGCGCATCACGCTCAGTTAATTTTACTTTTACTGTTTCTTTTTTACCATCACGGTAAACCACTACATCGACAGTATCGCCAATTTTTAATTTTGAATTGTACAAGGCTTTACGAAGTGACATTGAATCTTTCACTGGTGCGCCTGCAAAATCTACGATAACATCGTATGTTTTCAACCCTGCATCAGCAGCGGCAGAATTATTTGAAACATTTTGAATCATCACACCGTCAGTCACTGATTTAGGTAATTTAAGAACATCTACGAGTTGGTTAGATGAAATTGTATTTAAATCACGTAACGTTACACCTAGAGATGGACGTGTTACTTTACCATTTTTTTCGAGTGAGTTAATAATTGGCTCCGCATCATTAATTGGGATTGCAAAACCGATACCTTCTACTTCAGCAGAAGCCAATTTCATTGAATTGATACCAATTACTTGGCCTTCAATATTTACTAATGCACCACCACTGTTACCAGGGTTGATTGCTGCATCTGTTTGGATAACATTTGTTTCCCAATCACTTTTTCCATCATTATCAATATCAACTGGTACTGTACGATCAATACCTGAAATAATCCCTTGTGTGACTGAACCTGCATAAGCTGTTCCTAATGGGCTACCAATTGCAATCGCTATTTCACCCGCTTTTAATGCGGCTGAATCACCAAATGTAGCCACGCTTTTCACATCAGTGTCTTTAATACGTAATACGGCTAAATCAGTCCATGAATCCTTACCAATCAATTTTGCCTCTACTTTTTTACCACTTGATAAAATAACTTCAAGTGAATCAGCGTCCGCAATAACATGATTATTGGTTACGATATAAGCATAACCCTTCTCTTTTTTATAGATAACACCTGATCCTGATCCTGATTCAACGGCTTTATCTGTTGAGGCAGTCTGTTCACTCTTATCAGACCCACCAAGAATATCATCAAGACCATTGGATTGTTTTTGATAGTTCAACACACTAACTACGGCATCTTGTGACTTTTTAACAGCATCTGTCACAGCAGAACTCGAATCGACAGAAACTTTTTTCACATTTCCTGTTTGTGAACTTTTGGTGCTGTTATCATCTGATAACGGTGTGCTTGAGTCATTTTTCATACTACCTAATCCTAAGCTACCGCTCAAAAGCGCCACTACTAAAGCTCCAACAATCACACCAATGAGCCCTACCAAAAAGTGACTGGCACCACTTTTCTTTTTACGTGGTGGTTCTGGTTTATATTCTTCTGTTTGAGTACCCTTTATATTGTCTTGTTCATTTTGCGTAAGGTGTTCGTGTTCTTTATTCTCTTCACTCATCGATCATCCACTCCCTATTCTGTTGTTGTTATAGTTTAACTATAAATTATAATCATGAAAAAAATATGACGGTTTTGTAAAAGTTCATGCTCAAATGATTGAACGGTTTATTAACTGCAAAATAACATAAACACACCCAACATTCAGTCTCGGTGCAACTGATCGTGCGTGTGTCTCCGTCGATTAGACGACTATTATGTTTTTCCCTTAAATCAATTTATTTAAACCTGTTAATGGTGTTGCTTTATTAGGGTCTGTATCAAAAATTTGCACCTGTGGTCCGACGCTAATTCCTTGCTGTGTTAATGTTTGCTCGACTGCCATACGAGCAATGTCTTTCATATTATTATCTTGGCTGAGGTGTCCGAGGTAAATACGCTTTGTTTTATCTCCTAACACTTGGCTCATTGCCATACCTGCATCTTCGTTTGATAAATGCCCTTCATCCCCCAAGATACGCTGTTTTGTACTCCATGGGTAACGTCCTGCTCGCAACATTTGAATGTCGTGATTACTTTCAAACAGATAAACATCCGCATTACGAATAACGCCTTTCATGCGTTCGCTGACATAACCTGTGTCTGTCATTGTGACAATTTTATGCTGTCCTTGATGGAAAGCATAAAACATCGGATCCGCAGCATCATGAGAAACACCAAATGATTCAACATCAATTGATCCGAAGGTCTGCACTGTATTTGTATCAAACGTGAATTTTAAATCCGTTGCAATTTCTCCGACTGACTTCGGCATTGCTCGCCATGTTTTTTCATTGGCATAGATTGGGATTTGATATTTTCGAGCTAATACACCTAACCCTTTAATATGATCACTATGTTCATGTGAGATTAATATCGCATCAATATCTGCCAAAGAACGTCCGACTGATTGGCAAAGCTCTTCCATTTTTTTGCCGCTGTGCCCACAATCAATTAATAACAATTGATTATCTGATTCAATCAATGTTGCGTTACCTGAACTTCCACTTGTTAAAAATGAGTAACGCAAGTCAGCGACACTTGTTTTAGCTGCCTGTGGCATTGCTTTTGTAATAAATTCCATCTTTATCCCCCTATGACTGTGCAGTATACTCAACTTTTTGCGACATTTCTGTCGTCAATACTTGTCCTTCAATCGCATCTACCATTAGTTGCATGCGTTGATCATCCACTTCTATTGTATAGTACCAAACTGGCATATACACATTTGAACTCTCAAGATTTCCTAAGATGTAATAGCCCAATTGAATATCTACTAAATCGGCTTTGCTTGGTATTTTATTATTTTGAAATAAACTTTCAAATCCTTGACTAGGTGAAATCAGATCATTGGTTCCAGAAAGTTTGGTAATATCAGTCAACATTGTTTGTGTGTAACTTTTAACATAACCATCCTCGCAATAAAAAACCAGTTTGGCATCATCACCTTCAACGAAACGTTTATTGTCGTATTTTTGCTTAAAGACAATTTCAGTTGTATCATCGTTATAATTTACCATCGAGTAAGATGAGCCTCGATAAATATTATTAGCCACATAATTTTTTAACGCGGTGAAATCAGGACCTTCTGCAACAATATCATCTTTCAGTTCACTCACCATCAAAAAGCCATTATTCTCTAATTTAAACTTTTTTTTTGTTAATTTTTCAAAGTCTTTCAACTTAAATTTATTATAGCGAGCACTAAGATAAGGCGCCGTTGTAGGATGTGTTTTGAAGTTTACTTTATCAATACTAACTTGCTGCTCTTTTAACGTTTCTTCAAACGATGTTTGGCTTAAAGCATCTAACTCGTTTTCCTGCTGTTTGGTATACCATAAAAAAGCAAGGTATATGTCCAGTAACAAAAAAACCACTGCAAATATAACAAGTGTTTTCCGCCAATCCACGCCAACGCCTCCTCTCTAATCTAAAAATTGACTATTGCCATTAACAGTGTAGACCCAACGTGGCTCTAGATTAACAATTGTTGTTTCATGAGATCCTTTTGTCATCTCGTAACCAACTTCTAAGCTGTACACATCATCTAGCGTGCCTAATTTTTTTCGCAGCTTCTCTAAAGCCGCTGTAGGGCTATCTAAGGTTACTTTCACATCTTCTGAAGGAATACTGGTACTTAACTCAAACATTGGACGTTGATGCTGGTACACGCTCTCTTTACCCGCTGTTGTGGTTATAACTGCGCCGCCAAAATCACTATAGACTGGCGTGTTATCCACTCTCAAGCGATATCGCACTTTAAGTGTATTTTCATCAAAATCTTCAATACGATAGTCACCTGTGAACCCACTATAATTATTAATAAAACTTAAGCTCTCACTTAAAACATGCGTTCTTTGAATCATTGCATTGGCATCTGGCGTAATTTCTTGTGCTGGATTGATATATAGCAGATTATCATTATTCATATCATAACGAAGCAACACACTACCATTAATATATTCACGCATATTTTTATTACTACTCACAAGTGCAGGGTCTTTTTTATTCAATAGTGCTTTTTGAAATTTTTCAATTGGTAAACTTTCAGCTACATAACTCTTTTTGTCCAAAACCACAGGAATGGACGATGAATTAAATGTGAAATGATTGAGTACAATTGGCAAAACACTAGTGCTTGTATCTTCACTAAACAAATCCGACAGTTTTTTCGCCTCTGACAACGGCAAATCAGCTATTGCAGAAACACGTGTTGTCGAATTAATGAAACTGACATTATTTTTCTTTTTATCAAATGAAATAATAATTTCATCAAATGATTGTTCTTCATCAATTGTGCTTGTATCTATTTGCGTTGCAATTTGCTGAAAACTAGCAAAGGTTAATGCCACTGGGTATTTGAAGCGCAGTGAATTCGGCAAACTTTCTTCATCAATCAACTCATTTTTAGTGAGTGTACCCGTATTCTTCAAATTGCGGAAAATTTGACGATGCAAAGTGGCATTAATAACCGTTTCTTGCGATTTTAACACACGCCAGAATGAATTTTCTTTTTGATACATAATCATTTTAGGTTCATATGCTTCCGCAGCACTTTCAGTTTTACCAACAATTACCTTTTCACCTACTGCTGTTTCAATTGTTTCATAAGCGGGTTGCGAGTTCCAAATATTCCAAACGAGATAAATACTAATAACAACGAACACGAGCAAGATTATCGCCCAAAAACTTTTTCTCAATCCCATCCCTCCTCTGCTTCTTCAACAGAATCATCGTAAGGTAGAGTGAAAGAAATAATCGTTCCTTTTTCTTCGGTGCTTTCAGCCCAAATACGGCCACCATGAGCATCAATCATTTCCTTGGAAATAGCTAAACCTAAACCGGTGCCTCCCATTGCACGAGAACGGGCTTTATCTACGCGGAAAAAGCGCTGGAAGATTTTTTCTAAGTTGTCAGCCGGGATTCCCATACCTTGATCTCGAATACTAACTTTTATTTCATCTCCCTGTCTTGCTAAGTAGAAGGATATCGTTCCACCGTCAGGAGAGTATTTGATGGCATTGGAAATAATATTATCAATGACTTGAACAATTTTATCTTCATCCACTTCAATCAAGATATATTCAGTCGTAATATAACGTTTAAAGGTGATACTGTCCTTTTTAGACATCTCATGTCTATCAATAATTTGATTGAAGAAGGAATTAAAATGAACAAAATTTCGTTCGATTTTAGTCCGGCCACTATCCAATCGTGATAATTTTAACAAGTCATTAACCAGTCGAATCATACGTTCTGTTTCATTTTGAGTGACCTGTATGAAGTGTGGTGCAATATTCTCATCTTTCCATGCGCCATCACCCAATGCTTCTAAATAACTTGCCATACTCGTTAATGGTGTCCGGAGTTCATGCGATACATTTGCAACAAATTCACGCAATTCAGCATCCACGCGTTCTTGTTCAGTAATGTCATGTAAAACGGCAATTACGCCATTAATAAAACCTGTTTCACGTTGAATCGCTGAAAAATTAGCTCGTAAAACATAGTTTTGACGTTCAGTTGAAAGATCGATTGTCACTGAGTCTTTTTCTTCCAGAAGCGTTTCATAGGTATGATCTGATTCAATCTTCAATACTTCTGCAATCGGACGTGACATGGCATCCTCTTGATTAATTTTCAACATATCCGCAGCAGGACGGTTAATCAACATGATTTTCCCACGTCGATCCGTCGCAATCACACCATCTGTCATATACGATAAGATAGAAGATAATTTACGACTTTCACCTTCCACACTTGCTTGCGCATCCTGTACTTTACGCGTCAAAATATTAAAAGCTGTTGCAAGTTGACCAATTTCATCTACACCATACACTTTTACTTTGCGCGAATAGTTTCCGCGTGTCATCGCTACAGCTTGCTCACGCATTTCCTTGATTGGTTTGGTGATTGTTCGTGCCAACCACACTCCTAAAAGACAAGTAATCGCCATTGCAAAAACTGTCCCTTTGACAAAAATACTCGTGATTTCACTTACTTGCGTATACACTTGTTCAATTTCCGAAACAATATAAATAACACCGCGCGTATTATTCTGCAACTTCACCGGTTGCGCCAGGACCCACACGCGTTGTTTTTTATCCTTATCTAATAAAACACTATCTTCTTTCGTGTTATTCAATAACGTTCGACGCACCATTTGGTCCTTTGATTGTTGCCCCACAATTTGCTGGTTATCATTGTCTGTTGTCCCAATAACACGGCCACCGCTATCAACAACACGTACTTCTCGCACATTCGTTAAACTACCGGCAAAACTGCTCATACTTTTTTGAATTTCAGCTTCGGTTTCCTGTTCTTTTTCTTTAGTGCTTTGATTGGCCTTTTTATCCACCTCAGAAATGACTTCCTGGATATTATTCTCCAGCAAGCTCACACGGTCACGAATTGACTGCTGAAAATTGTACACTAATTGGTGCTCTACTTTTTGGACAAAGTAGGCACTAATAATTTGCATGGCAATTAATACCAGTAGCATATAAACTAAGACAATTTTAAAATGGATAGATTGATATATTTTAAGACGTTTCATTGCGCATTACTCCTGTTCAGGGTTACGTAGATAATAGCCTACACCACGTCGGGTGACGAGCCAGGTTGGGTGACTGGGTGTATCTTCAATTTTTTCACGCAGACGTCTAACGGTCACATCAACTGTGCGGACATCACCAAAATAGTCATAGCCCCAAACCGTTTGCAACAAGTTTTCACGTGTCATAACTTGTCCTATATGCTGTGCTAAGTAGTGCAACAATTCAAATTCACGATGTGTTAAGTCAATTTGCTGCCCTCTTTTTGATGCCACATAAGCTTCTGGGTGAATTGTTAACGCACCAATTTTAATTTCAGTGATTTTTTCTTGTTTTTGTGCTTTATCTGCATTGGCATGTCGACGTAGGTTGGCCTTAACGCGTGCAACAAGTTCACGGTTACTGAACGGTTTTGTAACATAATCGTCTGCACCTAGTTCCAATCCAAGTACTTTATCAAATTCAGAGTCTTTCGCAGTTACCATTATAATTGGCATGTCGTATTTTTTACGAATTTCACGACAAACTTCCATGCCATCGCGGCCTGGCAACATAATATCTAAAAGGATTAAATCCGGTTGAAAGGATTCAACCTTATCTAAAGCATCATCACCATCGTAAGCTACTTGTACCTCATAGCCTTCTTTTGTCAAATTGAAATCGACGATATCTGCAATGGGTTTTTCGTCGTCTACAACTAATACTTTCTTTTCACTCATGGTAATTCCCCTTTCTTATGTTGATTTAATTTTAAGTTAGTTTTATTTTATTTTAACAGTCATATAGTCATTATACCCGATTTTCACCACCATCGCACGAAAGCTCTATTGTAAAAGTTGAGAATAGCTCTTAAAGTAACAATAAATACGACGTCTGAAAAATACTCATCAAAGCGCCTCATTTATTAATAGCTCCAAAAATATAAAAAATAGCACTTTGACAAAAGATGTCAAAATGCCATTACTACCTATTTATTACCACATTTTACTTTTTAACGACGTTTCCAATTTCATCAATCATTTTATTAAATGACTCGATGCCTCCGCCTGCAAAGTACCAAACTTCGGGGTCAAGATATACCACCTGTTTTTCTTTGTAAGCATTTGTTTTTTCAACTAATTCATTTTCAATTACTTTTTTACCGCTCGCTTCTCCACCCACAACTGCACCACGATCTATTACAAAAATATAGTCAGGATTCTTTTTACTAATGTACTCAAAAGAAACGCTTTGTCCATGTGTTTCTACTTTAAGGTCTTTATCAACCGGTGTAAAACCAAGCACGTCATGGATGAGTCCGAAACGTGAGTTAGCGCCATAAGCAGATGCTTTACCTTCATTCGCTAAAATAATTAAAGCTTTCTTATCTGTTGGTACATTCTCACGTACTTTTTCTATTTTAGTATCTATTGCTTCTAACTGTTTTTTTGCTTCTGCTTGTTTATCGAAAACTTTTGCAATTTCAGTTGTATTTGTTTTGAATGACTTCAAATAATCCGCTGTATCGACAGACATTTGGATTGTTGGCGCAATTTTTTCGAATTTTTCATTCATATCTGACATACGTCCAGAACTAATTATTAAATCAGGTGCTAACTCATTAATTTTTTCAATATCAACTTCTTTTAAACCACCTAGATTCTCCACTTTATCTGTGTCGTACTTTTTCAAGTAACTCGGGACATTCTCACGTGGCATACCTACTACTGTATCACCTAAACCTAATTTATCCATCGTGTCTAATACACCATAATCTAGCACAACAACTTTTTTAGGATTTTTAGGCACTTTCACGTCACCCGTTGGTGTTGTGATTGTAACTGTTTCTTCTTTTTTCGTCTCTTTTTTTGTATCTTTGTTCGGGCTACACGCCACTAACAATACAAGTAATAATGTCACCATAATCATGAGTGTCTTTTTCATCAATAACATCTCCCTTTATTTAAAGTATAAACAATATTTGCAACTACCAATTTCAGTAATAGCTAATGGCATATCATAAACAATGTTCAACTGTTCAGGTGTCATCATTTCTGCCGTACTGCCTTGTGCTACGATACGGCCATCTTTAAGCCCTACCATATAATCTGCATACGCAGAAGCAAAATTGATATCGTGTAAAACCAGCACAATTGTTTTGCCAAAGTCATCTACCAAACGACGTAAAATTTTCATCATCTGTACTGCATGCTTCATATCTAAATTGTTCAAAGGCTCGTCCAACAAAACATACTCCGTATCTTGAGCAATAATCATCGCGATATACACACGTTGCTGCTGACCTCCAGATAACTCATCGATGTAATCTGCTTTTAAATCAGTAATCTCCATATATTCTAAAGCTTGCGTCACCTTCTGTTGATCTTCTAATGTTAATCGCCCTTTTGAATACGGAAAGCGCCCAAATGCCACTAAATCTTCAACTGTTAATCGTGCACTGACTTGATTACTTTGTTTGAGAATTGCCAATTTCTGTGCTAATGCACGACTCTTCCATTTAGTGACATCTTGATCATCTATCAAGACTTCTCCGTCTTCCTTAGTAATCAAACGACTCATGATTCCTAATAACGTACTTTTACCTGCACCGTTCGCCCCAATAAAGGCCGTGACTTGGGCTTGAGGTATTTCCAATGTAATATCATCAAGAATCAGTTTATCTTGGTATTTTTTAGAAAGTTTTTTTGACTGCAGCATTATTTCCGTCCTTTCTTCACGAGTAGGTAGATAAAATAGATACCACCTATGAAGTTAATAATGACACTCAGTGTTGTTGAAAAGGTCAATAGTTTTTCAACAATAAATTGACCTAATACTAAGGCAATAATTGCAATCAAAATTGTCCCAGGTAACAAAATACTGTGTCGATGGGTTGTAAAATATTGATAACTCAGATTAACGACTAACAACCCGAGAAAACTTACAGGTCCAACCAATGCCGTTGAAGTGGAAACCAAAATAGATACAATAATGAGGATATGCCGAGCCATCCCATTATATGAGATACCTAAATTGATGGTTTGATCTTTTCCCAACTGGAGCACATCAAGATTTTTAAATATTGCCGCCACATATAAAAGTGCGACAAGTGTGAATAACGTTGCAATCATTAGCACATCTGCATTTACGGCGTTAAAACTTGCGAACATTTTTCCTTGAATAATTAAAAAATCATCGGGATCAATCAGCATTTGCATAAATGAAGCACCACTTTGAAACAACGTTCCTAAAATAATGCCAAATAATAAAAGTGTAAAAATAGAATGGCTTAAACGCCCAAATAGAATATAGTAAAGCAGGAACGAAAAAACCATCATCAACAGTAAGGTTACTAAAAAATTGATATTTTTACTCGCTAAAAATTGTGTGCTACTCCCGAGAAAGTAAACCAACGCTGTCTGTAATAACATGTATAACGAATCTAACCCCATAATACTTGGTGTTAAGATACGGTTCTTTGTCAACGTTTGAAATAATAACGTTGATACTGCGACTGCAATTGCGGTTAATAATAGTGCAGCGATTTTAACTGCACGTGTTTCGAGTGCAAACTCCCAACTGCCTCCAAGTCGATAAAGCATGTATAACAAAATGCTCATCAACGCTAATAAACTGAGGGCACTGAACTTAAAAATCAGTAATTTTTTAGGATGCGGCATGTTTTTCCCCCCTCATTAAAAGATAGAGGAACACAACACTACCAATCATTCCAACCATCAAACTAATCGATACTTCGTATGGAAAAATAACAACCCGTCCTAAAATATCACATACTAAAACAAATGCTGCACCGAGCAGTGCGGTCAATGGTAATGTCTGTCTGAGATTGTCACCCATGTAAAGACTGACGATATTTGGTACAATTAAACCAAGAAACGGGATTGACCCTACGGTCAACATAATTGCAGCGCTCATTAATGATACAATTATCAGACCGATTGTCACCACTAAGCGATAGTTCAGGCCCAGTCCTACCGCTACGGAATCCCCTAGACCAGCCAATGTGATCCGATTGGCAAACAAGTAAACGAGTACAAAAAGTGGCAATGCAATATAGAGCCATTCATAACGACCACGTAAAATTGCTGAAAAATCACCTTGCATCCAAGAATTAATATTTTGGATTAAGTTGTTTTGATAAGCAAAAAATGTGGTAATAGCGTTCAAAACTCCACCGAACATCAATCCGATGAGCGGAATGAGTACCGGATCTTTTAATGGAATGCGATTCAGCAGCTGAATAAACACCAGCGTCCCAATTAAAGCGAAGGTGAATGCCACCGAAATTTTTTGCAGCATTGAAGCTGTTGGAAACACCATCATTGCAACGAGAACACCTAAACGAGCGGCATCCATTGTTCCAGCTGTTGTTGGCGATACAAAACGATTACGTGTGAGGCGCTGCATAATCATTCCACAAATACTAATGCCGGCTCCAGCGATGATAATGGCTAATAAACGCGGTAAACGCGAGATCAAAAGAATATCTTGTTGTTCAGCAGTTAAATGAAACAGCTGTGTAAAAGGTACGTCTTCAACACCTATCAACAAGGAAACAAAACTAAGCACTAATGTAATAACTAACAATAACCATGTTTTCACAGTGTTCGTCCTTTCAAATAGCTTTTTTCATATCGCAACTTTATCATAACTGATAATCATTATCAATGCCTTTCCTTGATAGACTTGCTTTTTTTATGGATTACATTGAAAATATGTCTATTTAGTGGACAAGTTCAGCTAAATACTTTTAAATATAGGTATTCTAGTTCTATTTATCTGTTCTAATAGATTAATTTTGATAACTTTCCATTTATTGGTATAATATTTTCGTGTGTCTATTTCTGCGAATATCAGAATAGATTGAACGATATATTTATTAAAACATCATAAAGAAAAGAGGCGTCATAACGTGAGTAATAAAAAATCACCGACAAATGTCGAAATATGGGCTGACCTTGTCAATATCAAAGACCTTATTTTATCAATTATTATCTGTCTTTTCTTTACGCTCGGTAGTTACTTTATTGCACCGAATAAACCGCCTATGCCATTGTTCTTTGGTCTTGGTGGTGCAGTGCTTGGATTTATCATTACGAGCTTTATCATTAAACCCAAACGCATCATTAAAGAAGAAAGTGAGGGCGAACAAGAATGACCCTTCAACTTGTTTTTGAAATGATTTTGGCTTCTGTTGGTGCCGCAGCGCTCTATACACTTATCGGAATTGCTCCTGGGACTGATGAAACAGCTGTTTTAGCGCCAGTTACACTGGCATTGGTTTTACTAGGTGTAGAACCCATTGTTGTGTTAGCCTTCTTTATTTCAGCAGTAGTGACATTAAATCTAACTGATGCCATTCCAGTCGCTGTTGCCGGCATACCAGGTGGCGTAATGGCGGCTCCAATGGTGCCTTACGGCATGATTCTAAAAAAAGCCGGTCAGAGTGTTATCGGGATTGAAAAAATGGCATCAGGGGCTGTTATTGGTACTTTGGTTGCTGTACCGGTTAGTTTGATCTTAGCTTCGTTTTTAGCGCCATTATCCAAGGTTATCGCAGCTTACTCTGCTCCTGTCTTTTTCTTTGGTGCATTATTTCTCGCATTAATGAGCCGCAACAAAGTAATTTCTATCCTTGTGATTATACCTTTTGCGATGTTAATTCAAGGATTACGTTACCTTTATTGGGGTGTCGGTGCCGTTCCAGAAACAACGACTGTTTCTTTATCTTTTTTCCTCGGCATTACAATAGGACCGATGATTTTTAGTATGTTAGCACTCTTAAATAAAGATCATCTTGCAACAATTAAGCGTGAGGATGTCCGCACGATTGTTATTCCAAAAGCAAGCAATCGCAAAGGATTTCCTAACCCTTTTAAGTTATTAACAAAAAAAGAAGCCGTTGCAACGGCAGCTTCTTCACTTGGCGGTTCATTGACCTTTTTCATGAGCCCAGTAGGAATGACGATTCTTTTCGGGGAAGCCGTTGTTAATCGAATTAAAGACCCTATTAAAAAAGCACGGATGGCGTTAGCGAGTATGGATGGTTTAGCCCACTCCACCTACATTGCGGGAATTTTAATTCCTTTAATCGCTCTAGGCATTCCATTATCACCTGTGGCGATTGGACCTGCTAACCCACTGTTTAACGCTGCGCCTGTTTTCACAGCTGATCATAATATGCATCATGTGTTATCTTATGGTGATTTTGTTTGGGCAACATTGATTGGCTCTATTATTGGTCTAGGTCTTACTTATTTCTTCATGATGAAGTACGCGACACATATCTCGCGCTTTGTTTTTAAATATATTCCACATGAAGCGATTCTTGGTCTCTTCATTTCACTCGTTGCCATGCTTGCTTATATGGATGGTGGTTTAATCAACATCGCTGGCGTTGTGCTCGTTGCGATTGTATCCGGAGCATTATCGCGTTTAGGCGTTAATTATGGCGTGTTATTTATGGCGATGTATGCAGCACCGTGGATGTTAAGTAAATTTTTCTAACGAAAGGAATGGTTTTTTATGCAAACGCAAGGTATCGCATCTGCTAAATTTATATTATGTGGGGAACACTCCGTTGTTTATGGCGAACCTGCCATTTCATTCCCTTTCAAACAAGCGCGTATTATTACAACTTTAAAAGAAATAGAAGGTTCAGAACATCAATTGATTTCTGATTTTTATACAGGGACCTTATCACAAGCTCCCGAAAAATTAACAGCTGTTAAAGCACTCATTCCACATATCCTTAAGCGTTACCAGTGTCATTCTGTTTTAGAAATAACGATTGATTCTAGCGTACCCGTTGGACGTGGATTAGGTTCTAGCGCTGTGGTAGCAACAAGTATCACACGAGCAATGCTTGCCTTTTTAAAACGACCTGTGATTTCTTCAAATGTTTTACCCTTTGTTAATTTTTCTGAAGATATTGCTCATGGTAATCCCAGTGGTATTGATGCTATCACCGTTGTAAACGAACAGGCGGTTTGGTTTGAAAAGGAAAAAGGACTCCAATCTTTATCCCTTAATTTAACCCTTCCCATTGTTGTTGCAGATACTGGTATTCCAAGTGAAACAAGAGCTTCTGTAGCCGCAGTCAGAGACCTTTATCAGAAAAACAACATCGAAGTCTCTGCTTGTATTTCACAACTGGGAGAAATTTCCAGGGAAATAGGTAAAGAAATCACTACGCATGGCGATTTACATACAGTTGGTGATTTATTCAATCAGGCACACCAGCTTTTACGTAAACTATCTGTCAGTAGTCCTGAAATAGAAAACCTCATTACTTGTGCGCTTGATAACCAAGCATTGGGTGCAAAATTAACTGGGGGGGGACGTGGCGGTTGTGTCATCGTTCTTTGTAAAGATAAGCAACATGCCCAGAAAATGGCTACTCAACTGAGTGCCGCGGGTGCAATTAAAACATGGATATCAATGATAGGAGAGTAAACGAATGAAAGCTACTGCGATTGCGCATACCAACATTGCTTTAATAAAATATTGGGGAAAACGAGATAACGTCTTGATTTTACCAGCGAATAGTAGTCTGTCGATGACGCTCGATCAATTCTACACGGAAACAACGGTTGAATGGTCGGACTCGTTCACAGAAGACCAATTCAGTCTCAATGGAAAGATACAATCCGATGCAAAAGTCGGACGTTTTCTCTCTATATTACGTGATCAGTTTTCACTCACAAGTTTTGCTCACGTTACATCAACCAACCACGTACCTACTGCAGCAGGACTCGCATCATCAGCAAGTGCTTTTGCTGCATTGGCACTTGCTGCAAGTAAAGCCGCGGGTCGAAATGACGATGAAACAACCCTTTCTCGTCTTGCACGCCAAGGTTCTGGTTCTGCCTCCCGTTCTATTTTTGGTGGGCTAGCCATCTGGCAAAAAGGTGAAGCAAACGATGGCAGTGATTCGTATGCTTATGAAATTCCTACACCTTCAAAACTTGATTTGGCGCTTGTCGTCGCTGTTGTTGATGCGGGACCAAAAAAAGTAGATAGCCGTTTAGGCATGCAAACGACAGTTGAAACGTCACCTTTCTTTGAAGCATGGACAAAACAAGCAACACTTGATTTAGAAGCAATGCAACGCGCGATGAAAGAAAATGATTTTGTTACGATGGGCGAAATTGCAGAACGTAATGCCTTAACGATGCACGCCACAACAATGGCAGCAAATCCACCTTTCACTTATATGCAGCCCCTTTCGTTAGCTTTAATGGACGCTGTTCGTGACTTGCGTGTTGCAGGTATTCCAGCTTACTTTACTATGGATGCTGGCCCAAATGTCAAAGTTCTTTGTTTAACAAAAGATGCGGAGCGGGTGAAAGAAGCATTGTCTGTCCATACATCACTCCTGTATATTTGCCACCCAGGACCGAAAGCTCGGGTGATTACACATGACTAAACATATGATTAAAATTCCAGGTAAACTTTATATTGCGGGTGAATATGCCGTTGTCTATCCTGGTCATTCAGCCATTTTAACAGCAGTGAACCGCTACATTAAAGTAACCATTAAAGACAATGATGTTAACAGTATCAATATCCCGTTAGATCAATACGCTGTTAACTGGCCGCTGAACAAACCGTTTGTTGCACCACGTCCAGCATGGCGCTTTGTTGCAGAAGCACTCAACACGACACAAACCTATCTCCAAGAACAGAATGTTCCGCTGACACCCGTCTCACTAAACGTTAATAGTCAGCTTGCGAGTGTTCAAGGCGCTAAATTCGGATTAGGTTCCAGTGCAGCAGTCACTGTAGCTGTTGTAACAGCATTATTGACACAATTTAAACAAGCACCTTCAAAAACACTTATTTTTAAACTAGCTGCCATTGCTCATTACAAAATTCAAGGCAATGGTTCTTGTGGTGATATTGCGGCTTGTACATATGGTGGTTGGCTTTCTTATACCTCTTTTGATCAACCCTGGTTATTAGAACAATTACAAACAGCTTCTGTCAGTGAATTAGTCGCTAAAGAGTGGCCACTATTACATGTGCTGCCTCTTAAAGCGCCTACTCCCTATTTTTGTGTCGGTTGGACCGGTTCTCCGGCAGGTACAAAGGGCTTGGTATCACTCATTCAAACCTATTTAGCTCATTCACCACAAGCATTGAAGCACTTTTTAACTACTAGTGATGCGTGTGTTGATAAATTTGCACAAGGTATTATTGAAAACAACACGACCTTGTTGAAAGAAGCTCTTTTAACAAATAGACGCCTCTTGAAAGCCTTGGGTAAAAAAGCAGATGTTCCAATAGAAACGCCTCTATTGACTACACTTTGCGACCTTTCTTTTCAAGTTGGAGGCTTTGGAAAAACATCAGGATCTGGCGGTGGCGATTGTGGGATAGCTTTTGTACCAACAGCCGAAATGTGTAAAAAACTATATAAACGTTGGCTTGCTGCCGGCATTAAACCGCTTGATTTTAAAGAGGGCCGTGTCAGTATTGAAGTTATTGAAGACTAAGCGCAACACCTAAAAAACCCCTTAAAAACCTTTTCATTTGGTTTTTAGGGGGTTTACTTATTGCTTATTAATCCTTGTGATTATTGATGCGATACATGTACGATGGTTTGATTTAAAATTTCAATAACATGTGTGTCGTCTACAGTATAAAAAATTGTTGTTCCTTCACGTCGTGTTTTCACCAAATTTGCTTGCTTTAACAATCTCAATTGGTGAGACACTGTCGATTGTTTTGCATCAATTGCTAAAGCAATGTCGTTAACAGCAATTTCGCCTTGGGCTATTTGCAGTAAAATTTTCAATCGTGTGGGATCACTTAATGCTTTAAATAATTGTGTCACTGCGATTAGGGATTCTTGCTCTAAATTTTTTCCTTCCATTTTTCAAACCTCCCGAAGGTGTCTATATGAGAATTAATTGATATAAGATGTTCAGACAAGACCTGCCTGTGCAGGTCCTTGGACTGACTATTATTATTTTATACTTTCTTGCAATGCTTTGAGGTTATTATCCATTGTTTTTATATAATCTAACCCTTGCTTTTGTTGTGCTTCTGTCAATCCTTCAAGCGGACTAAGTTCAACTGTTTTTGCACCTGTTTCAGTTGCTAATGTTTCTGCTAACTTCGGTGATGCTAATGCTTCAAAGTATATCACTTTAATATCATTTTTAGTAATAAATTCTTTGATTTTTGCCATCTCTTTTGGCGATGGTTCTGCTTCAGGAGAGAGACCTGCAATTGGCAGTTGGTTTAAATGATAACGGTTAGCGAGATAGCCAAATGCTGCATGCGATGTGACAAATGTCTTCTCTTTCGCATTTTCAAAAGCTGCTTGATAACGCGCATCTAACTCATCTAATTTTTTAACATATGTTTTTGCATTTTCATCATATGTTGTTTTGTTTGCTTTATCTTTTTTAACTAAGCCTGCTTGTATATTTTCCACCTGTTTTTGTGCTAAAACTGGATCTAGCCAAACATGTGGATTTTTATCTGCATCTGTCGCTGCTTCATTATCATGGTCGTGATCGTGTTCGTCCTCACCATGTTCATGATCGTGCTCATGTGCCGCTTCTTCAGCTGCGGTAAAATCTTTCAACTTAATACCTTTGCTAGCATCAATTACCGTTGTGCGACTTGTATCGATGTTTTCTAACACTTTTGGTACCCACGTTTCGAAATACTGACTGTTGTATACAAACACATCTGCTTCGGTAATTTTAGCGACATCTTTTGCTGACGGCTCATAATCATGCGGTTCAACTCCCGCACCAATCAACACGCTCACATCACCTTTATTACCTACTACTTGTTTTGAAAATTCATACATTGGATAAAATGTCGTGACTACTTTTAATTTTTTATCAGCTGCTGAATCCTTGCTACTTCCATTCCCGCAACCAGCAACAACCAAAGTCAATGCAGCGATGACAGCAACTAGTAAATACAGTTTTTTCTTCATATTTTTGCCTCCCTATTTTGTTTCACGATGTAATGTTTTTCGACGTAATTTGGGACTATATTTCATTAACTCAATTCTTTCAGGTTGTGTGCGTTTATTTTTAGTGGTGATATAATTACGTTCACCTGTTTCCGTGCATTCCAATATAATATTAATTCTCATTGTTCATCCCCTTTTCTTTTACCAACTTGCTTTTTTGACACCAGGTATTTGCCCTTTATGTGCCAACTCACGAAAAGCAATTCGTGACATGCCAAATTGATTCATATAACCTCGTGGCCGCCCTGTTACTCGGCAACGTTTTTTCAAGCGCGTGGGTGATGCATTGCGTGGTAACTTTTGTAAGCCCTCATAATCTTTCGCTTCTTTCAGTGCAAGTCGTTTGGCTGCATATTTTTCTACTACAGCTGTTTGTTTTTTTAATTTTTCAACTTTTGCTTTTTTAGCCATTGTCTTTACTCCTTTCTCATTATAAATCAAAACGATTACGTTTTACAATATAAATTACTTATTTTTTGTCGCTTCTGTTTGAATAACTTGTTTGCCGTTATACGTTCCATCCGGTGCAATGTGGTGTGCTGCTCGATATTCCCCCGTTTGGCTGTCTTTGACTAAATTGGGCACTTGCAATTTTTTATGCGTGCGCTGTTTATTTTTTTTTGCCTTAGATCTTCTGCGTGCTGGAACTGCCATTATTATCCCTCCATCAATTATCACTTTTATAAATCGTAATCATTACGTTTTGAATTATAGACTGTTCTACTTTTTTTTGCAAGCCTTAATTGAAAATAGCTGTTTTAATCTAAAGTTGTCATTCTAAATGGACAATCATTCTCTATGCTTATTGCACTTTCCTTTTAAGAAAAGGAAACGGTCACACATTTTTAATTAGACCCATCAACATATTGTTTTCCTATCTAATACTGGAAAGTTATCAACTTTGGAGTGGAGCTAACATAGGATTTAATAACATATCCTATTCCTAAAAAAGTGTCGCTTCTTCATTTTGTAAGATCATGTATTGTCGTTTCATAAAAAGTTGCTAACGCTTTTAAAGTGTTAATATCTGGCACGCTTGCGCCATTTTCCCATTTTGAAATAGACTGTCTCGAAATTTTGATTTTGCCTGCTACTTCTTGTTGCGTTAAGTTCTTTTTATGACGAGCTACTTTAAGTCGCTTCGCTAACATATAAACACACCTCCATTATTGTGTATATAAAGAATGGCAGCTTTACAGCACGAATGCAATTCAAATATATAGTCGATTTTCTCATATACACATCTCACGAAACAATCACTGGAAATTAAAGTGGTAATTATTACTATGGCTCCGCTAACAAACTAAAAACATTCTGCAATAAGGTGGCAGTATGTTTATATAACTTTTTTTAAAGTTATGAGTCTTCCCTAAAATAACAAACCAGCTATCAATACATAATAGGTGGTTTGCGATTTAATTTATTGTTCAAAAAAGCAGTTAAATAAAGACAGGTTTTTTAGAAAAAATATCTATTAACGCTGCGATTGTAATAAAAATAACTGCAAAAATGATAAATTCAATGATGTTATTTTGTATAAACATTGTTCTTGCAGAGATAAAATCCACTATCACCCAACTCATCAGAAAATTAATAAACAGTTTAAACATAACCATCTTTTCACATCTCCTTGATTAGTAACCTAAAACATTACATACAGTTCTAGTTACTTTATTTTGTCTTTTATAGGTTTTACAAAATTTCTTAGAGCCTGAATCTAACAATTTTTTACCTAACCACCCTAGACCTGCTCCAGCTAATGTTCTCGCACCCCACACTACCAAAAGGGGTATCACTCTAACATTTTTATAACCTGCTGCTCTTAACAAATCTGTTTTTTGCTTTTCAGAGAGCCTGTTAAAACTCGAACTTATTAAATCAACAGTTGTGTGAGACATCCCACTTTCTAAAAGGTACTCATCATCTATATATAATACGTCTTCAGTTTCATTATACTTGACGCTGAGACTTAAATTTAAATTGTCAAATCTTACAGATTCAGAATTTGCAGAAATAGAATTTGCAGGGATAACTAAACCTACCATCATTACACTCAATACTAGTATTATTAACTTTGTCACTTTTCTCATAATCATTCCCCCTTTACAATTTAAATTAACTATATAACATTGCTCTACTTAAGTAACGCACCAATTAGTTGCGCAATCTTTTTTCTAAGGTTTCTTGTTGAGAAACTGATTTTTCTTTTTCATCTGATTGATATTCAAGTTGTTCTATTTTTTTGAATCCCCTTTGAAAAGGTTTGTATATCAGCAGACAGCGTCCGCAAGGCGGAGCCGTAGCATACGCTTTTTCAATGTGGGAGTATTAGGGCTGTTTTTGTGTGATTTAATCATGATCACATGTCATACAGGGATTATACGAAATGGTGGTCAGTTTTTCATCTAAAAACGGTGCTGTGACAGCGATGTATAAGACGTGTATGGGTGATGGTGGGCGTGCGAGTTGAAAAGGCTGTTAGAATGGGTTTCTCAGACATGGTTTAGTTAACATAATTAGCCATTATGAGAAGTTGTAGTGCATTTTTATAATATAGGATAATCATTTAGTATCAATTTTGCAATAATAGAAATAATTGTGATAATAAAAATCAGAATAAGTAGTACTAAAATTATTTTTTTAAATAGTTTGAAAGGTAAGTTCAACGTTATCATAACCTTTATTTGTATTTGAAATAGTTATTTTAAGTTTTCTTTTTCATGTAAAATGAAAAAGAAAAGGAGTGATTGAGATGAAAAAAATAATGCTAGTAGCAATCTTTTTTTGTGCGTTTTTTTTAGTGGGAAACACCTATGTATCTGCGGATGCAAAAGTTGATTCGCAATATGATATGGAAAAAGGTGGAACTCAAATGTTTTATGAAACAGATGAGGATGGAGAATTAATTACTGTAATAGTAAGTGAAGATGTTGTAAGTCAGAGACTTGCAAATAAATCATATACTGTTAAGAAATCTAAGGCTTTACGATGGAAAATATCGTTCAAAGTAAATATTAAAAACAATAAAATACTATCTACGAATAGTTCGAATTTCGAAACAATCGTTGGAGCATTTTCTTCAGCAACATGTAAGAAAGACAATGCTACTCGTGCTAGTGCGAAGGCGACCTATACATTTATGGGTATTTCAAGCAATGTAAGTGTCATAGCTTCAATCAATAATAATAAACTAATTATTCAATAGTGACGGTACCTCCGAAATTAAAAACGTCACTTATCCACCCATATATAGCAAAAAAACTAACTGCAGTTATGATGACAGCTAAGAGGACAATCCATTTATATAAATGGTTGTCTTTTTTATTTTTAATCAAAACTAAAGGTAATGTAATAAAAATGAATGGTGCAAATAAAAATGTTAAACATAGTGTGATTAATAAAAACCAGCTGTCATCTGATTCATTTTTAGTAAGTATTTCTTTTATATTTGAAAGTTTTTTTTGTTGGGTGTGAATGGTGTGATTATTACTTTTAATTTTTTCTTTAAGACTTTCATTTTCTTTGGTGAGGTCTTGTATCGAAATTTCATAAAAAGAGGCTAGTATTTTTAAGGTATTAATATCGGGAGTACTTGATCCATTTTCCCATTTTGAAATAGATTGTCTAGAAATATTGAGTTTATTAGCGACTTCTTGTTGCGTGAAATTTTTGTTAAGTCGTGCCGATTTAAGTTGTTTTGCTAACATTATAAAGCCTCCAATCTAAAACTGTCATTCTGTATTTACAAAATGACAGTTTTATTAATTATATACAATTTAGTTGAGTACTGTTATTTTTTTAGCAACTATATTACAGTACTTTTTTTATTAATTTATAGATAATATATATAACCAGTACGACAACAGCAGTACTAGCTAACATTATTAATATTCCTGGGAAAACCATAAAAATCACCTCTTTTTATTTTACAGAGTAAACAATTTTGTTATTCGAGTTAATTTTAGCACGTAACCATCCATTCCATCCGCCAAAATCGTATACAGGTGTTGTGAATTCGAAGTATAGAGTGGCTTGTTTAGAATTGTCTAGTTTTAAGGTGTTTGATTTAAGACTAGCACCTAGAAAGAAGTAGGATTTGTCATAAGCCTTAGTTATTTTGTTCCCTTTTACAGTGAATTTAAAACTAGCATTAGCAACGCCGGTATACCAATAGGCTTTATAAGTTCCATTACTAGCTCTAAGAGAAGTATTGAAATCAGGTGAAATACCGAATGTAGCTGTTTCACCACTAGGCAAAACTACTTGTTTTTCTTGTGTCTCAAGTGAATTCAAGTCGAATTCACTTAAAATTGTTTCTGGAACTGAACTTTCTTCTTGTGGATAAGGATCTTTTTGATTTGCTGAAACTCCGTTAGGTAGAATCAATAAAGAAATAGTGATACTGAAGATACTTGTTAAAGATATAATTAATTTTAATGATTTTCTCATAATAATTGCCTCCCTTTTTAGTATGAGATAAGTATCTAATGAAAATGAATTTAATTAACGCACTAATCAGTTGCGCAACCGATTTACGTGGTTGCACACCAATGATATCAACGGTTTACTATTTATATATTTAATCGAAAATAAATAGAAAAACGTAGATTTTAAACTATTTATCTAAAATATCTTGCAAATAAAGAGTGATAGAGTTAACCTTAGGTTAATAAATAAACGAACGTAAACAGCAAAAAAGCCATCAGCTCCCCAGCCGATGACTTTTTATAAACTAAGTAAGAAGGACATTTCTTACAAAGTTTTGCTTATAGCTCTTATGTTTTAAAACAGTAAGTTCTTAAGAAACTAATTAAGTTTCATTAGATACACTGATTTTATCGCAAGTAAGTCAAATAATCAATCGGAAGAATTAAAAAAAACGATTGTAGCAAATCTTTGTTAAGTATAAACGTACTTCTCACAAGGTTTTAGCTACAATCGTTTTTTGTTGTTTATTTTTAGAACATACAACTAAATAACAGTTTTAAAAGAAAGTTTTGTGGGTTAGTGGCCGTAGTGAAAAGGAGACACTCGCAGTTTACTGTTCAGGTTATGATGGTATTCGGCGTAAGGCAGTGGACGATTGAAGAACTGTCAAAGCTCTAAGTGATGTGACAACACCATAAGAGAAACGAACAATCGGGGGCGATAGATCACGCTCTTACGTACGACTGTAGTTATCCATTTACTAGTAGGCGGCGAAGAGTAAGTGTCATACTTGCGTAAACGGCTTTCAGAGCGTCTTACAGGAACATTAGCGAAAGACCGAAAGGTTCGAAAGGTTAGAGTGCGAGGGCAAGAATCGGGCGTACAAAAGCTAATGACGAGCAATCAGCGTAAATGATAACCACAATGAGGACACCCCTAAACGTAAACAAAAAGCCATTGATGTTTTAATCAATGGCTTTTTTGACAGCATGCATCGTTATATGATATTTTTTAACATTTGCCATGAAGTGACATTAGTTAAATAATGGCGTGGCTGTTTCATTCAATACATTATTTAAGGCAGCCATATTTGCTTTCCCTTGAGATTTTAACCAATCACGTGCGATAGCTTCCCCCTCATTGGCATATACGACTGTACTGTCTTTCCAAGTGGCACGTCCACATAAAACACCATTGAAGGTTGAACCCGCTTCAGCTGCAAAACGTAAGGTGTCTTGAAAGAGCTGTGCACTAACCCCTGCACTTAAAAAGATGAAAGGTAAGGTCGTTGCATCACTTTGCGCTTTAAAGTGCGCTAACGCTTCCTCACGGCTATAAACTGTTGTGTCACCAAAACCTTCCACATAGTTCATCGTTACAGGCACTTCCACTTTTAAAACATCGACCTGATAAGCAGCTTTCGAGAACTCTTTCATCGCTTCAATAACTTTATGCGGTTTTACTTTGGCATATTTTTCGCCTGTGACATCCTCATCGGTTGCATCATATGTGACGATTTCTAAAAAGAACGGAATATCCTCTGCTTTACATTCCGATCCTACTCGCTCTATAAACACATGTTTTTGTTCATTGATACGCACATCTTCATCAACATCATAGTAAAGTAAAAATTTAACGCCATCCGCCCCTTCTTCTTTCATCCGTTTAACAGACCACTCAGGCAACAAATCAGGTAATCGCCCTACTGAATTAGCATCATAGCCTGTCTTTTCGTAAGCAATTAGTAAACCTGCATTACTTGCTCGTGCTTGAGCTGCTGGCAAACCATATTCTGGATCGAGTAAGATAGAACTCGCATAGGGGGTTAATTCTTCCGATACGCAGACTTTGAATTGCTCAATGGCTGTATCAGATACTGCGCTACCCTTTCCGAGCATTTTCTTTAATGAGCCACGCTGATCAATGGCTAATGCACCGATAATCCCTTTTTCATTGCTTAACCGTTTCAATGCTTGCTGTTTGTTTGTTGTCATCTTATATCCTCCTATTAATTAACTTTATTTTGGAATAAATTGTAAATCGTCGTTGTGTCTGTTGCTGTTTTAAGCTCAGTGATAAAATCGTCATGCACTAATAATTTGGCAACATCCGATAAAACATTCAGGTGATTGCTACTGCCACCCGTTGGAATAAACATTGCTAATACATGCGTAGTAGGCTGTCCATCCAAGCTATCCCAATCAACGGGTCGAGCCAATGTCACCACCATTAAAGCAGGCCGTATCACTGCATTATTCTCTGTGTGAGGAATAGCAATGCCCTGTTCCATTCCCGTACTTCCTTGCTGCTCTCTCTTTAGAAAACCATGATAGGTTGCAGCAGTATCACTAATAATGCCCTTTTCTTTAGCGATAGCCGCTATGTTTTGAAGCACTTCATCTTTGTTACTTCCTTGAACAGCCAAGCTGATGTTCTCTTTTTGAAGAACATCTTGTATTGTTGATACTGTCTGCGGCGTTGTCACAGTGGCGTTCTCTGTGGTTATTTTTTCTTTTGTAAAAATACGTTTCTGATTAATCGCCATCAAAATACCACTTACTACCGAACCAATCACAATTGCCATCACCCATAAAGCACCATGCGTTACAATCGGCAAGACAATAAATCCACCGTGTGGAGCTGGCACTTGCACATGCATCATGTAAGTTAAAACAGCCGCAATAGATGACCCGAGCATTAAAATCGGCAAGATAATTAAAGGGTTCCGGGCAGCAAATGGAATTGCCCCTTCAGTAATATGCGTCGAACCCAGCAAGAAGTTAACATAGCCTGCACTTTTATCACTTTGATTGTAGTATTTACGTCCAAAAAGAACGGCAAACCCTGTCGCCAACGGGGGAACGATACAAGCAGCCGATACACCCGCCATAAAATAGAAATTACCTTGAGCCAACAACGCTGTTCCGGTCACATAAGCTGCTTTATTGACTGGCCCCCCCATATCAAAGGCACACATCATCCCTACAACAATCCCTAAAATTAATGGGTTTGTATTTTGTAACCCTGCTAAAAACGACATCATTCCTTGATTGATCGCTTCCATCGGTGCAGATAAGAACCACATTGTTAAACCAGCAAGAAAAATACCAAGAACCGGATATAAGAAAATTGCTTTTAAGCCATTTAAAGCAGGTGGTAGTTTTCGCAAAGCATACTGCAATCCTAAGACTACATAACCTGCAAGAAAACCACCGACGATTCCGCCTAAGAAACCTGTTTCATTCGTATAAGCAATCATTCCGACGATAAAACCAATAATTAATCCTGGACGTTTTGCAATTGCTTCTGCAATATAAGCGGTCAGAATAGGCACCATCAAACTCATTGCCAAGCCACCGATTGAATTCAAATAGAAGGCAAATTGGTTAAATTCCTCACTTTTAGAGTCTGCTGAATAAATACCAAACATGAATGAAATCGCTATCATTACTCCGCCCGCTACAACTATCGGTAACATGTGTGACACACCATTCATCAGAGCAACATAAATACCGTGACCAATTGATTTTTTAGGTCTTTTTTCTGCGGACTGTTGTGGTTCGCCTGTTATCGAAGCACCTGGCATTATCGGTGCCGTTTGATTAACAATTGCGGCGATAAGAGCCGCAGGATCTTTAATACCTCTTGTGACAGGTACATTAATCACTCGTTTTCCAGCAAATCGTTCTGCATGAACGTCTTTATCAGCGGCAATAATCACGCCATCTGCTTCTGCAATGTCGGTATCAGTTAATTCATTTTGAACGCCTTCTTGCCCATGTGTTTCAACCTTAATTGTTAGACCTTGTTTTTTAGCTTCTTCCTCGAGTGCTTCTTTAGCCATAAATGTATGAGCAATACCTGTAGGACAACCTGTTGCAGCAATGATCTTCATCTTCAATTCCTCCCTATTTTTAATTCGATTGTTTGACGAAGTTTTTCAATATCTGTTAAATCACTAATACCTGGTTGAAATGCAGTGGATGATCCTGCTGCAGTTGCATAAATTAAAGCTTCTGCGATACTTTCTCCTTTTTCAAGTGACCCTATAAAGGCCGCTAATAACGTATCCCCTGCACAAGCCGTATTCACTACTTTTCCCTGTGGTGCTGTCGTCTGATAGATGTCACCTTGTGCCGTGACTAACAACGTACCCTTTTCCCCACGCGAAACCAATACATTACGCGCCCCTTTCTTTCGTAATTCGTTAGCGGCACCAATAATGGCTGCTGTACTTACTAATGCTGGTATTTTTAACCATGTTGCTAATTCTTCGTCATTAGGTTTAATGAGATAGGGCTGATAAGTCAAACATTCCAGCATAATATCAGAACTTATATCCATTACAAGCTTAAATCCTTTACGTAATGATAATTCAGCAATTTCAACTAATAACTTTTCAGGAACCCCTTGAGGCAAACTGCCAGAGACAATCAACATATCTTTTGTTCCTAAAATCGCTAACTTTTCTAATAGCTGGTGTTGTGACTGCTCAGAAATCATCGGTCCTTGATTAACCGCTTTATATTCTTTTTTATGGGCTCGTATAAAGGTATTGATTCGCGTAATCCCATCGATTGAAATAAAATCTGTTGCAATTTCTTTATTTTGAAGGGTTTCTTCGATAAAATCACCTGTGAATCCCCCTAAAAAACCCGTTGCTGTGTTGGCGATTTTCATTTTTCGCAAAACAAAAGAGACATTTACACCTTTACCATTTGCCTGATACTCTTCATAATAACTGCGATTTACTTCGTCTGGCTCAAAACTATCAAATTGACAAAAAAGATCAATAGCAGGGTTCATTGTACAGGTTACTATCATGTTCTTTCACTTCCTTTTCTCTTTCTATATTCAGTATCACACGAAAAAAGTTGTAAATGTTTTCCAAATACCGTACATTAAGTACAATAACAGGTAAACGTTTACAACTTATGAAAGGTCGTGATTTTTATTAAAACGAACATTATGAAACTCATTAACGCTAACTATCCTTCAATGAGTGAATCTGAACGTCATTTACTGCATTATATTACACAACATATCGATTTATTGCCTAATCTTTCAATTATTAAACTGAGTGAAGAAGCCAATGTTTCAACTGCAACAATTGTCCGCACGATGAAAAAATTAGGCTTTAACGGCTTCACGGACTTTAAAATCCGTTTAAAAGATGAAAATGAAACCAACCCTCGTTTTGCAATCATTGAGCAGGTGGATCAAGAAATTCAAACTGCCATTCTAAAAAATGCTCTAGAGGTTACCAAAACAATTCAACTCTTAGAAAGCGGCACAATTGAAGATACTGTGCAAAAAATCCGCCACGCTAAACGTGTTATTTTACTCGCCCGTGGTTTTTCCGAAATGATTGCCCAGGAAATGCAAGTGAAATTACAGTTACTCAACACTTACTGTGAGATGTATAGTGATCCGAATATTATTAGAATTGTTAGTACTCGGCTTAACCCTGACGATGTCATTATCTGTGTGTCTTTAAGCGGTGAGACGAGTGAACTTATAGAAGCTGCCCAAAATTGCCAAGCACAAAAAGTGACCTGTATTTCCCTTACTTGTAGTCCTACAAGTAAACTTGCCTTACTTTCCGAACTCAACTTTACAGGCTATAAATCCGAAGACTCTCTCATTCCAGACTATGAAGTCCGTTCACGGTTACCACTACAAGTCATGGCACGCATATTATTAGATGCCTACGCAATTCGTACTGCACATACTAAAAATCAGTGATAGTTGGGCGACTAGTGTCTTTAATCAAGCAAGCCAAAACTTGTGAGCTTTCAGAGCAAATAAAAAAATCAGACATTAAATTAGAGTTTGGCTACTAGCGTCTCTAGCTTTATTGTCTGTCTTTAGTATTTCAATTGGGATAAATAAGAACGGCTTGTCGTTCTTTCACTTCTTCCTTATACGGCGGATAAGCCATACGAGTAATAACATAAAGAATAGAACGATTGTAAGTGCAGTGATTGCCATGATACGGAAGGTTAGGTTGTTAAAGGCGGCAGATCCTGAGGCACTAGAAAAACCAACAAACAGTCCTGCTGTCAAAATACTAAAAGCTAACAGACCGACGCCAAATATCAGCATATACGTCAACTTTTCGATTCTTTGTAACAGTTTATCATCCATATTCATCTCCATCTTCACAACGGGTTTGCCATCCTTCAATTGGTGTAACACTTCATTGATTGTCACTGGTAATTGTCGTGCGGCTTGATAAAGTAAATGGGCGTTACTTTTAACTTTATTACCCATTTTAGTTACATTCAATTGTTCCTTAACTACAATTGGTAACGTTTTTCTCAATATAACGGACATACTGAGGTTCGGTGTCAAAATTAGTAAGGTGTCTTGTAATTTTAAAATCGCTTGACCTATTTGTAAAAATTCAAATGGGATTTCAATCGTATAAGAGCGCGCAATCAGTAATATATCTTGAATCAGCTGACCATAATTAATATTGCTCATATCAGATTGTAAATACCGTGCCATCATACGATCAATGTCTTTTTCAAAAGCGCGTCTATTAATTTTATTCGTAGTATCTAAGCGTAACATCGCTACTGTAAAACTAGTTGCATCGCGATTAGATGCTGCGATGATGAGATCAATCAGCAACTCGTTTAAGCTTTCACTTAATTGACCGACATTACCAAAATCAAGCATTGCTAAAACGTTGTTTTCTAATAATTTAAAATTTCCCGGATGAGGATCTGCATGAAATAGACCATGTTCAAACAATTGCATTGTCAATGCTTCACAAATAGTTGTCGATAACTCTTCTTTCTCATCTTCTGTTAACCTACTCAACGTTTCTTTATTTAAATCCTCACCCATGATACGTTCCTGAATTAATAAATCTGCTGTGGCTAATTTTATTGCAACATCAGGGATATAAAGTTTCGGATGGTGATTATTATCTTGCATCGTCCGCATCGCTTGCGCTTCTTGTTTAAAATTCAATTCTGTTAATAAACTTCGTGAAAATTCACGAACGAGCAATACAACTTGTACTTCTCTAGCATAGAGTGAATTTCTTTCTGCAAGTTTCGCAAGTTCCTGTAGCGTTTCAATATCATGTTTCACTTGTTTTTCAATGTTGGGACGTCTCACTTTTAGGGCGACTGCTTCACCACTTTTTAGAACTGCGGCATGCACTTGACCTATCGAAGCAGCACCTAATGGTACTTCTTCAATGCTACTAAAATAACGTTCAGAGTGGCCCCCTAAATTAGCATCAATAATCGGTTTCATTTCAGAAAATGCTAAAGGTGTCACACTTTTTTGTAGTTTTTTTAATTCGTTGATTAATGAGGCTGGCAATTCATCGCCTCGCGTTGATAAAAATTGACCTAACTTCACAAATGTAGGGCCAAGTTCTTCAAGTGCTGCAATTAACGCTGCACTTTTTGTATTTTCACTATCATTTTTTTTATACTTACCTTTGATTAAACCCAATCGTTGCAAATAACTTGCACACCCATGTTTAATAAAAATAGCAATAATTTCAGGACCGCGTAACATTGGACGTAACTTCACCATAACTTCCATCCTCGCCTTCATTGTTTCACTTTCTTTCATCATACCCTATTCAAACAAATTATTGTTGTTGGACTAATGATTCTGCATTGATTAACTGTCATTTTTTCATATAAAAAACATTTTTTGGAAAATTTAGAAATTTTATAAAGACTATTCCTAATTAATTTGTTATATTTATCGAGTACCATTACTAAAATACCCGACCTGAGGAGGTTCTGCATTTGATAAAATATAAATTCACTACGCAACGCCTAGTTCTTCTTGCTCTTTTAATTGCGATGCAAATTATCTTATCTCGCTTTTTAGCGATTGAATTGGACTTTATTCGCATTAGTTTTGTCTTTTTACCCTTAATCTTGATCGGTGCTTATTATCCACCTCTTATTGCTGGCTTCGCCTGCGCATTGGCTGATACTGTTGGTGTCTTACTCTATTCAAAGGGTGTTCCCTTTTTCCCAGGCTACACACTCACTACTTTCTTAACAGGCTTTGTATATAGTATCTTTTTATACAATAAACCGAAAGTATTATGGCGCATCATTGTTTCACATGCGGTTGTTTTCTTCCTGTTAAATTCTGTATTGAATACGTATTGGCTTTCTATCATATTGGATAAAGCAGCACTCGCTCTTTTCCCAATCCGTTTATTAAAAAATGCCATTGTCTTTGTTATTGCTATTTTTATAAGTTATATTTTTTTCAAAAGCCAAACTATTTCTTCACTCTTAACACGTCTCTCAACTCCACGCACAAAAAAATAGAACTAATGGACAAATTCTGTATAAAAATGTAAAATGATTGTATAAAATACATTTTTTCAGGAGTTGTTTTCATGAAATTAGAACCTTTTGGCGTAGAAGATTGGATGAACATATACGAAACACAGTGCGAAGTGAATATTGCAGAATCATGTGTCGAAGCCTTAACAACTGAAGAACTGCTTGATTTTTCTGAGGATAAACAAGCAGCTATTTCAGATATTTTAAAAATGAAACTTACTTATGGCGACATTTTTGGTAGTGAAGCTTTACGTGAAGAAATTGCAAAGTTATATACGTCAATCACACCCGAACAAATTACAATTGAACATGGTGGTATTGGTGCTAATCACCTAGTGTTAGAAACATTAATCGAGCCCGGTGACCATATCGTTTCAGTACTACCAAATTATCAACAGCACTACTCTTTACCAAAATCATATGGTGCCGTTGTGGATTTTTTGCCGCTCATTCCAGAAAACAACTATATGCCTGATTTTGATGCTTTAGAAGCATTACTAACACACGATACAAAACTGATTGCGATTAATAATCCTAACAATCCGACTGGTGCTTTGATGGATGAAGAACAACTTTTACAACTGGTCGCATTAGCACGGAAATATGATGCCTATATATTATCAGATGAAGTTTATCGTGGACTTACATTAACTGGTGAGAATTTCACGCCTTCTATTTCTGATCTTTATGAAAAAGGTATCAGTACTAGCAGCATGTCAAAAACATTCTCGTTACCAGGGTTGCGTATCGGCTGGATTATTAGTCCGATTGAAATGGTTCCTGAACTGAATAATCATCGTGATTACAGTACGATTAGTTGTGGAATGATTGATGATTACCTCGCAACTTTAGCGCTTAAACACAAAGATAAAATCTTGGATCGTAACCTAACTATTGTTCGAAAAAACAGTCAATATCTTGCGGATTGGGTAGCTAAAGAACCTCATATCACCTATATTCAACCACAATCAGGACCGATTGCCTTATTACATTACGATATGTCGATAAAATCGACTGAACTCTGTCGTCGTCTTCAAAATGAAACGGGTGTCTTTCTTGTCCCAGGTTCAGTAATGGGGTGTGAAGGCGGCCTACGTATTGGCTATGCCAATGATCTTAGTGTTCTCGAAGAAGGTTTGGCTCGTTTTTCTCGTTTTTTAAGAACGTTCGATTAATGTAAAAGCTATTTCACTCGTAATTGTTTTTCTAGTTCAAGTACTTCTTGTTCAAGTTGGCGAATACGTTGTTGAATAGCTTTTTTTTCTTTGCGTTTTGCTGCTGCATGAATGGTACCAATAGTTACAGCTTCTTCACCTGCTTTAGTAAATGTTTCTCCCATTATATTTCCCTCCTCCCGATTCAATAAAAAAGTACCCTTCTACTTATTAGTGCGCAGAAGGGTACTTTAGAATGTTCTCATCTGCCAAGCAACAGTTTGCTTGTTGGATTTAGCACCGTGCTTTTGCCGGTTGCTGAGACTTCATCGGGCCATATCCCTCCATCTCTCGTGATAAGTTATTTAGTTTTCAGTAATTAAACTACTTTGTTTTTTTATCATAACATAATTCGTTTGATGTTGCAGTTTTTAGATATAATTACGTCTTGTTACCATACGAGCTAAAAATGAAATAAGTACGACAAAGAATAATGAACTAACAAGTGTTGGTACAATCGCAGTCGCACCAATAGCTGGACCCCATTGACCAAATAATCCTACACCAATGTTCGCAACACATGCACCTGCAATACCTGCAATACTATTAACTAACCAACTCGCAGGAATCTTATTATTCATAATTGCACCTGCACTTACACCAATAATTACGCCAATTAATAAAAACATATAGAACTCTCCCTTCTATGTTTGAATAGCATATTTACGTTTCTTTACATCTTTATTTTACTATAAATATCATATTTGTCCAATTTGTGAACTTTTATGTCATTCCCTTCTGAAAAATATTTTTATTGCCTTATTTCCGTCCCATTTTTTTCATATTTCTCCTCTATACTAATAGAACAATCGTTATTTTATAGTGAAAGGAGTTACCTATGAATTTTGTTAAATCGTTTTTTAAAAATACCATTTCTACGCCTGTTCGTTTCATTCTAAGCACCTTAGTTTGGATTGTTATCTGCACGCTGCTTTTAATCGGGCTTTCTTTACAACATGTCGCCGATAATGCCAGTTCAAATGCAAAAAAATCCATTGGTAGCACCGTCACTTTAATTGCGAAACAAAAAAAAGTTACTGAAGCTGCTTCAACTAATACTAATGAAACAATTTCTCTTTTTAAATCAAGTGATGTGAAAATCAGTGATGTAAAAAAACTTGCTGAACTTAAACATCTCAATACATATAATTTCGTGGTGAGTACACCAGCAATAGCAAACTTCTCAAATACACTCCAAGATATTACAGTCACTGGTGTATTATCTAATGCCGCAACTGAGGATTTCTCTAATGGTACCCATACCATTGTAAATGGAACAGGCATTTCTTCTGATACGGCTTCAAATGGTGTCGTGCTAGAAAAAAACATGGCTGCGTCTCACCATTTGAAAGTCGGTGAGACTTTCGAATTATTATCAGATCACGGAGATACGTTAAAAAAGGTTACTATCACAGGTCTTTACACAAGTAAAAATGAAAATTCTTCTAAAATTTATGCGCCTTATCAACTGGCTAAATCGTTGAAAGGACAAGGTTCCAAAGCAACAGTTGACCTTGCAACATTTACTTTAGATGGACCACAATATATTGCGGATTTTAAAGAAACAGCAGAACAAATGGAAACAATTGATTGGGATAAAAATACGTTAATCGGCGATGATAGTGCTTATCAACAATTAACAGGGCCTATCTCTGATATGCATGCGCTCGGTGAAAAACTAGTGTTTCGTACATTAATTATTGGGTTTCTTTTAATACTCCTTCTACAATTAACCTTTCTTTATTATCGAAAAAAACAAACAGATACGCATACACACATAACCGGTTTCAAACGTTTACTTAGCGATATACTACTACCAATAATTATTGCTTTGTTAATAGCTAGCATGAGCGCTACTTCTCTTACGAAAATAATTGCTGAACATAGTGCTTCACCTGTTATATCAAAAGTTGAACAGGTTTCTCCCATCGCTTTCTTGTTTGATCACACACAACAAGCGTCTATACAAAGCGTAAGTGCTACTCAACCGGCATTTAATTTGACAAGTTTTCCCTCTCTAGAATTGTTGTTTAAAACATTTGGATTGGCTCTATTCATCAGTATAATTGCTGTCAGTATTATTATTTTTATTTTATATCGTCAAAAAAAAACAATTAATTGATTACTTTTTGTAAGTGTGTTAAAATTCCTGTACATCGTAACTTTACCTGTCAACTGATAACTTCCAATACGTTTTATTCTTTTTTGTTCCTAAACAATCCATTATTGAATGTCATAATTTTGTTTCTATTGGGTAATATTTTATATAGCCTACTTGATATGACTAAGTATCAAGTCAATCATGGGTTCTTGGAGGTGATTTTATGAAAACACTTGGCATTCACCACGTGTCTGTTAATACCGATTCACCACAAGCGACAATCGATTTTTATACGCAGATACTTGGTTTACGCTTAGTTAAACAAACGGTAATTTATAATCAACCTGAGCTATTACATCTGTATTTTGGTGATTATTATGGTTCACCTGGGTCTATCATTTCATTTATTTCTGGAAAGCAATACGTACCTAACACAAATAATTCTATTAATACAATCAGTTTCAGAGTTCCCGAAAACGCTCTTGATTTTTGGGAAGAACGTCTGACGTACTGTGGGATTGCGAATCAACGTATCATGCGATTTTCGGAAGAAAGTTTGTCCTTCAAAGACAGTTCTGGTACATCACTTGAAATTACGGCGCGTAGAGAGCATACGTTGCATAATAAAGAGGTGTCTCATTCTACGATACCTTCTCAATTTGCAATAAATGGACTAGCAGGGATCACGCTCTATTCCGCTCATCCTGATGCAACTATAAAATCCCTTTCAGTTCTTGGGCTGACTTGTATCCATAGTGAAGGTTCCATTTCACGTTTTTCATCAGCTACTACGATAGGTAACATTATCGATGTTACTACCGTAAGTTCATCTGACGTCGTCACTAGTCCGTCAATCCATCACATCTGTTGGCGTATCGCTGAGAATGATCACTTGTCTGATTGGCAAGCAACTATTTATTCTCATGGGTATCTACCTACAGAAATTATCGATTATCAGTATTTTAAATCGATTTTTTTCAGTACACCCGGAGAAATTTTATTTGAAATAGCAACCGATACTCCAGGTTTTACGATTGATGAGCCGTTAGATTCTCTCGGTGAGCAACTCAAGTTACCTGCCGATTATGAGTCACATCGTCAAACCCTTTCAAAATTTTTACCACCCATCAACTTAAGAAAGAAGCGTGCTTACTAATGAAACATATTTTCAAACAAGGATTGGAACAACATCCTACTTTGGTTCTTCTTCATGGAACTGGCGGAAATGAACATGATTTACTCTCAATTGGCGAAATCATTGATCCTAATGCATCGCTATTGGGTATTAAAGGTAATATTTTAGAAAATGGGATGCCTCGTTTTTTCAAACGCTTGGCTGAAGGACTCTTTGATGAAGAAGATCTTCGCTTCCGTACTGAAGAACTGCATGATTTTATTGAAGAAGCTGCTCAAACATATGGCTTTGACAAAAATAATGTATTGCTGCTAGGGTATTCTAATGGTGCTAATATCGCCGGTAGCTTATTGCTTAATTATGGTAATATTTACCAGGGCGCAGCGTTGTTACACCCAATGGTACCTATGCGTCAAGCATCGTATCCATCACTTAACCAGACACCTATTTTCATTAGTGCCGGCCGTAATGATCCTATTTGTGCCATGCCTGAAACAGATGAACTCATTGAAATATTGGAAGAAGCTGGCAGTACGGTTAGCAGTTTTTGGCATGATTTTGGTCATCGTCTGACCGCTGAGGAAGTTGCTGCTACGAAGCAATGGTACCAACAAACATTTAACTAAGGAGAGCTCTCACATGATAACAATACGCCCTGAATCCATTAGCGAGCGTGATAACTACAAATTTCTCATAGGAAGTGTTATTCCTCGCCCGATTGCTTTTATAACAAGCATCAATTCAGAAGGAGTCGTAAATGGTGCACCTTTTAGCTACTTTAATATTGTCAGCTCTAATCCACCCTTGCTCTCCGTTTCAATACAACGTCGTAATGGTGAAAAAAAAGACACTTTGCGCAATATCGAACAACAGCAATCCTTTGTTTTGCATATTGCCGATGACGGTTACATCGATAAACTTAACCAAACTGCGGCTCAACTGCCGCCAAATCAAAGTGAGATATCACTTACAAACCTCACACTTATCCCTAGTGAAACAATCGCTACCCCCGCTATTTCTGAAGCAAAAGTACGTTATGAATGCACGGTTCAACAAATTGTTGACTTGCCTAATAGCGAATTAATTATCGCAAATATAACCTGTTATCATATTGATGATGAGCTCTACGCTAACGGACGGATTAATGCGGCTAAACTTAATCCTATTAGCCGTCTAGCAGGAAATGATTACGCTCATCTAGGAGAGACATTTACACTTGAACGCCCTCAATAATATTGACACCGTTGCAAATTTATTTGCTTACGGAGACAATATGGGACGGAAATTTCGACAGAAATTGAGTACCAATCCTTCAAAAAACCGAGTACCATTTCTTTGTTATCACCGTTGCAAATTTATTTGCTTACGAGGACGACAGCAATTACCCATCCTTATGTTAACGTCTTAATCATTTTTCCAGGCACCTTATTTTTAAAGAAGATATATTTTCATCTGTAATTCCAGATGAACTAGCTTATTATTAGAGATACGAGCTGACATTTTCAATCCCTCCTCTATAATTTTTATAGAGCTTTAATTTTGCAGGGATTATGAAAATGTCGCTTTTTTTCGAAAAAAATCACCTGTATCCTTTTACAATTTGACCTCTCATTACAAACATAAAGATGGTACACTATTAGTATCTAATAAGGATTAAAAGAATGCTTATACTAGAATTAAGCACCTTGAAAATCGTTATATTAAAAATAGGAGTACGCATATGATGACTAAAAAAACATTCAATAACAAACAAAATAACTGGATCAACCTTAACACTGACAATAAAAAAGAGTTCCGAAAACTTTCTGATGAATACGATATTGATGAAGATATTATTCGTTATTCCTTAGATAAAAATGAACGTGCCCATTTAGATTATGATAAAACAACCAATGTTCTAACATTAATCTATAACGTTCCAAACCAATTGAAGATAGATAATCATTACGAAACCATACCGATGACCTTTATTATCAAAGATCATACACTGATTACCCTCACAAATAGTAAAAATCATTATGTCTATTTCATGATGAAAAACGCTATAGAAAAAGATGACACTCTGAGTGTATTCGAATTTTTATTCAATAGTTTATTTATGATTACAGACCAATTTTTCCCCTATGTCGAAGAAATGAATAACGAGCGGACACGAGTTAGCAGTAAATTGAAGAAAAAAACCACCAAACAAAATTTACTATCCATGTCTGATTTAGAAACTGGTATTGTTTTTTTCATCTCAGCTTCTAAACAAAACGTTGTATTGCTAGAGCAAATAAAAACACACATTTTTTACAAAAATCTTGCTGCTTCTGAGAAAGAAGAATTAGATGACGCCATGATTGAAGCCAAACAATTGGTTGAAATGACTCAGCTTTCATCACAAATTCTGCAACAGCTCTCGGGTACATATAACAATGTATTGAATAATAACTTGAATGATACCATGCGGATTTTAACCGTTCTTTCCGTATTACTAACTATCCCTACAATTATCACAGGTTTTTTCGGTATGAACATGCCTTTGCCTCTTGAAAACAATGCATTTGGTTGGATTATTACTATTATTCTCAGTACTTTCTTATGGTTTTTACTCTCATTCATTTTGAGAAAGATAATGAAGAAATAAAAAAAACGTTCTACGCATTTGATTGCGCAGAACGTTTTTCTTATTTTTTATGTTTTTTATATTTACTCTCTTCTTGTTCACGGTAAGTTTCCATTTTTCGTCTGAAAAGTTCGCCGTTTGAAGGAGGTGTATAAGTAATTGCATTTGCTCCAGCTTCAATTGTTTCAATAATAGAGGCTGGGTTTTTACCACCCGTTGCAATAATTGGCAAATCAGGAAATTTACGACGAATAACACGCACAATATGGGCCGTATTTGAGCCACCACTTACATTGATAATTTTGATTCCCATATCCAATTTCTTTTGAATGTCTGTATGCTCTGAAACAACAGTGAGTACAAGTGGAATATCAATGAAATCCACAATCTTCTTAATGGTTTTGTTGGGTGTAGGAGCATTTACAACCCCTGCAATAGCGCCTTCAGATTCAGCAGCTAACCCCATGTTTACTGAACGTTTACCATTAGTTAAACCGCCCCCAATCCCAGCTAAAACAGGGATATCTGCCGCTTGGCAAATAGCATCTATAATCGTTGGATGTGGTGTGAATGGATAAATAGCAATAACCGCATCTGCGTTACAATTTTTAATAATCGCAATATCCGTACTGAAAATAATCCCTTTGATTAACTTTCCAAAAATACGGATACCACTGGCTTGTTGTATTTCCGCAGGTAACCGAATAATATCCTGTCTTAACGTACTTGTGAGTTCTGGTATTCCTTGTTCTTTTTTATTTTCCATAACTATCCCCTAACTTATAGTGACAATAGCTCATCACCATAGTGTAATCCCTAAAAAAACACATTGATTCAATTGTTTTATGGATCTCTATTTGGGAAGTATCCCACTTCGTATTTATCTTAACATAACATGCACAGCAGTTCTTCTATGACACTTAGCATATCTAGTAAAAGTCGAATAATTAACACGATTCGATAACTATAGCGCGACGCACTTCTTACTTTAAATGTGTTATTTTGCTCAGTTTAACTAATTCTTGTTCGATTTGTCAATAGTCAGGCTCTTTTATACTAAATTAACTTTTTTTCATTATAAAATCGTCCTAAATTGTTTCATCAACTGTTTTATTTATGCTGTCTATCCACCTCGATTACTAGAAGCTCACAACGCTTGAATAACAGCTATCAATGACAATTTTGAGTACGCTAATAAAAACTCATTAGATCATCTTTCCTTGTACAAAAAAAACAAGCTATTTCAAATAGCTGAAATAGCTTGTTTTATTTTATTATGACTTTATTAGAACTGTGATTGTAACTCACTATCTAATCATTAAAATCAGGTTTCACGCTCGGCTTAGTTAGTAATGCAATGATCCAACCGACAACCAGACCGATTCCCCCCATTACTACCCATCCCATCGAAATATCATAGAATGGTAAATAATTTGCAAAGAAAGTATCAATTGGTCCTAAGTTAATTTCCAATGCTTTACAGAACTCTGTGATCGAAATAACGGCTGTAAATAAAACTGTTGTAACGTACACTACTCGGCGACCACCAATCAAACCGTTAAGGAATGTTAGAAGTACCAGTACTACTGTAAGTGGGTAAACTGCCATCAATACTGGTACTGAATAAGAAATAATCTTATCAAGGCCAATATTTGCTACTAAACCACCAAATACAGCAAATATAACAACGAAAGTTTTGTAATTAATGCGAGGTAATAATTTATTGAAGTAACTTGCACACGCTGTAACAAGACCAATACTTGTTGTTAAACATGCCAAGAATACAATTGCTGCTAATAATACTTTACCAAAAGAACCGAAGTAGAATGTCGCTGCGCCTGACAACACTGGGCTACCATTAGCTTGCATGCCAAGTTCATCTACACTTTGCGCGCCTATTAAAGCAATAAATACATATATAAATGCTAGTAAACCAATCGCAATGAGTCCAGTTTTTGTACACATAACCGCGACTTCTTTACGTGTTTTTGCACCTACTGACTTAACAGCATTTACAACAATGATACCAAATACAAGTGCGGCTAAAGCATCCATGGTCATATAACCTTCGAGGAATCCACTGATGAATGAATCGTTAATATATTTCCCTGTCGCTGCAGTTTGTGTACCCATCGGTTTAAAGATAGATGCGGCAATCAAGACCAATATAACAGCTAGTAAAATTGGTGTCAGTATTTTCCCAACACGATCAACGATTTTTGACGGTGAAAGAGATAACCATAATGTAACACCAAAAAAGACAGCGGTGAAAATTGCAAGTCCCATTTTCATCTGATCAGCTTCCAAAAATGGCGCTACACCAACTTCAAATGATACTGTACCCGTACGTGGGAGTGCAAATAATGGGCCGATTGTTAAATACAAAACGATTGTGAAAATCAATCCATAGATCGGATGTACTCGGCTAGCTAAGCTCTGTAAATCTTCTTTTCCTGAAAGACCAATAGCCAAAATCCCTAAGAATGGCAGACCTGTTCCTGTAATTAAAAATCCAATAATAGCGGGCCAAACATGATCACCTGCTTCTTGTCCTAGAAAAGCTGGGAAAATAAGATTACCTGCGCCAAAGAAAAGTGCAAATAGCATCAATCCAATCGCAATGTAGGCACTGAAACCTATACGTTTATCCATCATTTGTTCCTCCTAACATAATTTGAACCAATCTCATTCTATGTATCTTTACTTACTATGAAAGACCATCGTCTGAATTGTCTGACATTTCAGAAAATAAAAAACGCGTAGAACGGACTATAATTCTTAGTCTTAACAATCCCCATTATACAGTAAGCAGTCAATAGATAAAAGCTTTTTTTAGTTATTTTTCTAGTTATTTTTTTAAATAGAAAGCCCTCTCAATTTTATGTTATAATTAACTGATTATTACATCTATTTTCTGGATTTTATTAACCATACTATCTTAGGAGGTTTGTTTTATGCTCTTATTTCAACTTGTTGTTATTTTAGCTGCTGCAAAATTATGTGGCCACTTAGCCGTTCGAATTGGTCAACCAGGAGTATTAGGAGAGTTAATTGCCGGTATTTTGATTGGACCTGCTGTACTTAATATTTCACTCCCTCGGAACTCATTACCATTTTAAGTGAAATTGGCGTTATTTTCCCGATGGTTGCTGGCTTTATGATTGGGGAATTTGCCGGTATGAATACCGTCCACTCGCTTTTCCTTGGTCTAGTATTTGCGGCGACTTCTGTTAGTATTTCAGTCCAAACCTTTAAGGAACTCGGAGAATTTTCATCAAAAGAAAGCGTTACGGTATTAGGGGCGGCTATTTTAGATGATATTATTGCGATTGTCGGCTTATCTATTTTAATTGGATTTATGTCGAGCGGTGATACCAATTTATGGCCGTTATTTGGCAAGTTCGCCGTCTTTATTGCTTTTTCTGTTCTTGCTTGGCGTGGCTTACCGTGGTTAATGAAAATTCTCGCTCGTTTACGCGTTTATGAGCCGCGTATTTGCGCCGCAATACTTGCCTGCTTCACCTTTGCTTTTGTTGCAGAAGAATTAGGGTTATCAGCTATTATCGGTTCTTTCATGGCTGGGTTAATTCTTGCTAAAACTGATCTACAGTTAGAACTACAACAAAAAATTGAACCGTTAGCACAAGCACTCATTATTCCTGTCTTTTTTGCAAGTATTGGCCTATCTATGCAACTTGATGGTTTAAAAGAACATATTTGGTTAGTCGTCATCTTGTGTGTTATGGCTGTTTTCACGAAAATCATCGGTTCTGGTATTGGCGCACTACTGACTGGGTTCAAACCTAAATCTGCTCTTATTGTAGGAACCGCAATGATGTCACGTGGTGAAGTTGCGCTAATATTAGCCGCATTAGGGCTGCAACAAGCCTTGTTCCCCGAGGTTTATTACGCACCTATCTTGATAGCTATCATCTTTTCTACAGTGCTAACACCCGTCTTACTTAAATATTTTATACATTGGAATCGTAAACCCTAAACAATGTAATGACTCCTATACTAACACTGAATATTTGTATTTACACTTATAGCATGTTATACTATAAACATATAGTAATAGAAATGTACGGCATTCTACTAGTTGTTTTTGTAGATACTTTTTCACACTGGCGTGGCTATAGGGCCACAAGGACGTAAAAGAAGGTAGGGTTTACGTTGCTTAAGTTAGAAAGCACGAGTCGAGAATGATACCGCGGTTTTAAACAGCTTGAACTGTTTATATTATAATTAAAAACGGGCCCAATGTAAGGCCACTTAATATTGAATTTCACATTTTTTGTTACCTATTAAAGAGCCCCTCTGGCATTGAAGAGGGGCTCTTGTCCATTTATCATTTATTTTACTCACCTAACTTTATGAATACTTTCTTCAATTTCACCCCACTTCTTCTTATCTGGAAAGAAAGAAAAAGTAATGACATCTGTATTCTCGATGTATAGACCATTAACATCTGTTAATACCAAATTATAGTGATGTCTATTTTTTTTGATGTTTTTCAAGTGCTCCTCCCTTAAAATAACCAATGAACATTCATCTTTATATTCTTGTTTAATATAGTCTGCCAAAAAAAGTTGATGTCGTTCATCACAGTTAAAATAAAGACATATTTTAACGACTCTTTTCTTTTTAAGATCCTTAATTAGATTCTCCCAGCGTATCAACACACAGTAACTTAGCTTATAAATTAGTTCCTCGGAATACATTCCTTGATTGAAAAATTCTCGGAATACTTTCGAAAATGCACGATGAAAGTCATTGATTTCAATAGTTACATCCGTAATAAAGTCTTTATGTTTATTAAATAAAACACCATTATTTTTGTATAGTCTATTCATCTCATTAAATAGTTCTTGCAAAACAAATTCCCTATTAGGTATTTCAATTTCTAATTTAGAAGACAATTTCATTAAAAATTCATCACATTTACAATAGTCTCTATCAAAAAATAGGCTATCATCGTTATTTTCAGCCTCCATATTTACTTGCTTAATATCCTTTTCTCTACTGTCATATAAGATAGCGAAGACTTGCTGCAATGACTGAGGTTGTATCTCTAAATCAAATAGCGCTTGAAATTTGGCTACAAAAGACGGATTATCCAAAATCATTTTAAATAAATCATTATCATTTATGGGTTTCATATCTATATAATGATTGTTTGATGTTCGTATACAGGCAACTATTATGCCTACTTTTAATTTTTCTCTATTTATATTACTGATTTTAGTGATCTTATTTTCATATAACGCCAACAATTCATTGCTAAATGTTAATTGCTCCGTCGAAAACACCGCACTGCTTTTTTGATATTTTTCCAGTACTAAATTTATTAAGAATTGACGGATTCTAAGTTCATCACCACATATTTTAAAAGGAGATGATGTAATATGTATGTTACACACAGATAATTTTTCATTAAGAGTGTGTACTAATCGATTAAGTGTTGACTTACTAATGTACAATTCCTCACATAATTTACACGCTGAAAAAGGTACATTGAAAGCAAGCATCTCCAATAATCTAAACTCAGTACTGTCTCTTAATATGTACATATAAATGGCATTCTTGGAATAATTACTAAAAAAACGAATACAAAAGCCTTTTTTTCTAGAATATTCCAGCTTAAAAAAATTAGCATTGCAGTTTAAATCCTCAAGATCTGATCGAATCAGCCTTTCAGCTAAACCAAGTTTTTGTGACATGCTTTTAGTAGTAAGCCACCCCTTGTCATACAACATCTCTAATAAAATTAAATGTCTGAAAGAACGGTTGTTCAACAAATATCGCATTATCTATACTCCCTTTTTAAAATTTAATTTAAAACTTCTATTTACAACAATATACTGTCACTGTATTCTCACGTTAACTAAAGTTTTACAACTTACTTAATGATAGTCCCTCTGCACTGTCGTTGTGAAATAAAGATTTCTAATACTATGATTAAGAATATCTATTTCATGTTTTTTTATTTTTAATTCAAAAAAAAGCTTTTATTCCATAAATGAAGTAAAATTAAGAATATATTGCCATAAAAAATGGGAGGAGTTTATGCTTTCTTTATTGCACACCTACGTGACCGTTTATGAACTGCGTAACTTTTCAAAAGCTGCTGAGATGTTATATCTTTCCCAACCAACAGTATCTGTACATATACAGAAATTAGAAGAGATGACAGATACCCCTCTCTTTATTCGAAATGAAAAAAAAGGGGTTGAACCGACTGAATTTGGTGAAATATTTTATATAAAAGCACTCAACTTAATCAAAGATTGGGGAAGTACCCTTGATGAAATAAAGCAAAAGAAAACAAATCGTAAACACTATACTATCTTAATATCCCATTCAATTGCAGAAATGTATTTCAATAATTTCATACCTAGTCTTATTCTCACATTTTCTGAATTTGATTTTGATTTCCTTGTGAAAAATTCAGAAGAAATTATACATGCCCTTACGAACGAAAAAAATGTAATTGGCTTGATTGAAAAACCTACCAACCGTTCTGATTTTAATGAAACAATCTTATTGGAAGACCAAATGGTTCATGTCGGCAGTCAAGATTCGCCTTACTGGATTGAACGCGAAGAAAATTCTGGTATGCGTTTCTATCAAGAACTTTATTTGGACCAAAAAAAGCTCCATCTTCATACAATCACAACCAACAGTCTTAGTTTTCTTGTTAAACTGCTAGAAAACAATATCGGACAAACGTTAGTGTCTAAAAAGGCGTTAGATTATTTACCGCAATCCATTGATTGGAAAGATACTCAGTTGAAACGTCATCTCACTCTGATTCAAAAAACTGAACCGCTCAAAAATTCAGATGCCGGAAAACTGACTACTTTTCTAAAAACACAAATAAAAAAACAACAACCTTAAAAAATTAAAGAAGTACTCTTGAAATATGACAGTTCGAGGTGCTTATTTGATTTTTCTAGTTTTACCACCGCACTATTACTCAATTTTATAACCTTATTTAAAAATCAAATAGCGTTATTTTTCAATAACTTATGTTTGAATAAAAAAGCTAACTACCCTTGGTAATCCTTTCTCTCAGTTGCGTTTCCGTTGGCACATTCTGTATTTTCTCAAAAAAACAAGGAGGTTTTGCAGTTATTAAACGCTCTTTTTTGTTAGATTTGTCTAAAATATTTCGATTTCAAAGACCGCTTTACTTCTAGTTATCTTTTTTTCATTGAACTCCGTTTTAAAATGCTGAATAATTAACTTATAAATAAAAACTAAGGAGTGACGCATTATGAAAAAAACAACAACTAAAGTAGGTATCGTTGGCACAGGATTTGTTGGTTCTAGTATCGCCTATGCGATGATCAATCAAGGAATCACTAATGAACTTTTTTTAATCGATGTTAATAATGAAAAAGCAAAAGGTGAAGCACATGATTTAAGCGATGGTATCGGATGGGGTCAAACAAACGTCACTGTTTTTGCTGGTGATTATAACGACTGTAAAGACGCTGATATTATGGTCATTACTGCAGGTATCAACCAAAAACCTGGGCAAAGTCGTCTTGATTTAGTAGACACCAACGCTAAAATAATGACTGATATTACCAATAGTATTATGGCTAGTGGATTCGATGGCATTTTAGTTATTGCAAGCAATCCTGTCGACGTATTAACTTATGTTGCTTGGAAAGCATCTGGATTACCTCATAGTCGCGTTATTGGTACAGGAACTACTCTAGATACAACAAGACTTAAAAGTGCGGTTGCGGCTAAATTAGCGGTTGATCCTCGTTGTGTTCATGGTTATATTATTGGTGAACACGGTGATTCTGAAACAGCCGTTTGGTCACATACAACAATTGGCGGAAAAAACATCCGCGAGTGGGATGGTATTACTGAAGAAGTTCTAGAAACAATGTACGTTAACGTTCGTGATGCTGCTTATGATATTATTGACAAAAAACAAGCAACCTATTACGGGATCGGGATGAGCACAACTCGTATTGTTAAAGCTGTTCTTAATAACGAACAATGTGTGCTTCCAATTTCAGCCTACCAACAAGGGGAATACGGAGTGGACGATGTCTTTACTGGAACGCCTGCTATTGTTGGACAAGAAGGTGTGCGTGAAATTATTGCTCTGCCTATCTCAGATTCTGAACACAAACAATTTTTGAATTCAGTTGATCAGTTAAAAACAACGATTCGCTCTATCAAATAATCTAATAACTGAGTAGTTAGCTGTTTCTCACCATGTGGCCATCACTCTAAACTGCACATTAAAAGCATCTCAAACTTTATTGAGATGCTTTTTCACTGTCTATTTTTCAATATTTTCATAGCTGCTTGATTCGTTTTTTTATCAATTGTCTCTTTTTTTGATCAGGAAATAAAGAGCACGCAATCACCGGGGTACTCCCTAACGTCAAGCCTTCTTTATTCGTTAATACCAAGCTATAATTAGCAGCATTTTGCTCTAACGTTTCAACAGATATTTCATTGATAATCGTTAAATTACAATCCATTTCTAGCGCCTGTTTAATGTATTGTGCTAAGAAATATTGATGTCTTTCTGCTACATTAAAGTGCAAACAAATTGTTATATCTTTCTTTTTTTCCAACCTTTCTAATAGTTTATCCCAGTTGACCAAAACACAGTAACATCGATTGAACATTATATTATCCGAATACGACAAATCTTTGAAGATTTTACGATACTCACGTACAAAAAGATTATAAAAAGCACTGAAATTGGTATGCGAGTTCATAATGAAGTCTTTTCGTTTATTATACAAAAGACAATTACTTTGATATTTCCTACTCTCTTCATTAAGCAGACAATTTAAAACATGTTCTGCATTAGAGATTTCAAAGTCTAACGCCACAGATAACTTATTAAGAAGGTGTCGATAGTGATCCTGCCTTTTTATAAAAAACACACTACTCTCGTATTCAACATTACTTTTTAAATAACTTTCTAGCAAAAATACATCAAATATTTGTTGTAACAAAGGAATAGTGATTGGCTTACAAAATATTTTTTCTATTTTTTTCAAGCTATTTTTATCACTTATTATGTTTTGATAGAAGACATTAGAAACGTCATTGTTAATTGGAATTTTATGATTGTTTTTTGTCCTTGTGACAGACACTAATAAGCACACTTGCATTATGTATTTATCCGTATATTCAATCTTAGGTTCATCCTGTTCTTCAAGCATAACAATCATGTCATTTACTAAATTGAGGGAATCATCTGAAAAAACAGCAGTAGCTTTCTGATACTTTTCTAACATTAAGTGAATTAAGAATTGGCGAATTAATGATTCATCCCCTGTAATGCGATATGGATGGGATGTAATTTCCATTTTAGACGATTTTAATTTTTGATTAAGCCGATTCACCAATCTACCTAATGTTGACTGGCTGATGTATAGATGTTTACATATCGTTGATGCAGAGAAGCCAGTTCCAAACGCTAAAATTTCCAAAAAGTTAAATTCAAGGCTATCTTTTAAAATATACTTATAAATAGCGCTCTTAGAATAATTATCAAAAAGAGTTAGGCAATAACCGTATTTTTTAGCATATTGTATCTCAAAAAATTCCAATCCTCTATTCAGATAGGCAATATCTGATTGGATAAGCCGTTCTGATAAACCAACTTCTTCTGAGATAGCCTTAGTCGTCATCCATTCATTACAATACAGTATTTCTAACAAATTCAAATGCCGTAAAGAGCGACTATTCAATAACTTCCTCATCGTCACAATTCCTTTCTTTTCATAAAATAAAATTTTCTACAGAAAATCGATTACTTTGGTCTTATATTATAGCTGGTTTTATCGTATTTACATGAGTCGAAAAAGTCGTTTATTTCCACGTTTCGACCACAATGACAACAAAATCAGGTAGCTTACTATCACACTAACTACTTTTATAATTAAATAAAATGTCCCTTCTGAATAAATACCTACTACTTGACCGACCTTATCAAACCCTAACAATAAAAAATATTGTGTCCCTAGCAACAGAATTGCTTTCTTTCCAAAAATTGTTAGACTACACATCTTATTATATTGTTTGATAAGTAATACCGAAAATAAAATACCACTCGTTGCGCTGAGTAGAAATAAGAAATAATTTGTCCCGTAATAGTTATCATACACACTGATAAATTTCGACCCATTAAGCCATATCATATTAATAACTAACACTATTCCTGAACTGAAAAACAATAATACACATAAGTTTTTGTTAGTTTCTAGCCATCCTAATAAATCGTATTTTTTAGTAATATTTCCCAGATAGTAGAAGCAAAAACAACCGAAAACAATATGTATACCAAAGGGGTATTTAAGGCCTGTTTCACTTAGACCCCATCCAATAATACAGCTAGCAATAACTAAAGTGAATTGCAGCCACCTCTTGTTTTCTAATTTGTTAAAGCCTACAAATACCAGTTCTATTATCAGTAAGACAATTAAGAACCACAAGGGAGAATTCCAACCTATACTTCCATTGATATAAAAAACGCTTAATAATGTATTTAATGGTTCTCGCTCTAAACCACCCGTTTTAATATAATAAAAAACATTGATAAAGACTACAGAAATCATTTGGAAAATAAGATATGGAAGCAACAGGACTTTCCATTTTTTATAAAAATAATTCTCTTGATTTGGTCTAAATAAGTAACCTGAAATGAAAAAGAACAGCGGCATATGGAAAGAATAAATTAGTTTCATCAGCATACCCGTCGAGTCATTAGCAGCAGTTATAACAATTGAGTGCCCAATAATCACCAAAATTATTCCATATGCTTTTAAGTTATCCAACCATATCATTCGTTCTTGCATTTTTATCTTCCCCATTCGTTTTTCAGATAGTATCTCGTGCTCTTTTTCTGAATATTTTTTATTATAGCACTATTAATTTAACGAGAAGATGCCCTTATGCGAGAAAAACAATTACTCAAAAAATAGTTCTTTGCGCACTTATTTTAAACAGCGAATTTCTATTATCATTATAAAAAACCACGCAAATCTGCGTGGTTTTTTTAATACTTTATTATTATTTCGATTATCCTAGAAGAAAAGTTCCGGGTTCAATACATTTCCAATACCACCATATAATGATGTGCGAATTTCAAAATGTAAATGCGTTCCTGTTGATTGTCCGGTTGAACCCATACCACCAATTACTTGACCTTGTGTTACAGATTGTCCTACACTAACTGATTGTGATGACTGATGCGCATAGAGCGTATAGTTTCCATCATCATGTTGTATAATTGTAGCCATTCCGTAACCAGAGACTGGTGCCCCATCATTTTGAACAAGGACAACTTTCCCACTTTTTGATGCATAGATTGGCGAACCTTGTGCTCCACCAAAATCAGTTCCTTTATGGAAACCACTACTATCTAAACCACTACGTGGACCGTAATGTGAACTAATAGGTGCTGAACTCGGTCTAATATAGCCACTACCTGTTGGTGGTGAAGGTTGCTCAGTCTCTGGTTTTACATTTTGTTGACCTGATGGTTTACTAGATTCAACAGGCGGTGCCACCGTTTTAGTTGGTGCTTCTTTTTCTACTTCAGGCATTAAAGCAACTTCAACTTTTTCATCTTCAATTGCATTCGTTTTCTCAGACTCTGCTGCTTTTTTTGCTGCTAAAGCAACTTCTGCACGTTGTTTTTCTGCTGCTAAAGAGGCTGCTCTTGCCGCTTTATCTGCTTTTTCGGCAGCCACACGGACAATCTCTGCTTGTTTTTTACTTTGAATCGTTGTTTTTTCAGTTGCCAATTTTGCAACAACCGCCTCTTTCGTAGCTTCTTGTTCCTTTAAATCAATGGCATTAGTTTCTATTTTCGCGATATTCTCACGTTGTATTTTCATTATTTTATTCATTTCTGACGCTGCAGTATCTACTTCTTTTTTATCATTTTTTTGCGTATCAAACATTTCACGGTTAGCTGATACTAAACGAGAAACCACACTAACACGCGCTATTGCATCTGTTACAGACTCAGAATTCAAAACAAAGTCAACATAGTTAACATCTTGTCCATTTGTTTGAAGCGCACGTGCTTGTTTGATAAGTACGCCTTCACGTTTTTCCATTTTTTCTTCTAACTCAAGACTTCTTGTTGCTAATTTATCTGATTCTTCTTGTTTTTTCTTAATGTCGCTTATAAGTTTTTTAGATTCAGTTTGATTTTCTTTGATTTTATCAGTAAGTTCGACTAATTGCTCTTTAGTTGTTTTAGCTTGAATATCAATACTTTTAATTTGGTCATCATATGTGTCTGCTTTAACTGCAGTTATCATTATCGGTGCAACTAAACCTGTAATAAGTGTCACCGTAAGTAGTTTCTTTATCATTGTTGTGGTACACGTCCTTTCAATTCAACTACTCGATTGTAACACAGTTCTTCTGAGCTGATGTTACAGTAACATAACAATGTTGTTACCAATTAAAAAAGAAGTTCATCACCCCTTGTTTAAAGGGATAAATGAACTTCTTTTTGTAGTTTGTAGCTAAACTTCTAGAAATTTTTCTTAGGACGACGTTTCAACATGAAAGCACTCATCATTGTAACAAACATTCCTAAAACGACGAACAAGCGATCCATTGGGTTATCACCTGTAGTCGGCAACGAAGTTGGCTGATTTGGAATAAGAACAGATTCCGATGGTCCATCTGGTTTTATTGATCCATTTGGAGTCGGTGTCCAAGTTGTTCCTGGTTTCACTGGGTTACCTGGATTGCCTGGTTTACCTGGTTCGCCTGGTTTACCTGGTTTACCTGGTTTACCTGGTTTACCTGGTTTACCTGGTTTACCTGGTTTACCTGGTTTACCTGGTTTACCTGGTTTACCTGGTTTGTCTGGTTTGTCTGGTTTGTCTGGCTTCACTGGTGGAATAATAATTGTCTCTTCTTCCGCTTTATTAATAAATATTCCAAGGTCTAATGAAACAAATGTGTCTGATTCATCAATAATTGTAAACGTTAATAACTTCTCTGATTTCACAAAGCCTTGTGGCGCTTTTGTTTCTTTAAACGCATAGTTACCTGGCGCTAAATCACTGGCACTCACACGACCTTTTTCATCTGAAATCAAACCAGATTTTACAACTTCACCTGAATTTGTATCTATTAACTCAAACTCTGCATCTGGCAATGGCACATTATTTTCATCTACTTTGATGAAGCTTGCCATACCTTGATAGTTAACTAATTCACCTGCATTTACAACTTCTGGCACTGCTGCTTGTTCTGCTTCAATTGTAAATCCAACGGGATTAGTATTTAAAATGTATCCTGTTGGTGCTTTTGTTTCAACAAATTGGTATTTCCCAGGTGATAAATTATCAACTGTTATTTTACCACTTACATCTGTTACTAATTTATCTGCAATTGTTTTACCGTCTGCATCTACTACTTTAAACTCTGCATTTTCTAAAACTTTTCCAATAGCATCTACTTTCGTTAATACTGCGCTCGCTTTGTAGTTTGCTAATTCACCTGCATTTACAACTTTAGGCATCGCTGCTTGCTCTGCTTCTATTGTAAATTCAACGGGGTCAGTATTTAAAACGTATCCTGTTGGTGCTTTTGTCTCAACAAACTGGTATGTTCCTGGTGCAAGTTTTGTAGCTGTCACTTCGCCTGCTTCATTTGATACCAGTTTTTCGATTACTGTTTTACCTTCTGCATTAATTACTTTAAACTCTGCATTTTCTAAAAATTTTCCATCAACATCTACTTTCGTTAATACTGCACTACCTTTGTAGTTTACAAATTCGCCTACATTGACGACTTTAGGCATCGCTGCTTGCTCTGCTTCTATTGTAAATTCAACAGTGTCAGTATTTAAAACGTATCCTGTTGGTGCTTTTGTCTCAACAAACTGGTATGTTCCTGGTGCAAGTTCTGTAGCTGTCACTTCGCCTGCTTCATTTGATACCAGTTTTTCGATTACTGTTTTACCTTCTGCATTAATTACTTTAAACTCTGCATTTTCTAAAACTTTTCCATCAACATCTACTTTTGTTAACACTGCACTACCTTTGTAGTTTACAAATTCGCTGGCATTGACGACTTTTGGCATCGCTGCTTGCTCTGCTTCTATTGTAAATTCAACCGGTTCAGTATTTAAAATGTATCCTGTTGGTGCTTTCGTTTCGACAAACTGGTATGTTCCTGGCGCAAGTTCTGGTGCTGTCACTTCACCTGCTTCATTTGATACCAGTTTTTCGATTACTGTTTTACCTTCTGCATCAATTACTTTAAACTCTGCATTTTCTAAAACTTTTCCATCAACATCTACTTTCGTTAATACTGCGCTCGCTTTGTAGTTTGCTAATTCACCTGCATTCACAACTTTAGGCATCGCTGCTTGCTCTGCTTCTATTGTAAATTCAACGGTATCAGTATTTAAAACGTATCCTGTTGGTGCTTTTGTCTCAACGAATTGGTAATCACCTGGTGCAAGTTCTGTAGCTGTCACTTCACCTGTTTCATTTGATACAAGTTTTTCGATTACTGTTTTACCTTCTGCATCAATTACTTTAAACTCTGCATTTTCTAAAACTTTTCCATCAACATCTACTTTCGTTAATACTGCACTACCTTTGTAGTTTGCTAATTCACCTGCATTCACAACTTTAGGCATCGCTGCTTGCTCTGCTTCTATTGTAAATTCAACGGGGTCAGTATTTAAAATGTATCCTGTTGGTGCTTTTGTTTCAACGAATTAGTAATCACCTGGTGCAAGTTCTGTAGCTGTCACTTCACCTGTTTCATTTGATACAAGTTTTTCGATTACTGTTTTACCTTCTGCATCAATTACTTTAAACTCTGCATTTTCTAAAAATTTTCCATCAACATCTACTTTTGTTAATACTGCACTACCTTTGTAGTTTACAAATTCGCCTACATTGACGACTTTAGGCATCGCTGCTTGCTCTGCTTCTATTGTAAAATCGACCGGATCAGTATTTAAAATGTATCCTGTTGGTGCTTTTGTTTCGATAAACTGGTAAGTTCCTGGTGCAAGTTCTGTAGCTGTCACTTCGCCTGCTTCATTTGATACCAGTTTTCCAATCACTGTTTTACCGTCTTTATCAACAACTTTAAACTCTGCATTTTCTAACTTTTTACCATCCGCAGTTACTTTCGTTAATACTGCGCTACCTTTGTAGTTAGTTAATTCGTTAGAATCTACAGCAGCTGGCTCGCCTGCAGCAGAGTCAACGATTGTAAACGCAACGGGGTCAGTATTTAAAACGTAACCTGTTGGTGCTTTTGTTTCAACAAATTGGTAATCACCTGGCGCAAGATCTGCAACAGCTATTTTACCCTTTGAATTCGTTATTAAATTATCGACAACTGTTTTACCATCTGCGTCAACAACTTTAAATTCTGCGTTCTCTAGCGCATTTCCATCAACATCTACTTTAGTTAATGCTGCGCTACCTTTATAGTTTGCTAACTCAATTGTTTTAACTACTTTTGGCATTGCTGCTTGTGCTGCCGCAATTGTAAACTCAACCGGGTTAGTATTGATAATGTATCCTGTTGGTGCTTTTGTTTCAACAAATTGATATGTGCCTGGCGCTAAGTTTTCCGCAAAGACAATACCCTCTTCATTAGATGTGATTTTTTCAATCACGGTCTCATTTTTATCATTGACTACTTTAAATTCTGCGCCTTCAAGTGTGTTACCTTCTTTATCAACCTTGATTAATTCTGCGCTACCCATATAGTTAGCGAAAACACCTGAGTTGATATCTTTTGGAGCATAAGATTGTTTTGCTTCTACAGTGAAGCTTACTTTATCTGTATTTAAAACATAGCCTGTTGGTGCTTTTGTTTCAACGAATTGATATTCGCCTGGTGCAAGATCAGCAGCTTTAATTTTACCTTCTGCATTTGAAGTCAATTTATCAATCACAGTATTACCGTCTGCATCAATCACTTTGAATTCTGCACCCGCTAATTCGTTACCATTGCCATCAATTTTACGAAGTTCTGCGCCACCTTTGTAGTTAACAAATTTTCCAGCATCTACTACTGTTGGTTTGCCTGCGTTTTCAGCACTAATAGTAAAGGCTGTTTTCGCATCATTTAAGATGTAGCCTGTTGGTGCTTTTGTTTCGATAAATTCATAATCACCTGGTTCAAGTTCTGGTGCAACAACTTGACCATTTTCATCTGAAATTATTTTTTCAATGATTGTTTTTCCATCTGAGTTCACAACTTTAAATTCAGCATTTTCAAGCGCTTTTCCATCCGCATCAGTTTTTGTTAACTGAGCGCTGCCTTTATAGTTTGTTAGTTCATTGGCAACGATTGTTTCTGGTTTTCCTTCAGTAGAATCAGCAACTGTAAAAGCTACTGCTTCTGTATTGAGGATATAGCCTGATGGTGCTTTTGTTTCAACAAATGTATATTTCCCAGGTGCTAAATTAGCAACTGTTATTTTACCGTCTGCATTTGTTGTTAATTTTTCAACAACTGTTGATCCTTCTGAATCAATCACTTTAAATTCAGCATTTTCTAAAGCGTTACCTTTAGCATCTACTTTTGTTAACTCTGCACTACCTTTGTAGTTTATTAATTCGCCTGCAGCAACTACTGCTGGTTTATCAACATTTGAGTCATTAATTGTAAATGTAGTTTTTGTTGGATTTAAAACATAGCCTGCTGGTGCTGCTGTTTCGACAAAAGCGTAAGTTCCTGGCGCTAAGTTCTCAGCCAATACTTTACCCTCTTTATCTGTTGAAAGATTCGTGATGATATCTTCATCTTTATCATTAACAACTTTGAAAATTGCACCTTCTAAGGCTTTGTTATCTTCAGTAACTTTTTTCAATTCTGCACTACCTTTGTAGTTAGCAAAATTCCCTGCAAGAACCGTTTCTGGTTTACCTGTATTAGTTGTGTTAATCGTAAAACTAGCTTCAGCTTTATTTAATACATAGCCTGCAGCAGCTTTAGTTTCCACAAATTTATAGTCACCAGGTGCTAAATCAGAAATTTCTACAACACCTTCTGTATTAGACACAAGGTTTTCAGCAACTGATTTACCTGCACTATCAATTACTTTAAATACCGCACCTTGAATGGCTTGATCATCTTTATCAACCTTAATCAATTGAGCGCTACCTTGATAGTTTGTTGCCGTTGTTGTTAAGACTTGCTCTGAACGCGTTGTTTGGTCAATTGTAAACGTGTCTGTTTCTTCGTTTAAAATGTATCCCGTTGGTGCTTTTGTTTCAACAAATGTATATTTCCCAGGTGCTAAATTAGCGACTTCAAGCTCGCCATTTTTATCTGTCGTTAAGTTTTCTGCGACAGTTGCACCTTGTTCATTCACTAACTTAAAGACCGCACCTTCTAAAGACTCGCCCTTATCATTTTCTTTTTTCAATTTAGCAGTTCCTTGGTAGTTAACCAATGTCCCTGCGTTGATAGCTGTTGGTTTACCTGCACTTGAATCTGCGATTGTAAATTCAATTGGTGTATCGTTAATACCGTAACCAGTTGTCGCTGTCGTCTCTACAAATGAATAGTTACCCGGCGCTAAGCCATCAGCAGTAACAATCCCGTCTGCATTAGATTTAAGCCCTGTTTTAATCGTATCACCTTGTGCATTTACAACTTTGAAAATAGAATTCGGTAACCCTTTAAGTTTCGCATCTGTTTTTAGAATAGAAGCGCTACCTTGATAGTTTTTAAATTCAATGTTTGTTGTTACCATGACACCATTTTCATCTAAAACAACATCAAATGTTTGCGGTGTTGTATTTAAAAGATAACCCGCTGGTGCTTTAACTTCTTTTAATGTTTAGGTTCCTTCAAGTAAACCTTCAATCGCTAGTTTACCATTTGCATCTACTTTTAAGTCTGGAAGAATAACATCTCCTGCCTCGTCTAACACTTCAAACGTTGCACCAGGAAGTCCTTTACCAGCTTCATTTACTTTACTAACTGTCACTAATGTTGCTGGATCAACAACTTTGAGTGTCATCATTGGATTTTGTTGTGTCACCACAACTTTAACTTTCTTACCAACTGCGTATTCCGGATCGATTGAGAAACCAGCAGGTGACTCTGTTTCTTTAATCACGTAATCGCCAGCTCTCAAGCCACCGAATGAAACAGTACCACTAGCATCTGTTGTACCAGTACGTAACATCGTTTTTTTCGTTTTATCTAAGATAATAAATGTCGCACCAATCAATGGTTTATTCGCTTTATCTACCTTAGTGATTGTTAAACCACCACGAATACCTGATGCATCACCAGAACCTGATGATGTTTGTACAATGACTTCTTCTGACGTTTTTTGTGTCACTGTCGTGACGTTGTCACCACTCATTGTAATTTCATTGCTTACGCTTTCTTTATCACTCGCATCGATTGCTGATGAATAATTTAAAACATACGCTTTATTGATTGTTTTTAAAAACTTAAGTTCAAAACTTTGTTTTCCTGTTGAACCATCCGTTGTAATGACAAGGCTGTAATCAACATCCCTCACCAAAGCTTTGGTTTTATCTGCTTCGACATAACCGTTAGATTGAACTTTAGTTTCATAGATATGGAACGAACTTTCAATTAAAACTTGGTTAGCTGTTGGTGTATCAATGATTTTATAACCACTAATTGTTGATTGACTATTATTTAAACCAATTGTCCAATCAATATTATCACCATTTTGTTGGCCACTTTTAGTGACAAGCGAACCACCAAAACCAACTTGAACAGTCGCATCTAGCGGGAAATCTTTGCCATCATTTGTATAAGTAGCCGTATTTTTATATTCGCCACCAATTACCAAACCATCAAGTGATGTTTTAAAGTCCATTCCGATAGAAGCATCTTTACCAGTGAAGTCTTTTAACAACTCAACTTCAACTGTATAATTATTGCTAGCATTTGGCTCTGTCACCTTAAATTCTTCGGGTTTTAAAGCTGCCCCTTTAACAATGACACCTTTTTTATCAACAGAATAATGATAAACATTCACTGAATTAGGAATGAATTTTTGGTTATTATTTGAATTATTTGTATACGGTATTTTATCTGTAATTTTTGCATTTTTCAAATCAGCACGGTTATAGTTTGCATGAATTGTCCATGTGATTTCTTTAGTCATAGAATTATAAGAACCTGATTTCGAACCATTTGATTGTGATTCTACAGGTGCCGTATATTCCTTACCATCAGTTGAAGTATGCGGTTTATTATCACTACCTGTCCATGATAAAGAAGCTGTATTACTATACTTATTGGTATCATTTTCAAGTGCTTCATAACGCGTATCATACGTCAGTGTGAATTTATGATTTGTTGTTTTGTATTTACCTATAAAAGTAATATCAAAACCTTTGCCATTTTCTTTAGGAACTAATGTGTAATCAGTACCGTTAACTAATAATGCATTTTTATCATCATTATCAACTAATTTCAATGTTTCTGGCAGTAATTTAAGCGCTGTTGTTCCAAAAGCATCATTGATTTTCATATCAGTCATCGTGTACTTATTACCATTAATATCTAATTTCCAACTCACTGTTTCTGCATCACTATCAGAATCAGTAATTGTTTTAATCAATGATTGTTGACCTGATGTACCACCTGCGTTTGCAGTTTGGCCACCGCCAGTTGTAACGTTGTTAACGACTGGACTTGCGCCATCAACAATATCATTGTGCTTGATCGAATATTTAATGACATATGCTGTAGTGATAGCATTTGTGAAACTCACTTCGAAACCATTTTTACCTTCGGCTGCGTTGTTTGCTTCTTTAATCGAATACTCACTTGGACTAATAGGCGTTTCATCTATTTTTTCATTACCGTTTTCATCTATTTTAACGGGATAAATTTTAACGCCTTCAAGCCCACCAACCAAATCAAGGTTGTTACCAAATTGATCGGTTAATTTAGCTTTATCTTTAGCGATTGTTAGTTCATTGTAGTTGTATTTAACCGCAAAATCATATGTTTGCGTAGCTGGGTCGTATTTTGTTGTTTCTTTTGTAAGTGGTTTACCATACTTTGCACTCACTGTACTATCTGCACTTGCATTTTTACCAACGCCTGTCAAAGTCGCTGTGTTTTTGAAATCTTTTTGGCCTTCTAGCTGTTCAGGATTTTCAATATCCGTATCATAAATAATACGATATGCCTTGTTGATGCTAGGGTCCTTAAAGGTAATGGTCCCATCTTGAGCTAAGGTATATTTGCTTGGATCGACTAGTTTACCTTGTGTTGTATTACCTTTAACATCTACATTCAACTCATAGACAGCTGCTTTATTTAGCTTTAAGCCTGTTGGCAAAGCATCTTTAACTACTGCATTTTCAATTTTAGACAAACTTGTATTGATATCCACTGTCCATGTGACAGTTGTTGGGTTATAGCCTTTATCTAAGACACCCGTTTTAGAAATATCTACACCGTTTGTTGGTTTCAAGAAAATAGGTACCGTGATTTCTTTATCACCTACTGGAAAAACAATCTCTTGTTGTGTTTCGCCTGTAATTATTTCTTTGTTTAAAGCTGTCGCAACTTTAATTGTTCCTTTTATTTCTGAACGGTCTTCTACTTCTGCATTAAAAGTTAAAGTAACGTGACCATTTGTATCAATTTTATATGTCCCTAATTCAACACCATCTTGAATTAAAACACCATTAACAGTACTATACATTTTAAAAACGTTTGGTAAATCAAACTCAAATGTATCACCATTCACAACATCTAGATCTTCTGGTATTTCCCAACCTATATCGATATTTACGTTCTGATCTAGTGCTGCTGGATTATCCACAGTAAAGGGTTTACCATCTTTATCTGTAATTTTAGCACTCGTTATAATATTCTCTGTAATTGGTGCCCCTGGACGTGTTTCTGCTTTAATAAAAGCCTGTTTTGCAGCTTTTTTGATTTTTTTAGTTGTTGGTTTTTCAACTTCCTTGGAAGGTTTCTCGTCATCTTTTGAAGACTTTTCATCTTCTTTCGGAGGTTTCGCTTCATCAGTAGAAGCTGCTTTTTTCCTGTTCTACTGTGAACTCTTTGACAATCATGCTTTCACCTAATGAAAAAACAATTTTTTCAGCTTTTACATCAGTTTCAACAGCATTGTAGGTGGCTTTAAAAACAAGATGGTACGGTGCGCCAGTTACTGCTTCATCATTAAATAAAATCTTAATGCTATTATTAGCAATAGTGTAGCTTCCGACTGCTTTGTTTTGTTCGTCAACAACATTTCCTTCACCAAAAACATCCCCATGTAATTGGCTTGGCAATGCCATCAATGTAGCCTCTTTCGTTATTTCCCCATCTTTCATCGTCAACCCTAACTTGACGAAAAGTTCTTGTTTCTCTTTCAACGTTGTTGCTTCTGTAGTTAATTCTTCATTGTCTGAAACTAAAACATCAGTTAACGATACTACTGTTGGCAGTTCTGCTGCTTTAACTGGTACATGTACTAATACCGATTGCGCAACAAATGTAAACAACACAAAGAGAATGAAACTTTTTTGAAGTTTCTTAATCATCCCTGTTTTCCCCCTATTATAATAATTATTTATCCCTTTTGTATTTTCAATTTTTATGTAGTAAGTAATCCCCTACTTACTACTTTCGCCAAAAAAGCAATCCCCTACTCATTGGCAACTGTGAACAAGTAATCCCCTACTTGCTCTATAAATTATGTAGCAAAATTAGATAATCCCCTATCTAATTATTTACTTGCAGCCAGTTATCCCCAACTTGCTACCTTATACAGTATATCGAACTCACTAATAAAATAAAAGTTGCTTTACAACTAAAATCGCTAAGTCTTTAGACCCTTTTATCAAGAACGATAGAAACTATGTTGTAATTCAATAAAATATAAAATAATCATTCTTTTTAATATAAAAAAATACTTTTTTATTATATTATCAACTATTTTTATATTAAACGTTGCAAGAAAATAGTTTCATAAAATGTTAGTTTTTTAAAAAATAGGATATTTTGTACTATAAAACGTACCTGTAAAAACATTAGATTATTTTTTGCATATTTTCTATCAAAACGATTAAATGTTACTACGAAAAAGAAAGTTATAATACTTTTTCTTTTTAAAGCTCTCATGTATAGTATTACTTAATCTACCTTTAAAGATATATTGTTAGTCTCGGGCATAAAGAAAGGAACATTTAAATGAAAAAAACATACACAATCGGAGTTGAAGCAACACTCGATGTAATTGGTGGAAAATGGAAAACTGTCATACTTTGTCACCTTCGTAACTCTTCTCTACGCACAGGAGAATTAAAACGATTAATGCCAGGTATTTCACAGAAAATGTTAACTAAACAATTACGAGAACTGGAAGATGCCGGCGTTATTAATCGGAAAGTCTATAATCAAGTTCCGCCTAAAGTACAGTATTCTCTAAGTGATTATGGCGAAAGTCTTTCTGTTATCCTTAACAAGCTCTGTTTATGGGGTGAACAACACGTCGATCGCTTAGAAAACGAAGGCCTTGATGTTTGTTTGCTGAGTCGCGACGAAAAGTTAGCTTAATTTTTAATCAACACTAGTTATCCCCTCCAAAAAAGCAACTTATCATTAAAAGCGATAGTGATTTTTTTACCTTGAAGGCCTTATAAACACTTGAACAGCACCCTATAATATATTTTATAGGGTGTATTACTCGTTTATTAGACTTTTTCCACGATTTATATTCAAACAAAAAAATGCATAAACACTTAAAATTATATAGCTTTTTTCAATAGTTTTTTATCTGTTTAACCTGTGTTCTTTTGCCCCCATAAAAGTTGAGAATATATTTTCAGGCGTGTTTTTTATTCAAAAAATGTAATATCATACATATTCTTTTCTGTATAAGGTTGTATATTTAAACTATAATCATTACATAAATAAGCTGCTAATTTTACAAAATTAAAGATTATTAAAGTCCAATTGCTTGAATATTCAAATCCAATATTATCCCCTAGGACGTAATACATATTTTTTAATCTTACTCTTTTAAATAATCCAGTAGCTCCTGATTTTTAGGGGAAATTCACTTTAATACTTCCTTGAGTAAACGCTATAAAAAAATGAAGCAGATTATTCTACTCCATCAAAATTTAATTTACGGGGATAACTTCTACTTTCAAAACTATTCTCGGACTTGTATTTGTTTTTTTATAATTTGATAGAATCGACTTCATTATTATGCAATTCAGCTTTATTTAGTTCAGTTAAAAACAATTTGATCCTCGTCGCTTGTTCATATGTTGGGACAAATCTTACTCTATAAGAGTACTTTGTATTATCATGCACAGTATATTGATCGGAGAGCACAATGTCATAAGTCTCTTCAGGCGAATAAGATTCCATCGCTAGCTCAAATTCCCCTAACAAATGATTTTGTATATGTCTCGAATAAAATTTTAAAAAAACAGGATCTTTTGAGGATTCGAGCCCAATTCTTGCAGCTGGTAATAGTTTTGAATAATTAATGGTATTATCCAACATTACACTATGAATAAAAATAAAAAAATCATCTTTATCGTCTTTGAAATAATCTGTTAGCTCCTCAAATATTTGTTTTAATTTCAATTTTAAAAGTGGTCGATGTTCCCTAAAATAACTATCATAATTCACATGTTCATCGTCGATAAAAAAACCTTCAAATACTAACATTCTTATGTAGATTTGGGATAATTTACTTTTAAAAGCAATGTCTATTTCAATATCATTAACTAAGTTTTTCAATTCATCTACAAATTTTTCCGAATAACGATACATGATGTTCTTACTTTGAACATGCTCTGAATAGATCAATGTCATTATTGATTGAGAGTCACCTAATAATGGAAAACTATTAGCCATTACAAATATGAAATGAAAATCATTCAACCAATTATCTCCAGAAATATTTTCATATTCAGTTTCTATTTTTGTTAATAACATTTCAAAAACGCGATTGTTTCGTATTACTTTTTTCATACCATAAGTAATTGAAACTAAATTACCTTGATTATTTCTCATCTCACAAATTTCATATAATAATAATAAGCGATTTTTATTTGCTTTTGTAATTTCAATATTTAAAATTGTTTCTGTTTTTTTTATAACAGATGAAAAATAACGATCGGTGGTGAACTCACTTTCAACACCCACCTCTAAATATAAACAATAATAAAAATAACGAATCTGATGTTCTTCCCCTAACAGCTTTGTATTTGTATTCATTTTAATATTAAAATCGGCTAAAATCGAACGATTAACATCTTTCAAAAGACGATAAAAAGTTGATTCACTGATATTTTCCTGCTCTATAAAATTAACACGTTGTTTATTACTTTTTAGTGCGTAATCAAGGATTTTATAACGTAAAGAATCGGAGATAAATTGCGAGACAAGTAATTGTTTCGTAAAAGCAATACCATACTCAAACTCAACATGATGTAAGTGTAATTTTAAAGTAGCATCTAAAAAAAAACTTTCAATTTCATCTGCTAATAGCAGTAAATATTTTTTCAACGTTTTCCGAGACAATAATAGATTCTCTTCTAAAACTTCATAATTCACGCTTTTATGCTTTTCTAGACTTGTCAGCAGATTATATTTTATTAATTGTTCTTTATCGAGTAATCTTTTCATATTTATCGTCCTCCTATTTGACTATGAATCTTTTGGCTATATAATAATTCTAACTTATCTAAAACAAATTAAGCAGCCATTAATTAGTTTTTAAATAGAATAAAATAAAACTACAATCAACTATAATCCATTATTTCTTTATACATAAAAAAGAGGCTGAAAATAACTATATAGCATACTAAATTGATTTTTTTCTTTAAAATTTTAATACAGACAGACTTTTTATATTAAAGGGTCTTCATAGTCATTTGAAATAATATACTCTGACAATTATATTTGTAATTTGCAGACCAAAACAGACGATAGTCTTCGAGGTTTTCAGTTGTTGTAGCTTAATTATCCTATTATCAAAAAATATTTTCATTCCATATACTCGCTTAAATTATTCTACAATCCGCGCCTTCACCATAGGATATTCCTTAATTACAACTGTATAGCATTTCGAATAACTACATAAACAGAAATAAGACTGTCAGTATCTTGGTTAAAAGATACTGACAGTCTTACTTTTTTAATATTATTTAAAATATATTTAATTTTAATTGCTGGGTTGAGGGTAAAATGATCTGCGCAGCTTTTAATTCGATATCCGAGCCAATGCCAACAGATAATATTCCTGCGGCATTTATAGCTTCTACTCCAGCAGCCGCATCTTCAATCCCAACACAATTTTCAAGCGGTACTCCTAATTGATGAGCACACTTTATGAAAATTTCAGGATCCGGTTTTCCTTTAATTAATAAAGATGGGTCCACAATTGTATCAAAACAACTACGTAAACCGATTTTATCTAAAATATACGAACCATTTTGACTTGCTGAGGCTAAACCAATACGAATATCGGCTCGTCTTGCTTCTTTCAAAAAAGGCTCAATGCCAGGTAAAATATCCTGCGGTGTCATCATGCTAATCAATTTTTTATAGTAATCGTTCTTTTCAATGCACATTTTCTCCATTTTTTCTTCAGCGTAACAACCGACCGGCACATTACTTTCCTGCAAGATAATTTTCAATGAGTCTAAACGTGATATTCCCTTTAAACGCGTCTCTACATCAGGTTCCAATTGTAATTGATATTTCTCCGCCAACCATGACCACGCTTTAAAATGGTAGGCAGCTGTATCTGTAATTACGCCCTCAAGATCAAACAATATAGCTTTCAGTAACATTTTGTATCAAACCTCCCACAGAAGGCATCCACTGGGCTTACACCTTTGAATGGACTACGGCCTAATAATTTTTCAATTGTTGCTGCAACAACTTCTGATTGATTACTATAAGCATTAATATAAACTGGCACTCTAGGTGCATCTAGTAAGTGATATGGATTTCCAAAAGAGAGCATGATTGTTGGGATTTCTTTTACCATTGCGGGCATAAATTGTCCCATAGGCAAACCGAACTCCACACGATTCGTTGTTTGATTACTTTTACCTTGGTAATCAAGAACATACAAAATCACATCATAGCGCTCAATAGTTTTAGCACTTGAACTCATCATCATCTCAATGCCAAATTGAAGGTCCTTGCTATCAGCAGTCATCACATTGAAACCCTCATTAACTAAAGTTTTTTCAATTTGTTGACTCGCTTTCAGCTCATTCCCTAATGGTAATAGTAGAATTTTTTTATCTTTTTCAACGTCTAAACGATGGAAATCGATGGCATTTTTAACGAGTGTAACGCCTTTATCGGCAACCTGTTCTTTCAATTGCTGTTGTTGTTCTATTGTTAAGCCCACTTGTTTAGGATGTTTGTTTTTTTCTAGAAGCGCTTTTGTACCGAGTATTCTCGTAACTGCTTCCTCTAGACGAGTAGGTGAAATAATACCTGCTGCAACAGCAGCATAAATACTTTGGTAATCTTCTTCTAGATCTTTGGTAAATAATAACATGTCACAACCCGCATTAATGGTTTCAACAACAGCTTGACTTCGTGGGTAAAAACTATTAAACCCACCCATATTAGAAGCGTCCGTAATGATTAAGCCATTAAATTTCAGCTCACCTCTTAAAAGACCTTGTAATAAACTTTTTGATAACGTTGCTGGACGTAAATCATTATCAGCTATTGTTGGCGTAACGGAACGGTCATACGCAGGTAATAAAATGTGTCCAGCCATTATACAAGGTACTTCTTGCTCAATTAGTTGTCTGTATACTGCACCATATGACTGATGCCACTCATCGAGGGATAATGAATTCACAGAGGGTAATAAATGATGGTCACGATCATCAACACCATCACCTGGAAAATGTTTAACAACAGGTAGAATATCATTATCGGAAAAAACATCGACACATTTAGCTGACATTGCTGCCACTTGATCGACTTGATCACCAAAACTGCGTGTTCCTGTTACAGGGTTATTGGGGTTGATTTGCAAATCAACTACTGGCGAAAAAGTCATATTTATGCCAGTATTAGCTGCCGTTTTTGCAACATCGTTCACAGCGTTTTCAACCAAATCAAGATCATTGGTGGCTGAAAGTAACATGGCACTTCCATATCCCGATTGATCGTTTAACAATGCATTGGCGCCACTTTCTAAATTAGCTGAAAAGAAAGGCTGAATGGAAAGTTCCTTTTCACAAAACGCCTTGATAGCCAGGATTGTTTTCTCTGAAGTGGGTCGGTACATTAGACCCCCAGGTTTAACTTTAGTTAACATACCTTCGATAATTTCTTTAGGATACATATCACTATGCATTAAGAAAAACAGTTGTCCGATTTTTTCCTGTAACGACATGGCTTCCATTTTTTTTATCAGTTCGTTTGCTTCATTGTTCGAAAAATTATATGGTGTGGTTGTTAAAATTTCTAGTTGTGTCATTATTCCAAACCCCTTTTCCATTTTAATCATGTTCGTGTTTGCCTTCTGCTAAGTCAGCACATATTTGTTTATATCTATCCGATGTTAAAATATAACTTCTCAACAAGAAAGCAATGATAACAAGACCTACTGCAGGAACAATTGCCAATACATATTGTAATCGCACTAATGTTTCAACTGTTTGAGTGCCTGTTGGTGTATAGCCAATACCTGTTAGAATCCAACCTGCAAAAGCGCCTGATAAACCTGTTGCTAATTTTGAACTGATTGTATTAGTTGAGAAGATAATACTTTCCGTACGATGACCCGTCTTCCATTCACCATACTCAACCGTTGAAGCAACCATGTTTGTAATAAGCAATGAGTAAACACCTAATAACGCATTAGAAACGCCATCAATCACGATGTAATAACTAGAAACATCCGTATTAATAATATATAACATTGAAATAAGTGCTTGGAATATAATAAAAACAGTCATGATTTTTTTATCGCTATATTTTTTAATTAATTTCGGAGCAAACGCGACCAGAAATAACGTTAGTGGCAAACTCAGCATTGATGCAAAGGACCCTAGACTATCATTACCCAATTGATATTTATAGAAGTAAATAACAAGGGCACCTTTTAAAGATACTGGGATATAAATAAACATCTTCGCCACGATGATAGAAATAAGTGGCTTGTTCGCTGATAAGGCACTAATCATTTGTTTAACAGTTACTTTTTCTTTTGCTGCTTTACCTTTAGAATCAACATCTTCTGTAATTAATGACAATGATTTCGCTAAAGTGACTCCTGCGATTGTAAAGATAACTGCTAAAATAATACTGAGGTAAAGAAAGCCAGTATTATAATTACCTGAACCGAGTAAATTCACTAACGGCATTTGTACAATTCCTAAACCAAAGGCTGCAAAAAGAATTCCCATTTTTGCTACTGTTAATAACTTCATGCGCTTTCCTTCTTCTTTTGTAATCGAAGGAACTAATGACCAATATGAGATATCAAAGAACGCATAGGCTGTCCAAAATAAAATCGTCAGGATATAGATATATACTAAGTAGGCGCCTTGGCTAATTGGCGGGTGGTAAAATAAGGCCACCAATAACAAACTAATGACAACTGGCATTACCGTAATGTAGGGCTTATACTTTCCCCACTTTGTGTCAGTCTTTTCGATTAAGACAGCTGCAATTGGATCTGCAATCAAACCATAAATACGAACAACTAATAATACCGTTCCGATTGTTGCGGCTGAAAAACCAGCTGCTTCAGTGAAAAAAAACAAATAAGCACCTGTCATCAAACCATAAATAAGATTTTGACCGATTCCTCCAAACGTGAAATTCTTAATAATCTTATTGAAATTATTCATATTTTCACTCCTCTAATTTTTTAATACCTTAAGTATAGTGATTCTGAAATTTAAAAACTAACTGTCTCACCCTTTTAAACTAACGAATCCTTTACCAATTAAAGCGCTTCCAATTAAAAAATCCTGAAAATTGTCAAAAAAAAGAGAGTGTTATGTACTAACCTCTCCAATTTTATGGCAACACTGTTATTCCTCTCTATATTTCAATGAAATTAAACGCACTTCATGCGGCAACATTGTCAATTCTAATGAATATTCATCCTTTATTTCAACCATACGACTGCTGACTGCTGGAGTAGCTGTTTCTTTAAGATGGCGTTCTAATGTCATACTGTTTTCCAACGCGCCCGTTGCCAACCACTTGTCATAGGCAGAACCCTGTAATTGATTCACTTTTTTCTCTGTTACCTGATAATAACCAGGTTCTATTTTTCGCAGCAGGTAAATAACCCGCTTTTCCATTTTATGCTTAAAAACATTATAGCGTTCCTTATCTGTAATATGTGCATGATTAAACTCTTTGTATAGATTATCGTATTCCTGAAAATTATGAACTAATATTTGATAATTCTTTTTACGATCGGTTGTTATTATCAAATGGTCATCTTGATACACAACTGTTTCTGTTAACTCTGCTAACAAGCAAAACGCATAATAACTCGGTTTTTTTATACCTTCACGCGTAACTAAACCAAAACCTCCATAAAACAGGTCATCGGTTAATTGAATTTCAGGGAATATATCTGATAACGTCCAAAATGATAACACATCAACATGTCTATATGCTGAAATAACATTTTTAACAATAAATGACGCCATGAACACCGTATCGTGTATTAAATCAAATAAATCGGATGAAGAATTCCACTCAGTAACCACTGTACGATGATTTTTAATACTATCACTCTGTTGTATCTTATCTTTAATATTTTTAACCATCTTCTCGATATAATCAGGTTCAGCATAATGATAGAGACCTTTTCGTGATGTTGGTAAAATAGAAATATCCGAAAGGTTCTTTTTCCATTCAATCGGATAAATATGGTATGTAAAACTTTCTAATTCTAGCTTCTCTTTGCTGATATATTCCAGCGCAACGTCCGTCCAATCATGTTCTGTAATCGCCCAGCTTGTTGTACTAAATCCACTTACTTTTAAGTTTTTATGACAGCTTTTAATTGCATGGTAAGTGTCTTTGAAAAAAACTAAATAATCCATTTGTGTTCCATGCCAATAAAAATTAGTAATATCTGGTTCATTCCAAATTTCAAACTCCCAACTTAGAACTTCATCTATACCGTATCGACCAATTACATGTCGTATAAAACCACTTACGAGTTTTTTCCATTTATGGATATCTTTTGGCATTGTTGTATTTGCCTTCCAAAAATACATTGTTTTATCTTCACTTGCCAATTCTTTAGGCATGAAGCCAATTTCAACAAAGGGCTTTAAGTGATTGTTTACAAAAAAATCAAAGATCCGATTAATCGTTCTAAAATTAAACATCACTTCACCGTCAGCATCTTCATGATAAACCATCAACTCATCTGAAAAAATACCGTGAAATCTAACAAACTTAATACCAATGTCTGTCTGAGCTAGTAATAACTGTTGCCGTACATCAGCATCCAATAAATCTTCTGCTCGGCCAATACCAACTGTTTGTATTAACTCTTTTTTAAACGACCCACCATTGGTTGCCACCATATCAACAACTCCATTAACAAATGTCATTTCTTTTTCCATATACATTTGCGTATTCGTCTCTTTAACCAATGCAAACAAACTCGTTAATGAATCATTTTTACTTAAATTGATGTAGTTGTATAACCTATTTTGAATCTCATCATCCGTATATTCAAGACGACTATTTTTAATCCTAAATTGCTTTGGTGTCATATGATACCTTTTTTTGAATTGATCATTGAAAGAACTCAATGAAACAAAGCCATGGTTCAAACTAATTTCACTAATATTTTCATCTGTTTGCAACAAATCGTAACATGTAAGTTGCATACGGTAACTCATAATGTACTCTGAAAGATTGACTCCCAAATTTTTTTTAAACAAACGTGACAAATAGGATTGATTAAAATTAAATTGCTTTGCTAAACTACTTAATGTAAGCTGATTCGAAATATTATCATTGATATAGAATAAAATTTTGAACATCAAATCATCGAGATGTTCAATTTCACTACTGTCTCTTTCTATTAATAACAACTCTGTCAATGTCACTAATAGTTGTAAAATATTGATTTTCCGCTCAATACGACTAAGATTTCCTTTCAACTCTATCACTGCAAACTGTACAAGTTCTTTTACAATGCCACTCTCTAGTATAACTTTATCGGGCTTAACAACAAAAATCTTATCGCGATAAGATGGCATTTCCTGATTGATAAATTCACTGCTAATTTGAATAACCGATACAATGTTCCCAGCCGTTCCTTCCAACGAGTGACGCACTAGACTTGGAACAATAATCACGTCTTCTTTATTTAATTCATACGTCTCTTTGCCAATGTGAACAGATAACTGCCCTTCAATAACCATAATAATTTCAATAAATTCATGCCAATGAAATGGTACCAACCTTACTTCATGTAATAAATGATTGTAAGGCAAATCTCCGTCAGTAAAATTAACTTTTTCAAAATACATCGTTAGCCACAGCTCCTCATTTTGATAACGTTTTCACATCGCAAGTATAAATTAATTTCACACTGTATTCAAATCAATTTACACTGATTGATTATTTTCAAAGGATCCTTGTGACACTTCAATCTGGAGAAATTCCACCTTCCTTTACCTACTTACAACTTACACTGCTGTAAAATAATAATACTGCTAACACCAGGCATCCTGATACTAGCAGTATTATCTATTTATGAAAGATTCTGTTCTGATTTTAATGCGACTCTATTTACTCATCTGAGTACTCTAAAATATCACCTGGTTGGCACTCTAACACTCGACAAATTTCATTCAGAGTCGAAAAGCGGATAGCACTGACTTTACCGGTTTTTATTTTTGATAAATTAACATTTGCGACGCCGACTTGCTCTGATAATTCTTTCAATGACATTTTGCGTTTCAACATTACTTCATCTAATTTTAAAATTATTGCCATTTCATTTCACCTCATAAAGTTTCATCAGATTCAATTTGCAATTCCACTCCGTGTCGCATCACTTCAGTAAGACAGAAGAAAATAAATGCTAAAAACAATGTCATATCGATACCAAATTCAAAACTATATCCTGGCAGAAAAATTGTTTTAAGTAATGATAGCATTATTTGTGGGGCGATTGCATAGCTCAATACTAATACTGCTATTTTATGTAACCTCTTCACTTGTAGCATTTTAAAAGGTTTAAAATCTCTTTTTAGGTCTTGAAATATTTTACTTGTTAACCAAAAAATAGCAACCAATAATAGGGCACTCATCAGCATAACGATTAGATAAATAATTTTCATAGACACGGAATAATCTTTACCATTATCGATAGTACTCACAAATGAAATAACAGCAAATGATTCGTTTAACATATTAAAATCTTCTATCTTACCTAAATTAATCTTATTTATAAATGTAAAAATAACTACTAATATAGATAAAAATGCCATCCCAATAGCTAATATTTTGAATCCAATATCTAATACTGCCGTTAAAAGTTTGTATTTTTTCATAAATAACGCCTCCTTCATCTATTATTAATATATCACGATAATTAATGATAATCAATAATTAATTAACGATAAACATTAATATTAATTGTGGGTTATCTAGAAATAAACAAAAAAATACCGAAAGTTTTAGTTAAACATTAACTTTCGGCAGTTTATCAGGCTATCTATTACCTTTAAGAAGTTATTTCAATCGTTTTCTCCTTGTTGCTACTAATGAAAAAATCCCCCAAAACAATCAACAGTACACCCATCAAAGTTGTAGATGCTTTATTCTCTTTTTCACCTGTTTCAGGTAGCTCTTTAGCATTTGTCACTTCATTTTTATTGCTTGTTATCGTTCCCAATTGATTTGAAGTTTCATCCGTTGTTGAGCTTGCCCCTGGTGGTGTCATATCTTTTGAAGTTGAACCAGTTTGTGTACTTGGTGTTGGGGGCGTTGTTTCTCTCGTTGTTGAGCTGGGTTCTGCTGTAGTCGTTGAATCAGTCGTTGTACTTGATGTTGGGAGCGTTGTTTCTCTTGTGGTTGAGCTGGGTTCTGTTGTGGTTGTTGAATCAGTTGGTGTACTTGATGTTGGGGGCGTTGTTTCTCTTGTGGTTGAGCTGGGTTCTGTTGTAGTCGTTGAATCAGTCGTTGTACTTGATGTTGGGGGCGTTGTTTCTCTTGTGGTTGAGCTGGGTTCTGTTGTAGTCGTTGAATCAGTTGTTGTACTTGATGTTGGGGGCGTTGTTTCTCTTGTGGTTGAGCTTGGCTCTGTTGTAGTCGTTGAATCAGTTGTTGTACTTGATGTTGGGGGCGTTGTTTCTCTTGTGGTTGAGCTTGGCTCTGTTGTAGTCGTTAATCAGTTGTTGTACTTGATGTTGGGGGCGTTGTTTCTCTTGTGGTTGAGCTTGGCTCTGTTGTAGTCGTTGAATCAGTTGTTGTACTTGATGTTGGGGGCGTTGTTTCTCTTGTGGTTGAGCTTGGCTCTGTTGTAGTCGTTGAATCAGTTGTTGTACTTGATGTTGGGGGCGTTGTTTCTCTTGTGGTTGAGCTTGGCTCTGTTGTAGTCGTTGAATCAGTTGTCGAATTCGTCTCTGAAGTTGTACTTTCACTGGTCGTTGGACCATCATCCCTCAATAGTGTATAAGGTTGTATAATCGTAACCGAATATTCGAACGGCCCATAAATAGAGCCCGTATAGGTCACTCGTACTTCACTATTACCGGTTAAATTATTCCACGTTACTTTACCATTTTCATAGATGCCTTCTTTTGTCGCATTAACATTGATTGTGGGGAAACCTGTTTCAACATAAGGAAGATCCAATTCAAACGTCGGACTGGTTAACGTCACAGTCGGTAACGTAATTGTTTGGTTATTCGGGTTGGATGCATAGAAAGTCTCTGCTGGATATTGTGCTATTGGAGAAAAATCTCTAATTTGATTATTTTCAAAATGAAAAACGGAATACCTAGGTAATTTCGGAACATCATTAAACATAGACAAATCACTAATGTTATTTGATGAAACATCAAAAAAGAAATAATTACCTGTAGATGCCTCCCAATTATTGAAAATTGGTAACAACGGTGATAAGTCACTGATATTATTTTCACTTAAGTACATCTCACCTAGATTCAAGGCATACCCTAGCCCTTCCAAACTCGAAATATTCTTATTAACGGCCCTCAACTCTTTAAGTTTCAATAATGATTCGTCTGTTATGTCTGTATCGTCATTTAAATTTAATGTATCTTTAATCACGGTTCTCAATGCATTATCTGGGATAATTACTTGAGTCGCTGCCTTTGCATCTATACCAGTAAAACTTGCCGTACAGATAATTAACACTGCAGAAATAACACTGATTAGACCTCTTCTATGCCTCTTATTCATCTCAATCAACCTCTCCTCCATTTTTTGAAAAACAATTTAAAGACCCCTTCTTAATTGTTTTTTTATAAAATACCCTTATTTCCAATAAGAGAAACGCTGATGACATATGGATATAGTAAGTGATATTTATATAACCAAACAAAAAATAACATGTATCAAACGTAAAAAAACGATTGATACATGTTATTTTTGTTGATTGCACTTCACTCTAACTATCATTTTTTTTCGCATGTCTCTTTCGATATTGTAGCGGTGATTCGCCATACTTTTCACGAAATTTTTTAATAAAATAAGAGACATTTTCAATACCTGCTTTTTCTGCAATCACTTTTATCGCTAAATTACTTTGCAACAATTCTTTTTTTGCCGCCTGCAACCGTAGTTCTATTAACCTTTGTTGTGGTGTGATTCCTGTGAATTTTTTATATACATGGCGTAAGTAGGAAGGTGAACCATGAGCTAAATGACCTAAGTCCTCCAAACTTAATTTTTGCGCGTACTTCGTTTCTAAAATATTATTAATTGTTTTTATCCATTCCTCATTGTCTACTGGTTCGCCTAACGGCTGACATCTCTTACATTGCCGATATCCCCTCTGGCCGGGTTCATTTTTATCATAGTATACTGTAATATTTTGTCGGTTTGGCATTTTTGAAGGGCATGACGGGCGACAAAATATTTTTGTGCTTTTTACGGCATACCAAAAAATACCATCATATGTTTTATCATTATTTTTAATAGCTGCCCATTCTATATCTGTCACACTCACACACAATACCTTCTTTCTTTAACCACTTACCTTTAAAATGATTATATCTGGGTACCCTCTATTTTTAACAGTTCTACTTTTCTATTTACCCCGCCGGCATATCCGGTTAAAGAACCATTACTGCCTATCACACGATGACACGGCATAATAATCGAAATTGGATTATGTCCCACCGCACCACCAACGGCTCTGGCCGAACCGATATCCCCACCATATAAAAGGCGCAATTTGTCTACAATTGCTTGATACGTCATTGTTTCTCCATAAGGGATTGTTATCAATACCTCACATACTTTTTTTCGGAAATCTGTCACCTTTGGGGCTAATACAAGTTGCCCCATCGTTGGGATATGCCCCATGAAATATTCATCTAGCCAACGTTTAGCTTCATCAATCATTAAATCTTGACCTGTAACGGCCTCTTCCAAATGGTAACCCGCACCATAATATTTCTGTTCTGAAAACCATACACCAATTAACGCTGTTCCATCACTCAACAACAATAAATTGCCTAACGGTGATTCATAGTCGCTTTTTATTAACATCTTCTCATCCTCCCATTTCGTTGTGATAAAACGTCATGAAACTACTTTTTCTCTTTAATCAGCTCTTCAATATATTATAGCAGTTTTAAAGATGTCAAAATGTCACTATCTGTCTTTCTAAATAATGCTAATTTACAGAACAAAAAGACACCACTTAAAAAGTGAGGTCTTTTTATATAAAATTATTTAGAAGATTATACGTTAGTTAAAGAGTCTTTATCACTTTTAATCATCGCAGCAATGCCAATCATTTCACCTGACTCATTGATTACTTTCCAAATACTTCCCTCAGTTATTTCAAATAATTGTCCATTGCTATCAATTCTTGTACCCGTGTAACTATTGGATATTCCTCTTAGCGTTACTTCTTCCAACATCTCATTACGTTGTTTTTGGTTTTGTGGTGGTGCACTTTTACGAGAAGGTAGTGCTAAAAATTGTTCTAAACTATAACCGAAAATTGTTTGCGCATGTTGATTAGCGTATATAAAATGGGGATCTTCTGCAATGTTTTGGACCAATAACCCATAAGGTGCCTCTTCCTCTAACCACCGTTGTCTTTGTTCCTCTTGCTTTTCTTCTGAAATAGGTAAATTTTCCCCCATCCAAATTTTATAAGAAGCATCAATGAGTGAAAGTATTTGATCTCTTTTTTTGCCATCCATTTTTGTCATCCTCTCTTATAAATTACGCACCCGTGGATTTTGTCCCAAAATTTGATTCGGATAAACAGGGATCGTCACTAAAATAGATTGTTTTTTATACCTTTCAAGTTCATTTAAAATATCTTCAAAATTCGATAAATCTGGTGCTACAGTATAACTAAGCCAACCAGAGGCTTCAGCTATTTTTCCATAATCTACCTGTTGTAATGTATCATGGTATTTTTCTGGAGGAACACTTGGCAATATTGCAGGCAGTCCTTGCGCTACAATTGAATAAGTATGATTGTCTAAAATAAATAAAACGATGCCTAAATTTTTAGCTTCATTTAAACTTCCACCATATAATCTAAAACAACCATCACCACTAAACAAGTAAATACGCTTATCTGGTTGTGCTAACTTTGCCCCTACAGCTACGCCATAGGCACCACCCATAGCTGATCCTCGGTAAAAAGAAAAATAAGTGATAGTGTCATTGGGTCTTTGTGTAACATACTGATAATCTTTATACGCGAGACAAACATCGCTGATAACCAAACTCCCCGGTTGCCACCACTTGTGCAAATGTTGGTAAACTATTTTCATATCTGCGTAATGGGCACGGGGTGGTTCAAGAACACATGTATTCAATTCAACTGGCGCAAGGGGGCTTGCCGTTGTACTGTACACTTCGCGTTTACCTTCTGTAATAATCGTTTTTAAAACCTTAGTGATAGGTGCGTTTATTTGATGGAATTCATGTAACGCGCTATGCTGAAAACTCCCTCGGATGTGACCATATGCATTGGCTGTTTGTGTGATAAAAAAGACATCTCCAGCTGCAAATTTTTGTAAATTCGTTGTGTACTCATCAGGTGTAACACCTACACAGATGACAACATCATCTTCAGTCATTGACTCCCATAAATTTAACGCTTTATCGTTTCCACCAAACGAGATACAGCCATAACCATAAGGGTTTTCACTCCCAACACAGTTGACACCATTCATACTCCAGACTGTTGCGGCTGCCAATTCAATAGAGACCGCTGTTGTTAATTGTCTTATATCCGTTTCATGTAACCCTTCTTCTCCTACTAAAAGAAGCACGCGGCGATCCTTTACTTTTTTCTTTAATAATTGAACGAAAATAGCTATTTCTATACTGCTATCATGTAACTTGTTTTTAATAATTTTTGGTTCTTCTGACATTGGTAAGTTCATGATTTCATTATCCAATAAAAAAACAACTGCCTTTCGGGACAATAATGCTTTTCCTGCCTGTTCTAAGTATTTTGCAAAGGTATATGGATTATCTAATAGAAAGACATCTTCTATTTCAGCCTCTAATTGTTTAATAATATTGCTCCCATAAATTGAGGTATCCTGTAATGCACTATCTTCTTGATGACGTCTGGTTGAAATCGGAAAAATATACACCGATGGAATATCATGTAGTTTAGCATCGGATAAGCCACATGCTAACAGTTTAGTTGCGGCTCCAGTCGTAGCAATAGCTCCTCCCACCTTACCCGTTGCAAGGTAATGACCTAGTGGGGCAAAGCCCGCAGGGTATTCACTGATAGTAAATAACGCTGGTTTTATTTGATTGGGTTCATAAGGTGTTAAGTATTTCACATAATGAACAACCCCACCCCCAGTTACACCTGTATATATATCAATACCAAAAGCAGCCAGGTAGTCTACTAACGTTTCAAATCCATCTCTTTTATTCATAGCTGCATTTCTCCCTTTTTATTAAATCCTTATCAGATATATTATTAATCTTGATGTTTCAAATGAACACTTCACCAGCCAAAATCTCAATAAGGCACATTAGTGGTATACCCTTAAAAATAGAGTTAAACACATGTTAGGTAGCGTTTTTTTGTTGATAGTTTTATCAAAATGTATTTTTATCAACTCATTTTATGCATAAAAAAAGACTGCTTATACCACTTGAAAAGTGAGATATAAACAATCGGGCTAGTAATTACTTATACAACTAGTTTTGATTTTAAATGAGCTGATTTAATTGAGCAATTATCTATCAACTTAAATTCATTTTACCTCTATTTTTAGAATTTACCATTTAAGCTTAGAGGAACTTCATTCATTTTTTATTTTTTCTACGACCACAGATTTCTTTAAGACATCTCACGAATGAAAATACTCAAAAAGACTGCACGTATCGCTTCTAAATACCTGAAAGTACTATGGTGTAAGCAGTCTCTACTATGTATGAAATTAATAAAAAAATAAACTACTTAAGACAAACTAGAACAGTATGTTTGTCTTAAATAGTTTATAATTTGATTTAAACCGTACCGAATCTCTTCAGTCTGGCCCAGCGGTCGAATCACCGATTCACTGTTTCTATAAATAAAATACTACAGCTTATTGTCATAATTGTCAAGAATTAAACGTAATGTACTGAAAAACTTCATTATCTCACTCCCTTGATTAAGATAATGAAATCTAAGAGTACTCCTATCTACAAGACTAGATAAATCTTCACACCTATTTACCCTAGACCCTTGTCCCTTAACGAATTCGTCATGCATATATAATACACATATTACATCGTGAATTTTTTTCATTTTATAATATGGTTTCTTAATGTTTAACTTGAAGCAATACCCAACTAAGCAATTATTGACGTGCTCCAAAGGATTACTTGATAAATCAAATAGAAACGGTGTGCTGTGCATACTCATATTTCTTACTCTTTTCACACCCGCTAATAACCCGCGTAAAGAACTGACGGACAAACCTTTTTTTGGGTACCTATTCAAATAAAATTCAAGCAATCGCGTAAACTCACCGAAGGACATTATTTCTAAAACTGCCCAAACAGGCGGACAATCTTTGTGAGTATTGTAAAGTGCATACTGATAATTAGAAATATGACTAGCTTTTTTAAAAAGAGAATTTTTTGAAATAGGTGAATGAGACTTTTCAGTAGATTGAATAAACTGTTCGATAATATCATAACCATCTAAATTATTATTTTCAGTCACTTCCTTCATCAAAAGTGTTTTTAAGCTGTGTTCAATATCTAAACAAAACTGAGCAAGAATATATCGCAGTTGCATATCCACACTCGCTATATCCCCCAAATAAGAAAACTCTAGATTTAAATATTTACCTTCACTACTCTTGTTAAAATTTCGTTTGTAAACAGTTAATTTATAATAGTAGTTCAAATTTTCTAAGTTCTTTTTGGCATTTTCTTTTGTAACTATTGAGAATTTAACGCCCTTAACTTCTAAGGCATTCAACAATGTAATGAGGTCTTTTTTTGGATACCTGATTTTATGCTCTTTTATTTCTTCAATTTTCAAGGTGCAACCATCTTGTTTTGTCACATAAATTCTCCTATTTTAATATTTAACTAAAGTCTATCGTTTATTAGAACATTATGCAACCTTAATCAAAAACACTATAACTTACCCTGAAAATCTGTTTCACCCAGTAAGTAACAATAAACATATAAACTCATGACATTATGACAGTTCTGATTGAGAGTGACTATAAGGGAAAATCGGTCTCTGAATATCCTGCAGTGTAATCACCTTACCATAGCTTTACCCACGGCTGGAAATGACTGCAAAAACAGCTACCCAAAGGTAGCTGTTAATTTAAAACAATCGAAAGGATTGGCACCTAAAAAATGGAACGGTACTGTTGCGCTATTAACATAAGGATTGGCACTCAATTTCCCGTGAAAATTTCCGTCCCATGCTGTTCTCGTAAGCGAATAAATTCGCAACAATGCCAACATAAGGATTGGTACTCAATTTTCCGTGAAAATTTCCGTCCCATGCTGTTCTCGTAAGCGAATAAATTCGCAACGATAACAGCAATAATGGGCTGTGGGGGGCTTGAACCCTCGACCCGCTGATTAAGAGTCAGCTGCTCTACCAACTGAGCTAACAACCCAAACTATCATATAACTCTTACAAATAATAGTATACGCTTCTTACTTATCAATGCAACTAATCGAGTTGCATCGCTATTACTTCGTTTTTTTTATGTATATCGCTTGGCTGCCCATCTGTTCCCAGGCTGCAATAAAATCAGCACGATTAACAGTTTGGTCTTTTTCACCATACGGATTATTTAAATACACGTTATCTTTATCAAAACCTGTTAAAACAACCGAATGCATATCATATGTGATGTCTATTGGTCCTGCGGCTGTCTCCCACGTCTGCATATTCGTAACTGGGCTAAATGTACTTGTAACGATTACCCACACTGGTTGGCCTTCAGAAAGTGCTTCTATCACATTACTAAAGCCTTTACCGCTAATGTCTTTCACTCTATTTGAATCGACATAATCTGTTGCTAATTGAGCTATCGGGTCATGATACACACCTAATCCTGGTGTTTCACCGGAAACACTTCCCACAAAACCTTCGTGAGGGTTCCCTTTTAATCCCGTTTCATCTTCTAATGGAACTGTCGTAATAGCCTCTGCCAATTGTTGTTTCGTAATATTAATATCATTAAAATTAAGCATCATGGCTAAAGATGTGACTTCACAACCATTAAATAAACGTGGATCATCCATTTGATTCAATAATGGTACATCAATTTTAGCACTACGGTTAGAGTTTTCTTTTTTCACTTGTTGTTTTTTTATAACTTTAAATTTTTCAGAATATTTCTTGATATCTTTTTTATCGGTTAGTTCTTTAATCGTTTTCTCAACTCGTTTAATATCAGTTGCTTGTAAAGTATCTGCAGCTGTTTCAAACTCTTTATCTAAACGCATAACAATCACTTCTTGTGATCTTTTTTCAGTTGCCTTTGTATGAAACTGACAAACACTAACAAATGTCACTACAATAATTGCAGTAATTACTAGCGCTGAAATACGTCGTTGCTTTTTTGTTAACAATTTTCTCACCCCTAACTACTCGTTACCCTATCCAATAAATCCACAATGTTTCACATGAAACTATTACACTTATCCCTTACTTTAACTGTAACATAACTCATCTTACTTCAATAAAAAAAAGACTTATCCGCAACAGTGCAGATAAGTCTTAAACTATTTATTTTGACCAAACATCTTTAAGTACAATTGTTTGTTTACGATCAGGACCAACAGAGAACATTGATACAGGGACCTTAGTCAATTCAGCAATACGTTCAACATAACGTTGTGCTGCTTCTGGTAATTCTTCAAAAGAAGTAACACCTGTAATGTCTTCACTCCAACCTGGCATTTCTTCATAAACAGGTTCACATTTAGCTAACTCTTTTAAGCTAGCTGGGAATTCACGCGTGATAGCACCGTTGTATTTGTATGCTGTACAAATTTTCAAGGTATCTAAACCGCTAAGTACATCTAAAAGCATGACAGATAAGTCAGTTAGACCACTCACACGACAAGCATGTGAAACAACCACACTATCAAACCAACCTACACGACGCTTACGTCCTGTAACTGTTCCATATTCGCGACCAATTTCACGAATACGATCGCCGATTTCATCATCTAATTGTGTTGGGAATGGACCGTCACCTACACGAGAGCTGTATGCCTTAACTACACCTACAACATAATCAACTTTAGATGGTCCTACACCCGAACCATTAGCTACACCACCAGCAGTAGGGTTAGAAGAAGTTACATACGGATATGTTCCTTGATCAATATCTAACATTACGCCTTGTGCACCTTCAAATAAAACACGTTTATTTTCATCTAAAGCATCATTTAAAATAATTGAAGTGTCACAAACTAACTCTTTAATTTGTTGACCATACTCATAAAACTCTTCGAAAATCTCTTCGAATGTAAAGCCTTCTACTTCGTAAAAGCGTTCAAACATACGGTTCTTTTCACCAAGATTATAAAGTAATTTTTCTTTGAATACTTCTTTATCTAATAAATCTACCATACGGATACCCACACGCGATGCTTTATCCATGTATGCTGGTCCAATACCTTTATTAGTTGTACCAATTTTATTATCGCCACGACGTGCTTCATCTGCTTCATCTAAACGAATATGGTACGGTAAAATAACATGCGCACGATTACTAATACGTAATGTAGACGTGTTAACGCCTTTATCTTGCAGATACTTCATTTCACGTAAAAGTGCTTTTGGATTAACAACCATTCCGTTGCCAATGATACTTAACTTATCATCATAAAAAATACCTGATGGAATCAATTGTAATTTATACGTTTCCCCATCAAACTTAATTGTATGACCTGCATTATCGCCACCTTGATAGCGTGCAATTATTTCGGCATGTTCACTTAAAAAGTCTGTGATTTTACCCTTACCTTCGTCACCCCATTGTGTACCTACTACAACAACTGAAGACATTCTAACACCTCATTCAAAAATTTTGTTATATACATTAAATCCACTCTCAATTTTACAACATTAAGCGTCTGTGGTCAATCTATTTACGAACAATGCTAAGCAATAACGATCTATCTGTTCGCTTTTGCTATCAGCTCTTAAGACATATACTGTTAGCAAGGCTTTTTACGGACAAATATCTGACAAATATTCAAAAAAACACCCTATCTAAAGATATAGCAAATTGCTAATCCTAATATAGGGTGGAATGTTATTTTAGTAGAAAGATACGACTTCTTTGTACAATGCATCTGTTTGTGTTAATCCACAGACCGTTGTCAATACATAATCTAAACCTTCTTCTTTCAACATCTTTTGTAGTTTAACAGCTTCATCATCAGATGCGTCATCAAATTTCAAGGCTGCGACAATTGCCTTCGCTAAATTTTCATGAGGAAGCCCCAATTTACCGGCCTCTACCGCAGGACGCACAAGACGATCTGCAGCACCCAATTTACGCAATGGAGAGCGTCCTACACGATCAACACCATCTGCCAAAAGTGGGTTTTCGAAACGATGGATAATTTTTTTGATATAAGCGGCATGTTCTGTCGCATCAAGACCATAACGTTTAATTAAATAACCACCCGTTTCACCTAAGGTTGCTTCCACTTGTTCATAAATTGCTTTGTCTTCTAATGTTTGATCAATTGTCGCATAACCTTTAGCATAACCGAGGTAAGCTGTTACCGCATGTCCTGTATTAACAGTGAATAATTTACGTTCAATAAAAGGCGCTAGGTCAGGAACAACTGTCATTCCAGTAATTTCTGGCAACGCTGTTTTACTTTCAACTACCCATTCATAATAAGCTTCTACCATTACATCTAAGCCTAAACCTTCGGGTTGCGCTGGCACAATACGATCGACCGCTGAATTACAGAAATGAACATGTTCTTTAATTTTCACTTTCGTTTCAGCATCGACCGCTGCTAAAATAGCATCTCGTAAAATATCTGTTGCTGAAATTTGGTTTTCACAGGCAATTACATACAAAGGTTCTCTAGAATGTTGTACACGTTTTGTGATTGCTTTTGCAATAGCAGGTGCGATTAATGGTAAAATACCTGCACCAATCGCTGTTGTTAAAAACGTCGCTTCGCCAATCAAGTCTTCTACTTCCGTGATTTGTGAGCCACTATTTAAGCCAGCCACTGGTTTAATAAGGCTTTCTTGCGGCGTTGGCTCTGCTGTAACAACTTTGTATTGTTTTTGTGTGTTTAATTGATCAATAACGGTTTGATTTAAATCGGCAAAGGTCACTTCATAACTTGCTTCATTTAGCAATGCGCCAATGAATCCACGCCCAATATTTCCTGCTCCAAAATGAATTGCTTTTTTCATGATTTATCATTCCTTTGTGTTTTATTTATAATATATTTTTGCAGTGCCTGTTCTAATTGTTTACGAATCAAAACTTCTTGCCCTGATGAAAAAACGGCAATATGTTTAGGACTCTCAATAATCAAGGCACTGATCATACTAACAATTTCAAGTTCTGACTGGCTAAGATTTTCAGGTGCCAGCATTAAAATAAAGTTATTCACCGGCCATTCACGTGCATCCATCCCTTTAAGATGATAAGGCTGTTGCGTTTGAACAATTGCAAATGATAGCTCAGAGATTTGTTCGTGTCGACAGTGATACAATGCCATATTAGTATCTGGTATCGCTAGTCCACCTTGCTTTTCTCGCCAGATAAGCTGTTCAAAAATATGATCTACGGCGCCCGTTTTTTTCATTTTCACATTCGCTTGTACCATGCGATAGAGTATCTTTTCATAAGATACACCACTTGTATCAAACGTCACTTTTAAATCATCTAACAAACTATGAACAGCCGCAAGCGTCTTGTCTAATTCACCAATAAATGTTGAAAAATCTTCTGTCAACGGCACGGGTTGTTCTTCAACCACGCGAGTTGATGATAGGTATTTTTTTTGTTCCATTATGACTGGTAAATGCTCTTTAATGTAGCGACGCACAGAACGTACATCTTCAATTGAGAGCAACGGGTTAACTAACAAATAATCTTTCGGTGGATGCTGTAACCGCACTGTCGATAAAACAATATCGTAGTCATTCCAATCCAATTTTTGCATATCTGTCATCGAAGCAATGGCGTGTTGCGTTAGCTCAGGCACTTCTTTTTTCAACCGTGTGGCTAACATTTTAGAGGCCCCAATACCTGTCGGACAGATAATCAATGTCGCAATATCGATTTGTTCTTTTTTCATTTCTAACGCTGAACCAAAATGAAGTACAATATAAGCCATCTCATCAATTGCTAATGCATGGCCATTTAATTCTTCTTGTATCGCTTTTTCAATAGCCATAAATAACAATGGATACTGGCGACGAATATCTGCTGATAAAGGATTGTATACAGTGATATTATTTTGAAACCTAAAAATTGCTGATGGCATATGGGCTAATAAACCTTGAAAAAGTGAAAAGTCATCCGTTAAATCAACATTCAGTTGATCAGAAACACTATTAATTAGCTGGTGCACTAAACGATTAATCAACAAACTATCATAACCGCCCATTGTTTCATTGAGTTGTACGGCACTCTGCCATAAAACAGCAACTTCATATTCTTCTACATGTGAGAGCGGTACATCCGACTGTTTTTTAAAATTGTGCGCAAATTTATAGGCATCATCCGTTAAACGCATAGACGGTTCGTGTGCTTCTAAAACGAAGCCACTCTCAATACGATGTAATGTAATCGCAAGTTGAATCAAAAAACGCATATAGGAGTTCATTGCCATTTGGTAGTGGGTATCCGCAATATATTTTTTTTCAAAACAGTTAATGTGCTTAATTGTATCGATAGGGATATAAGCAAACCAATCAACCGATTCTGTTTTTTCCTGCTCTAGTTCCAATAACAAATCAACTAATTGTTCATCAAAGTGTTGTAAAAGATAGTTCGCTAATGCTTGTCGCTTATTTTTCTCTAAACCGACTAATTGAATACCGCTACCTCGATAACGTTCCACACTTACTTGTAAGGGTGTTAACCATTCAGATAAAACATCCAAATAACTACTAGCCGTTTGCACAGATACGCCGACATCCGTAGCTAAACTACTTAATTTGTAAGGTTCTTGTTGATGCGCAAGTATTTTTAACAACAACCAGTTTTTTTCTTCGGGTGTTTGGTCTAACGCTTCAGCTTGATGTAGCTCTTGTGCTAATTTAAACATATTAGCATTCGTTCCAGCAATTTGAAATTCTTGTTCCGTCTTACTCAAGGAAAGATGAAAAGTAGCTAACGTATGAGACACATTTTTTAAATCTCGCTGTACAGTTCGACGGCTCACTTTTAGCTGCGAACTAAAATAGTCCAACGTATTGCCTGATTTGTTTTTTAATAGGGTCTCTAAGATAACTTTTTCACGCGTCGTTAAAAACACTGGACGTCCTCCTCTGTTTTCTGTCGGTAAAGTATATCATCTAGCAGCAACCACTGTCATTTTTACGAATCCGAGTCATAGCACCTTCCGTTAATCGGAAGATGCTTGCTCGACAAAGTCTTTTATTTGTTATTTCGCTTTTGTAAGATGATCAACGAGTGTTTCTTTATCCGTTGCAATCACCATTGCATCCACTTCCGACATATCTGCACACGTCTCAGCAATCATTGATAGTATTTCAAGATGATCGTTGTTTGCACCTGCGATTGCGAAGATTAATTTCACTTGGTTTCCATTAAAATCAACACCTTCTGGTACTTGAACAATAATGACACCTGATTTCTTCACAGCTTGTTTAGCCGCTTCAGTACCGTGTGGAATTGCTACTTCATTTCCCATATAAGTTGATAAGTCATTATCGCGAGTAATCATCGCTTCTACATAATCAGTTGCGACATATCCTTTTTCTACCAACTTTTCACCAGCAAATCGAATCGCTTCACCTTTGTTAGCAAAAGCTTTATTGAGATACACGTTTTCAGTGTTCAAAATTGCAAGATTTGCTGCACTTGAATTAACTGGTGTTGCTTCTTCTACCGCTTCACTTTCAGTATGTGTTGCTGTTAAACGTTCAATTAAATTATCATACTCTGGGCTATCTAAGAAATTATCCACAGAGATATGAAGTGCATTTGCCCGCTTATCTTTTGCACGTGGTGTTAATTCACGTTGTGTGATAATAATTTGAGCATCCGATGGCAATTGCGAAATCGCCGTGTTTGTTACTGTGATATCTAATTTTGCTTGTTTTACTTTTTTACGTAATAATGAGGCACCCATTGCGCTTGAACCCATACCGGCATCACAAGCAAATACGATTTTATTAACTGCCTTCAAATCTGTCGTTGAACTCGTATCCGTAAAATGACCTGCAACGCTACTTTCTTTACCTTTCATTGCATTCATTTTAGCTGTTGCATCTTCAATTGATTCATCTGATTTTTTACTAAAGCGTAAAATCAGTGCTGCGACAGCAAAAGAAACCACTGTTGCTACTATAACTCCAGCAAGGTTTGCACCGTAATTAGCAAAACCTTTTGGTGTTGCTGCTAGTACCGCCAAAATACTACCTGGTGATGCAGGCCCAATTAAACCTCCATTAAATAGTGTTAAAGTGAACACACCACTCATACCACCTGCGATTGCTGCAATGAGCAATGCGGGTTTCATTAAGATATATGGGAAATAGATTTCATGAATACCACCAACAAATTGGATAATTGCTGCACCTGGAGCTGTACGCTTAGCTGCACCTGTTCCAAATAAGCTAAGTGCTAACAAAATACCAAAACCTGGTCCTGGGTTTGCTTCAAGTAAGAACAACACCGACTTACCTGATTCTGCAGCTTGTTGTACACCTAAAGGTGTTAAGATACCTTGATTGATTGCGTTATTTAAAAATAGCACTTTACCTGGCTCAATAAAGATTGAAGCTAGTGGTAATAAGTTGGCATTAACAATCCAATCAACTGCGCTTGCTAATGTGTTATTAAGTGCTGCCATTACTGGGCCTACACCTTTCAAACCAATAACAGCTAAAATACCACCAAGGATACCTGCTGAGAAGTTGTTCACTAACATTTCAAGACCTGATTTGATTTTCCCTTCAATCAGAGCATCAAATTTTTTCATTAAGTAACCTGCAAGAGGTCCCATGATCATTGCACCTAAGAACATCGGCACATCTGATCCAACGATAACACCCATCGTTGCAATTGCACCAACAACTCCACCACGATGACCGTGGACGATTTTACCACCAGAAAAACCAATTAATAACGGAAGTAAATAGTTGACCATTGGCCCAACCAACTCAGCTATTGCTTTGTTTGGCCACCAACCATCTGGTATAAATAATGCTGTAATTAATCCCCAAGCAATGAATGCCCCTATATTAGGTAGAACCATTGAGCTTAAAAAGTTACCGAACTTTTGAATCCCTTGTCTACCACTTGCTTTTTCTTTTGCCATTGTTCATCCCTCTTCCCTTTTAAACGATTTGATATCGCTTTCATAGTTCAATCTTATAACGAGACGTCTAGACATTCAATCTATTGTAAGACCAAGTTTGTCACAACAAGTTGTGACAAACTTGTGATTCCATAAAAAAGACGCCTTCTATAGCAGAAGACGCCTCAGCACACAGAAATAATAATATTAAATTGTTTCAGTCTAACAGCTGAGTATCGTTATCATCTCGATACTCTGTCGTTAGTCATCAGAATTATTCTTGCTCGCCATCCTTAGCATTTCCCATCATAAAGATGGCAATCGCAGCGATTGCGATTGGAATCAACGCAACAAAAAACATTGTTGACACACTTGAGGCCATAGCATCAATCACTTTATTTAAAACTTCAGTTGGTATTTTAGCACGCGCAGATGATTCAAACAGCTGCTGTGTATTACCAAACTGAGCTAAGTCTACTTTGGCTCCCACAAATTTATCACTTAATTTAGTGTTAAATACATTTGATTGTAACGTGCCAAACATCGCAATACCTAATGTCATACCGAACGAACGGATAAATGAATTAGTTGATGTGGCAGTCCCTCGAAAACGTGGTTCCAATTGGTGCATCGATGCTGTTGGTAAAATTGAGAAGGAGAAACCTACGCCAATTCCTGTCAGTGCCATATAAACCGCTAAAAGGATGCGAGACGTGTCAGCTGAAATGGTTGATAACAACGCCATCCCAATAAAAAACACGACAACAGAGATACTCATCAAGTGACGGAATTTCACACGTGTTAAAAAGATTCCGCCTGTCGCACTACCTACAACAGATCCAATCATCATTGGCATTAAAATAAACCCTGCATTCGTTGCACTCCCGCCATACACGGCTTGCACGAAGATTGGGATATAAACCGTCAGAATAATAAATGTTGCCCCATATAATAATGCGGCGATTTGTGCTGTTAAAAACAGGCGACGCTTAAACAAGCCAAATGGTAAAATCGGATCCACAGCACGTTTCTCCGCCATTACAAACAGCCCAGAAAAGAGTACAAATATCACTGCGAGAGCGATAATTTCGGCTGAATCCCACGCAAAGGTGTTACCGCCTAACTCTAAGCCAAACATTAAACTAACGACTGCAACCACTAACGTTGCCGCTCCTAACCAATCAACGACTTGTTTTTGTGGTGCATTGTTTTCTTTATAGAAGAGCATAATTAGTGCAATGACCACGATACCAATTGGCACATTCACATAAAACACCCAATGCCAGCTGAAATTATCGGTAATATAAGCACCTAACATCGGCCCCATTACACTTGATAAACCAAAAACTGCACCTAACATCCCAGTCATCTTGCCGCGTTGTTGCGGTGGGAAAATATCATAAACGATTGTAAAAGCAATCGGCATTAAAGCCCCACCACCTATACCTTGAATCGCACGGAAAATACTAAGTTGAATCATGCTATCTGCTAGTCCACACAAAGCTGATCCAATCAGGAAGACGACTATCCCAAAAATGAAGAAACGTTTACGTCCATACATGTCGGATAACTTACCAAAGACTGGCATCCCAGCCATCATCGTTACCATATAAGCAGCTGTTACCCATACAAAGTGGTCAAGTCCACCTAAATCGGAGACAATCGTCCCCATCGCAGTCGCTACAATTGTATTGTCCATCGCTGCCATGAGAATCCCTAGTAGCAATCCTACAACGACAAATTTTATTTTTTTATCAGTCATTCTTTTCACCTCAAGTTAATTTTACTCTTTATAAATCCTATATTGTATCATATTTTTCACGATAAAAAAGCCTGACACGCGTCAGGCTCTATCTTGCATAAGATTAAAAGCTAGAAGTACTATTTAAGCCCCCATCGGAGGTGGCATATCATCACGTACAACAAGGTCAACGAACTTGTTATACTCCTTCACAAAGGCAAGTTGCACAGTCCCGACAGGACCATTACGTTGCTTTGCAATAATAATTTCAATCGTACCATTATCTTCATCTGCTGCTTCACGATCGTAATAATCTTCACGATACAAGAAAGCAACAATATCAGCATCTTGCTCAATCGAACCCGATTCACGAATATCAGACATCATTGGTCGTTTATCTTGACGTTGTTCAACACCACGTGACAACTGAGATAAGGCAATAACAGGCACTTCAAGTTCACGCGCCAACTGTTTCAAGGTACGTGAGATTTCTGAAACTTCTTGCTGACGGTTTTCACCCCCACCAATACCGCTCCCTTGAATTAATTGTAAATAATCAATCACAATCATACCTAAACCATGTTCTTGTTTTAGACGACGACATTTTGATCGAATCTCGTTCACACGAATACCTGGTGAATCATCAATGAAAATATTAGTGCTTGATAACGTACTAATTGCTAATGCCAACTTGCGCCATTCTTCATCATTTAGTTTACCCGTACGCATATTTTGTGCATCAATATTGCCCTCAGCACAAAGCATACGGTTAATTAATTGACTCGCGCCCATTTCCAAACTGAAGATAGCGACAGTTTCATTCGTCTTAATAGCTGTATTTTGTGCTATGTTTAAAGCAAAAGCCGTTTTACCTACAGAGGGTCGAGCAGCAACAATAATTAAATCATTCCGTTGAAAACCAGCAGTCATCCGATCCAACTCTTTAAAGCCTGTCGGTAGCCCTGTAATATCTCCTTCACGATTACTCAGCAATTCGATATTATCATACGCTTCAGAAAGCACATCGGTAATATTTTTAAATTGACCCACATTCTTACGTTGCGCAACTTCTAAAATACGACGTTCGGCATCATCCACAAGCGCCTCGACGGTCTCTTCATTAGCAAAACCACTTGTAGCAATTTGCGTGGCAGTGTTTATCAAACGTCTTAACAATGCTTTTTCTTCGACGATTTCAATATAATAACCAACGTTAGCTGCCGTCGGTACCGATACTGCTAAATCTGTTAAGTACGAAATACCACCAATATCCTCAATTAAGCCTTGCGATGTTAAAGTCTCCGAAACGGTGACAACATCCAGCGCTTTACCTTGCTCATTCATAATCACCATTGCTCGGAAAATATGTTGATGCGCCTGACGATAAAAGTCCTCGGGTTGCAAGACTTCTGCGGCTGTAATCAAAGCATTAGGTTCTATAAATATCGCACCAATAATCGCTTGTTCGGCTTCATTATTTTGAGGCGGTGTACGATCGATGTTATCCATCAGGCAACTCCTTCCATCGTTTACTTTTTGTTACTATTTTTCTTCACTCACATGAACGTTAAAGACAGCCTCAACGTCATGATGTAATTTAATAGGGACTTTTGTTACGCCTAATGAACGGATTGGGTCCATTGTCATTTTACGTTTATCCACTTTAATGCCTGCTTGTTTTTCTAAACCTTGTACAACTTGCTTAGAAGATACTGAACCGAAAATACGACCATCCGCACCCACTTTAGCTTTTAATTCAACTGTTACTTTTTCTAATTCTGCTTTTAAAGCTTCAGCTTCAGCTAATTCTTCTGCTGCTAATTTATCTGCTTTTTTATTTTTAGCTTTTAATGTGCTAATACTTGTTGCGTTAGCTTCTTGAGCCAAACCTTGTTTGATCAGGAAGTTTTGTGCATAACCATCAGGCACTTCTTTAATTTCACCTTTTTTACCTTTACCTTTTACATCTTTTAATAGAATAACTTTCATTTTATTCTTCCCCTTTCCAATAAGCATCGATCGCTTCTTTTAGGCGTACCTCTGCTTCCTCACAACTAACGTCCGCTATTTGCGTCGCCGCGTTCGAAAGATGGCCGCCGCCATCGAGCATTTCCATAATAATCTGTACGTTGATTTCGCCGAGCGAACGCGCACTTATGCCCACTCTATCATCTTCACGTCTAAATAACACAAACGAAGCCTCTACACCTTCCATTCCTAACATACGATCAGCCGCTTGGGCTGCTAATACATTATTGTAAGGAACATCGTCTGGCCCCATTGTAATTGCCATACCGTCATGATAAAAGCTCATCGTTTCAACGAGACGATTACGTTTAACAAATGTATCTAAATTCTCTTTTAAAAACTGTTGAACTAACACGGTGTCTGCACCTAATGAGCGTAAATATGATGCCGCATCAAATGTTCGCGAACCTGTTCGTAATGTAAAGTTTTTAGTATCGACTACAATCCCGGCTAACATAGCTGTTGCTTCAATTGCTGAAATCGATGTTCCTGTTGGTTGATATTCAAACAACTCTGTAATCAATTCTGCCGTTGATGAGGCATAAGGTTCAATATAAACCAATACAGGGTTAGGGTGCTCAATAAAGTGTTCTGAGCGTCGATGATGATCAATAATCACACATTGATCAATCATATCCAATAATTCATTGGCTTCAACCATCGCAGGGTTATGTGTATCAACCACAACTAACAGTGTTTTTTTAGTGATATGATTCTTAACCTTTTGGGGTGAGATAATATTGCGCGTAACATCCGTATTCTTATCAATCTCACTCATTAAACGCTGAACATCATCGTTTAACATCTCCGTATCCACAACAACATAGGCATCCTTACCGTTCATTTCAGCAATTTTACGAATACCTAAGCAGGATCCGATGACATCCATATCTGGAAAACGATGACCTACCACTACAACGTTATCACTTTGCGATATTAACTCTTGTAACGCTTGTGAAATAACACGTGCACGTACGCGCGTCCGTTTTTCCATGGGGTTAGTTTTACCGCCATAAAAACGCACTTTTGCCTCGGGTTGTTTGATAACCACTTGATCGCCACCACGTCCTAAAGCTAAGTCCAATGATGATTGACTTAATTCTGCAAGCAATGTTAAATCAGAATCATTATATGCCAAACCAATACTTAAAGTTAACGGGATATTTTTCTTCGATGTTTTTTCACGAATGACATCAAGAATCGCAAATTTATTTTGTTCTAACTCAACCAACGTTGAATAGCGCATCACAACTGTATAGCGTTCTGATGACATCCTTTTCAAGAAAATCGCATGTGTTCGTGCCCATTGACCTAAGGTTGACGTAACAATGTTGTTTAACGCACCACGTCGTCTATCATCCATACCTTGTGTCCATTCATCATAATTGTCTAAGAAAATAACACCGATAACAATTTGATTTTCTTCATTTTCTTGTACCAATCCCTCAAGTTCATTAGCGTCTTGAAGATACAAAAAACGTTCATTCTTGTTCACTGTAACTTCAAAATACTGATTGTTCCACTGGATGGTCTGAGTGTTATCTGTCGTTGCGTTCTGAATAATACGCCACAAATCTGACTCTTCATTATTCAAAGTAAGTCCGATAACTTCTTCGTAGTCAAAGTATTTACGCATATAAGCATTCATCCATTCAACTTGGGACTCTTCATTGTAAATCAGTAAACCTAAAGGCATTTCACTTACTGCACGTTGTTCCGCTTTTTGTACACGTGACGCTAACATATTTGTTGTCTGTTGTATTTGTTTATTCAATTTAAATTCCGCAATAATCAACACGACTAATGTAGCTCCTGCTAAAATAAAAAACGGAAATACCAACCACCAATTATTAACTTGCGAGACAATCGCCATCACTACAAAAAGGATAACAATTGCATATAATAAAAAGCGGACATAGCGACGTTGCATGTATGATAACATTGTTTCAACTCCACTCTGTTCATCTTAAAAAAGACAAATCATTTCATGATTACTCTTGTAATTTTACCATACTCAACCGTTTTTTTTTCAAATCGGTCCTTTTTTTTTCATATCGGCGATTAACCACTACATATTGATACTAATTATTAGAGACAAACTTTCATACAATTTTCACTTAAAATTAGTACTAACTACCAAAAAACACCCTATTGTCACAATTACAAAATAGGCAAATCAGCGTGTGAATGTTATGATATATGGAGATAAAGAGATTCTCTTAACTAAAATATAAAGGAATGAATTCACGTGTCAAAAGTTAAAGATGCAGCATATTATGAACATCTTAAAAAAATGCTAATTGCTATACTATCCGCCTTTTTATGTGCTATCAGTATGAAACTATTTTTAATACCTGCGAAAGTTTATGCTTCTGGTTTAAATGGGGCTGCTCAGCTGATTGTTGATATTTTCCATGACTTTTTAAGCATCGATTTGCCAATGGGGCTACTTATAATCGCTCTTAATTTACCTGTTTTTTGGATTGGTTGGACTCGTGTAGGTAAGTCGCTCACATTTTATAGTTTTGTTGTGATTGGTATTACCGCTTTTTTCTTATCAGTTATCCCTACTCATCAAATTTCTGATGATATTATACTTAACTCTATTTTTGGTGGTGTTATTTCTGCCGCTGGTGTTGGTCTTGCTTTGAAACATGGTATTTCTACTGGTGGATTAGATATCATTGCCCTGTACCTGTCTCGTAAGAATGATACACCTACAGGCCGCTATTTCATGATTCTTAATGGTATTATCATCGTTGTAGCTGGAGCAGTTTATAACTGGCAGAACGCTTTATACACGCTAGTCTCACGCTATGTTAATAGCTACGTGATTGATCTTATTCATACAAATTATCAAAAATTGACTGTTTTTATCATCACGCCGCATGCAGATGCTGTTGTATCAGCTATTCAAGAAAACTTCGATCGTGGCGCTACGATTATCCCAGCATATGGTGGTTACTCAAAAAAACCAATTTATTCTGTCATGATGGTTGTAAGTAATTATGAAATTTACGAGATTGAACGCACAATTAAAAGCGTTGATCCTAAAGCATTTATAGACATAGTGGAAACACGTCGTTTAAATGGTTATTATCATAGCGAAAAAGAACAAAATTCTTTCTTGAAAAAACGTCAAAAACTAAAAAAAGATAATCACAAACACCCTAATGGCGAAAATATTATTGATTGTCAAAAACGTTACCGTCGTCGTTATCAACGTAATGGTGGTAAACAATCAACCATAACACATAATGAACACTTCCAAGCTAATCATAAGCACAACAAACAATAACAGAGGAGGTTTTAACATGCATCTAGCTGAAACAATCCAACAGAAAATGGCTACAGACCAACTTCACTCATTGTCCGATAACGAGCTACACCGTTTACTTGAACAAAGCAGCTCTTCATCACTTGTAATTGATCCTCAGGATAAACATTATACAACCGGTGATTTAATCAGTGATTTGATTACAAAAGATATTGTGTCACGTAAACAAAAACGTGACTTACTTAAAGTGCTTATTTCTGATAAATATCTCTTTAAAAATATTGATACACCACTTTCTAATGATGTGTTTAAACGAGTGTTCGCCTTACGTTTAATTGAGACACTCATAAAAAATGATGACCAGTTGATCGGGTTTTTACTTTCAGATCAAATTGATTTGATCTCGGTGTCACTCATTACCTACTTAAATAGAGAGACGGATTATCGTGGTTACCTTTTTTCTGACAATAACGCTTGGCTTCAAACGTTCACACACACAGCAAATGTGATTACGACGATTATCAGACACCCGCAAGTTTCAATAGATACAAAGATTTTACTATCAGAAGAGCTCTTAACAAAATACGCGACCTATCCTTCACACTTTCTATTTGGAGAAGAAATCGCTACTTCTAAAGCAATTACTTATTTAATTAAGCTTTATCCACACATAGAAGGCCGCGTACACGATTATTTATCTGCTTGGGTACCAACAATTGAATTCTCAACAGATGATGATGTGGCACGTTATTATAACCACCAACGTTTCGAGAATGCGTTTGTACTTTCACAAAAAATAATTAATTCAAACTAATATATAGTTTAAAAGAAGCAACTTATCCACATGTGGATAAGTTGCTTCTTTATTTTAGATATGACGTTACCCACAAAGATATCACCAGTTGTGGATAACATTTCCTTTTTCAGGCAATAAAAAAACCACTTTCCGGAAAAAGTGGCTAACTAATCGAACTTATTTTTCTTCTGCGACAAATGGTAATAAAGCCACTTGACGAGAACGTTTGATAGCGATAGTTAATTTACGTTGGTATTTAGCGCTTGTACCCGTTACACGACGTGGTAAAATTTTACCGCGTTCTGAAACGAATTTTTTAAGCAAATCTACATCTTTGTAATCGATGTACTCAATGTGGTTCGAAGTAAAGAAACATACTTTTTTACGACGACGTCCACCTCTGCGTTGTCCTGCCATAGTTGTTGACCTCCCTTAGTTTATTTTTAGAATGGTAAATCATCATCAGAAATATCGATTGGCTTGCCATCACTAGCAAACGGGTTGCTGAAAGCAGGCTTACTCGATTGTTGACTGTTTTGATTATACGCATTTCCTTGATTTGATTGTGGCTGTTGATTTCCACCATTATAAGAACTACTATCGTCATTATAATTGTTGCCGCCTTGATTGCTTCCACTCGCACCTGAATTTCCTGCGTTAGCATTACGCGGCTCTAAAAATTGAACACTCTCAGCGACCACTTCAGTTACATAAACGCGACGACCATCATTTGCTTCGTAATTACGCGTTTGTAAACGACCATCAACACCAGCTAAACTTCCTTTTTTCAAGAAATTAGCTACGTTTTCAGCCGCCTTACGCCAAACGACACAGTTAACAAAGTCAGCTTCTCGATCCCCTTGTTGATTCGTAAACGTACGATTTACAGCTAGTGTAAACGTGGCTACAGCAGCACCAGCTGGTGTGTAGCGAAGTTCTGGATCCTTAGTTAAACGACCCACTAGAACAACACGATTCATCATCAGACACAACCCCCTCTACTCTTAGTAATTTTTTTGCTATTTATGCTTCGTCTAAACGAACTATCATATGACGGATAACATCTTCACTGATTTTAGCTAAACGGTCAAATTCTTGACCTGATGCAGCATCTTCAGAATTGATTGTTACCAATTGATAGAAACCATCTTTAAAGTCGTTGATTTCATAAGCTAAACGGCGTTTACCCATATCTTTTACTTCGATGACTTCTGCACCTTCAGCTAAGATACCGTTAAAGCGTTCGAAAACAGCTTTTTTAGCTTCTTCTTCAATGTCTGGACGTACAATGTACATAATTTCGTACTTTCTCATCGTCTTTCACCTCCTTGTGGACTATGCGGTTCTATGATTAATCATAGAACAAGGAATAATTTTCATTACTCACATCTACGAATTATATCATATCTCCTATTCCAGTACAACTAATCATTTATATATATTTCTTTCAATAACGTTTTTATCCAAATAAAAAAGCGACTATTTCAATTGAAGTAGTCGCTCAAATTTATTATGAAATCTTTTGGTGGTTTTGGAATGTTAATACCGCTTCAACACGATTATGTACGTTCAGTTTTTTCAACACACTGCTTACATGATTTTTAACCGTATTTTCTTTGATATTCAATTCCTTTGAAATTTCATTGTTCTTTTGGCCTTTTGCCATTAATTTTAACACTTCATATTCACGACTAGTTAGTCTTAGTTGCATAGCATAACTGATATTGTCAGCTGCCTCTTCTTGACGATTTGCAGTAAAATAATCAATATGCGGATCTACAAAAATACGATTTTGCATCATGCTGTTTAAAGCAAAATTCAAACCAAGTGTATCCATATTAAACGTTAATAAGCCTTTCACACCTTCTTCAATACTTGTATCCACTTCGGATTTTGTATATTTAGATGCGATATAGCCAACAACGATTTCTTCTGTTTGTAAATATGTTTTGATATCTTCTGAAATGCCTTTGTCAGAATTGAGAAGTACAACATCTTGTGCACCGCTTAATTTTGATTGAATATCTTCTAAATTTAATTCACATGAATCTAAGGTATGCTCTGTTGTTGCTAAAATAATTTTAAGCCCCTCAGAATAAATATGATTACAACCTGCTAATACAATGTGTCCCATTTTTTAAAATCCCCTTTTTTAGCATCTGATGTTCAGATTACTATGTAGTTGTGTTTTGCCAATTTACTGCTGAAAAAATCAATGATTTTTTCGGTTATTGCTACCTCTTTTAATAATAATCGTTGAAGATGATGTTCCCTAGCATACATTTCAACCGCTTAAAGAGAGTTTAAATTTCAAAATAACATTTCTCTATCTAAATAAAAATAATTAATCAGCTATTTATAAAAAACTAGAGTACTACTCTATTATACCAATTATTTATGATTATTTTGATTAGATAATTCCCTTGTTTTTAATTCACCATGATAGAGTACTAATGTTATTCTTCTTATTATAACGCTTTTTAACCATTCTTATCAACATAAAAGTGAATATTTTTGATTACGTTCTTCAAAAACCCCTAATTAGCTGTATCCTCAATGTTTCTAGGATATAATGGATAAATAACTTACGGCATGTAAATAGATTAAAATAACTATAACAATCGCTGTTATAACAGCGTTTATACTTATTAACCATTTCAATACGTTTAAATGGATTAAAACCATATGGGTATCACAGTGGGTATCAAAAAATATATGTCGGGCGCATTTAAGTATCTTACTTCTTAGTAAGGTGCTTTTTTTGTCCGCTTCATGAGCCGAAGCCAAAAATGGCTCGGGCGTATATTATCAATCTGAAATTTTTATATTGGGAACATCTGAATATGAGTTTTTGGAATGTGTTTATAATTCTGAAAGTTCATTTCGGGAAAAAAATGTGCGTAAAATAATAGCTTCGATTGCTCGCTATATATACAAGGTAGGGGGGCTAAAATTCTCATGTCCCTTATTACATGCCATTCTGTGAGTATTTAACAGACTGATACACATAAATATATAACCGCTTCATAAAACGCCTACAAGAGGATTCTAGTGGAGTTAAATAACATGTATTTCTATTAATTTATGTATTTATTTGCTATTAATTGCATGTTTTTATACTTTAAATAGGCATAAAAGTATGATAATCACTTTAATTACATCGGTTTCATTCCCTTTAAGGACTCCGAAAACTCCGATTAAGGCATTCAACTAGTGGTGATCTAATGAAACATATAACCGACTGTATGCCCTTGTGTGCTGTCCTCACATACTCATGATTAAATATATGTCTAATGTCATAAGATTGTTTGTAGGCTCAATAAGTCCCCCTATCGCATGGCATAAAAAAGACTAACAGTTTAGGGGGCTGTTAGTCTTTATCACATAGAAGAACATAAAAAATCATCCTCTCGTAGATAAGTTTAATATATTCTTATCTCTACGAAAAGTTGTCTAAGATTCGATACTAACACCAATAATTAAGAACACTAATACGCAGAGTATTAATAGTGTTCATATCCTTGTATAGTTATCTGTTCTTACCCTTTGCAGGTGTTAGTTAGGTATAATTCTATAAAAAACATCCACCGAGCCAGTTTTGGCTTCGTCTAAGTACTTAGGTTAACCGCTTCACACTATTACACCTCATGCACTCATTCAGTGCGTTAACATAGTTTTATTAGTTGCCATTATCATTGCCACAAGTGGCAACATAGTGGTTATCTAAAAAATATCTTTCCCAAGAAGTTGGGAACAATGGTTATGAAGCGGATAACTTCGCCCACTTGTGGACAATACTTCTAAAAACGGATTATCTCAACTGTTTTTAGGAAACATTTTTTGTAAAAAGCCTTTTTTCTGCTCTTTAAGAAGTTCTAACTTACGCTGATGAAGAGCGATAGTGTTATCTAGTTGTTTGAAGAATGAACCGATTTTTTGTTGTTCTTCTAATTTTGGATATAAAATATTTACTTGTTTTAGATCAGAGTTATGCAGATGAACTACAGATTTTCCTTGAGCTCTCTTAGACATTTCTTTTTGTTGAGATCCATTAGAAATAGTTAAAGCTAAAAAAATAGAATCAATATAATTTACTGGTTTAATTATATTTAAATCTCCGCCTAAAATTATACCTGATTTCCCAACAACTGAAGCTCTAGAAATATCTTCTGAAGATTCTCCTGATGCAGGCACTATGACTTCAGATCCTTCACTAATTATTGATTTATCTTTCTTATTTACAAATGTATCTACTTTCTCAATAACTGTTTCATATTTTGTATATAAGCGACCATATAAAATTATTGGATCTCCAAATTCGACTAAATCATTTTTTGTATATCCATTGCCTTTTGAAAAACTAGCTAATTCACCTAACTTACGCTCTTCCCAATCGTCTGTAAAGCCCTTAAATCGAATCTCTGGGGCAGTTTGACCATTTTTAGGGAACATTTTTTGCAAGTAGCCTTTTTTCTGCTCTTTCAACAAATCTAACTTGCACTGTTGAAGGGAGATAGTATCATCTAAATGTTTAAAGAACGTACCAATCTTTTCTTGTTCTAATTTTCCAGGAAGATACAGATTCATGGATAATAAATTTTCAGGACTGACTGATTGTCGTTCATATACGGTCCCTTGCTGGTATTTCAATGCACGTTTAATAAAATCCTTTCGCGTTATAAGCATTTCAATAAATTCTGGCATTGTTACATCATTATTTACTAAAAAAGTTACATAGATGGGACTAAAAACAGCATTGCCATATTTATTACGTGAAATGGCTCCAAATTTTAAATTTGCTGGATTATACACAATATCATTTAATACCGTTACTTTATATTTTTTTGAACTTTTATCGCCAACAACCAGCTGTTCTCGTTCATAACGATCAGTTTTTGGAGTAACGCCATTTTCAACTGTAAATGATACTAAAGGATACTCCATACTTTGCGGTTGTTGATTATTTCTTTCCCGGAGTACTTCAGAGAGTCTACGCTGTTCCCATTCATTAGTAAAACCAGAAAATCTTATTTCTGGTATATTTTTATGTTCCATTTTTTCAGCTCCTTAATTACCAATTGATTAATATACTCGCAATTTGCTCATTTGCCTTTTTTTCAGCTGTTTTAAGTAAGTGAATATAGGTTGATTGTGTTGTAATAGTATTTGCATGGCCCAGGCGTTTCGCTACTGCTTGTATGCTGACACCTTTAGCTATAAGAACCGATGCATGTGTATGGCGTAAACCGTGTAGCGTTATGACTGGTATATTAGCCGATAGACACCTCTTTTTTAATCTGTTGTTAATCGTTGAATTAAAAACTGGTGGATGCCCTACACCACACAACTGAGGCCAGATAGGCATTTTATCTTTTTGCTTCTCAATCAAGGGTCTAAGTATCCAAGCCGTCTTTAAATCCAACGAAACACAACGGATAGACGACGTATTTTTAGTTGGCTGAAAGCGTATCTTCTGCGTCTTTTTCTTATAATCATAAGATTTTGTTATATTGATAGCTAATTGCTCAAAATCAAAATCTTCTTTAGTCAGCGCCAATGCTTCTGAAAAACGAATACCTGTTGTTATCAAAAGTAGAATAAAGTGATCCCAATTCAATGCTGACTGATACTTGATTTCTAAACATTTCATCAATAATTTCGCTTCATCTTCTTCAAGATGTTTAACAGACGCATTCACTTTAAGCCCGCCTAGTTGGACTCTACGTGTAATATCTTTTGTAATTATTTCGTCATCCAATGCATCGAGTAGACAAGAGCGTATCTGTCTATGAAAATCAACTACTGTTTGATGTGCATGTTTTGCGGCATATGCCCTAATAATTGTTTGATAATCTTGTCTACTTAGTTCTGATAAATCTTTTTTAGGTTCTAAACTTTCTAACCATCTACCTGTCATTCGATATTTAGCAAGCGTCACATCTCTTACAACGTCCTTCTTATTGCACTGCACCCACTCTTTATAGTACGTAGATAAATACATCATCAAAAAAGCACCTCTTTTAATAGATTTAGTTACCTTAAGATAACTACCCTACTAAAGAAAGTTACTGCTCATATTTTATTATCACAGTGTATTTTTTATAGCTTCAATGATTTCTTTATTACCATCACTCGTTTCTAAGTGAGCGATTAAACTTAACATTACTTTTTCACTGTCATTAATTTCTTGATTAATGCTAGTAAGCGACTGGCTATTATCAACCAAATCAATTGCCTCTTCTTCTTCAAAAGTATCTACATATCTCGGGATATTGAGATTGAAATCATTTGCAGCTAATTCTTCAAAATTCGCGACATAAGCATATTTTTCAATAGCTTGTCGTCCTTTGTATGTCGCAATAATCTTTTCAATATGTTTTTGAGAAAGTAGATTTTGATTTTTTTGTTTAGTAAATTCATTTGATGCATCAATAAATAAAACATCTCGGTTTGAACGGTTCTTTTTAAGAATAATGACGGTCGTCGGAATACTGGTGCCATAAAAAATATTAGCAGGCAATCCTATAACCGCATCAATTGCACCCATTTCTAACAATGCCTGACGAATCGTTCCTTCTGCCGCTCCTCGGAATAAAACACCATGTGGTAATACAATCCCCATCGTTCCTGTATCTTTCAAATGATAAAAACCATGCAATAAGAAAGAAAAGTCAGCTTTTGATTTTGGTGCTAACTTTCCAAAACGCTCAAAACGTTGATCAGAAAGAAATTTATCCGCCGCTGACCATTTAGCTGAATAAGGAGGATTCATCACAACTGAATCAAATTGGTGTGGTTCTTCTGTTGGCCAATCTGCATCTAACGTATCGCCATTATTCAAGTTCATGCGCGCTTTATCGACACCATGTAAAATTAAGTTCATACGCGCTAAATTAAACGTTGTCGTATTTAATTCTTGCCCATGATAATGTACTTGATTAGGATTCATTAAATAGCGACGAATGTTTAACATCAAAGAACCTGACCCCATTGTCGGGTCATAGATATGAAACGGCGCACGATTTTCTTGACCAATTGACGTGATTTCTGACATGATATGCGATACTGCTTGTGGTGTATAAAATTCGCCTGCTTTTTTACCAGCACTTGAAGCAAATTGCCCAATTAAATATTCATAAGCATCACCGATAACATCCCCATCGTGTTCAAATAAATCAATTTCATCCAGTGCACGTAAAACTTCCGTAATAGTGACATTGCGCTGTTGTGCATTAGAACCTAATTTCGTAGAATTCAAATCAATATCTGCAAATAAACCATTAAATTCTTCTCCTTGACGTTCCAGTTCATTAAAACCCTCTTGTAAATCTGTTAAATTAAATTCATAGCTATCTGCTTTTTGGCGATAAGTGTAGAAAAGTTGTTCTGGTTTAATAAAATACCCCGTTTGTAACCGAATGATTTCTTCTAATTCTTCGGGCTCTTCCGTATACCATTCCATCAATCCGTTATACTGCTCACTACGACTTGGAAAAAGAGCTGCTTTCCCATTTTCTTGTTCATATACTTCTCTTAATTGGGAATCAGATAAATATTTATAAAAAATCAAACCTAATAAATAGTTTTTATACTCACTTGCATCCATTTTTCCACGAAGAATATCCGCTGATGCCCATAATTGTTGTTCTAATCCAATCGCCATTATAATTCCTCTTTCCATTTTTGAATAATATCAAAGTTTTTTTGTAGTAACTGTTCTAACACTTTGGTACGTCGACGGTATTTTTCACCTGTTTTTTCTTCAAACGCTTCTTTTGAGAGGGTCATCGTATCTAATAGGTGTGATAAATAAGGAATGACTTTCCCTTCTGAACGGTATTCATTAGCCGCTGATTGTAACAATTCTATTGAAAGCCCCAACTCCTGCGCCTGATTTTCGGTTAAATGTCTAATTTTATCTTGAATAGCGTCTTCCTTTAGGGCAATAACATTTATTGGTTCTTCTGTATGAATCAATTGATTTTTCAACTCTTCATACATCGGTTGAACGAGAGGGTCTTTCATTTGTATTTCTTTGTCAAACCTTTCAATAGCGCCTTCTTCTCTTTCTTGAAGAGCTCTCAGTAACTGATTAATATAAAAACTATCCACTACATCTTTATGCGTGGCGTTCAAATGAGAAGAAAAAGTAATATCTGCTAATAGCTCCTCAATATCTCGATCATCGTGTTCTTCTACTAGTTTTTCTTTTATCTTAACTTTTAAATTTTCATTTTTCCCTTGATAATTTGGCATTGCTTCTACAAATTCAGTGAATTCTTCAATTTCTTCTTCATATTCATCGTAGCTTTTTAATGCTTTATAACTTTTTTCCAATTTTTGATAAGCGCTAACTTGATTAATCATCGCCTTTACATCTGTTGGATTAACCATAAGCTCTCCTTCTGCTTGATGATAGACTTGGGCTAATGATTCAAACTCTTCCCTTACCTCCTTATATTCTCTTGGAATAAGTACTTTAAAGTCTTGTATCTCGTTTGAAAATAAACGGAATGTATCTTGTACATTTCTCTTCATGGTTTCAGGTTTACGAAATGTAACAATCATTCCCACGTCTTTTTCAAAACTAATACGATTCGTTCGTGAGAAAGCTTGCAGCATTTTTTGATAACTCATCTCACGATCAATATATAAAGTTTGAATAGTCGGGGAATCAAACCCTGTAAGTAAACGATCAACAACGATTACTAAATCAAGCCATTGCCCATTGATTTGATATTGTTTCTCTTTACGTGCTAAGCGTCTATTTATGTTTTGATTGTATAACTTTTCATCATCATGTGCTGTCATATCAAATTGCTTGGCATAGTCAGTCATTATTTCAACAAGTTCATCATCTTGTGCGTTTTTATCTAGTTGATCTGGATTGGTTGAAAAAGTAATCGCCACACGTGGAAAATCCTCATCAATCAATTGATGACGCTCATCAAATTGACGACCAGTCAGCAAAGTGCCTTCATCTTTCATTTTTTTCAACATATAATACACGCGTTTAGCTTGTGCAATCGAATGTGTCGTTAAAATACCAGACATTGTAGGATAGCCATTTTTCACGTTAAACTTTTTTATAACACTCCGACGATTAAATATTTTATGTAACATCGCGTGTATGTGTTTGTCATCTTCATACAATTCCGCGGGTAATTGACTTTCCTGCTTAATCGGATCATCACTTCTTTTTCCTTTATTCGATCGCGCTATTATCTCTTCTTGATCTTCTTCTAACAACAAAGAATGATATTCGACTTGAAAACCCAATACCGCTTCATCATCCATTGCATTTTTGGTAGTATACGCATGTAGTAAAGGGCCATACTGTTGTTCTGTCGTTCGTGCATAGGTCCCATTTTCTTGTTTTTTATTCTCTTCAAAAATCGGCGTTCCCGTTAATCCAAACCATGTTGAATTGGGTAATAATTTTTTTATACGTCGCATTTCTTCATCACTTACTGCTCGATGAGCTTCATCTACAATAAAAACAACATGCTCCTTGCGCAATTTTTCGAATTGATTTGTCCCCTTTTTTTCACTTTCTTGTTGCGCATTACGCATTGCAGCCGATAACTTTTGGATGGTCGTTACTAAAATCGTATTATTATTTTTCGCTGACAACAAACTACGTGTCAGCTGTTTTTGATTTTTTATTCCCACTATCAATGTATTCGCAACGGCTGTCCCCGTCGATTGTCCGGTATGATATTCGGATGCAAATTTCGTAAACTCATCTTGCGTCTGTGCATCTAAATCCGTACGATCAACAACCATTACCGTTCTGTCTACACCTATCGAATGTTGAGCCAATAATTTAGTTGCAACAAAACTTGTAATTGTTTTCCCTGAACCTGTCGCGTGCCAAATAAAACCACCTTCATGTTGCGCTGCTTGTCTACGTATTCTACGAATCGCATGAATTTGATAAGGACGCAGAACCATTAGAAATTTTTGGTTTTTTTGATCATCGACTAAAACGGTGAATTGACTAATTAATTCATGAGCATCTGGAATCCTTAACACCACACGGGTGAAATCAAACAAATCAGGGACAGGGATATTATCTTCTGTTCGCCAGTTAAATAAAAACTTCTCCATTCGTTTATAAGCTTGCGGTGTATCTTCACTTGGACGCGCAAAATATCGTGTATCCACTTTATTAGACACAACAAAAATTTGAGTGGTGGCATAAATACCCTTGAAAAAACCTTCTTCTGCATATCGCTGTATCTGCTGATACGCTTGGATAAATCCATCTTTCGCAGATTCTTTTTTCAATTCAACATGGATAATCGGCAACCCATTAATTAGCAACGTCACATCTCCGCGTACAAGCCGCTTCGTATCTGGAACAATTTGATGCACCACTTCATATGAAGATGTCCCGCCTGAAATATCTTTGTTACGGAACGCTTCCAGCGTTACTTTTTCACCTGTATCTCTTTCCAATACTATTTGTGAAATACCATTTTCACCACGTAGCCATTGCGAGGCTAAAAAAGGAGTTCCTGTAAGGCGAGCAAGTTCGACTTGAATTTTTTTAGTTTCTTTGATGCTTAACTTTATATCTTTCAAAACAGCCACATTCAAGCGATCTAAATGCGAAAAGAAATTCCCCCATAAATCTGCTTCTGTTTTTATATCCGGTCGATAACGCCATTGATTTTCTTTCTCGCTAAGAATTCTTATAAAATCTCTTTCAATATCTAATTCAGTTGACATAGCTTTCTCCACCTATCTGACCCTCACTGATATTTTAATTACTATTTTTATCGTTAACCTTCTTTATCTTACTATTTTTTTATAGATATAAACAGCTAAAATCAAAATTTTAAATTGACCAAAAACATTCCAATGACTAACTATGTAGATAAGTTTATTCAAAGCGTTCTCAAGACTGACATTAAAATATTTCATGATAGATTTTTGAATGTAGTATTTTGTAGTAATTTGCATGATAATGATTGCTGTTTTCCTTCTGTTTATCTAATAAATGGGCATTTTTTAGATTTACAAACTACTACAAACGCTATTTTTATCACCCCATTTGCAACCTCATGCAATGAATAATTGCACTAGGTGGATACATGAAGCACTCCTTACACATGCAAAACCTTAGCAAATCTGAGCATTTCTCTGCAACCTACACTAAGGATCATTGAGTTCAGCTATTTACCTGGTCTTTTTTAGGTGTCTTGATTTCTAACGTGTCCTATTACTTTAAAACCTCACAAAACCTTACATAAATTAATCGGCTGATTTTTCAGCACAAAGTAAATATAAAAAAGATACCATTCTTTACAGAACAGTATCTTTCTTTTTTTATATTTTACTGACCGAATATTAATGTAGTATTTTGAGACCCTGCATATTTTTGTGTGAAATCTTTAGCATATTGAGCTGTATTAACTTTATATGCATAGTTGCTATGCGGATTCCAACTTGTAACAGGAGACTTTTGATTGAATTTAACATTACTTCCAACATCTATAAATTGTCCGTTCCCTTTATCATCCAAAGCACCACCTCTTTGAGAGCCTTCTCCAAAGTAGTTTGCTTCAGAATATATTTTCGCATGATTTGCAAGTGTAAAACCTAAATTAAAATTATTGATATAGTTATTTTTAACATGGAAAAATCCATATCTCATTAATCCAGGTGCTCTAACTGTAAGGTTATCAAAATAATTATTCGCAATTGTCATGTGTGGATAGCCATCGTATGTCGCACCACTTGAACTGTTATCATCTGGATATCCAAGAATTAATCCATAACGATGATTACTAAATTTCGAGTTACTTATCGTTACGTAGTCAGCTTTAACTCCCACATAAAGTAATTTATCTAAATCATGACCGTTAGGATCATAATTATGACCTGCGAACGTAACATGATCAATCCAATAATTTTGACCATAATTCAAATACATTTGAATATCATCATTAGCATTTATAGATGCATCGTGAACTAGTGTTATGTTTTGAAAAATAATGTTGCTAGAGTTTTGATTAGCTGCTAAATAAATATTATTTAGCGTTCTATGTTTATAACTTCCAACTAATGTTTTATTAGATCCTAAATCTACTTTAGTTTTTCCATTTGTTGATATATTTTTTTGAATAACAATTATCTCTTTCACATTCGTAGATAAATGTTGTTTTAAATCTTGAATAGTTGAAACGTAAACAATTTTACCACCTACACCACCAGTTGTTGCATTTTTATTTTGACCTTTTTCATTTTTTGCTTGTCCTGCAAAACCAGTGAGCCCATTTGCACCAGAATTCGGAAAAATATCTGCAGCACTAACAGAAAAGGGCACGACAAGCAATACTGTAACCAATAAAACACCTAATAATAACATTGTTTTTTTCATTTATATAATCCTCCTATGCATTGATAAGACAACTATACATAGAATTTTGTACGCTCGTCAACCTTTTTATGAAAACGCTTTACTGTTATCACATAACTTACTCATTGTATGATTTAACAACCACTTTATCTATGCGTATAACTAAAAGCTGATTACTCATATTATTATCTACACAACTATGAATTGGTATACCTCAAAACACCTAATCATTATCTTTTTAGCAAACCCTAAAATTTCGATATTGCACCTCAACGCTCGTATTATTTGTACGTGTGTTATTGCTCATGCCCAATTATGGGCACGTAACCCTTGCGATTTCTCACACACACCGCCATAACGATTCGTTAGGTCATCATCTCCTAGTGATTCGCTAGGTCACCATTACGCCCTAAACTTTCTTTAGCCCCCCCTCATGAGAATATTTTTATTTCTGCGGAAAAGACCCCCACCCCGTTCCCCAGTTTGAATTTAAACAGTGAAAATTTTGAAGCGGGGGCATCATTGCGATTAAATTCATTTTATTCCGCACTCACTTCCCTCTACAGACGTTTCAAACTCGTTTACATGTAAAAATGCTAGTATTGGGTTAAAAACAGCTTACACGCTAAATAAATACTCATTTTACACTTCAGCCTTATCCCTCTAAAAATCAACTGATTCAATAACGTTGATCAGAATGATACTTTCACGACTGATAAAGGATTAGAAACATTGACACACTAGCTTAATTAAACGTGACCAACAAATAGGACAGCTCAATTTTGACTTGACCGCTTCAATGCGATTAGAGGACAACGCATTTTATCGTTATCAACGACTGGTGACTTTTCACCTCTCCTATATCCGATGTCACTGTTAAGACTGTAGCTATAAGATTTAACACTAACATTCTCTAACATTTCCACTATTCTCCACTAATTTTATATACAAGATGTATTCCAACATTTTCCAACATTTCACCCAATCAACGACACCCGAAAAACGGGTTTTGTTCATTTCCCTACGCATTAACTGACAAACACTTGCAAAATGAGTTTATTCGGCTCTCATTCATCTTTATAGCGATTTAAAATAGTTTTACATGTAAATGCTCGCAAATTATAGAAAACGTCTTAAACAGACAATCAAGGGCTTATGTTAAATTAACAACTCGTCAAATTGACGAATCGACAATAAATAAAAACTGTATGATCCAAAATAAATAAAAACACCTATCAGCAATTCGTCAAATTGACGAACACCTAAAATTATAAGCAGTATGATCCCTACTAAACAAAAGCACCTGTCAACCATCGTCAAAATGACGACTGTTCAAACGTATGCCATTGAACGCCTAACCGTCTTGAAATTCACGATTGTTCAAACATATGTCATTGAACGCTAACCGTCCTTAATTTCGTGACGGTTGAAAATACCCGCTTCACTCACAACAAAAAAGCAAGCACCTGTTAAGGTACTCGCCTGTTTGTTAACTGATATACGTTGCAAACCTCGCTACTTTTTCATCACTCACGCCTACTACTTCGAGAAACGTATCAACGACTGGCTTTTTATGTCGGCTATATGCCCCACTGTTTAGCTCAAGTATCTCTGCTACCTTGCTGTCATTAATCAAATAGATAAAGCGTAATGTAAATAATCGCTTGCGTAATTCTAAGGTTTGAAGCGGATAACGGCTATTATTAACCGCTAACGCCTTGTAATACTTGTCTATAACATCACACCACTGGTTAAAGGTTTGCTTGTCCTCATTCTCGTCTACATCGTCAAATGGTTGTGGTAGGTGTATAGGTGTGATGTCTTGCGTGTAATACAACTCCTCCATGCCTAACCGTCTGCGTGTCTGTAAATAGTGTTGAATGATAATGTGCATGCCATTCCGCTTCGTAACTCCGTTTAATGCCATATGTGTTCCCCCTTTGTTTGAATGCTATTAATTGACCAACGCTATTTTACTCCCGTCGCACTTTTACGCTCGGCTCATTTTTGACCCCGAGGGAATTTTCCCCTCGGCTATATATTTATAAATGTCAACATTTGTCAACATTTTTCGACACTTATGCCGAATTACGCTTCTTCACTGTTTCAAATTTAATATAATACCCTGTCTTTTTGAATGGTGAAGTTTCAAGATGACAGTGCGCACTATAATACCCCTCCATTTTTCCATGCACATGATAATCCTCACAAAACGGACACCATGCTTTGATTGTATTTTCTGAATGTGGTAACCCTAAAAGTGTCGGGTAGTTATTTTTTTTACTTCTCGCCATGTGTTGCACTCTCCTTTTCTAAGTTTTTGGTGATAAAAAAAGCCAAAACGGGTTAATTCCAACAATTAAATGGCAACCAAAACACTTACGGCTCTAAGACTATAATTCCCATTGGCTTATTTGTCTAACCTTTTTCAATACATACTCCTTATGTGTATACATGTATCTATTTACTATTTCCCACGTACAAGAGTTATAAAAAGTATAGGTAATTGAGCCAATAGGGTGTTAACTCCTTTAGTACCTTATGATTTCATTGCCATTTTTTTGGCTTTCAACCACCCTTTTTGCCTTTTGTTCATTCACCCTATGCATTTATCATTTGCCCATTCATTGACACATGCTAAACCTTTACAGCTCTAGATGATTAATAACATTTGGCTTGATTGCCCATTGTTTTATGAGTAAGGGGTATTATCTTCCATAACCAACCCTTTAAAAACCATTCCTCTTTTTCCGTTTTTCATAATCCTTGCATAGATATAACCATGTTTTTCAACTAATTTGATAAAATTTTGTTTGTTCAACGCTTTAATTCCCTCTTTGTTACAAAAAATACGGTATTCATCATAAACATAGGACGCCGAACGTCCTGTATTAGCATTATCTAATTTACATTCTTCTTTCAAAAAGCGTTCAACTGGGTTATTACGTTCCAACCATTTCTCTTTGACCTCTGCCATTCGCTCGGATTCACTTGTATATCCTCGCTCTAGGGCTTTTCTAAACATTTCTATACATTCATAAGCAAAGCTAGGTATTTCACGTTCTACAGCCTTTAAATCGTGGTGACTGATAAACTCTTGCGTTATCTTGGTATCGAGCGGCACAATTTTAAACCGTCTTGTATCACCATGTGTATTCACTTTTAGGCTCGGCAACTCGTTGGCACTAAAAATCAACTTAGCAAAGCTCTTATAACTGAATGGGTTCTTGTTTTTAAACTCTATTAAAATGGTATCATCGCCTGTTAATGCTTTAATAACCGATACTTTATCAAGGTACTTACTATCAATATCTGCAAATATATTGGCTTCTTTCAAATAGACTTGTGACGTTGCGAAGCGGTTGTTTTTATCGGCAAATTGTTCCAGTGCCACACTGGAAATATTAGTCATTCCTAACATACTTGTAATGTGGTTTAACAAGGTACTCTTACCATTACTACCGTCACCACTTAATATCGTCAATTCTTGGAATGGCATACCATGATAAAAACAAGAGCCTATCATTTCCATGATATACGTGATACTTTCACCCATTAAGTCAGATAGCCATTGCTTTGTTTTGACCGCTTCCCCTTGCATGGTTAGATTGTAATCATGCCCATGTAATAACATCAATTCGGGATCATGTGGGGATAATCGTCCTGTGGTAAAGTCGTAGACCCCATTATTAAACGCCACTTTATCCGTTTTCATCACCTCAGCAGGCGTTAAGTGATTGCCTGCTTGATAACAGTTAATACCCACGTTGTAGGCGGTATCTTTTACTGTTCTGTTCGACCATTTGCCTGCTTGTTGTAATTTTTCAGTAGCTTTTTTCTCTGTGTATTTATCAATATCAAATGACTTCCAATACCCGCCTTTTTCGCTGTATTGAAGCGGATAAGGGAAATTAGGATAATTCACCATTCTTGATTCTTGCATGATTTCTTTTGCTAAAGCAGGTATATTAACCCTTTCCTTGTTGTTATCGTCTATATAAAGCCATTGAGGACGTTCTTTGATTGTCGTTGTAAAGCCACTTACTAACTCACCAACCGCTTCACTATTAGGTACTGTATTATTTAACTCCATTTTTCCACGCCCCTTGCTTTTTAATTTCTCTTTTTAAGATACTGCTAAATGTTTTGTTTAACTCACCAATAGTTAAGGGGTTAGATAGGTTAGCATTCCACATTTTTAATATTTCATAGGTTTCATGACTACCCAATTTATATAAATATCGCCCCGCTAGTCGTGCCAATGTATTATTACGTTCACCCACATTGACACCACTTAATAACTTGCCCCATTCATCACTGGATAATTTACGGTATGTCTGCCCCTCGCTGTTTCCTATGAGTGTTTTAAGCCATTCGGGGGCTTCTACTATCGGGTGACTGTTCAACACCTCATAAATGCCACCATTCGGGTGTATGCTTGGCGGTGCAAGAACATATCCACCCTTACCTTTTATGTCGACCTGTGGGGCTAGTTTACTGGTTGATGAAGCGGGTAAAAACTGCTGTCCTCTAAAATAGTAATGCAAGCCACCTGTGGGCGTTTGCACCGTTGTCGTTTGTATCTGGCCATAGTTGGTTTCCCATTCTTTTAACTGTTCCATGCCCTCTTTACTGCCATGTACATCAACATCTAGCACCCACATTGTTTCGCCAGTCGGTAAACCGATATTATAGTCGGGGTTATCTCGCCACCAGTCCTTTATTTGTTGCTGATCCATTGAAGCGGACTTAAACCCATTTGTTGTTGCCGGACGTTTCTCATTCGGCACGCAAGGAAAGACTGATACCCCATTTTGTGCGTATTTTAATGCCATTTGTAGCAAATTCATTGTATTCCCTCCTATTTTTGATAAAATAAAAGGCAAGAGTGGTCTAAAACTCTGCCTTTGAAGTCCTCTATCATTCCAGTGATAAGGGGCTTTTTTTAGTGTTCACTAATTTCACTATTTTTTTCCAACAACTCTTTAATTTCTGAGTTACAGCCTTCCAAAGCTCGTTTTACAACTGAAAATACACAAGCCATTTCTTTTACATTCAATACTGCTAAAAGTAAATCTTGATTAGTCATTTTGTGTACATCATAGGCAGGGTCAAAAACTTCACCTATCTTATGCAAAGCCTCGACTGCTTCGGAATTAATAGCACCTATATATTCCAATTGATTGTAATCATCTTCACGAATATTTTTCATAATATTCCCCCTACTTTTTTATTTTGCAATGTGTAAATTAATTCTCTTTGTGTTGGTTTTATCAATTGTGATTTTTCCAATTCCATTAGTATTCGACATCCAACTTGCAAAGCTAATTGAATATCAGTTTCATGCCAATCTATATTATTTTCTTTGCAATATGTTTTCATGATGCTTTGTACAAAGCCACTATGTGCCGTTCGGTTTTTAAAATGGTAATCGTTAGCGTTTCCTGTGAAAAATGCCCCCAAGTCTAATATATGCGTTCTACCTTGCTTGTTTCTTTTAAGAATAACCTTATTCATTTCAACACCCCTATTTTTAAATTGGTATACCTCATTTAACTTTCATTTTATAACCCCATACGTTGCGCCCGCTTCATATTTTGTTATTTTTGGTGGCTAAGCACCCACTTGGTTACTTCGTCCTTAGAATAGAGCTTAATGCCCTCTATGTGGATTGTAGGCAACCCCTCACGTTCCCACTTTATCAATGTCACCACTGAAATATCTAACCATTCCGCCATATGCTTTTGTTTTAAAAAGGGCTTATCTAGCCCTGTATGACGTCTTGCTTCCTCAATGCCACTTGTGGCAACGGTGTAAATGTATTGCTTTAAATGGGCAGTTTGTTCCTCATTTAACATGACTTCCAACTACTTCACCCCTTTACGCTGATTTTTTAATAATCACTACGTTTTTAACGTCCTTTACTTCACTTTGATAGTTGTTAGACACGTTTAATACGTTGTTAAAGCAGTCTTGACGTTGTTTAGTGTGGACTGTGTAACGTTTAACACGTCTGTACGTGATTAACTCACTAATAACGATGTCATACAGCGCATAACCCACAAGAACAGCCATAGTGCCATATACGATAACCCAATATAAGTTAGGCATGTTCTGACACCTCCCACGGATTGAATAGATTTTTAAGATGTGAGTGCTGTTTCTGTGCTAAAAACTCGGCTCGTGCCTCTTGTGAGAATGGGTTAATTGGTTGTATTGCCATTGCTTCCTGTTTTTCTCGCTTGTTGTCAATGAAATTCATACATGATTTGCGCACATACGCTTTTAAGTTTTTCGCTTTTGTTTTTGCTTCAGCAACGATCATTAAGAATTTATCTTTTGTTAACCCATAACCAACAAATTCAGAAAAAAGTGGCACAAGGTCAACCGCTTCTTGGTGACCTGTTTTGTTTTTAGTTGATTTAAAGTTAATTAATAAGTTAGAGGGTGAAGCGGATAACTCATTCCCTTTACTCTCTGTTACGTTTGGTACGTCCTTTACTGGTGTAGGTGGACTGTCATGTGAACTATCATGTGGGCTGTCAGTGACTGGTAAAATCGTAATAATATTACTTGATGAGCCACCTACTAGTGTTTTCCTGCGTTGTGGAAATACCGCAATGATATTTGCCTGTTTAAGCGATCTTACGCAACGATTAACCGTAGACACTGAAATACCTAACTTATCCGCAATCGTGGCATACAGCGCACGACATGCCCCATTGTGACGACTTGCTAAATTAGCCACGTAATGAAGCACGTTCACACTGTTAGCATTCAAATAGTTGTGTTCGATATGGTGAGCGATATTATCATTCATATCGTTCACTGTCTGAAATGTTTCGTACTGCCTTAAAATATTGAATCCTGTGAACATGGTTATACCTCCTTGTGTCTTTCATCAATAGCGTCTAACGGTTTAACCGTAATGTCGGTTAAAAAAATAATGTCATCATACTTTACACCGAAAACACTTTCTATCTTGCGTATAACTTTAACATCTGGATAAGAAGCTCCTGTTTCATAATTACGCCACGTTTCTTTGTGAATAGCTAATTTTTCAGCCATTTGTTTTTGGGTTAAATTAACATTACCTCTTAATCCTTTTAAAGTTACTTTCATTAGCATGACCCCCTTTCAATAATTCAATACTATTACGTTTTAACCGTAAAGTCAATTGTAAAACTTATTTTTTTAGGTTTAATGTTGTTTGTTTTACGGTTTTAACGTATACTTTCATTAAGGAGTGAGGAAAATGAATTCTTTAGGAAATAAAGATATTATGGCAAAAAACATTGTAACTAACATGGAAAAACATGGAATAACACGAAGAAAATTGTCTTCTGACCTGAACATAAGTTATACAACAGTCACCGATTGGATAAACGCAAAAACATATCCACGTATTGATAAAATTGAATTAATGGCAAATTATTTCAACATAAACAAATCAGATTTAGTAGAAGAATCAACTGAAGATAATATTCACCCCTTCCCAACCGCTTCAACCGAATTAATAGACTTACCGCTATATGGCGATGTGGCAGCAGGTGCGTTAGCTGAAATGGAAAGCGTAGACGTGTGGGACGTTGAGAACATTCAACTACCTAAAGTTATATTACCGACTTTAAGCTCATATACCAACCTGTTCGCTATGCGTGTGAATGGTGATTCAATGGATAAAGTCATTCCAGATCATTCCCTTGTTGTTGTGAAGCCTATTGAACACACTGCGTATAAAGACGGTGATATTGTTGTATTCAGTTACAACGGTGAATACTCGCTTAAACGTTACCGACCTAATGCAATGCAAAAATTCATTATCTTTGAAGCGGATAGTCACAATCCCGATTTCCAAGATATACCTATCAATAAAGAAGATATGCCCGAAGCTAATATTTATGGAAAAGTGGTTGTATCTATTAACAAATTTGATTAATGCCCTATAACCCCTACATCGCGCCCGCATACGGAGGGAATTACAATGGCAACATTCAAACAGTACAGTACTAAAAAAGGTAAACGGTGGCTATTTAAGCACTATATCGGCACGAATGAAGAAACTGGCAAGCGTGAATCAGTATTAAGACGTGGTTTTTCCACAAAAAAAGAAGCCAATCTTGCATTATCTCGTTTATTACTTGAGATAGAACAAGGTGGGCTTAAAAAGAATAAAAAATATAAGTACCATGAAGTGGCTACCATGTGGCTAGAACAATATAAGAACACTGTTAAAGAAAGCACGTATGCAAAAACATTATTTTACTTTGAAAAGCATATATTGCCTATCTTTGGTAATCTCTACATCAACAATATAACCGCTTCAACCTGTCAAAAGGCTATCAATAAATGGCATAAGAAAAAATATGCAATGTACAAACTATGGTTCAATTATACATCTAAGATATTTGAATATGCTATCACATTAAACATAATTGATATTAACCCCACCGTTAGGGTAACCATTCCTAAAAAAATGGCTATCATACAAGAGGATGATTATAGTAATTTCTACAACAAAGAAGAATTACAACACTTTTTCAAATGCTTAGAAGCAGACAATCGTTATATGCAATTAACGCTGTTCAGAATATTAGCATTCTCTGGTATACGTGTAGGTGAAGCATTAGCACTTAACTGGCAAGATATTAATTTTAAAGAAAGCACGATAAGGATCAATAAAACCGTATCACAAGGTATCCATGGCAAAACATTAGTGCAAACACCAAAGACAAAAACATCTATTAGAACGTTATCGATAGATCCTCAAACTATCAACATATTAAAAACATGGCGTAGAAAACAAAAAGAGTACTATCTAATGTGCGGTATTAACACTTTAAAACCTAGACAACTGATTTTCAGTAATAAGAATAATACATTTTTAGAAAGTCGTTCTATTGTGTACCTTATGAATAGTATTGTAGAAAAGCATAACTTGAAGCGGATAACCACACATGGACTACGTCACACGCATTGTAGTCTACTTTTTGAGAGTGGTGCAAACCTACAAGACGTTAAAGAACGCTTAGGGCATTCAGATATACAAACAACTATGAATATCTATACCCATGTTACTGAAAAAGCCAAAGAGAATACAGCGGATAAATTCGCAAAGTATGTTAACTTTTAGCATATGGGTATCAAATTGGGTATCAAAACAGAAATGAAGCCCTTGTAAAAGTGTTATAAACACCGATACAAAGGCTTTTATACTAAAATCAATTAATTTTTTGCGATATAATGGATATATAATCACAACTTTAACAACAGAAAAAGATATAACGAATGTGTAATAACGTGAAGAGTTATTCGTCTTTTTCACTAACACAATTACTATTTTTTAAAATACAGTTATAAGGAGCTATAAATATGCGTAACCTCGAAATAACTACCTTATTTAAGCAACAAAAAAACTTTTTCAAGACCAACAAGACTAGACCAATACCTTTTAGAAGACAGCAGTTAGAAAATCTTCAACAAGCATTACTTACTTACGAAAAACCATTGTTAAATGCACTAGAGAAGGATTTAGGTAAAAGTGAATTTGAATCCTATGCGACGGAAATAGGATTTTGTTTGAAGAGCATCAAAACTACTTTAAAAAAACTGGAACATTGGGATAAACCTAAAACAGTACGTACACCTCTGGCCTTATTTTCTGCGACAAGTAAAATCTATAATGAACCCTATGGTGTCGTATTAATTATTGGCCCATTTAACTACCCTCTACAACTGATTATCGAACCATTAATTGGTGCCTTAGCAGCAGGTAATTGTGCTGTTATTAAAACAAGTGAAATGACACCTAACGTTTCGCGCATTATATCTGACATGATACATGCCCATTTCACAGAAGAAATCGTTATTGTTGTTGAAGGTGTCGCTTCTACAACTACTTATTTACTCACGTTGCCTTTTAATTACATCTTCTTCACTGGCAGTAGTGTTGTAGGAAAAATCGTCTATGAGGCTGCAGCAAAACTTCTCATTCCAGTCACACTAGAGTTAGGCGGGAAAAGTCCCGTCATTGTCACGGAAGATGCCAATATTAAACATGCTGCTGAACGGATAGTCTGGGGTAAATTTTTAAATACAGGTCAAACATGCATTGCTCCTGACTACATCTTAGTTCACCACTCCAAAAAAGCAGCATTAATAACGACGATTAAAGAAGTAATTACAGCCTTTTATGGCCACAATACTGAAAACAATAAAGATTATGGACGCATTGTAAACGAAAAACATTTTAATCGCCTCAATAAAATAATAGCAACCGACAAAAAATACATTGTTGCTGGTGGAAAGAGTGATGCCAATAAACTTTTTATTGAACCCACCTTGCTTGATATTCCTAATACTAGTGTTGCTTCAATGCAAGAAGAAATTTTCGGGCCTATTCTCCCCCTATTAACTTACAATGATCTTGCTGAAGTTTATACAATCATTGATGAAAATCCAACACCACTCGCACTTTATGCCTTTACAGAAAACAAACAGATAGCAACCGAACTATTCGATACAGTTAGCTTCGGAGGTGGATGCTGGAACGATACGATTTCACATGTAGCTAATGAACACTTACCGTTCGGGGGCGTAGGTTCTTCTGGTAGTGGTTCCTATCATGGTAAAACTAGTTATGATACGTTCTCGCATCAAAAAAGCATCTTAAAACGCCGTTCTCGTATTCGTATCGCATTTCTATTTCCACCATACAAAGACAAAATAAAGTGGCTACGGAAATTTTATAAATAGATTGAGTGGTTTTTAATTGCTGAATAATTTCCATTAACCCATTAATATACAACTCAATTTTAGATTTTGACTATAAATTAACAATTCATAAAAACACACAACCTTCTTAAGACGGTTGTGTGTTTATTCAAGATTTTTGTAGAGGAATTAATTACTCTACAGTAATCGTTCCTCCGAAGTTGAAAACATCACTTAGCCAGCCGTATACAACAAAACAGGTAAATGCCGTCGTAATAATAGTCACAATGACAATCCATTTATATAAATGGTTATCTTTTTTGTTTTTTATAATAACCAAAGGTATCACAATAAAACTTAACGGAGCATAAATAAAAGTGAAAAAAAGCATAATCAATAAAAACCAACTATCATCTGTCTCATTTTTAGTGAGTGTCTTTTTTATATTTGAAAATTTTTGTTTTTGTGTATGAATGTTATGTTTATTAGTTTCAATTTTCCTCTCAATATGTTCATTTTCTTTTGTAAGGTCTTGTATAGAAGTTTTATAAAAAGACGCTAGCATTTTCAGCGTATGAACATCAGGAGCACTTGACCCATTTTCCCATTTTGAAATCGATTGTCTCGAAATGTTAAGTTTATCTGCCACCTCTTGTTGCGTGAAGTTGTTGCTAAGACGTGCTGATTTAAGTTGTTTTTCTAACATATAAATCCTCCCCCAATTTTTAAAATGAAGCATGGTATGTATCTATAATTATTTTTCAGAGTTATTATCAATTGCTTTTGTTAAAAAATAGCCAATAAAAGGAGCAGCTATAATTCCATATATTTGATAAACTCTCGGAATCAAGAACCATGTCAAAAGCAGAATTATTAAAGTAATAAATACCGAAGTGAAATTTTTCATTTTGTTCCTCCTTATTTTCTGAATAAAAAATAAAATACTAATGTTTAATATACACGAGATTAAAAAGAATTTCCTTTTTTATTAGCCTATTAGTTGCGTTCATTTATAATCTTTATCAAGTTTAATCTCATTCTGTATCCAAATATGGTCTAACTTTAAATATCTTCTGTTAGAACTATACTTATTATATAAATAATACCTCTATTACTAGATATTAAAAATATGGGATAAAAAAAGGATTGCAGGCATAGCTGCAATCCTTTTTATTATTGATTATACTTTTCCAATGTCACTTTTAATAACGTGTAATTGGTGTAATGTTAAATTTACGTTTAAGGTACCATTTAAGAAGCAATACAACAACACCTAAAACAATTGCGATTGTTGGTTCTAAAATGATGTTCCATTTTACTGGTAAAATTGCTGTGAACACAAAGGCTAACAACATCCATACAATTACAAAAATAACAGCGTAAAGTACATACTTCATTAATCCTTTACGTCCCTGTTCTTTAATTCGGAGTGTATAGTATTGCATACCGGCCATACCTGCTCCACCAATAAAGAACGACATCAGGATAAGTGAAATTGGAATTGTTGTAACATTTGAGCTTGATTTACCAAAAAAGGCTGTTCCGGCAACTGCCAATAACATGATTCCCATAACGAGTAAACCACCATCAATACCACGTAATAACCAACTTGGCTCTTTAGGTTTAGGTTTTGTAATCACTTCATTTTGCTCATCAGCATATTGTTGCGGCGCTTTACCGAAAAGACTACGAGCTGTAATACTTTTTTTCTGTGCTTCTTTGACATCCGTTACCATTGTATCGATTAGCGTTACGATCTGATCTTCTGGTAGAACAGCTGCTGTACGAAGGTGACGCTCAACGTCAACGATATACTGCAAGTTTTTCTTCGTTAACCCTTCTTGATTAAAACGATATGTTTGTTCCATCTAGTGTTCCCCCTCTATCTATACGTTGAATAAGAAATGTAACACGTCGCCATCTTTAACAACGTATTCTTTTCCTTCTGCACGAACACGACCGGCCTCTTTTGCTGCTTTTTCAGAGCCATACTCTATTAAATCATCATAGGCAGTTGTTTCTGCTCGAATAAACCCTCGTTCAAAGTCAGAGTGAATAATCCCTGCACATTGAGGTGCTTTCATACCTTGTTGGAATGTCCATGCGCGCACTTCTTGAACACCCGCAGTAAAGTATGTTGCTAATCCTAATAATGAGTATGCTGAATGAATTAAGAGATCTAAACCTGACTTCTCAACACCCATGGCTTCAAGGAAATCTTGTTTATCATCTTCATCAAGTTCAGCAATCTCTTCTTCTGCACTTGCACAAATGACGATTACTTCTGCTTTTTCAGCAGCTGCATAGTCACGTACACTTGCCACAAATTGATTTTCACTACCAGCAGCGACTTCATCTTCAGCTACATTTGCAACGTAAAGTACTGGTTTAGAAGTTAACAAGAAAAGACCTTTTAAAATAATATCTTCTTCTTCTGATAATTCTAACGAACGCGCAGGCTTATCGTTTTCTAATGCCGCTTGTACTTTAACCAATACTGCAAGCTCATCAACGGCTTCTTTATCACGTTGTTTAGCTAATTTTTCTACACGCTTCACACGCTTATCAACCGACTCTAAATCTGCAAGGATAAGCTCTAAATTAATTGTTTCGATATCGTCTAATGGATTGATGCGGCCTTCAACATGTGTAATGTTTTCATCAATAAAACAACGAACAACATGACAAATTGCATCTACCTGGCGAATATGTGAAAGGAATTTGTTACCAAGTCCTTCACCTTTACTTGCACCACGTACGATTCCAGCAATATCTGTAAATTCAAAAGTCGTTGGAATTGATTTTTTTGGTACATACATTTCCATTAATTTTTCTAATCTTTCATCTGGTACTTCTACACGACCCACATTAGGATCAATCGTTGCAAAAGGATAGTTAGCTGCTTCTGCACCCGCTTTTGTTATTGCATTAAATAATGTCGACTTACCTACGTTGGGTAAACCTACGATTCCGGCTGTTAATGGCATTGTGTTTGCACTCCTTCAATTCATAAATAATAGTTTTATATAGTAATTATAGCAAATTATCCAAGTCTTAATTTTAAGTAAAAAACCTGATTAACCTTACTTTTTTCTAAAATAACATTAATTTATATTATATAGGTTTTTGAGTTAAAATGAAATCAAAAATCCATCTCTACTATCATACCATAAAAATATGGATTGATTACGTTGGATATTCACAGGCAAAAACTTTAAAATAAGATACATAAGGAGGCGATTTGATGGTTTATATCAATCCTATTGACATACCTATTCTAAAAAAAATATTAAATTATTCTGACGTAACTATTACCGAGGTTTTACCTGAAACACAAAATGCCGAATACGATGCTTTTCGATTCACAATCGCAGGTCATACTGCACGTTTTAGAAAGGCAAAAATAACACCTAAAAAAAATGGCCAATTCGTTGCTTTTTGGGAGAAAAATACAGGTGGTAAAAACCAACCCTTCCATGTAAATAACACCCCTGATTTACTCATTATTGCAGTTAACGATTCATTAAATACAGGTTATTTTATTTTCCCTAAACATATCTTAATTACTAAAAAAATAATTTCGAACAACAATTCAATTGGCAAAATGGCCATGCGTATTTATCCCCCTTGGGATTTAGCCATGAGTACACAAGCACAAAAAACACAGATTTGGCAAAATCATTTTTTCCATAGTGACATAAGCAAAAAAACATTGCATACAATTTGTTAAATATTTGACACTGTATTATCTCGGTTCTAAATTTTTAATGTTTTATGACAATTTATGAGACGGATAAAGCGCCTTTGACATGCTATAGTTTAACTTTAAACTACTTGTAAAGTCGGAGGTATAAAATGAATAAGAAAAAGGCACCCTCAAAAACAAAGTCAAAATCAAAAAAGGATTACTTAAAAAAATACTAATCCCTTTATTACTTTTGCTATTAGTTATTGGTGGGATTGCAGGCTACATGTATTATAAAGCTGCTGATACGGTCGATAAAATCAATGAACCGCTTAAGACAACTTCTACAAAGGTTGTTGATGAAAAACCTTTCACCGTTTTATTGATGGGGATTGGAACCCAACCATCTAATGCGAAACGCCAACTACGTGGTGCTTCAGATACAATGGTACTAGCTACAGTAAATCCATCAAAAAATGAAATGAACTTATTAAGTATACCGCGTGATATGATAACACCTATTTCAGGCGAAAGTAAAAAAGGAAAGATTTCAACAGCCTATACTATCGGTGGAGCTCAAAAATCCGTTGATACTGTATCCGATTTATTTGACGTGTCTATCGATCATTACGTCACTTTAAATATGGACGGTTTAGAACAACTTGTTGATGCAGTCGATGGCGTGACTGTTAAGAATACGTTTGAATTCACTCAAGATGGTTTCAATTTCCCTAAAGGCTCACTCACTCTTTCTGGAGAGAAAGCGCTAAGCTATAGTTTAATGCGCTATAATGATCCTAATGATGATTTTGGACGTCAAAAACGTCAAAGACAAACAGTTGATGCCCTTTTTGTTAAACTTGTATCGGCTAAAGGATTAATGAATTATAACGCCATCATGGACATCATTGGTGAGAATGTAACCACCAATATCAGCATGAAGGAAATTTTTGGAATCGCTAAAAACTACCGTAACATTAAGACAGTTAAGCAAAATACGATTGAAGGCGGTAAAATCGTGCGTCCAAATAACTCGACTGATAAACGAGTACCAAGCACCTATGTGATTTCAGATAAATACATCAAAGAATACAGTCAACTACTTAAGCAGCAACTTGCTGAATAAGTTAGGTTAACATAGTTAACCCCCATCTCTCATTCTATTTGAGGGATGGGGGTTTTTTGTAGCTATCTTGTAAAATACCTTTTACAATGTAGTAAGGAAAGGATGTGCGTGTAGAATGACGCTAAAATCACTTTTTTTTGAGGGGTCAAACGAAAAAACTGCTTTTTGGAGTAAACCTCCTGCTGATAAAATTACATTTGGCCTTATTGAATTAGAAAAAAATTTCTCATGTAAATTGGTTGAACGTTTTCCAGTGCCAACGATTGATGCAACACTATCTAATCAAGTACTTGAACAAAAAGATGGTCAACCCGTAAACGGTCTCTTTTTAATGGGGACAGCTACAAATAAAGGTTCTTATATCTCGTTTTCCTTAGAAAATGCTACAGGAACATTTGAAGGTCGCCAATGGATTAATGGCGATGCAGATCTACAACTAGAAAAATTAAATCAACAGTCAATCGTCTCAATCACAGCTAAATTAAATGAGTTCCCTAAAAAAAGCGGACGTTTTTCATTGATGTGTTCCGCCATCAAACCAGCAGACTATAATGATGATACAGCATTATTACAAAGACAAATGCCTGATGATACACCGCAAGCAATTGTTGATGAGTTTTTCTTCTACATCTCATTGCTAAGTAAACCATTTCAAAACACTACTTTTTATTTGCTTGATGATTTGTGGGCAGATTTTTCATTACGTTATGGTGCGAAAGGCCATCATCATAATTATCGAATGGGGCTGTTGCAGCATACCACGGAAGTTATGCGTATCGCTTATCATATACATCAACATGCTGAAAATCCAACAAGTTTAGCTACCTATTTAAACATTATCACACGTACATTTCAATCGTTGGACTGGAAAAAAATGCTCACCGATTTAACGCCACAAACAGCCTATAAAAAAACTGCACCTAATGAAACAAGCAATCATATTGCCGAATTGTCACAACGTATTTTAACAACATCTATAACCGAACCACTTTCTTTGGACACGTTATTGTTTGGTATTATCTTCCATGATATTGGAAAAATCATCGAATATAGCAGTGTTGGCGATGAGTCTGGTGATAAATACAAACGTTGGTTTGGCGATAATTTCGAAGTACCACATCATCGTGCAGGAGCAATTGATATGGATGTTCTAGGGAAGCGTTTTGGTCATATCCAATTAGGCGTAATGTATATTTCACGCCAGATGTACCAAAATAATACCGAATTAAGTTTAAATGATTGGTTAGACACTTTGGCCGTTATTCAATCTCATCATTACAAACCGGAATGGGGCTCACCAGTGGTTCCAAGAACAACAGTCGAATTTGTTGTTCACTTAGCTGACTTTATTGATGCCCGAATCGCCAGTGAATTTTAACAACTAGAAAAATATTCAACAAAAAAGCATCAGCGTTTCTACATGAAATAAATACTATTATCGAAAAAGACATGTATCGGAATAATAGTCCGCATACATGTCTTTTTTTGTGAAAAAATAAGCATCAGTGAAAACTCACCAACACCCTAAATTATAAAGCCAAAAGTTTACAACCTTTCTCTGTTTCACATGAAACAAAAAAGCAAAGAGCCATGAGATTTACATCTCTACTCTTCGCCTTTACTATGATATGTATTATATTTATTCTGCTAAAGCTTCTTTCAATTCTTTTTGATATTTAGCTTTAACATCATCTGATACAACATAATACCAGCTTGTTGTTGCTCCATCAGGATTCATCAAGGTTTCACCTGTACCGTCTTCAATCGATGATTCAGTGACATTGTTGACAACACCGCGATAGTTTTTAGCAATCGAAATCATATCCTTCGTATCAAGGTTTGTCTCGACGTTATTGCCAATTGCTTTTAAAATGTCATTGTAATTGAATACCACACTACTCGAAGTTGCTTTGCGTGTGACTGCTTCAATTACCTGACGTTGACGTTGTTGACGACCAAAATCACCTTTCGGATCTTCATAACGCATACGTGAATAAGCTAAAGCTTCTTTTCCTGACAAATTGATGTTACCCGTGTTAAAAGTAATGCCATCCTGTTTAAAGTTTAGCTTATTGTTAACCGTTACACCATCCACTGCATCAACAAGTTGCTTAAAGCCATCCATATTCATATTCACATAGTAGTTTACGGGGATGTCCATAAACTCTGAAACTGTATCTACTGCCATTTGTGCCCCACCATAAGCAAAAGCTGAGTTGATTTTTTCTTCTGTACCATGACCTACAATCGGCACACGTGTATCACGTGGTAAACTAAGAAGATATGTTTTTTCCTTTTGAGGATTTACCACCGCTAAAATCATTGTATCGGATAGACCTGGACGTTGACGCCCCTTACTATCTAAATCATTGTCCGTACCAAGTAACAAAACTGCAAATGGTTTTTTATCAGCAATATTAGTTGCACTTGTTTTCAATGGCGCATTAATTTTACTCACTGTACTATTTGTTTTGAAATAAAGGTATCCAGCCACACCAGCAATTGCTAGCACTAGTATTAAAATTAACATTAAAATTGCTTTCCTAACCGGATGTTTTTTCTTCACTTTCGAACGTCGTGTTTCAGTTTCACTCATCAATTTCCACCTCAATCATTTCTCTCACTTAATTTTTAGCTAGTATAACACAGGCTATCTTTTTTTAAAAAAGATTTGTGAGTTACCGAATAATTTTCTTGATTTTTTTATCAAAATCGCGACGTGGAATTAATACGCTATGTCCGCATCCAAGACACTTTATTCGAATGTCCATGCCCATGCGAATTATTTCCCATTCATTACTACCGCAAGGGTGTTGCTTTTTCATTTCCACGACACTTTTCAAATCATAACCCATCACATGTCTCTCCTTTTTACAATTCTATCTCTAATATATTCAATATACGGTTAAAATCGTCCTCAGATAAAAATTGAATTTCAATTTTACCCTTTTTACCGACTTTTTTGATTTCAACTGCGGAACCAAATTTTGATTGTAATTGCGTTTCTGTTGCGCGAATAAAACTTGGTTTTTGTTTCTTACCAACGTTGTTTTTTGTTTGCTTCATATTTTTATTGGCATTTAATTCCGTAACATATTGCTCTAATTGACGTACGGTCATTTGTTGAGCAACAGCTTTTTTAGCTACCGCTAAAAGTTGATCTGATTCTACCAATCCTAAAAGTGAACGTGCTTGTCCCATTGACAACAACTGTTGTTCTAACATTTTTTTAACTTCAGTTGGTAATTTTAACAGTCTTAAATAGTTAGCGATATAAGGGCGACTTTTACCTAATTTTTTCGCAATTTCACTCTGTGTTAACTGTCGTTTTTCAATCAAAAGTTGATACGCATTCGCTTCTTCTAAAACAGATAGGTTCTCACGTTGTAAGTTTTCTAAAATTGCTAAATCCATCATTTGATCGTCTGAATAATCACGTATAATTGCTGGAATCGTTTCAATCCCTGCTAATTTAGAGGCACGGCAACGACGTTCTCCGGCAACAATTTCATATTTATTATTAATTTTACGCAAAATAACTGGCTGTAAAACACCATTTGCAGTGATTGATTCTGCTAATTCTTTTAGAGCTTGTTCATCAAATATCGTACGTGGTTGATAGGGATTCGAGATGATTTTTGTTAACATGACCTCTTCGATTGTTTCCTCATTAGAAAGCCCCATATCACCGAATAATGCGCTAATGCCTTTACCTAAACCTTTAGACATTTGCTTTCACTTCCTTTGCTAATTCTATATAAGCCTCTGCACCCTTTGATTTCACATCATAGATGACAGCGGGTTGTCCATAACTTGGCGCTTCACTCAAACGAACATTTCGTGGGATAACTGTTTGATAGACCTGCGGGCCAAAATGTTTTTTAACTTCAGCAATAACCTGTTGTCCTAAATTTGTACGTGCATCATACATCGTTAATAAAACACCCTCAATTTCGAGATTTTTATTTAAATGGCGTTGCACTAATTTCACAGTATTTAGCAACTGTGTTAAACCTTCTAATGCATAAAATTCACATTGTACAGGTATTAATAATCCATTTGCTGCCGTCAAAGCATTTAACGTAATAATTCCTAAAGATGGTGGACAATCAATAATGATAAAATCATATCTTTCAGATACAGTTTCTAACGCGTTCTCTAAACGTCTTTCACGCGATATTGTGGATACTAATTCAATTTCCGCGCCTGCTAGTTGAATCGTTGCAGGTACAACATCTAAATTTTTAACATCCGATGTTATGATCACATCTTCTAACGGTACATCTCCAACTAGAACATCATAAATACACTGTTTAACTTCTGCCTTTTTGATTCCGACACCACTGCTAGTATTCCCTTGTGGATCAGTGTCCACTAATAATACACGGTGACCAATAATCGCTAAACTTGCACCCAAATTTATCGCTGTTGTTGTTTTACCGACGCCACCTTTTTGGTTGGCAATTGCTAAAATTCTGACCATTCGATTCAACCTACTCTCTCAAATTAGGAGTTTTCGTAATCAACCTACTCCATGTGTATAAAAAATTAAGATTTGCGTTTGCATACTACCTTGCTTTTTTTACAACTTAGAGTTCTTATTTCATTAATTATCCAACCGATATTATTACAGTCCTGCTAACGCAGTCTTTTATTATTACTTACTCTTTAATTGTAGCAAAAAAAGCCGTAATCATGTTAATATAAGACGAATTTAAATACAACTTCCTTTTCAATGCCATTATTTTTCAGGGATATCGTCTCTTCTATAAAGCAATAAAAATAACATCATTTATATCTTTAAACTACCAAATTCCGTATTTAAATATTAACTAACATGTTTAACAATATAAAAATAAGAACGGATTGTTCGTTAAAAAATAACGATAACACCCCGCTCTTATTAGCTATTAATTAATAATAACGCTCTTTATTTCAACGCACCCAACAATCCCATAATCATTCCATAAATAGGGAAAATCAACCACCAAAATTGTTTGAATAACGCTATAAAATCATTTGGCTTCGCTTCATTTACCGTGATGTTTTTTTGGAAATCGCGGTCACCTTTAATTAATTCATCCAAACTTACTTCATAAAGTTCGCTCAACTTAATCAAATTTTCGATATCAGGGTATCCGCCACCAACTTCCCATTTTGAAATAGACTGTCGCTTCAAGTTTAAGATGGTCGCCAATTCTTCTTGTGAATAGCCTTCTTTTTCACGCAATAACTTCAATCGTTCCCCAAGATGCATGGTTAATCAACTCCTTATTATTATAGTATTAACTATACTTAATAATTATATTTATTAAAAGAAGCTCATGGTTGCTTAAACGCAACTACTAGTTGCACAGTACCCTTATACCTGATAAATTAGCGATATTCGCGTGCTTTAGGCGCTTGATAATTTTCAATGAATGTTTTAATTTTACTGAGTGAATCTGAGATGCAAATATTATCTCGATCAGTTTGTGATAAAAATCCCGAAGCAACCATCGTATCAAAAAAACTTGCCAATCCATCGTAATAACCAGCTACATTATATAAAACACATGGATTTTGGTGTTGAGCGACACGCCCTAACGAGATTACTTCTGAAATTTCTTCCAATGTGCCTGGCCCTCCTGGAAGTGCAATAAAAACATCAGCCAGATCAATCATGCGAGTTTTGCGCTCCGGCATTGTTTCTACCACCTCTAAAGTCGTTAATTTTTCATGTGCTATCTCACGATCTTTTAAAAATTTAGGCATAATACCCGTGACATTACCGTGACCTTTTAAAATCGTATCAGCAATTATACCCATCAGTCCTACTTTACCGCCACCATAAACCAACTCATAGTTGTTAGCAAGTAACCATTCTCCCAAAGCAATTGTTTGTTCTTTATATATAGGATTAATACCCTCTGCGGCTCCACAATATACTGCAGCTCTTTTCATATTTTCACTACCTTTTCTGTTGAAATAAGCGCAGGCACTTCCGAAAGTGCCTACGCCTGTATCTTATTAATAAATAAATTATTTATTTTTAGAGATTTTAATAGAAATTTCAATGTATTCTTCTGTTTCATTTTCAATCGTTTCAACTGGAATACCGGTTTTATTTACCAAATCCAATGATTCTTTGATTGTATTAACAGCAATTCTAAAATCACGACTCTTAATTTGACGTTTTTTAGGCGCATTCACCTTATCCAACAGTTTTTGCACACGATTTTCGGTTGCCTTTACAGTGAGTTCGTGTTCGATAATTTCTTTTAATAATTCTGCTTGTTGTGCCTCATCTAATGCGATTAAAGCACGGGCATGGCGCTCTGTAATTTGTTTATTCAAAGCTGCTGTTTGCACCGATTCACCTAACTTTAGCAAGCGTAATTTATTTGCTACAGTTGATTGACTTTTTCCTAATTGCTTAGCCAACTCACCTTGTGTAATTTGGTGTAAGGCAATTAAACGCTTATAGGCATGTGCTTCTTCAATCGCAGTCAATTCTTCTCGCTGTAAGTTTTCAATCAAGGCAATTGAGGCAACCTCTTTGTCTGATAATTGATTAACAATTGCAGGAACCTTTTCCCACTTCAATAAATTCATCGCACGGAAACGACGTTCACCTGCAATGATTTCGTAACCATCTTCTTTGTACTCTCGCACAATAATAGGTTGAATCAGCCCATGTTCAGCAATAGTCTGTGACAATTCAGCAATTTTTTCTTCATCAAAGACAGCGCGAGGTTGAAAACGATTTGCTATAATTTTTGTAATAGGGAGCTCTTCAACCGTCTGATTATGTGATTCTTCAACAAATTTTTCAATTATTTTTTCTTCTTGTTGACGTGCTTGTTTCTTTCCAAAGCCAAATAAACCCAATGGTCTTCGACTCCTTCCCTCTATCTATAATTAATCTGCCCTTCAACGAATGCTAACGGACGAATTGTTATGCGCTATTATTATATTTTAGCAAACAATCTCTAAAATACAATCTCTCAACTTAAACGTGCAGTCTCTTTTTTTACTCATCTTTCATTCTAGTGTCTATCATACCAAAGTTAATTGCATAACAAAAGCCAAGAACCGATGAGTTCTTGGCTTTTAGTCACTATACAATTGGCATTTTATTTGGTGTTCCAGGTTTGCGTGGGTATTGTTTAGGCGTTTTACGTTTTTTAGCGATGGTAACAACATGACGCTCAGCCTCTTCAACGGGCAGCATGAAGGCCTCATCACTCAATAACTCTCCACCTAATACCTTTATACCCTTTTTAGCATCAACCATCTCTGCTGCTGTGTGAGCCGCTTTAAGCGCAACAAAATGTCCGCGCAATTTAACAAGTGGTAAACACAATTCAGCTAAAACACTCATTCTAGCCACAGCTCGAGCGGTTACAATATCAAATTGCTCACGATATTGTTTATTTTGACCAAATGTTTCCGCGCGATCATGCACAAAATAAACATCCTTTAATCCTAATTCACTTGCAAGATGGTTAAGGAACGTAATACGTTTATTTAATGAATCAACAATTGTTACTTTTAGTTGCGGGAAAGCAATTTTAATTGGAAGGCTAGGGAAACCAGCTCCAGCTCCTACATCGCATAAGCTAACAGATTGATCCATATCATAATAAAAGGCTAAGGTAATTGAATCATAAAAGTGTTTAAGATAAATTTCCTCTGGATCAGTAATAGCTGTGAGATTCATTTTTTCATTCCACTCCACTAATACCTCCGCATATACTTGATATTGTTTCATTTGCTCATCTGATAATGCGATGCCTTTTTCCAACAAAGCTTCACGGAATTGTTCTGGGTTCACTTTATTCTTCGCCTCCAACTCTTACTAGTTTACCTTGCTCCAAATACACCATCAAAATTGATACATCTGCAGGGTTCACACCTGAAATACGACTTGCTTGAGCAAGCGTTAACGGTTGTACTTCTTTAAGATTTTCGCGTGCTTCTGTTGCTAAACCACTAATATAATCATAATCTAAATCCACAGGAATTGTTTTTTGTTCCATGCGTTTAAGTTTATCGACACGTTCTAATGATTTTTTGATATAACCCTCATATTTCACTTGGATTTCTACTTGTTCAGCAACTTCTTCAGTGATATTATCACTTGCTGCTATAACTTCTATTAAGTCTGCATAGGTTACTTCAGGGCGACGTAAAAGATCCCAAGCTAAAATACCATCTTTTAGTAATGAACCCCCGATTTTAGTCATCCAGGCTTGTACTTCTGCAGTTGGTTTTACACGAATTGATTTGAGTCGATCTGACTCCTCAGCAATCTGTGCTTTTTTATTTAAAAAGGCTTGGTAACGTTCTTCTGTAATCAAGCCAATATCATGGCCTTTTTCAGTTAAACGTAAATCAGCATTGTCGTGACGTAATAAAAGTCGATATTCCGCGCGTGATGTTAACAAACGATAAGGTTCTTTCGTCCCTTTTGTTACAAGATCATCAATCATAACACCGATATAACCCTCGCTACGTTTCATAATAAACGGTTCTTTATTTTGAACTGCTAATGCAGCATTAATACCTGCGATAATACCTTGACCAGCCGCTTCTTCATAACCACTTGTACCATTGATTTGACCCGCTGTATACAGGTTTTTAATCCGTTTCGTCTCTAGTGTTGGCCACAATTGCGTTGGTGCCACTGCATCGTATTCAATTGCATAACCTGCACGCATCATTGACGCATTTTCAAGTCCTGGAATAGAATTAAGCATTTTATGTTGCACATCTTCAGGCATACTTGTAGATAGTCCTTGAACATATACTTCTTCTGTATGACGACCTTCTGGTTCCAAGAATATTTGATGGCGCGGTTTATCTGAAAAGCGTACAATTTTATCTTCAATTGATGGACAGTAACGCGGGCCACTTCCTTCAATAATACCCGTGAACATTGGCGCACGATGAAGGTTCGCTTTAATAATTTCATGTGTTTCTTCAGTTGTATAAGTTAACCAGCAAGGGATTTGATCGGTAATAAATTTAGTTGTTTCGTAACTAAAACCACGATGATCTTCATCACCTGGTTGTATCTCTGTTTGTGAATAATCGATTGATGTCGATTTCACACGTGGTGGTGTTCCTGTTTTCAAGCGTAACAAGTCAAATCCAAGTGTCTCTAATTGTTTAGAAAGAGCCACTGACGGTTGTTGGTTATTTGGACCACTTGAATATTTAATATCGCCAATAATGATTTCACCACGTGAGTATGTTCCCGTTGTAATAATGACTGTTTTTCCACGGTAAATACCACCTGTTTGTGTAATGACACCTGTTACAACATCATCTTCGATAATCAATTCATCTACCAAACCTTGGCGCAATGTAATATTATCTTCTTTTTCAATTGTGTGCTTCATTTCATATTGGTAGTCCCATTTGTCAGCTTGTGCACGTAAGGCACGAACTGCAGGACCTTTCCCAGTATTTAGCATACGCATTTGAATATATGTTTTATCGATATTACGACCCATTTCGCCACCTAAGGCATCAATTTCACGGACAACCACACCTTTAGCAGGCCCTCCGATTGAGGGGTTACACGGCATAAAACCAATCATATCGAGATTGATTGTAACCATCAATGTTTTACAGCCCATACGCGCTGCAGCTAATCCCGCTTCAACACCTGCGTGTCCTGAACCAACAACAATGACATCATAATTTCCAGCTTCATAAGTTTGCATTTTTTTACATCCCTTCCTTACTTCCCTAAACAAAATTGTGAGAATAATTGATCTAATAATTCATCTTGAACGGCATCCCCAGTAATTTCACCAAGCAACGTCCAAGCTTGTGTCATATCCATTTGTACTAAATCGACCGGCATATCATTCGCTAAACCATTTAACACCTCGTCAAAAGCAGCCACTGTTTTGTTCAGTAAAGCAACATGACGTGTATTGGAAACATAAGTAGCATCTTCACTTACAACAGCGCCTGAGAAAAAGAAATCTGCAATTGCTTGCTCTAGTTGATCGATGCCTTCTTGTGTCTCTAATGATATTTTAACGACTGGATTACCTTGTGCCAATTCAGTAATACGCGCTTCATCAGCCACAGTAGGTAAATCTGTTTTATTAAGAATAACAACGAACGGTTGATGTGATGCTGCTTCAAATAATGCCTCATCTTCAATACTTAACGGTTCTGCTTGGTTGATAACAAGCAATATAAAGCTTGCGTCCGACAGTGCTTGGCGCGAACGTTCAACACCGATTTTCTCAACGATATCCTCTGTTTCACGAATACCAGCTGTATCAACTAATTTAAGCGGTACACCTTTAACATTGACGTATTCTTCCACAATATCACGCGTCGTACCTGCGATGTTCGTCACAATCGCTTTATCTTCTTGAATCAATTGGTTTAGCAATGATGATTTCCCTACATTTGGGCGACCGATGATAGCTGTTGATAAACCATCACGTAAAATTTTACCTTGTTGCGCTGTCTCAAGTAACTGCAATACGTAGCCTTTTACCTCTGTCGCTTTTTCCAACAACATACGTTGCGTCATCTCTTCAACATCATCATATTCTGGGTAATCAATATTCACTTCAACTTGTGCCAATACATCTAAAATTTCACGACGTAAACTGCGGATCAAGCGGCTTAAGTTTCCATCCATTTGTTTCAATGCCAAACCCATTGCTCGATCAGTTTTAGCTCGAATTAAATCCATAACTGCTTCCGCCTGAGATAAATCAATTCGTCCATTGAGAAACGCTCGTTTCGTAAATTCACCAGGCTCAGCTAGGCGTGCACCCAACTGTAATATCAATTGTAAAACACGGTTAACAGCTACAATACCGCCATGTGTGTTAATTTCTACGCAATCTTCACGTGTAAATGTTTTTGGTGCTCGCAAAACAGTCACCATTACCTCATCAATCATTTCATTTGTTTGAGGATTTACAATATGACCATAATGAATCGTATGTGAATCAACCATTTCTAATGATTTTTTCCCAGCTTGATAAGCCTTATTTACAATCGCAACCGCATTATCGCCACTCACTCGAATAATTGAAATTGCCCCCTCACCCGGTGGTGTTGAAATCGCTGCAATCGTATCAAATTCTAACATTTTTTGCCGCCCCTTTCTTTTTTTGCACAAAATAAAAAGCCAAAAATACCCAATGTAGTTTTAGCTCAACAACACAGGTTTAAAAGATCATAAGCAAAAAGAACAAACGTTATAACAGAGCGTATACCCGTTAAACATTAGTTGTCTTTGACTTATCCACATCTTTCACCTGTAGATATATTCAATTATAGTTTCCATTCTATTTTAACTTATCCACATGTGAATAACAAGTGGTCTGAGTCCAAAATTGAATGTCAGGCCTAAAATCCAAGCTACTTTAAGGCTACTAATGGTTTTTAAAGAATAAAAAAACGTTAGAACCTTTTGGCTCTAACGTTTTTCATTAATTAATTATTTTTTCTTTTTTGATTTTGATTTCTTTTTAGTACTTGGTTGTTCTTTCAATGTCAATTGTTCTTCACGACGTTTTTCAGCATCTAATGCAGCTTGTGCTTCAGCCATTTCACGACGGATTTTAAACGGATTATTGATTAACAACGTTTGGAATACCATAAAGATATTACCTATTACCCAGTACAAAGCAAGTGCAGATGGTAATGACCAACCAGCGAATAAAATAAATGCTGGCATAACATATAACATCATACTCATTTGCGAAGCCATCATACCTTCTTGTTTCGGTTGAGACATCATGCTCAACTTAGTAGAGAGGAATGTTGTAATAGCAGCTAAAATTGGTAAAATATGCATATGATCTGCTTGGCCTAAATTGAACCATAAGAATGTTCCTGTTTCTAATACTTCAGTACGTCTAATCGCAGCATAAAGACCAAATAATACAGGCATTTGAATAAGTAATGGTAAACAACCGGCTAACGGATTAACATTATTTTCTTTATATAATGCCATTGTCTCTTGTTGTAGTAACATCTGTGTATCACGATCTTTAGATTTGTATTTAGCTTGGATTTCTTTAATTTTTGGTTGTAATTTCATCATGTTACGTTGGCTACGTAATTGTTTTACCATCAACGGTAAAATCAATAAACGGATAACAATCGTAATCAAAATAATACCCATACCATAGCTATTACCTGCTAAGGCTGATAGCTTCAAGATTAACCAACTAATTGGAAATACAATATAGTGACTCCAAAATCCTGTTGTATTTGCATCTATTGGATTTGACGCTGCTCCTGCTGTTGGCGAACACGCTGATAAAACAAGTACTAATGAAGCGACCATTAATAGTAATAGCCATTTTTTATTTGCTTTCACTCAATAAATCCCCCTTATCCAAAACCTATCTATTTTATAGATATATTATTTAGAACGGTGTTGGTACACCTTTGCTAATTTCAATACATGTTCGAGACTCGATTTCATCTCATGGTAAGTCATAGTGGCCGCCGGATTTCTGGCGATAATAACAATATCAACATCATGTTTAATCAACTGGTTTGCATCAAATTCCATCATTACATGACGCAAGCAGCGTTTAATGTAATTTCGTAGATGCGCGTCGCCTAATTTTTTGCTAACTGATAACCCAACTCTAAAATGAGCTTGATCTTTTTTCGGATAGCTATAAATAACAAATTGGCGGTTGGCAGTCGAATGTCCATGTTTGAAAATTGTTTGAAAATCTTCATTACGTTTAATACGATTTGCTTTTTTCATTAATTCTTATCAACACCACCTGTTTACTAAAAAGTTGTGCACTCATAAATATGTCAAACTAGGTCTATTATAGCTGAATTTCTCTTAAAAAAAAACAGATATAGCCTCATTTGAATATTATTTTATATCTGCGTTGTATTATCTTTGACAAATATTACTGTAAACAAACGCTACTTTGCTAAATTAATTCAAAAAAAAACCACTGAGACAACTCAGTGGGTCTTATTATGCTGATAAGACTTTACGTCCTTTACGACGACGAGCAGCTAATACACGACGACCGTTTTTTGAACTCATACGTGCACGGAAACCGTGAACTTTAGAATGTTTACGTTTTTTTGGTTGGTAAGTTTGTTTCATATCCAACACCTCCTCAAAATCTAAATTCCAAAAGTGTCATAATACTGATTAAAATGACATACTAGGTAATTATAGTAGATAAGTGGCATTGTTGTCAATCGAATTCGAATAAACCTTTAGTGAAAATAATTTATTAAATTGATAAAATACAGATTTTCTTCTATATAATACTACTTCTTTCTGTTGTAAAAATTTTCAAGATTTTTAATTTTTATCTGCCTCTTTATTTTCAACTTGAATTTTTCATTAAAAAATCTTTGTTTCTTTTTAACTTAAACGTATTTCCTCCTTAATTAAGTTATCCACAGTTATTTTTGTTTCCGTCCTCTTTTTATTTATGCACATATTAGTCCTTAATTATCCACAAAGGTATTTAATAACTTTTTTTACTTTTTATTTTATGCATGCTTATGGACAGCTTATCCCCATAGCCCACCGTTGTGGATAACAGTTATCAACAGGTGTATATGTTTGTGAACAATCATTTACTGCACTTGATAGCAAAGACGTTTTCTGATAAACTAAGAAAGATATAAAAGCTAAATAAGGCTGTGGATAAAAATAGTTGTCCACATTCTGTGCATAACTTGTGGATAACATTATTCAGCGTTGTTCACTTTTTTTGTCCACAGCTGTGGATAATGTGTACAGATCATGCAACATTTTTCTATAACGTCTTAAGCTTTATTTATATAGGCTACAACTTTGCAGGGGGAAAATAATTT